>JAPPNJ010000001.1 GCA_028818705.1 Candidatus Poribacteria bacterium
ACATGCCCTTAGGCAACGCTTTTAGTCGTGTAACCATAACTTTGATAAATGTCAGATAGTTAACAGTTGTCAGTTAAACCTTGTAGCAGTTGGGTGTCCCTCGAATACTACAAAAGATTTTTAACTGAAAACTGAAAGGATTACGAAGTAATCCGTACTGGGAACTGACTACTGAAAGCGACACGACCGCCATAAGTTTCACGCAAGTTGTCAGAAGTGAATGTATCAGCAACGGGACCGCTGGCAATACGCCGAATATTCAAGAGCATCACCCAGTCGAAATAGTCTTCCACAGTCTGCAAGTCGTGATGCACCACAACGACAGTTTTCCCATTTGCTCGGAGTTCCTGCAATAGGGTTATGATTGCGCGTTCGGTAGTAGCATCAACGCCTTGAAAAGGTTCGTCCATCAAGTACACCGTGGCATCTTGAACGAGTGCACGTGCGAGGAAAACGCGCTGTTGTTGCCCTCCAGAAAGTTGGCTTATTTGCCGAGTTGTATACCCATCAAGACCAACCTTTTCCAACGCGTCCATAGCGAGTTCCCGTTCCTGTTTTCCGGGTCGACGCATCCATCCGAGTGCACCATAACGTCCCATCATTACGACATCCAAAACGTTTGTCGGGAAATCCCAGTCGACCGTGCCTCGCTGAGGCACGTAACCGACGATTCCGCGCTGTACTTCATAAGGTTTGTCGTAAATCAGGACGTTACCAGCTGCGGGGCGTACCAATCCTAAGATCGCCTTAATCAGCGTCGTTTTACCTGCACCGTTGGGTCCAACGATCGATAAAAGCACACCGGGCGGAACATCAAGATCAATATCCCACAAGACCGGTTTATCCTGATAAGCAACCGTCAAATCGGTTACTTCAATGGCTTTCGTTTCAAGTGCTTGCAACTTAGTATCCCGTTGTTGAAGAGACATGTGTAGTTGATTCGCCTATTAAAGCATTCACAATCGTATCAATATTGTGGCGAACCATCCCAATATAGGTCCCTTCAGGTGTTCCTTCGTTTCCCATAGCGTCGGAGAAAAGTTCACCGCCAATTTCCACATTAAACCCTTTCGATTTCACAGCGGCTTTCACGGCCTCAAGACTTCTCGTAGAGACAGACGATTCCACAAAAATTGCCGGGATGCGTCGCTCAGCGATAAAGGTCGCCAGTTTCTGTACATCAGCGATGCCAGCCTCCGTCGCTGTGCTAATCCCTTGTAGTCCGCGGACCTCAAATCCGTAAGCCTTTCCGAAGTAGTTAAAAGCGTCGTGCGCTGTGACAAGGACCCGTTGTTCAGAAGGCACGCGCCCCGCCTGTGTTTTGACGTACTCGTGTAACTCCGCGAGTTTAGCGAAGTAACGTTGGGCATTGCTCCAGTACGCCAGAGCATTGTCAGGATCAAATTCACTGAGAACATCACGAACCGTTCCGACCGCCTTCATCCAGAGTGTCACATCAAACCATAAGTGCGGATCGTATTGTCCCTCAAATTCGGGTGGTGTCAGCAACAAGTTCCGGTCAACAGTATCTGTTACAGCGACAGTTTTGGTATCACCCGACATTTTCGCGAGGATATCGCCCATTTTTGATTCAAGGTGTAACCCATTGTAGAAAATGAGATTCGCTGAACTAAGTTTTTGGACGTCCCCAGCACTCGCCTTATAGAGGTGTGGATCTACACCGGGTCCCATCAACCCTATCACTTCAACGCGATCTCCACCGACGTTCTTGACGATATCGGTAACCATTCCTATTGTTGTGACGACGCGGTATTTTCCAGCGTTCAATGCATCTGGTTGTTCCTTCGGATCACAACCGGTGCCTGCAAGTAGCACTACAAGGCACAATGAAATGTATAGTTTTTGCATAATTCTAACTCCCAAAGAAGAAGCGTTCCAAAAGTTCACCCACAAGATATCCAACTCCTGCGACACCGAGCCCTACAACAAACATGTCAAAGCCACTCCTAAACAAGCCGCGTCCGGTGAAAAGGCTCCTTGCTGCGCCAACAGCAAAGTGAGAGAGCATAGCAAGTACGAACGAGATCCAGATAGCAAGCAAACCTTCTGTAAAGAGGAATGGGGCGACAGGAATAAATGCTCCGATAGCCGTCGCGAGTCCGGTAATCCACCCTTCTTTGATTGGAGTCGTTCGCATCTCACCAATCTTAAGTTCGGCTTGAATCTTTTCCTCCAATGCTCGGTCGGGGTCACTCATTATTTCCTGTGCAAGGATCCGCGCCTGATCTTTTGGTATGCCACGAGTGGTATAGATGAGTGCCAGTTCCTCCTCCTCGATATCTGGCATTAGGCGAATCTCCTCTTTTTCTACCTCAATTTCGTGTTCATAGACTTCCTGTTCACTCTTGGCAGCGAGGTACCCGGAAGCCCCCATGGACAAAGCATCGGCGACTGTTCCAACAATACCTGTCACGAGAATCGTGGAGAGGTCCGATGTAGCTGCGATAACCCCAGCAACCAAGCCAAAGTTCGCTGTTAAACCGTCGTTAAACCCATAAACAATGTTGCCCAACATACCGCCAGATTCAGTTTTATGCCACGGCTCGTCACTCGTGCCGGTAAGCGTTTGCAAACTTTCCGTATGCATCGCTGACTCTTTGGCTAAATCAAGCGCTGTCTTTTTCGCATCTGCCAATGTGCTATTTCTATGAAGTGCGAGATAATCTTTGACTTCACTGGCTTCCTCATTCAGCATTTGCGCGAGTGGAAACCCGCTTCCAAACCGACGCGCATACCACGCCAGCAAACGTGCTTTCAATGTTGGTCTTTCTACCCTGAACGTTATATCATACGCCATGAGCATTTCACGCCAACGATCTACATGCCGACTTTCCACGTCAGCAAGCTCGATTAATATCTCTTTTCGTTCCGCATTGGGTTCAAGACCGGCAAAAACGCCATAAAGAAAACGTGCATCCACCTCATCTCGTAAATGTTGTTTCCACACCTTAATTGTTTGTGAATCCGGTTTCGTTTTTTTTTCTTGTTCCACTTTTAGATTCCTTTCAGCGGTGACGGTCGCGCTTGCGCACCGCGCCTATGTGGTTTCTGCATCTTGTACATTATTAACAAAAATATGCTTGGCGACCTCCCGTCCAATAACCACCTGCTGTCCCGCAACATCAATAGTAAAGGGACCTTCAAACGGAGCTACCTCTTTCACCTGAAACGCTGTCCCCGGGTAAAGATTGAAACCACCCAAGTGCCGGAGCAACGCCGAATCAGTATCACTCACTTCAGCAACAACACAGGATTGTCCGTCCCGTAGCACTGTCATCGGAACGTGTTCTGTTTGTTTCACGACGCCGTTTTTATCTGGTATCGGGGCACCGTGTGGGTCGGCTGTCGGATAGCCGAGAAATTCGTCCATCCGCGCCTCCATGTCTTCCGAAATAACATGCTCGAGTTTCTCAGCTTCTTCATGAACACCATCCCACGGAACCCCCAACGCCTTGAACAAGTAAAGCTCTAACAAACGATGGTGCCTTATGATTTCAAGTGCGATTGCTCTTCCGGCATCCGTCAGCGTAACACCGTGATAGCGTTTATGGCTAACAAGGTTCATTGTCTTCAGTTTTTTGATCATCCCGGTGACAGACGCTGGTTTCACATTGAGGTATGCTGCTAAAATACCCGTGGAAACCTTACCACCTTTTTCTTGTAACTTATAGATTGACTTGAGGTAGTCCTCAGCTGCATGTGTAAGCATTGATTCTTCCAATCCGCAGGGGAACACGTAATATGTGTCCCTCTTATCTTGCGGCGTATGGTAAGTCGGCAACTTACCTTTTTAGGCACTATGTGCCAAGATTATTAGCAACGCTAAAAATTAATTTAGGCATACCTAAATTATACATTAATAGGAAAAAATAAGTCAAGAAAAATTTGTTTTTTATACTAAATTTTTCCATTAACGATATACTATGAACAAGCGAGGTCAGGAAACCGCATAGTGATGATTAAACTTTTCCATTTTGGCAACGTCTTAAATAGCAGACGGGGATACGAAGAGACCGACTGATTAATGAAGTTCAGGCGTATGCTGAGTGTGGTATGAACATCACATCTGTGCAAAACGCGGGCGAGGTTCTCGCCATATCCACTAATAATTTGAAAATCGTTGCGAAACCTACGCCGTCGTCCCGTTTTGGATAACGGATCGTTCCCACTGACGCTATCTTAATTGAATTGAAAGGAACACGAATCAATGAAAGGTTTTTATAAACTCTGTGTTGTACTTATTGCTCTCAGCTGTTGTCTTAACCTCGCCTCGGCGCAAAATGAAACAGGATGGATGCCAGATGAGAATTTAAGAACGAAAGTGCGTGAAGCTCTTGACTTAGATTCAAACACTACGCTCACACAGCAGGCAATGCAAGCGTTAACTATATTGAATGCTGGAAACAGCGAAATTACAGACCTCACGGGCTTGAAACATGCCACGCATTTGGAAGAGTTAGATCTCAGTGCTAACCAGATTAGTAGTATTGTTCCCATCGAAGAACTCACACGCTTAACAGCGTTAAATCTTAATTTCAATGCCATCGACACCATTACGACACTCGAAGAACTCACAAACTTAACAAGGTTAAGCCTTAGATCTAATGATGTTAGTAATATCGATCCACTCATAGCGTTAACAGAAATAACAGAATTAAATCTATCCGATAACGAAATTAATGATATTACTGCCCTTACAGAACTCACAGGAATTACCAGATTAGACCTATCAGGGAACCAAATCCAAGATATAACACCTCTCACGGATCTGACCCAAATAACAAATTTAAATCTCTCAGAGAATCAAATCAGCAATATTACTGCCCTTACAGAACTCACAGGAATTACCAGATTAGACATTTTTGGGAATCAAATCCAAGATGTGATGCCCCTTGAGAACTTAACCCAAATAACAAATTTAAATCTCTCAGAGAATCAAATCAGCAATATCAAATCTCTTGAAACATTGAGACGCGTCACGAGGTTAGAGATCTCAGGGAATGAAATCCAGGATGTAACACCCCTTAAGAACCTACCCCAAACAACAAACTTAGATCTCAGTGGTAATCAAATCAGCGATATTTCCACACTTGGAGACTTAACCCAGTTAAGGAGACTATATCTTAATACGAACCAAATTACAGATGCAGCGCCGCTGGTGAGTCTGAAAAACCTGGAGGTTTTATGGATCTCAGGAAACCCAATTAGTGATTTGGCCCCGCTTCGTACGTTACGCGAACAGAACCCAAATTTGAAAATGGATCTTGAACTCTATCAACTCGTAGCTGCAACCGGGACCACACTTGCCATTGGAAATCCGTCTGATTTAAGTCGTCAGAACCTCAGTATCCGTCCTGGCGAGTTTGTGCTCTTGGTACACAAAGGGCAGAAAAATGTGAATACAGGTGGCGATTTTAGAACCTATCGTTCGTATTACGCAATCGGTCAAAACACGACGAACGCCGACTTTCCTAACTTGGCAGATTTTTTCCAAGATGGCGGACGGATTGAGTTAATCGCAGATACGAACCAAAATCCACTATCCTCCGATGGTACGCAACCGAAATCTGGCGATCTTGTTATTACCGAAATCATGTGGGGACTTGATGGCGCTTCTCCCAATAAACAGTGGATTGAACTTTACAATGCTTCAAAACAGACTTACACTTTCGCCGAGGGCAGCTTAAATCTCCGTTTCTCTGACACCTCCACCAATCCTTTGTCCGACGACGCTTTTACCCCCGCTTATAATGCTGATACGCAGGCGAAGGTTATCGATCGGGTTAGCAATATAAGCAATACAAACCAAAAAGGTTGGAACGCTCCTGGACGAAGCGGTAATACTTCACAGAGTCGCCCACTCGTATCCATGTATCGTGTAATTAATTACACAACAGGAGATGCCCTTGACGGCACACAAGCAGGTGGTTGGCAAGCCTCAAGCGGACGCGTGAACTTTAGTCCACCCAGTTATGGAACACCCGGTGCCGAACATCTCCCGCCATCTCCAACGACACTCATCAATGTGTCTGAACGTCCACCGATGTTCTGGGTAGAAGCAAGTACTGGGACGCTCCAACGCCTGACGGGGAACAAAGTAGAACCTTTTTTCCCAAACGTTCAGAATGCAACCAGCATCGCTGTGGATACAGTAAGTAGCAAACTCTATTGGACAGAGAAGTTAAACAATTCAAACTGGAAAATCCAACGCGCCAATATGGACGGCTCAAGCCTTGAAGTCGTTAAACGATTAAGAGGTATAGCAGCCCAAGGCATTGCTATTGATACCGCGAAGGGTAAGATTTATGGCACAAACGGTCAAAGCAAAATACTGCGTCTCAATTTAGACGGTTCAAACTTTCAACCTAATTTCATCACGGGCTTAAAGTCACCAGAAAATATCACCGTAGATGCGGCAAACAGCAAAATCTACTGGTCGGAAGGTGCAGATCTAAAACGTGCGAACCTTAACGGTTTAAAGCACCAAGATATCGCCATAGGATCGGGTCCACTAACAGGTATCGCTATTGCGGGTGGCAAGGTCTACTGGGCGGAAAAGTCGAAAGGAACTGGAAATAGTGGACAAATCCGACGCGCCAACCCTAACGGCTCAAATATCGAAAAGCTTGTCACAATAAACAGGGCAACCCCACTCGGTATCGCTGTTGATTTTGCGGGACGTAAATTGTATTGGACGGACTCCAAAGGTAAAATCCAGCGATCGGATCTCGATGGCTCAAGTGTAGAAGACGTTGCTACTGGACTGCGTACACCTACGAGTTTCAATGCAGGGGCATCGCTCCAACCGACACTCACGCTGACAGGTACCGTAATCGGAAGTCCAGCAATATATTGGGCAGATAAGCAGGCAAGCAACATTCAAAGCGTTAATCTTAATAACTCGAACATCGAAGAGATAGTCACCGGTGTGCCTGATGCATCCGCAATCGCTCTGGACTTAACAGGTGGGGAAATCTATTGGACAGAAACTGATACAGGTAAGATCCGACGCGCGCATCTCAACGGCTCAAATGTTCAAGATATCATCACTGAATTGACGGGGCCATCATCAATTGCTTTGGACCTCGTTAGCGGAAAAATTTATTGGACGAACCAGCAATGGAATCCTTCCACAGGTGCTGTTTTCGCAAGCAAAATTCAGCGTGCGAATCTCAATGGATCAAATGTCCAAGACATCGTCACAGGATTGGGCATTGCAGAAGGCCTCGCCTTGGATGGTTCTACGGGTAAGGTGTACTGGACAGACTCAGAGACAGGCAAAATCCAACGTGCTAACCTCAACGGATCAAACGTCGAAGACCTTGTTACCGGCGCGCGTATGCCCAACGATATCGCTTTAGATGCCGCGGGTGGTAAAATGTACTGGGCTGATTACGAAAGCAAACAAATCTCGCGAGCAAACCTTAACGGTTCCAATATTGAGACCCTTGTCGAAGGATTAGCCGGACCGTCGGGCATAGTTTTAGACATAGCGAGACGCAAGATTTACTGGACGGATCAGGTATGGAGTCCTGTCACGGGCAGCATTACGGAAAGCAATATCCAGCGCGCCAACTTTGATGGATCAAACGTCCAAGAAATCATCACAGGATTCGGTGAACCGACTGGTATTGCCTTTGGGATCTCACAAACACCCGGCACAGGCACTTCGGCAACGCGTCCGTCTTCGGATGTAAATGGGGACGGCAAGGTTAATAACGCAGATCTGATGTTAGTGGCAGCATCTTTGGGACAAAGCCCTCCCGGTAACCCGCGCGTCGATGTCAACAGAGACGGAACGGTTAACGCTGCAGACCTGATCGTTGTAATATCAAATCTGGATGACGCCGCGATCCTCGCAGCACCAGAGATTGGTATGAAGTTAACAGCAGTGGACCGCGCACTGATTCAAGCGGAAATTAACAGTTTACAGTTAGAAAGCGACGGTTCACTGAAGTACCAACGGGCACTCGCGTTCCTCCAAAGCCTTCTGGTATCAGCAACACCGCATGAAACGCATCTTCTTCCCAACTATCCGAACCCCTTCAATCCAGAAACATGGATTCCATATCAGTTAGCGAGTGCTACTGACGTGCAGATTCTCATTTACGATGCAAGAGGCATGCTCATCCGTCAACTGGAACTTGGATATCAGCCTGAAGGCTACTATACGGACCGGACTCGCGCTGCATATTGGGATGGTCGCAATGCCTTAGGTGAGCGCGTCGCAAGCGGTATCTACTTCTACCAACTGCGGGCAAACAAGGCATCCGAACCACGAAAGATGCTCATCGTCAAATAGTTCAGTCCTACTACTATATGGGCGGATTTGCTGGTCCGCCCACTCTCCTACTGATCCTAAAATTCGTTGAACACTTTCACGGGTTTTCCCGTCTCAATAGATTCCCACGCCGCTACTCCAACGGCAATGGACTTTGCACCGTCAATCACATTTGGCGAAGGTTCTAAGTCTTCCTCAAGACATTGCTGAAAATGGCGCATATAGCGGATAACCGTTTGCCCATGTCCATAAACGCTTGTATCTATTTCAGGCGGACAGGTCACTTCAAAAGGTTCTCTGGTAGCCATTTTATCCAGCATCAACTTGACGTGTCCCTCTCTGTTGTCCGTAAAGTCCCCAATTACTGTCCCTTTACTTCCGAAAATGGAGATCTGCTGCATCGGCATCGGGGGATGGACGACATCGTAAAGCCCCATCGCTCTTGCAATCTGTCCACTCTTAAACTTCAGGTTGAGAAAAAAATTGTTCTTTATGGGGTATTCCGGTGTGAGTAAGCCTTTCGTGCCATAGGCGTGTACCTCATCTACATCACCGAGCAGGCAGCGCAATAGGTCAACAGGATGCACAATACCACCGAACATCAAATCTTGTGGTTCATAGAGTCGCCACGGCGTGAAATCGTAGACCTCGCGCATGTCGTGGACGTAATAGGCATCCGCCAGCATAATGTCGCCTAAATCACCGTCATCAAGGAACTGTTTCATCGTCAAAAACTGGAGGTCAAACCGCATCGACTGCCCCACAAGGAATTTGACTTGATGTTCGCGCACGAGATCCACCAATTGTTGTGCATCGTCTAACTTCGTCACCATCGGCTTTGTGCATATCACATGCTTCCCCGCTTCTATCGCCGCGACGCAATGTTCGGCGTGCAGGTGGTCGGGGGAATAGATAGCGATGACAGAAATATCTTCGCGCTGCACGAGTTCCTGATAATCTGTCGTCCAAAAGTCCACGCCGATTTGATTGGCGTAGTTCTCAAGCACATCTGCCCGTTTCGCGCATATACCGCGGAGTTCATAGTTCAGATCCGGGACATCTTTCAAAAGTGTCGCGGTCGAACCCATATTCGTAGGGTTCATCCCAATAACACCCAATCCTATTGCCATTATGTGTCTCCTCTCTGGGTCAACTAACGTGCTGCCATTCTATCACAACATCTACTTATTGACAAGTGGTGCGTTCGGTAGGTCAGGGTCATTTAGTTTATATATTTACTTTATATCCGTGAACATTTTTCCGCTGTAGGCGGGGAATGCCATTAGGCATTCATACCCGGTAAAGCCTTTATAGGCTTTATACCGTTGATTCTGATTCCGAGCTGTGCTCGCGACATTCACAAAAAACCTTCACTTATGTAAATGAAAACTGATATCGGAATCGAAAACTAAATGACCCTATCGGTAGGTCAGGGTCATTTATGGTGAATGCTAAAAATATATAGACATTAGCTGCAAGTTGTGTTAGTCTCTCATGCTATGAGGTATTCAATAGATTTACGCCAACGCGTCTTGAAATATATCAAAGCCGGCGGCACGAAAGTTTCTGCTGCGAAACGATAAATGACCCTGCGCGATCGGGAGATCGCTCTTACAAGGGAAAACTGATTATCATCAGGATAATACAAAGAGGCGAGGTTAGAAAACCTCGCCTCTTAGATGGTAGGCTTGGATCTGTGCATTCGTGCGGCACGCCTCGGCTACTCTTCCTGCTTCAAATCACTCCATCGCGTCGTGAACTTGCCTTTCGCAGAGACATCCCCACGGAGCCGAACCGTTGCTAACTGCCGGTGTTCACCCGAAAGCGAAACATCCTCCAGACGGTAATAATACACAACATCCACCTTCGCAGTCGTATCCGTCCATGTGTAGTTGCTCCGCTCACTCCGAGTACCACCGCCAGGGATCAGTTTCGGGTTCAAACGGACAAATCGACCTTGACGACTTTCACCGCGTAGGATATTAAAGCCGGCGTTGTCTTTCTCCGATGCCGTCGTCCATTTAATGACAACATGACCGGTATCGGCGCGCTCAGACCGGAAGGACGCCAACGCCACGGGAAGCGGGCCACCACCCTTATGTCCCGGATTGCCGATATCTGTCTCCCGTCCCCAATACGTCTTGACTGTTAACGGGAGGTTTGAAGCTGGCACCCAGTTTTCAGCCGCTCGACCCTCAAGCGGGATACCCGTCAGATGGTAATGCCGACGCATCAGAGAACTTCGGAAACCTTCAGATGTCTTGCCAGCGGGCAACTCCCATTGCGGTGCATCCGCCGTCGTCTTATCTCCGTCCAAGTTACCCGCAAGGTCTCTGACGACGCCTTCAACATCCGACAACTTCAAGAAGAAACCGGCGCCTCCGAGCAACTGGTTGCGAACCTGATGCTCGCCGCGGCTAAACACATCCTCGGCACGCACATAGTAGACGTTATCGCCTATAATACTTTGAGAAGACCGCCCCCGCCATGTCACGAGCAGTGCCGTCTCATTCGCAGGGATCAAGAACTCCTTAAACGTCACCACACCATACCGATGCACACCGTCCGTATCACACGACTCGACTTCCAATGTCCACCCCCGGAGGTTGGCTTCCGCCGTCTGAGAGGCGTTGGATATTTCTATCCACTGTGGCAACGAGTGAAGACCACCCCGGGAAGTCAACATCAACTCGCTGAAACTTATCGGAGACTCGCTGAAATCAATCGGGTCTTCAGACGCCTGCCTATCGTTAACATACCCCGGCGTGCCGAGGTCTGTCTGTTTGCCCCAATACGTCCCCCGCTTCAAGCCGAAGTCGGCTGCACGCACCCAGCTTTCCTGAGACTTGCCATCAAGAGGCTTAGCCGTCCCCGAAAAATAACGCCGCACCAACGACGTCCGGAAACCTCTCGCCGTTTCACCGGACGGCACCTCCCATTTCGGACGATCCGAGGTCGTCTCACGACCGTCTAAGTTACCCGCAAGGTCCCTGACGACGCCTTCACGGTCAGATAACTTCAAGAAGAAACCCACAGGACCGAACACCTGATTCGCTGCTCGAGGGTCTCTGGCACCAAACGCATCCGAGGCGGATATAACGTAGATGCGATCCCTCGGAAGAAGAGAACGAGAGTGGCGCCCCCAAGAGGACACTATCAGTGCCTTCTCGCCCGGCGGAATCAGCAACTCCTTAAACACCACTTCCCCATATCTATGCACACCCATCGCATCGCGGGACTCTATTTTCAACGACCACTCCTGAAGGTTCACAGTTTCCGTCGCAGAGGCGTTCTCCAATTCCACCCACTGTGGCAACGAGTGAAGACCTCCGCGTGAAGTCAACATCACCTCACTGAAACTGATCAAGGGCGGGATAAACTCGCTTTTGCCTTGGTCTGTAGACCCTGGATTGCCGATGTCTGTCTCATGCCCCCAATATGTCCCCATTGGCAACTCGGCATCCACAGCACGTCGCCAGTTGAAGGACATCCGTCCCGCCAGCGGTTTATCCGACAAAGGCTCATACCGCCGCAGGAGCGACGTCCGAGACCCGTCCCCTGTTAGGACAGACGGCAACGCCCAATTCGGCGTATCCAGCGTCTCGGCATTGCCATCTAAGTTGCCAACAACGTCACTCACCTTGCCCCCAGGATCGGAAAGCTTGAGGAAGAAACCCACGCTCCCCAACACCCGGTTCCGGGTGCGGGTGGCTTGAAAATCGTTGTGATGTCTAAAGAAATCGTAAACACGCCCAGACGGAATATCAACCGAGGTCTCCCCCATCTGCGTGACAATGAGTGCCGTCTGACTGGCAGGAACAACCAAATCCTGTAAGCGAACAACGGTATGCCAATGCTGCTGCGTGGTATCCCTACCTTCCATCTCTAATCGCCACCCTCTCAGATTGACTGCTTGCGTTTTCGAGTTATTATAGAGTTCTATCCACTGTGGGAGCGCATCGGGATCGTCTTGAGGCGTGAACATGAGTTCGGAAAAACTAATCTGTCCAGGCGCAGAGAGGGTATCCAGCGGCAGTTCAGGCGTAAATGAAGTGAACTCCTGATCCTCCCTGGTGGGAGTGGGCAGGGCTGGAACTCTGACGAAATCTACTTTGTTAAATGCAAATCCGTCTACGCCTCCAGCAGGACGATCCGCAGCCCCGAAGGTTACTGGTTTGTAACCGGGGAGCGTCATCGTGATATCAGGGTCACCAGTTGGTGGGATAAGAGCAAACAAATAACCATGCCAGGCGACATCGTCACGAGCAGTAGGGAGCTGCACTCGCGTCGTCAAATCAGCCTGAAGAGCAAAAGGAGCACTAACAGAGCTTCCGTCAATTGGAGATGAAACATCCATACCAGATATGCGATCTGATTCTTCACTGGCAGGCGCATTACTGATTGGCACAGTTGCCGGATAAAGGTCCTGGGAAGTATTATTGATAGTAGAGGTAAGGGGATTATCCGCACTCACTGGAATGTAGATGTAGATATCCCACCGGTCAGGATCCAAACCCGTATACCACGTTACATCATACTTGGGAACATTCTGAGCCATTGCCATCAGTGCCAGTCCGAAGACCAGCATAACTATAAAACCCAAAGAAAATGTCAATTTGTTTGATACCATTACTTATTTGCCTCCTTAATAAAATGGTTGTTTTTGTATTTTTGGGGCGTTACGACAAAAAAATAACCCAATGCCGCGAAACAAGTTCGCATTCGACATTGGGGGATTCTTTTCGATTTATTGCAGCATCCAACTGTTTGCGGTTTACCAGCAACCAGCGGATAACTAACGATATAGATTGCTAAATACTTATGATGTGTAAAGTAGACGGGGGGGGTTTTACGGGAATTGGGGCACAGACACGCAATCGCAGCGACATCATAGACCCGCTGAAGCAGGAGACAGCGCCGAGGCTTTTATTATCAGTATAGGAAACAGTGTTTATGCTTTGTCCGTTCATCAGTTTCGTATGTAAAGGACCAGGAAAAACATCCGCAATGTAGGTGTTCATCGTCTGATTCAGGTTTACCATAAATAGTCCTGTCGTAGCGGTGATATATCTATAGAAAACCTGCTTCATAAGTTATAATAAGTCAATTTTTATTTTTTGTCAAATTAAAACTATTATAGTCTATATCTAACCATAATATTGTGTGATTTTTTCTCAGAAAATACAAATTATGTACATAACGTGAGATTGAAAAAAGTTGCCACTCGTAGCGTAAACTTTCAGTTTGCGCCGTATCGACCACAAACTATGGTGGATTCTATAAATATGTAGACACGTTTTCTGTAGGAGGCGGTGAAGCCCATACGGACTTCATACCGTTGATTCTGATTCTGATTTTGATTCTGATTTTTCATGCCATTAAGGCATTCACCGCCTACAACGCGAAATTGTTCAAGTAATTCTAAAACCTACCATAAATAGCCCTATCGGTAGGTTAGGATTATTCAGTTTTCAGATTTTTAACCATCTTGGTTGGGAAGTCGCGAAATGTAAAGCAAAGACAAATTTTGCTGCGTACAGGCAAAATTTGGAGATCGGTCTTATCATCCTCTTCAGAGGCAAAACTCCAGTCTTTAGACTGGAGATGTAGACTCTGGTAAAGGTTTGAAGTAACAAAGGATTTTCATAATTAACAAATGCTTTTTCCTTTGTTTCTTACCTTTCTCGAAAGCAGTAGGCAGATCGCCAACTTTAGTTGTACCTCTTTAGTTTCTTTTGCAAATGTATTGCGTGGCTAATGCTATCTCGGCATGATTTTTGTCTTGATTTCAAATCTGATATGTGATATAATATAACTAAATTTGTGTGAGGTGGTCAACGCGTGCGTACTTACAAACTCAAGATAACAGACTCCAAAAAATTGGAAGAGATTAATCGTGCCTCAGCCTCTGTTTGGAATGAATGTCTCAGGTTAAAAGAGATTTGGGACTATGCTCATGGCTATAGAACTGCTGGCAGGCTTGATAAAGTTTGTGAGTTGTGGATGGACAAGCAGTTGTCTAAATCGCAACCTTTGCATTCACAGAGTATTCAAGAGGTGCGTTCGCGTTACTTTAAGAATCGCAAAGGCTTTCGAGAGTTGCGTAAGAATGGTAATAAGTCTGCCAGACCTCCGCATAAACATAAACGCTTTCAAACAACAACTTGGAAGAAATCAGCGATAAGTTTCAAGGAAAATATCTTTGGTAAAAAACTAAGGCTTTCTAATGGCATGGATAATAAACCTCTCTATATAGATTTGCCCAAAAAGTTTGATATAGAGAATACACCTGCCATCATTAATCTCGTCTACAACTTTGACCAGTACGAACTTCATTTTGTATACGAGATTGAAAGACCCGATAAATCTGAGTCAGAAGGAGTTGTGGGTGTTGATATTGGTGAGATACATCCTATAGTGAGTTATGATGGTGGAATCACTAACATCTTCAATGGGCGGTATATTAGAAGTCTATACCGGTTGAGGAACAAGGTGATTGCGTCTTTTGGCAAAAGGATTGATAGATGTGAACGTTATTCACCCCGCTGGTGGCATCTTGTGAGACGCAAATGGAAACACATTGGCAAGATTGACAATCAGATATGTGATTGTCTGCACAAGCATACCACTAAGTTTGTAAAGTTGTGTGGGGAGCGTGGCATTGGTACTATTGTGATTGGTGATTTAACAGGCATTCGCGATAATATTGACTATGGAAAGTGTGCCAATCAACGTCTACATCAATGGGCATTTGGCAAAATCACACAATTGATAACCTATAAAGCCAAGACGCTTGGTATCAAGGTTAAGGTGATTGATGAGTCTTATACTTCACAGACTTGTCCAAGTTGCGGTAATAGGCATAAGCCTAATTCACGCAGGTATACCTGCAAATGCGGTTTTTACTATCATCGTGATGGTGTAGGCGCAATTAATATAAGACGAAAGTATCTGGGTTGCCTTGGTAACCCCGTAGTGGCGGCCATGGCACCGCCCGTTGGACTTCGTTTAGAAGTTCGATGTTGCTCTGCTTGAACAGAGAATGTTTCCACAAGGGACAAAAGAATCTCCAATCTTTAGATTGGAGAGATGTCAATGATAGATAATCCATTTGCTTTCTCTACACTTTTGAAGTAAAATTAAAGGAAACATTCACAATGGAGGCGGAATGACACAATCAGAAACGACAGGCGTTACCGGCTTTGAAACCCAACGGACTGAATTGAAATCTATATACAGATGGATCTTTGAGTTGGGTGCGGTTTGTCTTGTCTTTTTTTACCTTTACAGTGCGGGCTTTGGAAGCGCCAGTGAGCAATACCATATCGGCTTTTATCTCCTTCTTACTTACGTGCTCATTGGACTACTCTACCGATGCCGACAGACCTCTCCAGTACACCGACCCTCCTTTATAGATATAGGACTTATCGCATGTAGCATCTTTACTATCGGATACTGGATTGTGGAATACCCGGATCTGGCAACTCGGGCGGGGAATTACAACCAACTCGATATCATTGTAGGTGCCATCGCGATAGTGATTAGCTTTGAGGTGAGCCGCCGAACGGTAGGTTGGGCGTTGCCTATCATTGCTTTGATTGGTATCTTATACGCGCTTATCGGTCGTTCTATGCCCGATGCTATCGCCCACAAAGGCTTTTCGCTGCGTCGAATCATTGAACACTGCTTTTTCAATCAAGCCGGCGTTTTTGGTATCATGGCAAACGTGATGGCGACCTACGTAATTCTCTTTATATTTTTCGGTGCGTTTCTAGAGAAATCCGGCGTTGGGCAATTCTTTATCAACTTGCCGATGTCCTTAGCTGGACGTTCAGCAGGTGGCGCGGCGAAAGTTTCGGTTATGACCTCTGGCTTTTTCGGTTCTGTTGCAGGAAGTGCAATCGCTAATACAGTTGCCACTGGAACATTCACCATTCCATTAATGAAACGCACAGGGTTTCGTCCGCATGTCGCTGGAGCGGTCGAGGCATCGGCTTCTGTAGGTGGACAATTCTTACCACCCGTGATGGGAGCAGGAGCGTTTCTAATGGCAGAGCGAACAGGGCTACCATATAGCCAAATCGCGCTCTTATCTATTGTGCCAGCGATCCTCTATTTCCTATCCGTCTGGGTGATGGTTCATTTTGAAGCAAAAAAAGAGGGACTTGAACAGATATCAGAAGCAGAAATACCAAAATTTTTGCCGCTACTTAAAAGTGGATGGTTTTACTCACTGCCATTGCTTACGCTGATCGGGATGCTCATCGCTGGATATACCGCCTATAAAGCAGCATTCTTCGCGATTCTGGTCACGATTGGGGTGAGCTACTTTCGTCCAGAGACTCGGTTAACGCCACAACGGAGCTGGGACGCGATGGTGGGTGGTGCGAAGAATTCGCTTGCGATTGGCGGTGCCGTCGGCACTATCGGCATCATTGTTGCTGTTATTGACTTGACGGGTTTAGGAAGGATATTCCCAGAATTAGTGTTGACGGTTGCGGGGAGCAACAAAGCCATCGCGATATTGTTTCTCGCCGCTGCCTCTTTAGTACTCGGTATGGGGATCCCTGTTACCGCTGCCTACCTGATTACCTCCGAACTCGCTGTGCCGATTCTAACAACGCCTGAAATAGGCATATCTGTTATCGCTGCACATTTGATTATCTTCTGGTTGAGCCAAGATTCAAATATCACACCACCGGTTGCATTAGGGGCTTACGCTGGTGCTGCTATCGCGCGTGCCGATCCGTGGAAAACAGGATGGGCATGTTTCAAGTTCGCAAAACTTCTTTATATCATGCCGTTGTTGTTTGCGTATACGCACATCTTATTCACAGATGGCACGCCAGTTGAATACATGCTGTCCGTGGTAACCGCCATCGTTGGCACGATTATCTTTTCGATGGTAACAATGGGTTATTTCGTCCGAAAGACGCACTGGTATGAATGGATAATGCTCGCGCTTGCAACGTTTTTAGCATACATCTATAACATCTGGACGTTCATCATTGCGCTCGGGCTCATCGTCGTCGTTTACATTGTCCAGAAACGCTCAACAATATAGCAAACAGTCTTTATGGTGGGTCAGCAATTTCTTGAAGTCGCTGTAAGATCGCTCCAGCAGCTTGTTGAATCTGTTGTTCATTGAACTGTTCTACTGCTGTCCCAGCGCGGTAGGTGTTTCCGCGGTAGTAACGCCAGAAAGCAAGCCCCCCCCATAACAGGGCATCTGTATAATGTCGATCAAATGCCGCATCAACGGTTAGGAAACCAAGCGTACCGTTTAGCAGAAAGGCGTTTAATCCGCTTGTCCAATTGCCAGCATAGACCTGTCCAACACCGGGAAGGATTGTTGACAATAGCCTTGCGACGTTGACCGACTTCTGTCGGACATTAGACACCTCATCAAAAAGTGTATCCAATTTCTCATCAGTGCTCCAGTCTCTTAGCACCTCACGCGCTTCATCCCACCGAAACTGGTAGATATACGCAATCCCCCTCAAAAACAGTGCTCGACGGTAAAGCAGGGCAGAAGGGGCCTGCAGTGCCGCCTTAATCAATGCCAATTGGGCAAGATCATAATCCTGCATGGCAATTAGCGTCACAGCGAGTTCCAATTGGCATTCCGATTTTGATTCACTATCTGCGGCGTGATGGACTGCCATCCGTAGCGAGTTGGTTGCCTCTGCCCATAAATCCTGTGCTCTGTAGGCGAGTCCAATATTCCGATATACCTCTCCAATACGCGGATCATCTGGATGAAAAAAAAGGAAGCGTTTATATTCGGTAATCGCAGCATCGTAATTGGCTTGGTCGAAGAGGTGTTTAGCGAGGGACAGAGGAAGTTCTTCCGCTGTTGTGGTGAAACCGCAGGAAAACGAGAATAAGAGAATCAAAAAGAAAAATATAGAAGCGTTCAATATTTTGGACACTTGGAATGTATCTCCATCACCTAATAGGCAGTACTGTTGCAAGCGAATTAGCAGGAGTAGTATACGACATGTTCACGGCATTTGTCAAGCCGGGATTGGTCTTCGTTTTAGCAGAAGCGAACCTTTTCCAGACTTGTCTGTCTAATTTTGCAAGAAAATTCTATAACGCATATCGTTTTTAACAAACACGTTTTTTCAAAAAAAAGAGAAGTACCATTATGAAAATAGACACGAATCATGATTCAGGAAGTTTTGCCAACACACATATAAAAACACTCTTTGTTGCACAAGATGCTAAACCGAGAAAAATAAAAGAAATTAACCTCGCGCGACTCACTTCATTCCAACGTGGGCTGCTCGTCACGGATGGAACAGTTACACGTTTCATTGAAACGTATACACTCACACCGGTGGAAGTCGTGCTGCTACAACAAACGAAAGAGACATTACCTACTAAACACAGGTGGCTCCAACTACCCGCAGGAGAAGATGTCATCTCTCGTCAAGTGGTGCTTCAAAGCCACTCGCAACACACATCAGCTCCGATAATTCATACCTACGCAACTTCACTCATTGTGCCGCAACGCCTTCCTAAATCTCTTTTGGATGTATTAGATTCCGACAAACATGGATTGGGTGGACTTTTGCAGCGCAGTGGTTTAGAGACGCGACGTGAGCTGCTCTGGTGCGGTATCGAAATTTTAGATAATCTACCCCCTGCTGCTTCGCACCTTGAAGGCAAAGCATTTATCAGCCGCGCCTACCGAGTCTTCTCGAATCAAGAACCGCTCATGCTGATTAATGAGAAATTCCCTCTCTAATTTATAGAACTATTTCCAGAGTTGGGTCGTACTCTCCGTCAACCCAACTCCATTTGTTATTACAAGAAAAAATCGAAAGGAAACTATCTTGATAAAATTTGGATTTCTGAAGTTTCTATTCACATTTACTGTACTATTTACACTGAGCATCGTGGCGCTCACACTTAACATTTTTGATAGCCCAACCGTTCAAGCAGAAAAGACAGAAGGGATCGCCGAAATCTCCACAAAACCCTCAATTGTCGCTTTGGCAAGTGTGATGAAAAGTTTTCGCGCATCGCTGAGCAGTGAACTTCTTGACGCAGCTTCCTTCCCACTCGGACATAAAGAGTCCTACTGTTGGAGCAATTTCCCGCCAGGCACGCGTGGAGACCGAGGCGGTATCCGCTTTGAGGGGTTGTCCACTGAACAATTAACACTTTTCTATAAAGTCTTGGACGCATTCCTAAGCGACGACGGTTACACCAAAGTCTCTCTCATCACAAAAGACGTCGAAACACATCTCAGTAAAATCAGACCCGGTTTTTGGGACCCAAATCATTATCACATCGCATTATTTGGAAATCCAGACCTAGAAGGTTCATGGGGTTTCCAGTTGGATGGACATCATTTGGCACTCAACTTTTTGGTGCATGGCGATGAGGTCTCCATCGTTCCCGCCTTCATCGGAAGCGAACCGGCAACGATCAATGGCATTAAAGTACTTCAAGACGAAAGAGGGAACGCTTTTGCCTTACTCAACAGCCTCGACATGAACCAGAGAAAACAGGCAATTCAAACAGGGCGTCGTAGACTCCAAGTAGGTCCTGGTAGGTCAGAAGATCCTTACTTGAATTACGATTATTCTGACTTTGTCGGGGTCGGTTTGAAGGCATCAGAGATGAATGACAGCCAGAAAGAGAATCTCCGGAATCTGATTAAGACGTATGTCTACAATCTTGAAACTGAGTTCGCGGATATATGGATGGCTGATATTGATGCTGGCATAGATGACACCTATTTCGTTTGGATTGGTGGGACAACTACAGATGATCCAATCTATTACCGAGTTTTCAATCCCGCTGTTTGGATCGAATTTAACAACGAAGGTGATGCTGGTGGAAGCGGACGTGGGCGCGGATCTCGAGGTGGCAATTTGGAACATATTCATACTATTACCCGCTCCCCTAATGGGAAAGACTACGGAATTTTTGCCTTGAATCACGGTCCTAAAACGCTCTTGGAACACTACGCGCTTGAAGACCATCACAAAATGAGCGACAAGTTATTCGATTATCACTTAGTGGGTTTGCACGATTCAAAAAAATGGAACTGATGGTGGAGTCTACACCCCACCTTCTATACAGAAGCTACGAATAAGGAGGCACTAACTCGTAATGACACATATCACTACTAATTTTCAACCTCAACAATGTATGGGAAACGTTAGTTTTTTTCTCCTACTGTGGATGTGTGTACTATTCATTCCTATTGACGCCGACGCACAGACTGAACGGGAGTTACCGCGTATGTCAGCGACCCGGACTTCTGAGGAAATCAAAGTTGATGGGGTGCTTGACGAACCTGTATGGCAAAGCGTAGAACCGATCCGTCAGTTATACCAGATTCAACCAGATCAAGGCGAACCGGCGACAGAAGCATCCGAAGTACGTATCCTTTACGATGACAAAAAGTTGTACTTCGGTTTCATTTTTTTCGATGAGATGGACGAGATTGTCGCTAACGATATGCGGCGAGACTCTCCGGGACTGCGTTCCAACGATTACGGCTTTTTGCTGTTAGACACATACAACGACCGACGGAATGCCGTTTTTTTTCGATTTACCCCCGTGGGAGGGGTGGAAGACACGGCGGTATCTAATAGTGGTGCAAGTCTCAACCAAAGCTGGGATATTGTTTTTGAGTGCCGCTGTAGAATTAATGAAGACAATTGGACAGCAGAGATCGCTATCCCTTTCAGCCAACTCCGTTTTGAAAAAAGTGATGTGATGAACTGGGGTATAAATTTCGGGCGTGAAATCGCACGGAAGCAGGAACTCGATGCATGGAACGAAGCACCGAAAACTTATGGGGGATTGGCAAAGTACCGCCCGGCGTATTTCGGGACACTTGAAGGTATAGAAGGCATTTCCCCGTCAAGGCATCTGGAATTGTTACCTTATGTGTTACCCGGGGCGAGTCATGAATCGTCAACAGAAAGTGTGTTCGATGCGGGCTTGGATTTCAAATACGGTGTAACCCCGAACCTAACAGCCGATCTGACCTTTAACACCGATTTTGCCCAAGTAGAAGCAGATCAAGAACAGGTGAATCTGACGCGTTTCAGCCTCTTTTTCCCTGAGCAGCGCCCGTTTTTCTTAGAAGGTGCGAGTATCTTCGATGTTGGGATTCCACGTCCGAGTTTCCGTAGACCCCCACCTTTACTGCTTTTTTATAGCCGCCGCATCGGGCTTGCAAAAGGACGGGCGATTCCTATTCTTACTGGTGGCAAAATGACTGGAAAAATCGGACCCCATGGTATTGGAATTCTGAACGTGTTAACGAACAAGTTTACGGATGACGAATTTCAGATAGGTGAACCCCCAGTTGATGAGCCTCGCACGAATTATTCAGTGATGCGGGTGAATCGAGACATCTTAGAGGGGTCAACTATCGGGGGCATCTTTATTAATAAGCAAGACGCTGATGCCTATAACCGGACAGCTGGACTCGACTTCTCCTATCGTCCAACGCGAGAGATTAATGTCCAAGGGTTATGGTCGCGTACTTTTGAAGCAGACATCACAGGAAATAGCAATGCTTTCTATATTGGTGGCGATTGGCGGACGAATCTGTTCCGACTCAACGGTTCATACACAGATATCGGTGAAGACTTTAATCCTGAAGTTGGCTTTGTTCAACGCTTGAATCCAAGTAGTCCGATCCATTTTCGCCGCATTCGAGGGGATGCCAGCTACACTCCGTGGCCCGATAGATTTGGCATTCGCGAGATCCAGATTGGCCCAGAAATCGATCTTATTCTAACACATGAGAACGAGGTAGCAACCCAAGAAATCACCTTTGACACACAATTTGATTTTGATACAGGTGATGACATTGGATTCCAAATCAAGAATTCGACAGAAAACCTTGAGCGCGATCTTCGGATTCAGGAGGGCAGCATCCCTGCCGACGATTATAGTTTTACTTATTTTCAGGTGTCGGGTCGGACGAGCAGCAGTCGGATGATTGCTGCACGAGTGCAGGTGGAATTCGGCGAGTTTTACAGCGGCACGAGACGCGGTTTTTTAATTAATGCGACCGCCAGACCGACTGCCCGGCTGAGCATAGAGCCGTTTATCGAATTTAACCGGATTACGTTGCCCACTGAAGAATTTGATGCCAACGCTTTCGGTGGACGCGTCGGATATTCCTTTTCCACAACGCTTTTCGCAAAGTTGTTTACGCAATGGAGTACCGATAGAGATGTATTCTCCACCAACTTTCTGGTCAACTATATCTACCGTCCCGGCAGCGATCTGTACTTGGTCTTCGACCAGAGTTACGACACCCGTGATGGAGGTTTTGAACTTCTCAACTGGACTGTCGTCGGAAAATTGACGTACTGGCTGAATCGGTAAGCAGTAAACGTTAGATAAAAAAAGAAGAGGTCCGGTGCGTTTAGAGATCGCACCTATATCGGTTGGAGACAACAAACTCATCGCACCCACGGTCTCGCTTGCTTAATCGAGAGTTTGCCCTCGTTTGTAATCTTGAACTCAATCTCCATAGCAAAATCTGCCATTTGTCCAGCGGGACCGTATAGCTGACCGAATTTATTGTGTATTACTATGAGATAACGATTCAGTTCACGCAGATAGGCACCCGTTAAGATTCGTTTGTCTTCTTCTGTGCGATTGGAAATCTTCACAACCCTGTAGTTAGTGCTGTCCCACCAATCCATGAGAACTTCTTCAGGAATGGATTGCCCTTCAGGATTCGTCACGAGGTTCTCGCCAACCTGCGTGTTGAGGTAATAATTTCCTACCGTTTGATAGACGACATCATCAGTTACAGCAACCCCGTTCGCCAATTCATCTGCAAAATTGGGATGGACAAGCACCCCCATAGCCGTAGCGAAATGGTCAATGCGATAGAATTCGCGTGCTTCAAATGCCCGGAAATTCCAAAGGCTTGCGAACACTTGTTTAATCGACTTGGATAGGTGTCCTTCGTCTGGATGGTGTGTGTAGGAATCGTATAAGCCTGCCCCGCTGAAGCCGGGTAAATCCTCGTTGTTTGTGCTGGAACGGCATCGGAGGGACATCCCCTCTGGAAATGCCCGGTGTAATTCCGAAAGTGCGTCCATCATCCATGTCGGCATTTCCGCCCTCTCAATGCGCTCTCTAAACCCTTTAAGCCCAGCCTCTCTCGTGTCGTAATTATCCTGAAATTCGGAATCTTTGAGCAGTGCTTCTGCCTCCGCATAAAAACTGTTGTGTTTCATGAACGCATCGTAAAAGTACAATGGCACACCAAAACCGTTCGGTACTGTACCTTCAGGAAATCCTAAAGTCCGAAGCGTAGCGAGATTAGCCGTTTTCACGCCGAAGCGCGACGCGTCTGCAAAACCGATGCTTTCAAGTGTTAGAACCTTCGTAATAGAGAAATCACGCGTCGGTTTCTGTGTCTTCAACGGACGCAAATCGGCAAAGTGCGTCTCTACTTCCTTAAATGTCGCTTCCCTAATCTCAAAACCATCGGCGTTCACTTCATAGTAGACATATCTACCGATGAGCGGTTTGATTTCCTTGTTTTCCCACGCCTTGGCAATGAAGGCGTTAGGGACTTTGTCCTGAATCGCACGAAGGTTAACGTGTGAAAGCGGTGTTTGTCGAACGCCGGTGATAACCCCAGCGACTCGCGACATTTCGTTCGGTAGAGTTCTGCAAATGACAATGTCCCGCGGTGAAGGACGTTCGTCTGCCTTTAATATAAGCAACCGTCCGAATGACACTGCCTGATTCAGTGGAAGGTAGCCGATATTCGCATAGAGATCGTCCTCGAAATAGACGGGGAATTCCGCTGCGTTATATAGCATCTTCTCGCGATTATAGATACCCATCGCTCCCCACAACGGACAATAACCGAGTCGATTTTTCAGTATCGGCATCTTCGCCACAAGTAGATCGTGAGCAAGCTTAATTTCTTCAAACGGGAATGCATCGTTTGGGTTAAACTCAAAGGTATAAACACCGGGTTCGCCATTTGGAGCCGTGGAAAGTGGACGATAACTAAGCACACCACGCATCTGTCCTTGTCCTCGTCCCAAGCCAGCGGCATTCATGAAACTACCATGAGAGCGGTGGGTCTCCGTATTCATGAAATAGAGTTGTGGATTTTGTGTATGCGTCCTCTCAATCTGAAATTTTACAAATTCAATTCCAGTAAGTTGTGTGTCAATACGTACGTCCATCCCTTGATACGATAGTTTTTCAAAGGTCTCTCGGTCAGGAACTGTGGCTGTGCCATCCTTGAATTCAACCTGCTCCGGATCCAAGCGCGGCCCTGAAGGTTCCCTGGAACCACGCCGTCCACCGAACCCACCCCTTCGACGGGATCTATCCCGCTGTCCACTTAGCATCTCACGTATCTGTTGCGCACTGAACTTGTTACCTCTGGCGACTTCGAGTCTCATTACCCGAAACATGAGTTGCTCTTCAACATCACTGAGTTCACCGTTCTGGTCAAGATCGAATCGTATTTCTTCTTTTGAAAGCTTATCTTGGGTCCAAGTGTTCAGGACGATTGCCAATGAAAATACCACTGCACACAAGAAAAGGGTTATGATAACATGTTTCCGTTTCATCTGTTTCCTCTCTAAGCATTGGGAATTTCTATGCGATGCACACGTTCTTTACTAACATTAGGCAAATAAAGACTGAATTTGTTCAGAAAAACACCTATCTTTCGCGATGCCAGATGAGGCTTCATTTGCTATCAGGAGATAAATTTGAGGTATCGCTCAACCTCAACGATTCTCACTGCGAAGCAAGACGCGCACGGATAATAACGAAGTTGATACCCTTAACAAGTTAACGTTCTGTTTTCAATTTCGCCCAAGTCGTCGCCAGTTTTGCTTGAGGAGACACCGCCGCAAAACCGAGTGCCACAGATAATCCACTGTCCGCAATCGCTTTCACATCAGCTTCTGTGAGGGCAACATTGAAAAATGCGATTTCATCAATGAGACCGGTGAAAGCCTCCTGCTTGTCATCTCTGGAGCCGATATACTTTGGACCCGCTTTAAATGGGCCTGCGGCGGCATTAGATGCTTCTTCTTCACCATCCACATAGACCTTCACTTCTTTCCCGTCATACGTCCCTGCAATCTGATGCCACTTATCATCGTTCAACAAGGATTTAGACCACGTGTTATGCGGGATCGGTTGTGCACACTGTCCAGCGAAATTTAATTTGTGGTCCCTTAATGTCAAGATAACGTCGCCGCAGGGACCTACAATGATGTCAGACCATGCGGGGGCGGCAGGCGTTTTAATCAAAGCGACTATTGATACTTCATCTTCATAGTCAGAAAAGTCGCCGACAGCAACATGAGCACCACCTTCAAATTTTAAAGCCCCTTCAAACTTGCCATCAACCCATTGGGCATCAACAATCTCTCCGTCATTGCCATTCTCGGAAGAATCTTTTGCCGCACCACCTTTACCTTCATCAAAGAACCATATTGCCAAAAGTGTGTCCGCATCGAGTTTAGCAGAACTTAGATCTGGTATCATGAAACTGATGCAGATCAGCATTCCGTATACTACAATCGCTTTTTTTAGTTGAATTGCTCTCATTTTTACCTCCATTTGTTAACAAACGGTTCAAAATGCTCAAGGCATCTGTTTCATTTACATTTAGGATTCAATAATGAAATAGGTAACGCTCTTGGGTTCCATTTTAATTGGAATTTCAACGTTGTAATTCCGGTCGATTTTGTATCGTTTGAATTCTCCTTCTTTTTCACGAATCTTGGCAATTTCAGACAATCCAGTATAATAGATGGGTAATTTCAAAGTGATCCGCTGCACTGTATGCGTAGGATTATAGAGCATGACAAGTCCACAAGGACTGATTTGGGCATTAGCGTGGAGCACACAATCAATGGAACGTCCATCTGGACGTCGCACGTGAATCAGGTCAGAATCCAATATTTGGCGATACTGTTTGTAGAAGTCAACCCATTTTTTAACAACAGCCTTCGTCTGTTCAGTGTCAAAAAGCCGGGGACCGCGATAGCACGCAATCACACCACTGCCGAAGTTCTGTGCAAGATGTGATTCATAGTCACCAAGATGATCACAAAGAGGCTCGAATGTTGCGTCTGCTCCACCACCATGGTACTCGACCAACGGGACGAACATCCAGCCCATACTCGGTGTCTTTTCAAATGTGCCATCGTAGATATTCTGTCGGGCAATTAGAATTTGCCGCTCGCGGGGCAAGCTGAAATTCGTTTCACGATAGCCCATACCGCACTTGTTTGAACCGTTGAGGTAATACCAATCTGGCGAATTGATATAGATACCGCGTTTTCGGCATTCATGGTAAAAATGAACACAGGCTTCCCACTGGCGTAACTGCGAATCTGCCAAGTTGTTATGGTGGTCGTGTGTCGTTGCAGCACAGACATCACCATGATATGGACCATCCGTCTCTATGACATCCATTCCGGTTCCATCCATGAAATTCAACACTCGCCGGAAATAACCGTCTGCCCATCTGCTCGCAAGACAAGCACTCTGTCCAAACCTACTTCCGGGTTGCCCGGTGTCCGGGTCAATACAGTTGAACTCTTCACCCACATCCCGCGAAGCACACATTAACGTATAACCACCGATTTGAATACCTCTGCGATGTGCATAATCGGTTAATTCCTTCATTGTGGCGATGTATTTCGGGTCTTCGCTCTCAATATTGAAGCCGCTCCCAAAGGTCATAATCACCATTTCAAAACCGACTTCGGCACACTGATCGATCGCCAAACGTACGGCGTCCGGCTCTGCACTTCGAACGTGCATGAGGATAGGATTCTCCGTAACCTGTGGGGCGATCGTACGATACATTTTGCGGCGCGTGAGTCCCTTTCGCTCACGCGCATCACTATCATGCAGAATCTCAAAGGTTCGAAAACTTTTAAAAGTCTCTCCGGGTTGAAGATGTATCCCCGGTCCGAGTGGATAGCTACTTGTCATCAACAGTGGCATCTGATAGTGATAATCGACTTGCGTCTTGTAATCCGTATCTGGTCCCCACTGTGTTGTTTCCATCCCACTGAAGGCATAATCGCTTTCGACATATAGCCGATACTTCTCTTGCTCGTTGACAGCAAGGATTTCACAGCTTAAGGCATCCAATTGAATCGGCTTTTGACCGGCATTGCGAATAGTGACCCATTTGGACAGGACTGGAATGCCTTGGTATAGTTCATAATGCACACACACCTGGAGAGAGTCAAGGGATGGCGGCGGTGAAAACGCAACTGTCAGGGTCACGCCCTCTGGTGGATAGACTGATGGGGTCGTAGAACGCCTGCGCATCCACGGATAGCGGATTTCAGGTTCACCGATGCGATATTCACAAAACTGAAATGCGTTCTCGTCACTGGTCAAGTCCGCAATCCAATCCGAATCAAGATAGGCGTAGTCGGGCTGTCCTTTCAAGCCACCTACCTCAAATTTGTCTCCGTTAATCGTAAGTATCGCCTCTGGTTTAATGCCACGCAGAAGACTGCTACCGGTAATTAGATTGGTATAATCGACTGTTGCGAAATTAGGCGAGATGACAAATGTTCGCTGAATGAGTCCATTATCAAGAATAAGCTGATTTTCCGTTCCTTCTACTGAAGCGGGCTGACGAAAAGGCTGAACCAACCAATCATTTTGCTGTGATGTGTATTGCATGTCAAGCCACTATTCCATTCTAAGGATTGAGAATTGTGCAGGAAACGAGCGTGAAAGCGGGTTCCGTTTGCCTATTAGGAAAATACACATTGAATCCGTTCGAAAAAATTGAACACGCTTCGTTCTTAAGTGGAGAACTGAGATTTTAAAATTGATCATCATATATTTTCATGATAAAATATCAATCGCACCCAAGATAATGTATCCCACAGAACAGAAATTTTACCATAAAGTCAGATTTTAAACCATAATAGGAGTAACCAACATAGGGACATTGAAAACATTTGGAATTCAATATCTGATTGTGCCTCTCATCTTAGGGACAATAACGGCAAATGCCGAAAAAGCGCAGCGAGATTACCCGTCAATCTTTCAGGCATGGAACGGTATCGAAAATAGATCCGATGCAGACGAACTCCACCTCCTTGCTCGACACAACCTTGCTTTTGCAGACCCCTACACGTTGTTAAGAATTACTTGGAATATATCAGCGCAGCAGCCTTATTCAGGATTAGCAACAGACTTGGATCCACACCGACTCAACGCAGCCCGTGAAAGAAAACAGGAACTTCTGTCTTTAAATCCACACCTCTTACTGCTTGTCGAAATCCGATGCAGAGATGCAAAATATTTGTCTAAACAAAATGAAGCACAGGTTGAAAATTGGTGGGAGGTAGGGTTTTATCCGCCAGATTCAACTTACTGGCTCAAGGGTAGCAACGGTGAACCTGTCATCGGTTGGGGTGAAGATACAAACGGTGATGGAAAGATAGACGAAAACGATACAATCCTTAACTACCTCATAGACTTTTCGAACCCAGAAGTACAGGATTTGATAGTCAATCAAGCAGTTGCGTTAGACAAATCTGGACTTTTTGACGGAATCATGCTTGATTGGTGGAACGAGGATGATGCAACCAGCGCAATCGGTATTGATAATTGGTCAGACACTATTCTCACGCGGGAGGCTGAATTAGAAGCGCGATTGTCTATTTTGCGCAAAATACGAGCACAAGCAGATGATGGTTTCTTAATCCTAGTCAATGCTAATACGCGTCAGATTCCAAAATCCGCTCAGTATGTAAACGGTATCTTCATGGAGTGTTATAAGCAGGAATATGACAAAGGATATAGCCTTGATCAGGTTCTGCAGATAGAAGAGACGCTCCTGTGGGCGGAACAGCACCTTCGAGAACCGAGGATTAACTGTTTAGAAGGTTGGCGGATGGTAACGGATTATATGGGAGATCTCAATGCTCGGATTGCAGAACGAAACAGTAAAAAGAACCAGCAGTGGATGCGGATGATTACCACACTCAGTTTAACGCATTCTGATGGGTATGTGCTTTTTGGTGATGATAACGCTATGCCGACCCCGGACCATCTGCATAATTGGTATGACTTCTGGGATGCCGACCTTGGACAACCAATTCAAGAGAAAGCAGTTCAATATCAAGAGATCACAGGATTTTTTATTCGTGAATTTGAAAACGGTTGGGCAGTTTACAATCGCAGCGGTACCCAGCAATTTGTCACCTTTGACACTCCGGTTACCGGCATCAGCATTAAGAAACGTCAATTGCGTCATCAGATCCCAGATTTTGATGGAGATATTTTTCTGAAAACCGATACAGATTAAAAAGAGAGGATTTGCAATGTTAAGAGCGATTTTGCATACACGTCCGTCGCGGCAGCTTGACACCATCTTCACTCAAGAAGATTTACAGCGACTCAACAATACCGTTGGGGTAATATGGGGTAGAGATGAAGAGATGCCTCAAGAAGCGTGGACCGAAGCGAAAAAAGAGGCGTCTATTTTGATAGGTATTCCCAGCTACGGAGTCGGTGATGTTGATGAAAAGGCTGCACCACATTTGAAGGCAATCATGGAGGTAGGTGGTGCACACCCGAGGCGAGAGTCAGTTGATTATGAAACCTGCTTCAGACGAAGCATTCGTGTCCTGAGTTGTGCGCCTGCTTTTGCCAAAATGGTGGCTGAGTTGGCATTGGGACATGCCCTTGCAGCACTGCGGAATATCGTTGACGCGGATCGGCGGCTGCGTCGAGGGGACGAGAAATGGGGTTGGCGTGGACAAGCGGATATTTGTACGCTCTACAATGCAACGGTTGGCATCATCGGCTACGGAAATCTGGCGCGGGAACTACGACTGTTGCTGGCACCTTTCAACTGCAAACTGCACGCCTATGATCCGTGGCTTCCTGATACATACTTAGAAGATCAGGGCATAAAACCTATGACGCTGGAAGCGTTATTGCAAGCGTGTGATGTTAGTTTCGTTTTAGCGATTCCGACGCGGGAAAACAGGGAATTGCTTACCCGCGAGAAACTGGAACAGATCAAACTCGGAGCGGTACTTGTCTTGGCGAGCCGTTCACATCTTGTTGATTTTGATGCTCTTATCGAGTTGGCAAATGCTGGTAAATTCCGAGCAACGATCGATGTCTACCCTGAAGAACCACCACCACCCGATCATCCCGTCCGGAGAACAGAAAATACAGTGTTGACGTGCCACATGGCAGGTGGTATTGATCCCGCGTTCTACGACATCGGAAAAAGGGTTACAGATGACGTTGAAGCAATCGCCGCAGGGTTACCACCGATAAGTATGCAAGTCGCTCAACCCGAATTCGTAGCTCGGCGTTAAGCTGGCGAGGCACAGAGACCTCACCTAACAGTGGTAAGGGAAATGTGATGGATGCCTTAATACGGCAATTCTATGGACAGTGTTGTCAAGAATTCATCTTCCACCCGACGATTGTAAACACGTGCCGAAATGACAGAGCCATAGATGTTGCCGACATAAAAGATACCGCCGATTGTGCCGAGGGTCCACCCTTTCACCGATGAAAGTCCATCTCTTCGGAACCCGTCGTAAGCCTGCCAACCTGTTACACCGACGGTAATCAGAGAAGTCACGGCATCACCGATACGGAGACCTGCGTAAAGGCGTCCTGATCCGGGTATAATTGTAGAGAGGACACCAGCTAAAAACGGGCTGCGAGTAGGTAACTGTGCCCCTGTCTCGGCGTAATTGTGATATACCAATGCTTTTTCCTTCACTGAGATCACATCCGATCTCTGCAATATTTTGAAAACTTCACCCGCCTCAGACCACTGTTTCTGCATCAGGTAAGAAAGTCCAATAAGCTGCTCGGCTTCGGCGCGTTGCCGTGTATCTGTTATGTATGGCAATGCTTCACTTAAAAACTGCGTGGACTGCTCGAATCGGTCTATAAGAAAATAGGTTGCTCCGATTTGATAATAGGCACGACTTGCAAACTGGCTTTCGGGATGGGTTTGTAAAAGTGTTTGAAAATTCTCAATGGCTTGTTCGGTTTGACCAGCAAAGCGATAACAGAGAGCGATTTTATATCGGATTTGCTCGCTTTCCGCCTCTTTTTCAGAAATATGAAAAAGATAACGTTGATATTCACCTGCGGCGCGAAGAAATTCGCCTTGTTCATATAGAAAATCGGCGAATTTGCGGACGTTTTCGGGAGTATAGTATTCAATGGGTTCTTCAGCAATTGTAAAGGAGAGAAGGGTAATAGAAAATAAAATCACGAACAGGAATTTGGGGATTTGCGTGGTGTTCATATAGCTCGTGGATTGGATTGAATATCGTTGAAAAACTAATTTAAAAACCTATTTTACCGACGTATAATCTGAAATCGGGTCAACGTACTTACCAGTTGCTTCGTCTCTATGATGATGCCTCGATTGTGAACCGTTGCATCGGAGTAATCTATCAGCAGTCAATAGCAAACCGCGCATTACGCCATATTCATGTATGCACGCCATACCGAAACGTGAACAGGTCGGCGTGAAGTTGCATGTGGGAAGGTCTTGACTGGAGATAAATTTCTGGTAGAGACGGATCAACCCCGTCGCAGCGAATTTTAGCTCCGAGATATCCTGTGGATTAAAACGAATGATTTCTTGCTTTTTCGGTGTTGTAATTGGGTTGGCTTTGCGGATGAACGCCAGATCTGTGGCTTCATCAGCGCAAATTGGAGAAGTGAAGCCAACAGATAAACAGAATACACAGAAAAAAGCAATCGGAATAAGGCAGACTGAGGCGCGGAGACCTCGCCTAACAAACTTTAGTAATTGGGGCGAATTTACCATTTGACCTCTTTAACCTTTACCGATTCAGGGATTGTGAAACTTAGCATTGGACTTGGCAAATCCACATTTACCTGCGGATTTCTATAGATAATCTGTTCATATTGGAGCACTTCAGATTTTTCACCATACGTTCTGGTAGTAACAGTCATTGGAATATGGTTAGTCCCGATGCTGCTGTGGTCCTGATAGCGAGATTTGGCGATTATATACCCCTCCGGATTTTTGACTTCCGCCGAGATGAGCCGATCCGCATGCATGCCTAAGACGATACCACCGAGTTTATCCTTCGCCTTCTCTGGTGGTTTCCAATAGGTATAGAGCACCTTGTCCACAATATCGTGCTTATCTAAAGTGTATCCAATCGCAGTCAATCCGTATTCGGCTTGGGTGGATTGGATGATGGATTCGACAAACGGGAGTGGCACACGTCCTTCGGAAATAAAACGGAACGCTTGTTTCTCCACAGGGTAATAAATTTCCAGAATGTTCTCCTTTACAATCATTATCTGTCTGATCGGTTTGCTAACCTCAACAACGACCCGTGCAGCCTTCACATCGTAGTGGAGTATGCCTGCAATGTGTTCCGTTTTGCCGTTTTCGGTTAATTCGCGCGTAAAATCCAAGGATAACACCTTTAACGGCGCAGCATGAAGCGCGCTAGCAACGAGAAACATTAGCAAAAGCACAACAGGAAATTGGTAGTTTTTAGGCATCTATTTTTTAGAAACATCGTGGTAACAAGCGTCTAGCACTTGCTACCACGGCAATTTTGAATGAAATTCAATTCGAGAGGCTATAGTTCAAGGAACTGCAGCGGCGTTCTAATAGATTATAGTAAATCCTAAAAATATATGAACAGTTTTCGTAGGGGTTGGGTCCCCCAACCCGAAGCGCACCCCCATCGCGGTAGGGTTTTTGCAAATCAACGCTGAATGCGCGTGTTGCCTCGCAGTGAGAGTCATCGGGGTGTTTCTTCAAGGTTTCTAACCTCGCCGCTGCAGCGGGTCAAAGTAATTCTAAAATCTACTATAAGAATAGCCGCTAATACCCAGCCGCTACCGCTCCTGCCCCAAGTATAAGGTAAAGTACGCCCGTTGCTATACAGCTGACAACACAACCTCCTAGGGCCGCTTGCATCTGAATATTTTTGGCTTTTGAAATGTAAGCATCGGTGTAAAAGGCGACGTACTCGGGAGATTTTCCGAGGAGAGACCCAGCAGGTGGAGAGGGCTCAAAGAAATAAACAACAGCAACTGCGATCACACCGCCAACACAACCAAGTATGAACCATACAGGTTTCTGAGTCCGGGCTTCTGCATCTCCTTCCGCGGCGGCTTCGGCTTCTGCCTGAACCGAATTCTGTTGAGCGAGAGTGACAAAAGGCGTACTGAACATCAGGACTGCCATCAAAAAAACTAAAGCATGGAACGTCGAATTTATTTTCACTTATATTCCTCCTTAATTGTAACAGGTTTACTGCGAAATGTCAATTTCTTTGCGCAGTATACGGTTATTCCATTAAAGTAGTTAAATAGAATAAAATAAAACTCAATAAGTCGTTTTGGACTTAACACATTTAAAAATTTCCTGTCTGTATTGCAGTGCTTATAACGAACAAGCCACCAGATATGGCACTTCCAACTAAGCATCCCTTAATAGCCGTGTCGGACTGACGCTTTTTCATCCCTCGCCTATATGTATCTGTATAATGAGCAACATATTCTAGAGATTTGCCAATCAGCCGATCCGCGGGAACAACAGGTTCAATGAAATATGTTGAAAGCACACCAGCAGCTGGGAACACACAGCCTATCAAAAACCAAATAGGTGTATCAAAATTTGATTCGACATCTATTTCAGCATCTCTCATCGCCTGAAAAGTAATACTTTCTTTAGGGGCGATATTCTCTTGAGCGAACGAAACAAAGGCACAATTAGTAGATAGTAGAACCACTATTACAAATGAAATTGATCAAATTAGCATTGATAATATCTCCTTTTACTAAAAAAATAAAACGGAATTAGTCGTTTTGAACTTGGCAAAATTTACGCTATATGTCGTTTTGGGATTTGCGATGTAAGTTCTCCACATCCTTAATAAAGATGACAGTGAAAATCCATCACCATATTAAAATTTTCTCTCCATCATGCTTCCACCAAAGACGACGAACAGGAATGCTTCCATAACTAATTGCGCCCGCCCAAACTATGCTAAAATAAAAACGATCAGAAGATGCATCTGGTGGTTCAGAAACCCCTTCAGGGAAATTGAATGTTGCGATTGCTCCCTCTCGTTCAAATTCATAAACGGGGTCTATAGGCATTTTTTCACAAACAAGCACTTTGCCAAATGGTCCAAAACTAAAACCTGTGGAATCACACCATGAAAAATTAATGAGCTGGAGACCCGCTGGAGGTTTATCAAATCTTACTATAAATTTGAAGGGCTCACCAACTTCGACATAAGTACGACCATCTCCGACATAAGGACGATCGTCTCTGGGTAACAGATCAATACGCGTAGAAACAATCTCTGCCTTTTCAGATATTACGGTGTAACTGTAAACCTCGGTTTTTTCCTCCTGTTTTTGGGAAGGGGTAAGAGAGTATTTAGGATCATCATATTCGGAAAATGTGGAATAAAAAATAGAAAGTTCAGCACGTCCACCCACAACTGGTTCACCTTCCATGAAAACAAGGGTTGCAACATTTTCTACCCAAATAACATTCATTTTACCTTCTGGCAGTTCAGTGTTTATATCAAAACAGTTTGGATCGCCGGAGCCGGACCAACCCCAACATTTTCTTGCATCTCTATCTGGTGGGAACCGTAACGAATATGAAAAGTAATCAGGTCGTTCTGAAAAATATATGTCGATAGACCCGTTTTCATCAACTTTAGAAGAATTGGGTGGATCAATGGAAATGATTGAAATCTCTTTTGGTGGATAAGGTGGCTCACTCTCTTCACATCCCACGAAAAATGTGAGTCCACAGAACAAAAACAGATAGGTTAATACGTAATAAGTTTGCTTGCTCATATAAGTCTCGATACAGATTCTTGTGTTATGAACCTATATTCCAATTCATTGGATTCTTTAAGTCCAAAACGACTTATTCCTCAATAAAAAACTCCTACCACCATCTCGGCACAATCCCCTTTGTCACCGAGCCCTCCCCATTTGCCAACCCATCGAAGATAGGTGGAGCCAGGCACGCAGCCAAAAGCAGTATATTGGATAAACAGAATGGTCTCGGTTGGAAACCGCTCCCACGAGGGAAACTTGGCTGGAAAGCAAGATTGACGTAACAGGAGGAGGTAGGGATAACGTACCTCGGGTAAACCTCGATGCAACAAAAATAGCCCACGCAACGCTTTGGGCAAGATGAAGGGCGCGGGTGCGAATAAGGCAATACAGCAATAATCGCCAATACTGCTTCGTGGACTTACTTAACGTGTAAAAAGGGGGGGGTAAGAGCCTTGTTAACACACACTAAACAAGGAAAACTCCTTGATGAAAAAGCCAAGCAGCAGCGCGCAGCACCATGGCACGCACCGTAAATATGAGGCGCGCGGAATGCCACTTTGAGGCTATTAAAATTGAGGTATCTGATCTGCATGCGTTTTACCTTTACTTCAATTTGAGGGGTTCAAAAGACTGCGCGGCGGGCATGTTTTCGTGCCGAATACCCTAATTACCAAAAATTATAGAAAAAAATTGCTAATTTTGTCAATATTTTTTTAAATTATAGAAAAAATTGCTAATTTTGTCAATATTTTTCGGGAAAGAAAAACGCGAACTGTCCTATACTAACCCAAGTTACTGCTTGTAAATCCATAGGATTCCCTATATCTACAAGACTTACGTAAGCCTTTAAAAGTGCGTTATACTTTCGTATTATGACGCCCCTTGTTTCTATTAATTATTATTACTTTCAATACCACTTTGAGAAATATCAGTAACATATTTAGCGAAAAAGTCAAAAAAATCAAACTGATAAGGATGTTTATTTTTCAGTAGGTGAACCCATTTTTGACATCAATTTGCCTATTCAGTCACATCCGTTGGAAGTTCCAGTTGTGTGCGAATGGCTTGGCGCACGACATTGCAGATGTGCATGGCGTGCTGTGTATTAGCGGCTGTTCTTGAAGGTCCGGGATAGCGGGAGTCCACCGTGTACTCCGTTATTATTTTAAAGTCAGGTTGCCAATGGTACCAAGCAGGCAAGGTTGGCACGATTAGGTCCAGCAATTCTCCGAGATTATGCGTCCGTGGCACAGGAATGTTCGCTTCCTGCAGCCACGCCTTGAGGTATTTTTCAATACACTGTTGTGCGTGGAAACAGATAATATTATGCAGTAGCGGATTCGCTGTCAACAGAAGCTGCTGTCCAGCAATATAATCAGCTTCAGCCCGCTGTATCCACTCCAATGTCAATGGATTCATGCAGTCTTTCTCCTTTCTGAGAACATTCGTCCCATAATGCGTGTCCTTTAGACTTTTAATAGTGCAGTCAGCATCGGCACCATGAAGCACTTCGCCTTTTTCAGCGATCTCGCGGAGAAACCAATCGTTATATGAAACGCGATACGCAATCTCCTCCGGGGAGCGGACTAAAAGATCCATACCGAAGTGGTATGAGATACGCTGCCGGATCTCTATCGCCTTATTGCTAAATTCCGATTTCGGAATATCCATCACGACGAGCAGATCTACATCCGAGTCCTCTGTTGGCGCGCCGTAGGCATAAGAGCCAAAGAGAATCACCTGGAGCGGCGCGAATTCGCGCACGATGTCATCACAGGTAGCTTGAATCTCTTTTCGGGTAACCATACAAGTCCTCCTTCCCATAAGAGTATAGTATATTTGGTAATAACCATCAACGGGATCGTCAACTTACAGTGATGCTTGGTGGAGGAGATCCTGGTCGGCAAAAGCAGCACCAGGGATACCATCGAAAATTACTTCACCGTCACGCAATAAGAGAACGCGATCGGCATATTTCAAGGTGAGATCGGTATCGTGGGTTGCGAAAATGAGGGTCTTATCCTCGCGTCGGATTTCATCACAAAGTTCATCCATTAACTCATAGAGGTGGTGTGCATCTTGACCGGTGGTGGGTTCATCGAGAAGAAAAAGATCGGGATGGAGTGAAAAGGTTGCTGCGACTGCGATACGCTGACGTTGTCCTCGCGACAGAGCATAGGGTGCTTCTGCAGCAAGACTATTTAAGTCAAATTGTGTGAGGGTCTTGGTAACCCGTGCTTCAAGGGTTTTTGTTGGAAATCTGAGATTTTTTGGACCAAATGCCACCTCATCGCTGACGGTTTTCGCCTGTAGTAGCAGATCGGGATTCTGAAAAACGATACCAATTTCACCTGCCAATTGATGAAGTTTTACCCGACGGCGCGTCTTTCCGGCAATTGACACTTCCCCTGCTGACGGACGCAGCAAACCTGCAATCAGATGAATTAGCGTTGTTTTGCCAGACCCGTTTGCTCCCATAATTGCGAGGACCTCTCCACGTTGGACATCACAGGAGATCCCACACACGGCATCTTTGTCGGTATTTGGATAATGAAAATGGAGTTGGCCGAGACTCAGACTGAAGTTTTTTGAGGGTGCTACGCCAGAAGTTTTTGGATCAGAAAATCGGGTTGCAGACGAGGCTGTATCACCCAGAGGCACTTGTACACCCAAACGTTGATATGGAGCAAGGTCTTGAAACGCCTCAGTCTTTGGTAAATCCAGACAGAGTTGTCCTTCTTCCATTAGCCATACATGATCGCACAGCGGTGCAACCTCTCTGGTTCGATGGGTTGCCAAGACGACTGTTATTCCCATTTCCCTATTTAGTTTCGCGACGATATCGAGAATATCCCTCGTGCCTTGCGGATCGAGATGGCTGGTAGGTTCGTCAAGGAGCAAGACTTGCGGTTGCATCGCACAGATAGCAGCGAGCGCGACGCGCTGTTTTTGACCGCCAGAGAGCGATGAGATCTCCCGATTTTGGAAATTAGGCAGTCCTACCTGTTCCAAGGCAAAAGCGATTCGTCCCCTAATCTCTTCGGGCGGAAAACCGAGATTTTCGAGTCCAAAGGCGATTTCGTCTTCGACTAAAGTGCAAAAGAGCTGATCTTCGGGGTTTTGGAAAAGAAGAGCCGCTTGCTGGCACGTGGTAGCAAGCGGTTGTGTAGCGAGGTTTTCTCCGCTGAGACGGACGCTTCCGGTGAGTATTCCTGCCGAAGCGTGTGGAATTAAGCCGTTCAGTGTCCGCAGTAATGTGGATTTACCACATCCGGTTGGACCTGTCAACAGCACAAATGCCCCGGAAGGAATATCGGTCGTGATCCCCTGCAATGTTGGGTTCTGACGACTCGGATATGTGAAACCGAGGTTTTCTATCTCAATACACGCCATGATCGTGTTAGGTCAGCCCCTCAATTTGTACAGGGACAGAACCGAAGAGTTGTTCCAAATGCCGTGCGATGGATTCACGGAAAACATCAAAGGCTTCTTGAGTATGATGACTCAAATCGTCAGTATGATGCCTGAAACTATCGTAGAGTTGAGCATGCTGTGCGCGAACACGGGCAAAGAGTCTATGGACATAGGTTTGTAACTCACCGACCCGGGCACTCTGCGCTTTTGCGAAAGCCCCGGCAGCGTTTTTGAAAGCCGTGAACTCTGCCTCTAAGTACTCTTTGAACATCGACTGTTGAAAACCGGTAAGCGCAGCGTGTGCGGCGTAGCGAAAATCCTCGTGAATCGAATTGTACTCCGTCTTAACACGGGCAAAGAGCTGCCGTGAATAACTTTGTATTTCACTCATGCTGTCGCCTTGCACCTGCGTGAATTGCGAGACCTGTTTTTTAAAGGTCTCCATTTCATGAGCCAAGAAGTTTCTGAAGTCTTCAACAGCAACAGTGTGGCGAGTTATCTTCTCAAGATGGTAGCCCATGACAGCCAATCGGACAGCTTCCGGGAACATCGAACGATAGTCTTTTAAAGTTTTCAGCAAGAACCGTGCGTACTCTAAACCCTGCTTGGAGAAAAGTTGCTTCTGGATCGATTGTGCAAATGCACGGACTTCCTCTATCTTAATCGATCTAACATTATGATGGGTCTTAGGCATATGCTCAAGGAGCTTCAAACATCGGGCGAAATAGTTTTTCAAGGTCGGATCATAAAGCGTCGAAACAACCCGCCGATATTCGGCAAGAAGCTCATTGCGCGGCATTTCCGGTACAAAATTAAGGGTCATGTCGGTCTGATTTCCGCTGGACTCCCCAAGCAAGCGATCTTCACTTTTCAATCGATGCCAGAGATCAGTTTCCTTCAGGGCAGTAAGGAGACCAGCCATCGCCATCGGAATGCCGGCTTCCTGAATAAAGTTGATATGCGAATCAAACTCCGTATCGCCATCAAGCCCGATGATAAACCCACCTGTAACCTCCATCCCTTTGCTCTGTATCTCTCTGACAGCACGCAACAGATAACTACCAGCATCTTCCTGTTTGCTCGTATTTTGTCCTTTGGAGGTGCTAATCAGTGCATCATCATTAGGGCTTTCGATACCGAGGAAGACCATGTTAAAACCGGCATCGCTCATTGCGTCAAGCATTTCAGGGATTTCGACGAGGTTCACACTGGCTTCGGTATAAAGTGAGAACGGAAATTGCCGTTCCTCCTGCCATTCCCTGACAGCAGGAAGCAGACGCATTGCGTCGCGTTTATTGCCGATAAAGTTGTCATCAACAACGAACATCGCGCCTTTCCAACCGAGTTTATAGAGCATCTCAAACTCACCGAGCATCTGTTCATTGCTTTTGGTGCGAGGTACGCGCCCGAATAACTTTGTAATATCGCAGAATTCGCAGTTGAAGGGACACCCGCGCGAGAATTGGAGTGCCATTGAGCCGTACGCGTTCACATTAATAAGATCGTAACGAGGCGGGGGGGTTTTCGTGATATCCGGTTTTCGAGTTTCGCGATAAATCTCTTGCGCCGTTCCGCTCTCAAAATCGGTTAAGAAGTCTTCAAAGATTTCTTCAACTTCCCCGAAGAGAAAATGGTTAATCGTAGCATCGGTCTCTTCTTTGATATTGTCATAGTAAGAGGTCGGATGCGGTCCTCCGGAGATAATCGGAACTCCGGCTCGATTGCAACGTTCAGCGACTTCGTAAAGCGAGGCTTTTTGAACAATCATCGTTGATGTCAAGGCGACATCTGCCCACTGGATATGTTCATCGGTGAGTGGTTCAATATTAAGATCGACAACCTTTAAGTTATAGTTCTTGGGAAACATCCCGGCGATAGTTAGCAATCCGAGCGGGGGCATTGAGGATCTTTTTCCAAGAAAGTCTAAAGCGTATTTAAATCCCCAATAAGATGGAGGGAACTTTGGATAAACAAGTAGCGCATTTGGCATAATCTATATGTACTCCTACGTGGGCGTGACCATTATACTCATATTGCCAATTTTTCTGAATAAATCATTAATTTAATCACTCCAAGCAATATTATACCACATTTTCCAATTTTTATCAAATTTATTCTCGTATAAAAGTCTCGCACTTAGGATGTCATAAATTTCGCACGTTTATGCCAAGCATTGTACATACCACTTCTACAGAACATAGAACACCGAGAGATTACTTTTGTAGACATGCCCTCCTACACAAAAGGACGATTTGCCTTTAGTGTATCACACATGCTAAAATAGCATCGTATAGGTTTAGGCTTAATGGAGACAATAGATGTACAAACACCGATTTCCACAACTCTTTATACTACTCAGTGGTTTATTTTTCTGCATAATCGGAACATCTGATTCACTATATGGGACCGACGACATAGAACAGAGCAATAGTTCGGAAGACGCAACTGCTAACAACGCAACAGAAGACCAGACGACCAAACCGCACTATTACATTCGCCAACTCCGTTTTGATGGTGGCTCACATTTTAATCAAAACAGATTAGCGAATCTGTTTGAATGGCAGTCGGAGAAAACATATACCCAAGCGGAAATTAGAGAGGGGTTTGAACGCATCCTTGAGGCGTATCGGAAAGACGGATTTGTGTTTGTAGAAATGACACCAGCTGTTTCACCTATTTTAGCAAACGAAACGGACGTGTCTATTACAGTGAAAATTGTTGAAGGCAAACGGATCCGTATAGGGATGCTGACACTTACAGGAAATCAATTATTCTCCGAAGAGGAAATCCGCGATGCGCTCAATCTAAAGCAGGGCAACCTTTTTACAGAAGCAGCGTTAGCAGATGGAATCGAGCGTGTCCAGACGCTATACAGCGAACATGGCTACCCAAAGATTGAGATTGAAACCAAAAATATTCAACTTTCATCAGAAACATCTACCGTCGATTTCCAGTTGCATATTCGCGAAGGCTCACAAATTCGGATTGGTGATGTCAAGGTGAGCGGTCTCCAAAAGACGAAAATAGAGGTAGTTCTTCGGGAAATTCCGGTAAAACCCGACCAACGTTTTGATCAACGCGATATTGATACAAGTTACCGCCGACTGCGTAATTTGGGGTATTTCTATCAGATTAACCCAAATGTGTTAGAGGCAGGGACAACAGCGGATAGGATCAACTTTCACGCCCATGTAACCGAAGCAAAAACGGGACGACTGAGCGGCGTTATCGGATATGCTCCACCAGATTCCGAAGTTGACGCGGCACCACAACTCACCGGGATCCTTGAAGCCAGCGAAACCAATCTGTTAGGGACAGGTAGGCAGTTCGACTTCTATTGGAAATCCGGTCTGCTTAGAATCCTTCGACTCAGTTATGCGGAGCCGTGGATATTTGGGAAACCGTTAACGATCGGTGTAGCATATGGACAAATTAAACAACGTAGTCGCGGTCAGGATCAGCTTGGAGGCTTTCCATCCGACGACAGTGAAACAGTCTCGGAAGAACGTTCCAGCAGTGTGAGTGCAACTACCAACTTCGGACGGGTCTTTGAAGGCACTATGACGTTAGGATATAAGGAGATTAAAGTCCCAAATGTGGGTCTGCCTCCCAGACCAGTAACTCCGTTTGAGATTCAATCTCCGATTACTACTCCCTTAACGGGCCCCGAAGCGTACAGTGGAACAAAGTATAGTGTCACATTCCGGTTGACACGGGACACACGTGACTATTTTTTGAACCCGACGCGCGGTCGGCGTGACAGCATTGCCCTTGAGGTATCACGGAGCGACTTTCGGCTCAGGAAGGCGTGGCTCTCTCTCCAGCAATACTACCCAACATGGCGAAAACAGACGATTGCCATAGAACTCCACAGTGCTGCGGTGTGGGGTTTTGAAACGCAGCTTGCAAGTGATTCTGACATAGTTATCCCCCCAACCGAACTTTTTTATCTCGGTGGTGCGACCACATTGCGCGGGTACGATGAAGACTGGTTTTCTGGACCACGCCGTATGTATGCAAATATCGAATACCGATATCTTGTTGGACCTGATTCCCAGATTTTTGTTTTTACTGATTTAGGTGCAGTAACCTTGCTTGAGACCCCTTCAGTTTTTGATAGACTCCGAGTTGGCTACGGGTTTGGTGCCCGGCTTGAGTCTAAAGGCGGTATTCTACGATTGAACTACGGGCTCGCTGCAGGAGATTCCCTGTTGAGAGGAAAAATTCATGTCAGTTTAGGCGCGTCGTTTTGATTTCTGCTACACAGAAAGCATTAGGTATATCGTATGACGTTGGGTTTCAACTACGTTTCGACACTAAGGGACGTATTAAACGAACAGGTATAGATTGTTTTGGCATTTAATTTGCGAAGTCGGAAAATTTGTTGTAAAATATATAGGAGCAATAATAGATGTATTCAACAACAACTGGAGGTTTAAATGACCAAGAATAAGAAGTTACAGCGTTGGGTTGAAGAAGCAGTTGAACTCTGCCAACCCGACTCGATTTATTGGTGTGACGGGTCTCAGGAAGAAAATGACCGTTTGTGTGAGGCACTTGTCCAGAAAGGAACTTTTGTCCGCTTAGATCCCAAAAAGCGACCAGGGAGTTATCTTGCCCGTTCCGATGCTGGCGACGTTGCACGTGTTGAAGATAGAACATTCATCTGCTCGAAGACGCCACTCGAAGCCGGCCCAACAAACAACTGGCATGATCCAGATGAAATGAAAGCCACTCTCAAAGGACTTTTCAAGGGTTGCATGAGGGGCAGAACGATGTACGTCGTGCCGTTCAGCATGGGACCGCTCGGTTCACCGATTTCACATATTGGCGTTGAAATTAGTGATTCACCTTACGTCGTTGTGAATATGCGAATCATGACCCGCATGGGAAATGATGTGCTTGATGTGCTTGGCGAAGATGGAGATTTTGTGCCGTGTCTACATTCCGTCGGAATGCCGCTTGAACCGGGACAGCCTGATGTTGTTTGGCCCTGCGATCCTGATAATAAATATATTGTACACTTTCCCGAAGAACGCTCCATCTGGTCCTATGGTAGTGGCTATGGTGGGAACGCGCTGCTCGGCAAAAAATGCTATGCTCTCCGCATCGCCTCTGTGATGGCAAAAAATGATGGATGGATGGCAGAACACATGCTTATTTTGGGATTAACAAGTCCTGAAGGTGAGAAAACCTACATCGCAGCAGCGTTTCCGAGTGCCTGCGGTAAAACGAACCTCGCGATGCTCACGCCAACCATACCAGGTTGGAAAGCTGAGACGATTGGCGATGATATTGCCTGGATGAAATTTGGTGAAGATGGCAGACTTTACGCCATTAATCCGGAAGCTGGCTTTTTCGGAGTTGCTCCTGGCACGTCAATGGATACGAACCCGAACGCGATGCACACACTCACATCAAACTCAATTTTCACCAACGCTGCCCTCACAGAGGATACGGATGTATGGTGGGAAGAGATGAGCGAAGAACCACCTGAAACGCTCACAAGCTGGCTTGGTGAAGAGTGGCATCCCGGTGATGAAAAAACAGCGGCACATCCGAATGCACGCTACACAACCCCTGCCTCTCAATGTCCAATTATCGACCCGAACTGGGAAAACCCGAACGGCGTACCGATTTCTGCTATTCTCTTCGGTGGACGACGCGCTACGACGGTCCCGCTTGTGTTTGAGACTTTCGATTGGCAACACGGCACCTTCATTGGCTCTATTGCCTCTTCCGAACGTACTGCAGCTGCTGCTGGAACAGTCGGTGAACTCAGACGCGATCCAATGGCGATGCTCCCGTTCTGCGGCTACAACATGGGGGACTACTTCGCACACTGGCTGGAAATGGGTCAGAATACCGACGCCAGCAAATTGCCGAAGATCTTCTACGTCAATTGGTTCCGTAAGGATGCCGATGGTGGCTGGCTCTGGCCCGGCTTCGGCGAAAATAGTCGTGTTTTGAAATGGATTGTGGAACGTGTATCTGGAAAAGGTAAGGCAGTCGAAACTCCGATTGGTTATCTGCCGGCACCCGATGCCATCGACACCGCTGGACTGGATGTAACAGGAACTGAGATGGAAGAACTCCTCAATGTTAATGTCGAAGAATGGCTCAATGAAATTGAGTCAATTCGAGAGCACTATGAACGTTTTGAAGAGACATTGCCTGAAGCGTTATCTGATGAATTGGCGGCTTTAGAGGCTCGCTTGCGTGAAAATCAATAGCCCTTCTCTAATATTACAGGGCGGGATCTGCGGATCTCGCCCTATAACCAACCTAATCCCACAACAATTAACTAACTTCGAGCCTCGGACGATAGGTCCTCCTCACAACCGCAAGCGATTTATTCTTACGTAGTAAGCATAGATAAATCAACCTTTTAGTGAAATGTAGATTTCTTAATTCCACATTTCATCAACAACTATGTATCTGTTCTGACAAACTTTTGATGCCTTCAAGGAATAACTTAATTACGCAATAGCGTCATCGTTATGCGTAGAAAGCGATAAGCAAAAGGAACACAACGACAGTGTCATCTAAAGAACCAAATATCTCGTGTCCTGCCGATAAGGAGGACATTATTCACCCACGAGTTTTACCTTTCATAATGGTTCACCTGGCGTGTTTTGGAATTATCTGGGTAGACGTTCAACCCATAGATTGGATCTTATGTGGTGCCTTGTACGTCATCCGCATGTTTGGAATCACAGCAGGATTTCATCGATATTTTTCCCACCGCTCATTTAAAACCGGTCGCGTATTTCAGTTTTTCCTGGCGTTTCTGGGTCAGAGTTCAGCACAACGCGGGGTACTATGGTGGGCAGCGAAACATCGTCTACACCATAAATACTCTGACACCGACCAAGATGTACACTCGCCTGTTAAACATGGATTTTGGTATTCCCACGTCCTTTGGATCTTCTCCAAACGTGGGCTTACTGCCAATTACGGTTTAATTAAGGATTTTCAGAAATACCCTGAACTTGCTTGGTTAGAAAAGTGGGAAAGACTCCCTCCATTCTTGTTAGGGGTTGCTGTTTGGGCAGTTGCTGGTTGGTCTGGACTTATCGTGGGGTTTTTCGTGAGTACGGTACTACTTTTTCATGGAACATTCACGATCAATTCCCTTTCCCACGTTTACGGTAAACAGCCTTACGTCACTGGAGATCACTCTCGAAACAACCTACTTCTGGCTATTATTACATTAGGAGAAGGATGGCATAACAACCATCACCACTTCCCAAGTGCTACACCTCAAGGCTTTCATTGGTGGCAAATTGATGTCACGTATTATATCTTGAAAGTGTTATCAATTTTTAGGATCGTTTGGGATCTTCGCTTACCGCCAACACATGTGGTTGAGGGCACACGTAAATTATCCTTAACTGTCGTAGAAAAAGCGGCGCATCAACTGGCTGGAAGTTTTTCGATTGAACAGATTGGCAAAGCACTGTTGAAAGCATGGTCGCAGACGCCAAAGTTGGAAGAACTACGGAAACGTGCGCACATAAGTCATACAGAGGTAGAAAAATTCCTCAGAGAGCTGAAAATTCCTGAATTACCGGCACCGGCGGATCTGAAACACAAAGCACAAAAAATGTTTGCGCATATACCGTCGTTAAATCCGATTGTTGAACGGGCACATCAAATTATGATCCAGTCCATTTCGGTTTGGTTAGTTCAGGAAGCTAACGCGATGTAAGAACGGACATTGAATTTCGTCGCTAAACGCGCCGAAGGAATGCCTCAATTCCTTCGGCGTTTTTTTTGAAATCGCGTGCTGCGAGAGATTTGAGGTTGTCTAACTGCGTAAGGGTATCTAACTCCCAGAAATCAATTTCTGGATTAATGCGTAGGTAATTCTCCTTAAGCAGGCGTTTCGCCATATTTGCGGATGCTTGAGATTGCAAACTCATCACGTAGGATGTCAACTTCGCGCCACCCCACCCTGTGATAAATCCCCAACCGCGTCTATTGTGATACATATTTACGGAATGTCCTGTGCCAACGGACAGCATGCGGACTTCCTGCGTGTCTTTTCCAAACGCCGAGAGTGCCTCCGTGAAAGCGATTGTGGAGGGATTGTTTGCCCAGAGCCCACCATCTGCCAAAAGCAAGTTATTAAGGGATTTCGGGGCAAAGAATGTAGGTGCGGCACAGGAGGCAAGGATAGCATCTCGAAGACTCACGCCTCTATCCGTAGGAGCGATCTCCGAATCGCGACTGTCATAATTTGATCTGAAAACGTGGACTTCACTTTTGGAGATTTCCGAACTCGTTATCATCAACGGGACTGTTATTTCGGCGAGCGGTGTTGCGGGGATATGATTGGCAATAATCCGTGAGAGTTGTTCACTTGAGTATTTACTGAGAAACAACGGGATACGATACCATCTTCTTCGGAAGATATGCGGTGTTTCAGTATCAAAGAGTTCGACAATATCCCGCATGGGGATATCGGAGACAGCAGCACCGGCGATGATTGACCCTGTGCTTGTACCAGCGATGAGGTCGAAACAGGTTCTGATAGGGATCTGAAAAGTCTGTTCAATTTTGGCAAGGAGATGGGCGGTGTATATGCCGCGGGTGCCGCCACCGTCTAACGTGAGGATGTGGAAGGTATCCGTGTTTTGCATTGATCCCTCTCTGTAATCAACGGGCAATAAATTGCCCTACTACAAACTGCCCTTACGTTTATTCGTTATCCTCGTTCTCGGAAGGTTTCCAGCCAGCGGCATTGAGTGCCTCGACGCGTGGACAGAAGACTTGGTGAAACTTTTCAACTTTAGAGCGGATCCACTCGTGCTGATTTGACCAGTCTGTTTCGTTAGTCGGATCCGTACCTGTTTTTTGCAATGATATTCTGCTCTCTTTGTGTTCAGGTCTTTCTTCCCATTCAAGTCTCTCACCAAATTCGTTTTCAATTTCTTCCTTTTGCTCTCTTAGTAAGTAGAAATGTGGCTTAGCATCATTACCACCTAGGTAGAGCATAGTGGCAATAAATTTGTCTTGTGTGTTCTGATATGCGCCTATTCCGAAGTTGGCTTGCCCTATCCCGCAATTTAGATAATTCCCTGGTCCTGGTTCTGGATACTTAATTGGACTACCTTTCTGAATCATGTAGTCGCGAAAAGTAGTCCAGAATTTCTTACGCAGCAGTTGGGTTTCGGTGAGATTTTCGTTTCTTACGCGTTGCGTCCTTTGACTCACTTCGCGGTGCCAGTCGTTGGGTTTAGAAACGATTTCAAATTGTGGAGCGCGGTCAGAACTGCCGATTTGCCATACCTTAATTTCTATTCCAAAGTACCGAAAGCGTTCACCTGTAATTTCATTTAATCGATCAAGTGCAGCTCGGTGTTCCTCTCGGAACCGTCTCGCGATCCAGACAACAGTATCAGCATCCAAGCCTGCTGAATAAGTTAAAGTTTTGCCGAGGTGATCGTGGTCTGTCCTTTCCAATTGGTTTTCAATGAGCACCCGTGAGTCATCTTCAGTATTTCGACACAGGATATCGGCTTGGAAGTCTCCAACGTTTATCTCCTGTGCCTCAAGCTCAAGTTCCATACCCAGTGTTTCGCCAAGGAGGGCGAGGTTTTCTTCTCTTGCTAACCATGGTGTGAAGTCTGCGGCCTCGTCGGCCCAGATTTCACGTAGTTCAACCGGTTGGAGGCGGCCTAGTTTAGGCATAAAGTGATTCTCCTTTTTTATCTCTTTCTCTTTGCATGCTATAATGTAATCAAGATACCAAAAATCTTTACTAAAATCAACCGATTTCTAAACACAAGATCATTTATTTCGTTAGTGAATTGAGAGATATTAGAAAGGTAGAAAGGACGCGAGAGATTGGAGGGTTTGTTAGAGAAAACCAGCGAGGTTAGGAAACCTCGCCTACCATGGATAGAGGTTTTATTTTTAAGTAAATGCATCTTGACAGGAATCCACGATTTCTGCTAAAATGCCACACAAAACAGCAGGACAAGGTGAACTTATGAACCGTAGAAATTTTTTAATTCAGGGAAGCACCGCACTCGCAGGATTGCTTCTCACTAACAGTCCTCTGCGTGTATATGCCGATCATCACGAGGGTCAGAAATTACCACCACTACCCTATGCGTATGATGCCCTTGAACCTCATATTGATAAACGCACGATGGAGATCCACCACGGAAAACATCACCAAGGGTATGTCAATAAACTTAATGCGGCAGTCGCACGCAGTCACGATTTGATGCACATGTCCCTTGAGCAGATGCTTCGCAATATTGACAAGGTCCCGAAACATCTCCGCCAATCTGTGATCAACAGCGGCGGTGGACATGCGAACCATACACTTTTTTGGAATATCATGAAACCCGGCGGCAGCGAACCGATGGGAAAAGTTGCCGAAGCGATTCAGTCAACTTTCGGCTCGTTTGATGCTGGAAGCGAAATGTTCGTTAAAGCAGCGAAAACGCATTTTGGCTCAGGGTGGGCATGGCTGGTTGTTGATGAAAACAAGAAACTACAGATCTACTCGACATCCAATCAGGATAGTCCCTTGATGCAAGGACACACTCCCATCCTCGGTCTTGATGTTTGGGAACACGCCTATTATCTCAATTACCAGAACCGACGCGCCGACTATGTTGACGCGTGGGGTAAGATCATTAACTGGGAACAGGTCAACTCCAACTATATCGCAGCAATGAGCGGATAGATATACAGTAGCGTGGTTAAATACCTCACCTACCGGAAGAATGAGGAGGCAGTATGGAACGTAGAGATTTTTTGCGACAGAGCGGTTTAACACTCACAGGATTACTGCTGAGTCCTTGGGCAGTTTATGCCTTTCCAAGCCGTGAGGGTGAAGTGCTTATCCCGTTCGCTGATCAGCCACCGGAATCGTCTTCAGAGCGTGTTTTGCTGGATTGGAACAAACTTGATTCCTTTATCACGCCAAACGATAAGTTCTTCAACGTCTCACACTACGGCACACCTGAAGTCGATCTTGAGACATGGAAACTTGAGGTGAGCGGTTTGGTTGAGAATCCGTTGATGCTCACAATAGAGGATATCAAAGCCCGTCCCCGAAAGGACGTAATCTTTACACTGGAATGCTCTGGTAACCACGGATTCCCAACTTTTACGGGTGGAATTGGAAATGCGAAATGGACAGGTACACCGCTTGCACCGATTCTTAAAGAGGCTGGTATCCAAGAAAACGGCATTGAAGTTATCTTCTTCGGACACGATGAGGGAGAAGAAGAACGACGGGATATGAAAATGCGCCAGAACTTCGCTCGAAGCATGTCTGTTGAAGATGCCTTGGAAGACACCGCTCTTCTCTGCTATGAAATGAATGGCGAACCGTTACCACAGGCGAACGGCGCGCCGCTCCGCCTTATCGCTCCCGGTTGGTACGGTATCGCGTGTGTTAAATGGCTCAAACGTATTGAGGTACGCAACACGCGGTTTATGGGTAGGTTTATGGGACGCGATTACGTTACAATACGTGAGGAAAAACGTCCGGATGGTGAATCGGTTTGGATGGAGACCTCGGTTGGCAGAACGCAGTTGAAGTCGTTAGCGGCGAAGGTAACGCGCATTGGTGAGAAATACCGTGTCTACGGTGCGGCGTGGGGTGCCCCTATTGAAATCGTCGAGGTTAGCATTGATGGTGGGGCATGGCAAAAGGCGACAATAGACCCAGAAGAAGATGCAGAATTCGCATGGAAGATCTGGCATCTTGATTGGAACAACCCGTCTAAAGGTGAACACACCATCGTCTCCAGAGCGATTGATACAATGGGAAACATCCAACCCGCAGCCGATTCTGATTATATCACTGGTAAACGCACCTATTGGGAGAGCCACGGTCAGATCGTCCGCCAAGTCAATATCGAATAGGAACCTCTTTGTGGGTTGGAAACTGAATAATGGGCCGCTCTCCGTTTCATTAACCCAAGCCCGCAACATCGGCGCGGGCGACTCGTGAGAATGATGCGTCAAAGTTCTGACTTACATTGTTCTTCCGCAAGGTAAAATTAAAAATATGAACATAACCGATGAACAGAAACAGCAATTCCAAGAGGAAGGCTATTTCATTTTAGAGAATGTTATCCCGGAGTCGCTTTTGGAACTGCTCCGCGGTGAATGCGGAACTTTTATCAGCCAGATGGATGCTGAGATGGACCGGCAGGACACGGATGTCCTCGGTATCAATCATCGCAACAAACGATATTTCGTTTCAAACTGCTTCAGGAAACAGCCGAAACTTCGCGAGTTTCTATTCAGCGCCCTGATGGCAGAGGTCTGCCGTGCTACTTTAGGTGATACGGCGTATCTGTTCTGGGAACAGTATGTTGTTAAAGGTGCGGGAACGGGAATGAAGTTCAGCTGGCATCAGGACTCTGGTTATGTCGGCTATCCCGACCACAAGCCGTATCTTACCTGTTGGTGTGCGCTTGACGATATGTCTGAAGAGAACGGGACAGTTTATGTGATGCCGTTTTCGCGCATCGGGATCCGTTCATGGGTGAAGCATGTCCGCGAAGAAGGCAGCAACGATATGGTGGGTTATTTTGGACCAGAAAAGGGTGTGCCTGCTATTGTGCCTGCGGGGAGCATTGTGGCATTTACGAGCATCAATTTCCATTGTAGCAGCACAAACTTTACGAATAACCTACGGCGTGCGTATCTCGCTCAGTATTCAGCAGAACCGCTTTTGTCGCATGATGGGAGTCGTTTGTGGGGAAACGCGGAGCCTTTGCTAAAGGATGGGAAGTCTGTCGTGGGAGATCCACCGCCAGAGATTGCTTCTCGGTTTGATTGAGGTTACATCCTTAGAGCCTGACCATTTTTAACATCTTTCTTTATGGAGGCGCGGTTTAAAACCGCGCCTACTGGAAATTGAGACTTACAAAGTCGAAGTGATCATTTCACTTTTCTCCCTCGCTGTGACGACTAAAACCGGTTAGATAATTCCCGATTTTATCTTGGATATCTCGTGCAGATGCTGGCAGCCCAATATAATGGCTGATGAGAATGCCGAACGCAAATACCTCATCATCCGCTGTGACGGTGTAACCAGCAAGTGCTGAAACACCGCTTAATGTCCCGGTCTTCGCACGCAATACCTTTTCAGCGTACACCCCTTGCATCCGATTCCTTAAAGTCCCATCGACACCAGCAATCGGCAGCGATGCCAGATACTCCGGCATCAACTCAAAATTCTGATACATATAGACGAGCAGATCTGTGAGTAATTCAGCGTTGAGGAGATTGTAACGAGAGAGTCCAGAGCCTTCAACGAACCGATGTACAGGCGGTTCGTCGATAATTTCACTTAAGTATTCAGTGACAGCTTGCCTTCCTTTTGTCCAAGTTCCCGGTTCCCCGATCACTTCAGCACCGATCGTTTTGAAGAGAAATTCAGCAATCCAATTGTCACTGGGTTTGTTCATTAATTTGAGAATATCGGCGAGCGGTGGCGACAGATGTTGAGCGACAACTTGGGCGTCTGGTGGCACCTTTCCAGAAACGACATTACCCATTACCTCAACATCTTCTTGCTCAAGCTCGGTTTTCAGTAGATACCCGCAGGCAAGGGCTCTGCTCCTTGTGCCTGGATCGGGTTCTATTTGCTTGATGCTTAAAGCACTAATCCGAAGCGGTCTATCGTCCCACATCCATCCAGGACCTTCCCGAATAGTGTCAAGGTATGTTTCATCAACGACGATGTCACCCTCTATCGATTTCACACCAGTTTCAAGCAACATATCAGCTAATTCCACTATATCTTCGGGTTGCAGCACTGGATTGGCTCTGCCCCTGAGATAGATATTCCCTGTGACTTGTGCATCCACATCCGTATCAACATAAAGAGTTGTTTCAAACTGGTAGTTTGACCCCAGTTTTGCCAAGGCGGTTGCTGCCGTGAAGAGCTTTGTTGTGGAGGCGGGGTGGTGTAATTTGAGGGGATCCTTTTCGTAAATCACCGCCCCTGTTTCAACAGCAACGACCTTAATACCCATGCTCGCTGTTGTGAACAACGGGTCCTGCAAGACGACATCAATATCAGTTTGTAACTTTTCGAGTGGATCTACAGAGGTTGCCGGTAGTTCGGTTTCGGTAGGCTTAGTAGCAAATATCCCACAACCTGATAGCAACAACACAAAGCAGACTAACAAAACGGTGTAAGTTTTCATACATTTTAATATATCATAATTATGTGTATTATCCAAATACAAATGGATAGAACATTAGTTTTCAGTAGTCAGTAGTCAGTTTTCAGTAGTGCGTAAAACATAGACAAAATTTGACTTTTCCCCTGAAACGTGGTAAAATATGAGTAGGTAAATTAGACAGGAATGACGACATAAACGCATAAAAGGAGACATCGAATTTTGGCGTAGCTTGCAAGCCAAAACTTGCTGTGAAAAGCAACATGGTTGAATTTTACGATACAACACTCAGGGATGGAAGCCAAGCAGAAGGGGTAGCATTTTCCATTGAAGATAAACTTATCATTATAGAGGCACTTGATAAATTAGGTATTCGCTATATTGAGGGAGGTTATCCAGGTTCCAATCCGAAAGATATAGAATTTTTCAAGCGTGCGAAAGGCATGGCATTAGAAACGGCGACTATTGTACCGTTTGGCAGCACCTACTACCCGACTTATACTCCCGATACTGATCCGAATTTGGCTGCCTTACTGGATACTGGGGCGAGGACTATCACAATTTTTGGGAAAAGTTGGCGACTCCACGCAACTGACGTTCTGAGGGTGACACCAGCGGAGAACTTGGCGTTAATTGAAAATTCTGTCCGTTACCTTGTGGAGAACGGTCGTGAGGTGATTTACGATGCGGAGCACTTTTTTGATGGCTACGCCGATGACGCTGCGTACGCAATGGAGACGCTGCAAGCCGCTGCCACTGGCGGTGCAAGCTGCCTCGTCCTTTGTGATACGAACGGCGGTAGACTGCCATTAGAAATTCAAGAAGGCGTAAAAGTCGTGCTCTCCGAGTTGTCGCTGCCTGTGGGTATTCATACACACAACGATGCTGGTATGGGTACTGCAAACTCCGTGCTGGCGGTGCAAGCAGGCGCGACCCACGTGCAAGGGACCTTCAACGGCTACGGTGAACGGTGTGGCAATGCGAATCTCGCCGCTATCATTCCTACGATTCAACTCAAACTCGGAATAGAGTGCCTAAGTGGACCGCAGCTGCAGGGGATAACAGACATTTCACGGCTCATCAGTGAATTGGCTAATCTTCCGCATGATGAACGTCAACCATACGTTGGACGTTCTGCATTTGCCCACAAAGGCGGCTTGCACACGGACGCGATCCGCAAAAATCGCCTTACATACGAACATATTGAGCCGGAGAAGGTGGGCAATACACAACGCATTCTCGTATCCGATCAAGCGGGCCGCGGTACGATCATGAAGAAGATTGAGAAGGAATATCCAGATTATGACAAGAATTCGCCGCAGGTGTTGGAACTTTTTAAACGACTCAAAGAAGCGGAACAGGAAGGCTACCAATATGAAGCTGCTGAAGCGTCGTTTGAGCTTTTAACATACAAGGTGTTTAACGGACACGAATCTTTTTTTGAGCCTGTCGGTTTTCGCGTGATTATCGAGCAATTCAGTGACTTCGCTATGCGTTCTGAAGCGACAATAAAGGTCACAACACCAGATGGTCTCACTGCACACACTGCCGCTGATGGTGATGGTCCTGTCAATGCCCTCGACACGGCACTCCGAAAAGCACTTGAACAGTTCTATCCCGCGTTGCAGACAGTTAGGCTGATAGATTACAAGGTCCGGGTACTGGATACCAAAGCAGGGACTGGTTCAAAAGTCCGGGTACTTATTGAAGCGAGTGATGGAGAGCGGAGTTGGCGAACTGTTGGTGTCTCAGAAAATATTATCTCCGCGAGTTGTGAAGCCTTGATAGATAGTCTTGAATATAAACTTTATACGGATAAAGGGATCGTTGGCTTGCCGCGGGATAAGTAATTGGTCGGGATAACACACTATAATGCCCGGCGACTGAGAGCATAGCTGAGTTCTAAACCGCTGTGCTTCATATCTTTGGGGGGAGAGATGGGACATTTAGACACAATTGAGAAAGCGGCACAGAAACTGATTGACCTCTGCCATAAGGAAAAACAGACGAAAACCGACAAGGCAAAAATGCTGGCAATACATGCAGAGATTCTAACAAGCATTGAAAACCTTGCCGAATGTGATCTCTGCGGCGCAATTAGCGAATTGATTGTGACGATGACTTTGGCGGATGCCACGGCGAAGTTATGTAAGGAGTGTGGCATTAAATCACTTGAGGTCGGAAAAATCCAGTCTCCCAGACAGAAGACGCCTCGCAAACGGACCCATCAACCGAAAACGGCTTCTGCTTCATCTGGAACCCGAAAGTCGAAAACCAACGGGACTCGTTCCAAGCGCGCCGCACCTACTAAAGAACCAGAAACGCCCGCCGCCCTACATACCCGCGTAGAAGCAGAAACCGGCATTAAGAAAGCCGATGTGAAACGTCTGCACAAGATTGTTCAAGACATCGCCGCTCCGATGAGTCCCGAACATACGTTGAACTATGTGCAACGCGAAGCAGTAAATGCGAAAATAAAAGTAGATGCAGACGCCTTAAAAAAGGCGGTCGCTCTATTGACTTAAAACTATGGCTGCGGTTTAGTCTGTTTGAATGTGCTGTGCCCAATCGCGATTCGCCTGATACCATTCGACGAGTGCAGTTATACCTTCCCGAAAAGTGACCTGTGGTCGCCACCCCAAGAGTTTTTCGGCTTTTTGAATGTTTGCCCATGTAGCACGGGCGTCGGCTGGATGAAACGGATGATGCGAGAGTTTTGCTTTCTTGCCGACCAACTCCTCTATCAATCGGATCGTATCAATTAACACGATAGGAGTATCTGAACCGAGATTTATCACCTCGTACTTGAGCGGTTTCAACCCTGCAATCACGCCCCTTGCAATATCATCAAGATAGGTATAGTCCCGTGAGGATTCTTTGCCGTCGCCATAAACAATAACCGGTTTCCCCTCACTAATCCAGTGTACAAAGCGAAATGCGCTCATATCGGGCCTGCCAGCGGGTCCATAGACGGTGAAAAATCGGAAAACTGTCACGTCAATGCCGTAGAGATGATGATAACTATGACAGACGGCTTCGGCACCCTTTTTTGAAGCAGCATAAGGGGACAACAGTTTGTCCGTATTCGTCTCCTCACTGAATGGAAGATCGTTCCCCGAACCGTAGAGGCTTGAGGTTGATGCCAACACAAATTTGTTCACCTCAAACTCACGGCACAATTCCAGTAGATTCAGCGTGCCGGTCACGTTCGTGTCAATATATGCCCATGGATCTTCGACAGAGTCTCGGACTCCAGCGCGCGCAGCGAGGTTAATTACAGCATCATAAGGAGAATCAAATATTCTTCGCAGTGCATCCCGGTCACAGATGTCTGCACGGTAGAAGTGGAAATTTGGGGTGCCTTCGAGTTGCTCAAGTCTCCATTGCTTGACTTGTGGATCATAGGAGGCGTTTACGTTATCGATCCCAACAACGGTGTGCCCTGCTTCAAGTAAGAACTCCGTCACCCTCCACCCGATAAATCCAGCACAACCGGTAACGAGATATTCCATAATTATTTCCTTTCGTCTTTACTTCCAGCCATCTCTAAAAGTTTGTCGATTTCTTTTTTAAGCTCAGCGTAAATTTCGGATTTAAAATTCGCTTTTCGGTGAAATACAATAGTACCTTTCTGCGAGATTAGGTAAAGCGTCGGTTTCTTTTCTTCAGTCTGATACCGTTCATGGACTTTCCCTTCCCAGTCCAACAGGAATCCCACAGGCGGCGGATTTTTTTTCAGTTGTCCTCTGATAAAGCCTTTCGGTATGAATCCGGGGACGCTCCGCAGGTCGGCAATGATATAGGCGGTGACCTCTGTTATCTCTTGGTAGTCCTTCTGGAACGCCTCCGCCCATTTGTCATCTTCCTTCCGAATCTTTCTGTTACCCATAATGAGGAAAACGACCTTGCCTTGAAGTTTCTTCAGACTGTGTTCCTTCTCGTCAACATCCTGAAGCAGAAAATCGGGTGCCGTATCACCAACTTTCGGAGGTCCTGTTTCGGTTCTTTCATCAGCGAAACTTACAAACATCCCAAAAAGCGTGATAGTAATGAGCGAAGCAATAAGCGGTTTCATAGAAGTCAACGGTCCCTTGTGTTTCTTATTTACCATTTTAACATGCCTTTTACATGATAGTCAAGTTGACTTTTTAGAGGAAACCTGCTACGCTATTAAGAAAGAAGATTGCGCTGATAAGCGTTCTCGACTTATGTAATCCGCAGTAAGCTATTGTATTCAAGGATCATTTCTACACAATAACCGAAAATGAATGCTGAACGTACTATTCCCACACTTTTGAACCAGATTCGGAGAGAAATTCTCCCACATATCGTCCGCTCATCAACAATGCAAACGACTGAGAGTTTGCAAGGCTTTCGGAGTCAGCTCCACAGTCTCCACTACTCTTGCATCCGTGCGCAATTTCCAAGTACGGTTTGCGATCATATAGAGGTCCTGCTTTCAACGAGTGCAGATCTTTGGCATCTTATCGCTGAAAACGAATTGATGTTGAAAAATCTGAAGGAGTATACGCGAGTGCGAACCTTCTCTGCAGAAGCGGAAGGTATTACCAATATTGAGGAACTCCTCTCAGGCGAAGATAGCCTCCGAGATGTCCTTATCAATAGTGCGGCATTCATGCTCAATTGGAAAGCGAATACGATCTGGGTGGATTCTGCTAAACGGGCACGCACGGCGATGGCAAAAAATTACTTGCTCGAAATTCAAGATCGCATCTGGCAGTTTATTAAAGAGAGCACACCGGAAACGACAGAAGATGACTTGGATAAAGCAGCGCAGGTGCGTGAGCGTGCAGACGAACTACTGACAGTCATAGATACCAGCGATTTGCCGACTGAGGGACAGGTTACGCTCCTGATGCAAATCTACATGTTATTGTTGCGGTTGCAATTAGGGCGCCTGATTATTCAATTAGAAACGCTCCAGGAAGACGCCACTGACGCATGAACACACATCTTTTTCTCTACTTCACTAACGATTCGCCTTGCGGCGCGAGGACGGTTTGTTTTAGCACACTCGTGCTGCTTCTGCTCTGTGGAACGCTTGCCGCTGATATGCCCGAAATGTCGCCCGGTACAGAAGTCCGCATTACAGCCCCGCAAACAGAGAAGACGTTTCTGGTTTATGTTCCCGTCGATTATACAGACAAACGTCCTTTTCCTGTTCTTTTCTATTACCACGGCATGGGTGGAACAGCAACGACATGGATGTTCAAAAGGATAACAAAAGGCAGAGGATTTATCGTTGTGGGTATGAACTACGCGACTGACACCTACTATAAGGGGCTTAGTCCTTACGAAACTGCTGCGGAAATACGCTTCTTTGAGGAGGTGCTGGCACTGCTCTCAGCGCGATTGCATATCGCAACAGCGTACATCTTTATGGGTGGCTATAGCCAAGGCGGATACTCAACAACCGTTTTAGGTGAACAATTGTTAGATCAATTAGCAGGAAGACTTGTCCTCGGTGCAGGCAGACGCGACATGGATATGAACCCACCACCCCTGGAACTGATTCGCGAGCATCCGGTCTTTTTTGGTGTCGGAGCACTCGATGATCCGCATTATCCACGCGCAAAACGCGCGGCGCAATATTACAGAAATTGGGGTGCTGATGTGACGTTTGAGGCATGGCCAGATGAAACACACAAGCTTTCTCCAGAGTGGTTAAACAAGACAAAAATGCGGGAATGGCTCATCGCTTATGGACCGGCAAAGCAGGCTGAATCAGGATTTGCGACGGCACAAGCCGCTGAAAGGGACAATAGACTGGGTGAAGCGTTCACACTTTATGATCAAATTTCAAAAATTTTGCCCGATACGCAGGTGTGTCGGCTTGCAAAACAATCAGCAATACGCCTTGTTAGAATAGCTAAGACGCAGCTCGACCAGATTAAAAAGAAGGCAGACGAGAAACCGTATGCTGAATCGGTGAAGGCGTTAGAGACCCTCCGAGACACATATAGCGGGAGTATTTTTGCCGAATATGCCTCTCAAGCCCTTCGTGAGTTGTTGAACGCGAAAGCTGATGCGTTAGAGGAGCGCGCCCGTGAGGCAGAAGCAGAGAAAAAATATGCTCGCGCGATGCAGCTGTATAAACTCTATCTCACCTATTTCAAGGAAGCAGAACACTATCCAAAGGTCCAAAAACACGTGAACGAATTGAAAAAGAGAACAGGGATAAAATAAAGGAGATTTTATGTCTAAAGAGTTGTTTGAAGAACTTGTTGATGTCATAGCAACCTTAAGGAGTGAGAACGGGTGTCCGTGGGATCGGGAGCAGACACATGAAACGCTGAAATCGACGCTCATTGAGGAAACCTATGAAACCCTCGAAGCAATTGATACAGGTGATCCGAGTAAACTCAAAGAAGAACTGGGTGATCTCCTCTTGAATGTCATGCTTCAGGCACAAATTGCAGACGAGGCTAAGAATTTCGACATCTACGCAGTGATCGAAACATTGACAGAAAAACTAATCCGACGCCATCCGCATGTTTTTGGCGATGTTGATGTTGAGGATTCAGAAGCGGTAGTGAAAAATTGGGAGGCAATCAAACGCCAAGAGGCAGGTTACGAGGACCGGAAATCGGTGCTTGACGGGATCCCGAACGCGATGCCCACGCTGCTCCGCGCCCAGAAGATACAAGGTCGAGCAGCGCGGGTCGGTTTCGATTGGGAAGAACTGACCGATGTGATTGCCAAGGTCGAAGAGGAACTTGAAGAGGTGAAAACCAGTATTAGCGCTGATGAACCTGACGCAGTTGCGATGGAACTCGGCGATCTGTTGTTCGCTATCGTTAATCTGTGTCGTTTTATGGAAATTCAAGCTGAAGAGACGTTACGACAGGCAAATCGTAAATTTATAGCGCGCTTCAAATGGATGGAAGCAGAATTAGAACGTCTCGGGACGAACTTTGAAGCGCAAGACTTAGAGAGTCTCGACACCGTCTGGGAAGAAGCCAAGAAAGCAGAAACCAAAGCAGGGTAATTCTGCCTTTTTCACTTTCACACAAGCCTTTGATGAAATGAACAAGACCACGAAACAAGATGGCAGACACACTACTGAACCTATTAACCCAAGAATGTAAACGCCACCCTGATTATGAGCGGTTCACTGAACTCTTTAGCGGGTTGGATCCGTCAGGACCACCGCGAATAGAACTTATCCACCGTGCCAGACCACCGTTGCGGCGTGCAGGAAAACTGGGTATTTTTTCGGGATCCTTTAACCCGTTGACGCTCGCCCATGCGAAAATGGTGGAGGACACCCTTACTGCATACCAATTCGATGAGATGCTCCTACTCCTCGCGAAAGCAAACGTGGATAAAGATGTGTTCGGCTTGCCACTTGCGGCGAGACTCCTGACGCTCAAGAAGTATGTGGAGAGCCGCCCACGGTTTTCTGTTGGTGTATCAAGCCACGGTAGATATATTGATAAGGTCGCCGCTTTAAAAGCCGTCCTACCACCAGAGACCGAATTCCACTTCATTGTAGGGTATGATACCCTGGTGAGGATTTTCGATCCAAAATACTACAGAGATTTTCACACGGAATTGCAGGCGTTATTTGTCGCGGCTCGCTTTATTGTCGCGAATCGGGGAGAGGCAGATATCAAAACAATAGAGACATTTATGGCGGAACCTGAGATTCGCCAATATGCCCCCTATGTTTCGTGTATTCCGCTGCCTGACGTTTATGCCTATATGTCGTCAACAGAAGTCCGCGAACTGTTAGAACAGGACAAGGCTATTGAACACCTCGTGCCTCCCAGTATTCTCGAATTTCTTTCCAAACCCATTCATACGAAATAACCAATTTCTCCAATTTCCCACAGCTCAAGTAAAATCATAATAATGTGTTTTCGTTTTACCACATTTTTTTAGAATTACTGTCCAGTTGTGTTAAATAATATACACTTCGTTGGATTTTACACCAATTTTTCAGGTTTCTGCGATGGCACGGTTCTTGCAACGTTGATTTACAAGGATTCATAAATAAATCTGAAACCGATTAACTAATACTCTCGTTTATTTTACCAACACTTTTAGTAATAGGCTTGAATTTGCGCAATACTGAAAGTTCATACAGGGTTATTATAAAATTTTTTATAATGAGGAGAGCTTATCATGTTTAACGGTGTAGAAATCATTATAGGTGGTTTGGGCGCTCTCATCGGTATTGGCGGTGGCTATTTGGTCCTTTCTGCTTTTTTTGCAGGCATTCGGCATATTGCGAAACCTAATGCCGTTGAAGTTGAAGAGACAGGGTCCAAAAAATAATCCTTTCGGTGTTACGCCGAAAGGGCTTGACAATTGAAGTCTTTTGTGTTATAATCTCATTGAGCTTTAGTAGGGAGTTTATAATCTGCTCCGGATGCTCAAGACATTGTAAGACAGGACAAAGTTTACATTAAAACGAACAGCGGCAGACATGCAGTATCACTCCCTACATTCATGGGATGTTACACCTGAGGAAGCACGGGAACTCCAAAATCGACTTCGTTCACAGGTGGTTACGGCAGACCGGTTTGGGACAATTAACACCGTTGCTGGGGTAGACATCGGACTGAAAAGGGATATCGCGCGCGCATCCGTGGTAGTCCTCAGTTTTCCCGAATTACAGGTGATAGATATTGAGGTTGCAGAATGCCCTGTTCGTTTTTCTTATATACCCGGGTTGTTGTCGTTTCGGGAGATCCCACCGCTACTGGTAGCATTTGCGCGGTTGAAAACGGAACCAGACTTAGTGATTGTAGACGGACAAGGGATCGCGCACCCGAGACGGTTTGGACTCGCATCGCATTTGGGACTGATCTTGGACAAACCGACGATTGGTTGTGCCAAATCTCGGCTCTGCGGACGATACGAAGAACCGGAACAGGAACAGGGAGCTTACACATACCTGACCGATAAAGGAGAGGTAATTGGTGCCGTTGTTCGGACGCGTACAAACGTTCGAGTGGTTTACGTATCTATAGGACACCGGATCTCCTTAGATTCAGCACGTACATGGACATTAGCATGTTGTCGAGGCTATCGCTTGCCTGAGACGACCCGCTACGCACACAATGCCGCATCCGGTAAAACCCCCAAAATACGCAAATAATCAAATACTATGGCTAATAGCAACACGCAGCACTGGTCGTTTGACTATAACTACGGTTCGCAAAACCCTCAATTCGCGCAGGAATTGCTTCAAACACTCCGTGGATATAATCCGGAAGTTGATGCACACCAGACGCAAGTAGGACAGACTATAAAACACGTTTACAATATTTTACCGAATTATTGGCGTGGCTACAGTAGAGATGATACCGAAGAGCAGCTGAGCATTGGCACGGCTACTGTTGAACGAAGCAAAGGCGACAGTGTGTGGAACTATTCTGTCCAATACAAGAATACGACGAGTGGAGAAAATCTACGGATGCAATTCCGTTGTAGTGATTCGCCTTACCGTCCTCTCAGGGACAGTTGGCGGGTTGATGCGCGAAACAGTGGGGATGATGCGTATTCGCGATTGACTTGTGCCGGCCATCTTACTGTAAATGGGGAGGTGAAACTGCACATCAACGATACTGAAATCGCTGCTGGAACAGTGAGTGTCCCTGCTGAACTGACGTGTAATTGGGCACTTTTCGATGTAATTCCGGCGCTCACGCAGACAATTCAACCGTCAGACGACGGGATGGACATTGCGGTACTGGAAGATCTGGAGCAACTTAGACCGAAAAGTAGACTCGGCTTTCTTGAATCGATACAGACACCTGTCCCCCTTGATGGATACTACCTCCACGGTTCAGGACTTTTGCCCTCGTATTGGTGGCTTGACGCACACGGGAACGTTGCGATTGCTTCAACTTTTTTCGAGACACTGGTCCTCAAAGAGAGGATAGGATAGGTTGTATGAGCAAACGTCCCAATATTCTCTTTATTAACACCGATCAGCATTCATGGAACGCGCTCTCGGCTCACGGAAATCCGTATCTTCATACCCCCAATATTGATGAAATTCATCGGAATGGAACTTCCTTTCGTCGGTCGTTCTGTACGGATCCGGTGTGTGCTGCTGCCCGTTCCAGTTGGGCGACGGGTTTATATACCTCAGAAACAGGTGTGCCGTTCAATGGTGGCTACCTACACCCAGAAATTCCTGATTTAGGTCAGGTGCTTAATGCCAATGGTTATAACGTATTCCACTGTGGTAAGTGGCATGTTCCGGGCAGAAACGTCCGTGAAAGCTTTCAGACGCTCTATTACGGAAAGCGTGATATTGGGGCAGGGGGTGCTGCGTATTACGATTCAGCATCCACGCATGCGGTTGCTGATTTCTTAACAAACTACGATGACGATGAACCATTCTATCTTCAGATCGGTTACGTTGATCCGCACGATGTGTGCGAATATTTGCACAACCACGAGGAAAAACGGATCCCTAATCCACTGGAACAGGGAACTGTTTCGGAAGATGACTTGCCGCCTCTTCCTGAAAACTTCGAGTATGACGAACGGGAGACAGTGCTGCACCGAGTCTGTCGGAGGGTTGATGACGCTCTCATCCACGCTGCTATTCTCAGAGGCGTCCGCGATTGGGACGAATTTCACTGGCGCTACCTGCGATGGAACTATTATAGATTCATTGAAAAAGTCGATGCTGAGATCGGGAGGGTACTTGCGCTGTTACGAGCAACAGGCTTGCACGAAAACACAATCATTATCTTTAGTGCAGACCACGGTGAAGCGTGCGGAAGCCACCAAATGTTCCAGAAATTCACGCTTTACGAAGAGAGCGTACGGGTCCCGTTCATTGTATCGTGCTTAGGCAATGGTATTGCTGTAGAGAAAAATCGGTTCGATGAAACACATTTCGTCTCCGGTGTAGACCTATTCCCGACTGTCTGCGATTATGCTGATGCTAACGTGCCTGAACGGGTACAAGGAATGAGTGTCCGTCCGCTGACAGAAGGGAGAAATGTCCCTTGGCGTGATTACGCCTATATCGAGAGCAACTATTGGGGACGTGCGATTGTTACCGAACGGTATAAATACGTTACAGAATATAAACCGAAAGAGGCGGAGGATTTCTCACCTCCTGGACCTGATGCTGAACAACTTGGGCTGGCGCAGTTATTTGACCATCAGAATGACCCTGGAGAGACAGAAAATTTAGTAGGAAACGCTGCTTACGATGAAGTCGTTAAAGAATGCAGAGACAAAATGCTCGCTCAAGAGACTAAACTCCATCGGCAACAAATTGTGCATCCAAGCCCGAAACGGGTAATATCAAATTGGGGTGAGCGTTTACGGGCATATTGGGAACACGGTAGATAGGGTATAGAAAAATAGACTTATTAATACAAATTTAAAAAACTCAGGATTTCGGAAAAATGAACATCTTTTCAAAACGCTTAAATCGACTTCCACCATACATGTTCGGCAAACTCAAACAATTAACACATGAACGCCGACAGCTGGGAATAGATATTATCGACTTGGGGATGGGAAACCCGAACCAGCCAACTCCGCAACCTATCATTGACAAACTGACTGAAGCCGCACAAGAACTTCGGAACCACCGTTACTCTGCTTCCCGCGGTATCTTCAACCTCCGTAGGGAAGTCAGTTGGCATTATGAACGCCGGTTCGGTGTTCACATCAACCCAAACGAAGAAGCCATTTCTGTTATTGGGACTAAAGAGGGATTGGGACATCTCGCGTTAGCCTTGATTGACAACGGCGACTTGGCGATGGTGCCGAATCCGACGTTTCCCATCCATACGTACAGCATTGTGCTCGCTGGCGGAAGCGTTGTGAGTATACCGCTCACGGAAGAGAACGCCTTCATCCCTTCTCTCACCGAAATTACGCGTGATATTTGGCCGAGACCCAAGGTACTCATCCTAAGTTTCCCACACAATCCGACAGGTGCTGTTGTTGACCTTGGGTTCTTCGAAGAGGTCGTGGCGTTCGCGAAACGCCAAGAGATCGTGGTGATCCACGATTTGGCTTATGCGGATATCGTTTTTGATGATTATAAGGCACCAAGTTTCTTACAGGCGAAGGGCGCGAAGGATGTCGGCATCGAATTTTTCTCTCTGTCTAAATCGTATAATATGGCAGGATGGCGGTGTGGATTTGCAGCTGGAAATCGTGAGATTATTGAGGCACTCGCGCGGATTAAGGGATACTACGATTACGGGATTTTCGCGCCGATTCAGGTGGCGGCGATCATGGCACTGCGCACGCCAGAAGATACAGTAATGGAAAACGCTACGGTCTATCAGAAACGTCGCGATGTGTTAGTTGAAGGGTTAAACCGGATTGGATGGCAGGTTCCGAAACCGCAGGCTTCTATGTTTGTTTGGGCACCGATTCCTGAAGCGTGGAAGCATCTCTCCTCTATGGACTTCGCAATGAAACTTCTCAACGAGGCGGAAGTCTGTGTATCTCCGGGTGCAGGATTTGGGCACAACGGTGAAGGGTATATCCGGATCGCGCTTGTAGAGAACGAAGATCGGATTCGTCAGGCGGTCCGTCAGATTCGCCGAGCGTTGTTTGGTTAAGATTCGCTCACAGTTTTATTCTTTCTGTAGGTGCAGTCCCTTGACCGCACCTATAACGGGAAGATCCTACGCGTTCCTATTATTCCAACCCCCACTGCTGCTTTGCTTCATCAAACGAAATCGTTTGGCTACCCGTGTGAGAAATCGGGTTTTTGCCAACCCACCGTTCATCAATAGGATCTTCCGCGGGCTGAAAACGGATGTCACAACTGATACGCCACCGATCAGAAAGGTTTTTCGTAGAGGTGTGCATCGTGTGCATCGTGAACACAATGATATCGCCCATCTGGAAATCGGCTGTTTTCCACTCACCGCCATATTTATCGCTAATTTCCATCGGGTCGTTCCCGAAATGGCCAGGCGTGCCGTCCTTATCCACATCTGTTTCGCCGTAGGTATCCCGTACCGGTGCGAAACTGGGGAGGTTGTGCGAACCGACAAGGACAGCCAGTGTTCCCATCGTTGCTGGCACATCACCAAACGGGACCCAACAGGTATGGAGCTGCCTTGACCCTCTTCCCATATAGACAAAATCGAAATGTGGTCCCGACCAAACGGTGGGTCGGATAAACCGGAGCCATTTATAATCGAAAGTTCGGGTATCACCGCCAAAGAAGTTCCGGAAGAATTTGAAAAGCTCATCGCCTTCCAAGACTGCCTGGACATCCGGATGGTGTGTAACTGCGCGTGTACCCATCGTCCTGCCGGGTCTCCCCTCACCAGCGAATGCGTCCATGATATCGGTGCCGGGCTTGAAAACGTCGTCTTTTCCGTCGTCATTCGCATATTCAAGGATTGCACGCCGCGCAGCGATAACCTTTTCTCTGTCTATTAAACCGCGAACGAGTAGATATCCGTCCTCTGCTATCTGTTGATGTAAGCCTTCTGCTGAGTCAAGTACGGCATTGCAGTCCCGAAGCACACCGAGGTATGGACTGGGGAAGGTGAGTTCATGTTCTCCTAAAAAGACGGTTCGTGTCATTATTCTGCTCCTAAAGTGTCTGTATTTTTCGCATTGCAGTACTGGAAAGTAATTTAAGGTGCGGCGGTTTGATGAAACCGTATCGCTCCGTCTTTGACAGTATTGATGACGGCACTCTTGATTGCATGCCGATCTTCATCAAAATGCGATAGTATTGTGGCACCCCTATAGTTCTGGGTCGCCTGAACTTGGTCGCGAATCGCTGCGGGTGTCAGGTCAGGTGCGCGCTTCATCGCCTCAATAATGATGTTGGCTGCATCATATCCAAGCGATGCAGGTCCGTCAGGTGCGATGCCAAATCGTGAAGTATAGGCGGTAATAAACTGGATCGTCTCTCTCCCTAATTGTTCTGGGGGACCTTCGGGTGAAAAGTGGTTGGCAAAGAAGCTGCCTTCGGCTGCGGTTCCAGCAAGTTCGACGAGGTCGGGTCGATCCCAACCATCGCCTCCGAGGAAAGTTCCAGGAATATTGATATCAGCGGCTTTCGCCTGTTTTACAGCTAACAAGAATTCGGGGCCCAAACCGGGTAGAAAGACAACATTGACAACGGGTTCCACTGCTGCAATTGCCATTAATTGTTGGGTAAAATCTGTGGTACCTGCCTCGTAAAATAAGCGCGCTTCGATTGTGCTGCCCTGGGCAGTGAATTCTTCAATGAAAACATCCGTCAATCCTTCCGAGTAAGTACTACCCGTTTCTGTCAGTACTGCCGCCGTCGTCGCGCCCAACTCTCGGATAGCAAAATCTGCCATCACACCGGCTTGATAAGGATCGGTATACGCACCCATAAACGAGAAATTCTTATTTTCGGACACTTTCGGATTCGTGGGATAGGTTGTCACCATAGGGATTCCATGTTCTTGGATAACGTCTCCTACGGGTATTGCTAAGAGAGAGTAGTCTGGGCCTACGATTGCAGATACGCCGGTATTAATCAGTTCCTCCGCGTATTGGACGCTGAGTGCAGGATCTTTTTTATCGTCTCGGATGAGGAGTTCTATGGGTATCCCATTAATCCCGCCAGCTGCGTTTGCGAGTGCAATAGCGAGTTCTGCCCCGTTCCGGGTTGTCCCTGGATCGGGTGGGCTATACAAAAAACCGATCTTGACAGCAACTGGACGGTCTGGTGCTTCTGAATCTATGGGTGCAACGACTTGTTGAATTTGCTCGCAACCGAAAAAGAAAACAGTCATTAAAAAAAATGAAGCCAGAAATCCGTAAACCACACGGAATTTGCGTGTTATTCCGTTCGACTTGTGTATCATATAAATCCTCCAATGCTTCTATTGTTTTCGGTGGATCAGTGTGTCTACCGATACTCTATGGGTTGTGCGCCGAGTTCAAAAAGCGATTTGTTGGCTGACGTATCAAAAGTAAAAATGGGTTTGTCCCACGCGACTAACATCTGTGCGAATTCCAAGGTTCTACTATCTTCAGCAGCATGTGCGATACAGATTTTGTCTGCAAGTGCCGCAACGAAGACGTTGCGTTGATCGGCAAGCGCGGAAGTGGGTCGACGATATTGATTTCCGAAAATAGATAGGATTAAGAGTCTGTCTTCGGCTAAAGCACCTTTCCATGCAGATTTCACCCGCATGTTCTCAATGCTCCGTGCCGGACAGAAGAGGATTGGTTGCGAGCCGCGCAGTAAGACGCATAAGCACTCCTGCTCAACCGGGGAGTGATACCCACTGATGGTTGGTATATCTGTCTCCTTGAATCTCTGCGCTAAATCGTGCGTTTTCAGGATAATTTCGCCTAGACACTTACTGGAACAGAAAAGCACCCAGAGATTTCCATTTAAGACGGTGTTTGGTCCTCGTAATAAGTTAATATTTCCGCGTGCCCAGATAATTTCCGGAATTTCTGTTTTTAGATAGTCCTTCAATCGCTTCGGATAATTTGTGTCTGTTCGTTTGACAGCTTGAACGGGTTGCATCACTTCGTTCATAGGATTCCCTAACTATTATGGTAAAGATTTTAACAAAACTTGACAATTCATGCAAGGATATAAGACACTCGGATTGTCTGAACTGGGATTTATAGGATTGGATATGAAGGTTAGCAATTAGCAGTTAGTGGTCAAAAACCTTTTATTGTCAGAATCAGGATTATGTTTCCCTTTTTAATCGACGGCCGGATTTCCTAAAAAATGTCGTTGACCCAAGGGTGGATACTTGCTAAAATCATGGCATTTAGCATCGGTAATAAGCAACTATAGCGGATATTTCCGACGAAACACTTGGGGACTGACCTATGAAAGAATATTTGGAAATTCAGAAACCTGAACTCGACTATACCTACGAGTTTGAGGTCGATCAGCTTGATCTCATGTCTAAATGTCTGGAGGCACACGGCTTTGCGATTATCAAAGACATTCTGCCCCCTGAATTAGTCGATACTCTAAAACAAGCAGTCTTTGATGGTACCGACCCGAAAAGAGAATTAGAGCATGGACAGAGCAGTACCCGACACGCTTGGATTGAGTCTGGACCGGGGGCATGGAAAGTCCTGGAATACGAACCCTTTATGAAAATACACTACCATCTGATTGGGGCAGAAGATTTGACCCTCCACCGGTCTGCGGCTATTATTCGGATGCCTGGGTCTCAGCCTGTTGCATGGCATACGGATTGGTGTGGGTTTTCAACAGACGCTCCGAAGAATTCAGGTGAAGTGCTGAACCGTGGACTTTGGCCCTCTGGCAAATGGTTCTATTTGACGGGTTCTCGTCCGGAACACGGCGGTCTATGCGTGATTGAGGACTCTCACGTGGAAAATTGGGAGGGACCTGAAGGTTTCAACTTGACGGCGGATAGACGCTCCTTTTACAAGGAAGGTGAAGAGGAAAAGGCTTATGTGGGATTCGATATTCCGGGGTTGGTGCCGCTCTTCACGAATCCTGGAGATATGATTGTGTTTGCGCATCGGACGTATCACGGCGCGTTTCCAAACCAGATTGACGAGATAAGGCTCTCGTGCGGCGTAGGTTTTCGGAGTCGGGACCACCATATTGATATTCCGTGGGAGATTCCAGAAGAGGGTAAGCAATTCTTAGCGGATTTGCCGCCGCATTTGCATCAATACACGCACGGATACACCAGTATTGATTTGGCGTGGCAAGGGTAATGATCTCTTCTCCTACGTTCCACGGGTGAGCTGCCTAAAATTCCACCTACTGAAACTAATAAAGGGTGCGGTTGGATCAACCGCACCTTTCTGATTTAGGAGAAAATCTGACTTATAGATCTCCGATGTAGCAGGCAATGAAGAAGAGGGTAAAGTAGTATATGATGGGATTCACCTCTTTTCCACGCCCCGCGACTAACTTGAGAAACGCTAACGAGATCAGTCCGAAGCCGATGCCGTCTGTAATGCTAAAGGAAAGTGGCATCATTATTATTGTAAGGAATGCAGGGATCGATTCTGTGATGTCCTCCCAATTGATTTGACTGACGTTTCTGAGCATCAATCCGCCAACAACGATGAGTGCTGGGGCGATAATCGGGTAAAGTGTGGTTGTCTGATTAATTAAATACCCACCGCCAACAATCTTAATGAGGGGGTAGAGGACGAGGGATAGCAACATAAGAATTCCTGTAACGACGGCAGTGAGCCCTGTCCGTCCGCCTTCGGCGATACCTGTTGCACTTTCGATGTAGCACGTAACGGTTGAGGTGCCGAGGAACGCGCCCCCGACAGTACTTCCGGCATCCGTCAAAAGTGCTGCCCTCGCTTTTGTGAGTTTTCCCTCTTCCATTAATTCCGCTCTATAACCGATAGCCGTGAGCGTGCCGATGCTATCGAACATGTCAATGGCAAAAAAGACAAAAATCACGGAAATCAGTTCCAATTTGTCGAAAATATTCGGAAATTGCAGTTTGAAGAAGGTTGGTGCGATGGAAGGAGGGAGCGCGGCAATTCCGTCATACTTGGCGATCCCAAAAATGAGGTCAGCAACGGCCGCGACCAAAATACCGATGAGAATCGCGCCTCGTACCTTACGCGCCATGAGTGTAAGTATTACAGCAATACCAAAAAGAGAAAGTAAGACAGGGGTTGATAGAAGATCGCCCCGGGTCACATAAGTGGCGGAATGCCTTACAATTATTCCACTCATCTGCAGCCCGATGAAGGCAATGAAGAGTCCGATCCCGATAGCGATAGCATTCTGGAGCGAAGGCGGGATGGCATTCATGACGGCTTCGCGGATGCCGACGAACGAGAGTATGAAGAATAACATGCCAGCAATGAAAACGATGCCCAATGCCTCTTGCCACGGTAAGTTTAGACCTTGGCAAACATCGAAAACAAAATAGGCGTTAAGTCCCATACCGGGTGCTAATACGACTGGATAATTGGTTAGAAACGCCATGAAAAATGTTGCGATTGCACTGGAGATACAGGTCGCAACCATGACGGCACCATAATCCATGCCAGATAACGAAAGCAGCGAGGGTTGAACGAAGATTATATATGAAATTGTCATAAAATTCGTGAGACCTGCGATGAATTCTCGCCTCACTGTGGTGCCTGTCTCTTTTAAATGAAATAATTTTTCAAGTAACATCTTGCCTCCTTGTATAGGGTAATTTGTGTCGGCAAAATTCTTTCTTGGAAATCACGGTTCAAAGATCTCACTTATGGGGAAAAGAATGTAGACTAAAGCTAAATTTTGTCGCATCAACCAACAGCGGAATGTGTGTAAATCAACGGTATTCATGCCTTATGGCATTCAAATCAACGGTATAAAGCCTATAAAGGCTTTACCGGGGCATGAAGCCCGTACGGGCTTCTCCGGGCATTCCAAATCAACACGGAATGAGCGTGTGGCATTCCGTGGGGGCAAAAAATGTAATACTAAGACAAATTTTGCCGCGTATGGGCAAAATTTGGCTGTAGCGCGGCATAAGGCAATCGTTCTCCCTTCAACCCAGCGAGCAGATTCTCCATTGCCATCGTCATCATTTTCATCCGCGTTTGGATAGTAGCACTGCCGAGATGTGGGGCAACAATAAAATTATCTAAACCGATGAGCGGATGATCGGTGTTAAGTGGTTCTGGTTCGGTTACATCAAATGCAGCACCAGCAATCTGCCCTGCTTTCAGGGCGTCGTATAATGCGTAATGATCGACAACAGGTCCCCTGGCGATATTCACCAAGATTGCGGTGTCTTTCATTAATTCAAGTTCGGCTTTGCCAATCATGTGGGTTGTCTCTTCCGTCAGAGGGACGTGAAGCGTCACAAAATCAGAGGTTTGAAGAAGTTGTTCCATGTCCGCATATTCAACGCCGAGTTCTTCCTCCCAATCGCGTCTGCGTTCGCGTTTGTAATAGAGTACCCGCATGTCAAAAGCTAAAGCACGTTTTGCGACAGCATAACCGATACGTCCCATGCCGACAATACCGATTGTTGCATGATGTACATCGTATCCCCAGAGAATGTTCGGATCGTAGTATAACCACTGTTTCGCTTGAACGTGTTGGTCAGCAGGCACAACCTTTCGTGATGCAGCGAGCAGAAGGGCCATCGTCATATCTGCGGTTGTATCGGTGAGAACACCAGGTGTATGCCCAATCCCAATCCCTCTTTCTCTACAAGCCTCAACATGGACATGATCATAGCCGACCCCAACGACGGAAACAACTTTGAGATTCGGGGCGGTATCGATCATCTCCGGTGTGACGAGTTCGTGTCCATAGGTCATAAGGCCGTCAAGGGGTGGAATCCTTTCAGCAATAGGTGGTAGGATCGCACTCGTATGCCACATATCCACTTCACATTCTTCGGCTATCTTAGCTCGGATTTCTTCTCGAACAGGACGTGTAATAAAAACTTTGAATTTTGCCAAGGCTTCTCTCCTTACGATTGGCGGTAAAAAATGCGTATTGGCGTGCCGTTGAATCCGAATTCTTCCCTGATATTGTTGACAAGGTATGCCTCGTATGGCGGACGTATCCGATGGAGGTTTCGCCCAAATATGAGAAAGGTAGGAGGTTTCGTCTCCACCTGTGTGATATATTTGAGTGCGGGTCGCACACCCTTGACACGCGGCGGCGGATGCGCGTTTCGCAATTCCAAGAGTAACTGGTTAAGGTCGGGGGTCGGGATACGGGTGCAATACTCGCGATAAACCTCAAGAGCAATTTCCAATATATGGGTAACGCGTTGTCCCGTAACAGCAGATACGAAAACCCGTGGAACATAATCGAGTTGTGGAAGTTGGGCGTCAATCCTATCCATAAATGCCGGATGCGTTGTGTTATCCTTTTCGATCAGATCCCATTTATTTAACACTAAAACGGAGGCTTTTCCCTGCCGTTCGATGAAGTTAGCGATCGCTTTATCTTGTTGTGCGATTTCTTTGGTTACATCAAGGACAAGAACAGCAATATCGCTTTGGCGAATACTGTGGATAGCTCGCTGGACAGTGACCGATTCGAGTTCGTCGTTAATAACCGATTTACGCCGCATCCCTGCAGTGTCAACCACCTCAAACGGGATGTTATCGTGAACGATGCGTATATTTACAGCGTCGCGCGTCGTTCCAGGTCGGTCGTCGACGATCATCCGTTCTTCACCCAACAGGTTGTTGATAAGCGACGATTTTCCGACATTAGGTCTGCCAACAATTGCCATTTTCATTGTAGTAGATGCATTATCGGGTGTTTCGTCGGTATCCGGCAGAACATCCACTACTCGATCAAGAAGTTCTCGAATTCCGTCGTTCTGGACACACGATGTCCACATCGGTTCTGAGAATCCGAGGGAATAAAACTCTGCCGCTTCATTGCGAAACCGTTCGCTATCTACCTTGTTGACGACGAGGAAGATAGGTTTGCCGGCAGCTCTGAGTTTATCGGCGACAATCAAATCGTGTGGCATAACACCGGTTCGTGCATCGACGACGAACAAGACGAGTCTGGCCTCAGTCAAGGCAGCATCCACTTGCGATTGGACGTTATCAATAAGTCGGTCGTCCGGATCGATGTCTAAGCCCCCCGTATCAACGATGGTGAAGGGGCAGCTATTCCATTCAACGTCTGCGTAGTTCCTATCGCGCGTCACGCCGGGAACATCGTGGACAACAGCAACTTTACGTGAAGCCCGTGATTTTTTGGTGCGCTGCGGTCTGTCGCGCTGTGGTATTTTATCACCATTTCCTTCAAAATCAGGAGGTATCTGTTGTGGACGTACGGGGGCAGACGCGATGATCCGATTGAAAAGCGATGACTTTCCGACATTGGGCCTGCCGACAATCGCGACAATAGACCGTCCAGTTTCCATTAGTTATCCTCCAGCGCATTTGTGTTTGCGGATGTGTTTTCCACGTGTTGATCCGTCGCTAACGTCCGCGAAACGGCGATAATGGATTTTATCACAACAATAATAGGAATTGCAAGCAATACACCCCAAAAACCGAGTACAGTTGCCCCGACGATGACCCCGAACATAATAAGCAAGGGATCTACATCAACAGCATCACTCATGACCTTAGGCGAAACGAGCGAATTGTCGAGCCCTTGGACCCCCAGCGCAATAGCTACCACAATTGCGGAACGAACAAGGAAATCGACGATCTCGAAATCCCCAGCTGCCAATCCCATCAGCATCGCTAGCAAGGCGAAAGCACCACCAATGAAGGGACCAAAGGTCGGTATAGCATTACAGATGCCGGCGAGTAAACCTACAATCAGCGCGAAAGGCACGCCAATGATGCTATAGGCAATACAGGAAATTGCTGAAATAATAGCGATAACCGTGACTTGTCCTTTCAGAAACTGTTGGAGATTTTTATCAATTTCGCGCAGATAACTTTTGACTGCATCACGACGATGCTCGGGAAGCAGCGAGATAACATTGCGGAAGTAGTTGTCAAACGATTGATTTGCATAGACAAACACAATAAACGAAAGCAGTAGTGTTACCAAGAACCCCCCGAACCCAAAAGCGATAGATCCAACGAATCCTGACACCCATCTGACGACTTCTCCACCGGTCTGAGCAATTGCGGGTATCCGCTCGGTAAGATATGCCTGAATTTGCTTAACAATCGGCTCATCCCTATACGTATGGGTAATACCTACCTTATTTATAACAAAAGGTCTCCATCCAGATGCTGGTTTGATACGATGTCGAATGACGGTGCGATCCCCGGCGTATAGGCCTGAAGGCGCAGTCGCTAATAGTGTAATTTCTGTTGCCACTTTCGCTTGCTGCCAACTGTCAAGACGATTCCATGCATAAAGCCCTTCAGGAGTTCCGGCGTATAGTTCAATATCAGAAACTTGTGAGTTATCCGCCGTATCTCGATCCGCTGCTTGCCCACCTGCGAGTGCGTAAACCGGCTGCGTTACCGGGGGAAGCGGGTCCCATCCGAGAGAAGCACCTTCGAGATACCAATGTACTGCCGTTGTTATAGGCTCCAGAGGTGTCGAGTCAACCGGCGTTGTACTGGCGACATAAGTTATTCTATTGCCGCTGGCATCCTCAATGGAAGTGATACTAACAATAGATTTTTCACCGTAAATGGCAGGTGAGACCTCATTCCACGTTCGACCGGCATCTTTGCTCGTGTAAAGTCCTGTTTGAGTTCCGACGTAGATCCAGGCGCTGTTCCAGTGTGGCGTATTAACGGCTTGAACGGATGTGGTATCAAAGGGGGTTCCTTCTACTTTGTGCCAGACCTGCGACCGGATTCTCCGAACACTCCCATCGGCAGTGACCATCTCAACACCACTGGCGGGCAGGACCTTATAGTATCTGTACAATCCTTTTTGAGTGCCAGCGTAGATAACGTTTCTACTCGTCGTAAGTGTTTGTATTTGTTTACCCAAGAGTGGGCCATTGGTAATACCGACGCGAGCGCGTGTTTCTCCTACATCGGCTTGAATTTTGTAAACTCCGTGGTTCGTGGCGATATAAAGGGTTTCTGTTGATTGTCTCTCTACGGTATCGGACGTTGCGATTGTGTCTTCAACAGTTAGTGGATTCACACCAATAGCGATTGCGTTAAACGTCTCACCGTTGACATAAGGCAGAACGGTTTCATGATAAAACTTCATCAATCCGCTACCCATTTGCCTGGCTTGCTGACTGACCTGCCTACCAGTGTAGAAGACAGCGCCGCCACAGACAATTAGAATTAATACAGTAGCGATACCGCGTTGATACTCCCTTTTGAAGGGGAGCGCGTTCCAGAGAAACCTGAAAACATAAGCGAAACAGAACCCCAAAATGAAAGGGGTCAACGCACCTAACAGGCGAACAAAAAGCCACACACCTATCGCCAAGATCTCTAAGATGACAATGCTTTTTATATCAATCCAACGATAGATTCGTGTGAGGAGCACAATCAGCAGTATAGGTACTACAGGGTGTAATAAGAGTATTCGATTGCTATCGCTGGCGTTGCTTTTGTAGTAAGCGAAAGCTATCCACCCTGCGGTGAGTACGACACTGATAATTGCGAGAATAGTTGCCGAAAAGACTGCTGGTTGTTGTGGGTTGGGTTCGTCTTGTGGTTTCATATTTTTATTTAGCAATTAGGGCGTTCCGCTTCGCAAATCAGAATCAAAATCAACGGTATGAAGCCCGTGAGGGCTTCACCAGGTATTCATGCCATGCGGCATGAAAAATCAGAATCAACGGTATGAATGCCGTGTGGCATTCACCGGGGTATGAATGCCTTAGGGCATTCTCCGCACTGTCAGTTATCAGGGCGGTGCTGCGCACCCGTCAGTAGTCAGTTAAACCCCCCAACTCCCTTATCAGGGGAAATAGCAACGGACAGCTGAAAACCGATAACTGAAAGTGAACGAAGTGAGCGCGCTAACTGCTGACATCTATTTGCTATGCTGTTGCTTCGGTTGAATCTCCAGATTCATATCTCTCAATTACACCTGCTCCGATGCTGTCGCCCCAGACGTTAATTGTGGTCCGGAATCGATCGAGCAGCCAGTCGATAGAGAGAATGAGCGTTATCCCTTCAACTGGGAGATCAACGGCTCTGAGGACAATAACCATTGTAACGAGTCCTGCTTCTGGAATTCCGGCTGCGCCGATAGCTGCTAAGGTCGCGGTAAGCACAACAACTATCTGCTGTGCTGGGTCCATAGAAATCGCATAGACCTGAGCGATAAACATGACAGCAACTGCCTCATAGAGTGCGGTACCGTCCATGTTGATGGTTGCTCCCAAGGGCAGGACGAAACTGGAGGTGCGTCTGGAAACGCCGTTTTGATTCTCGACCCCTTCCATCGTTAAGGGCAGCGTCGCGCTTGAACTCGCCGTTGAAAAAGCATTGAGTAAGGCAGTCGCCATTCCCTTGAAGTAGTTGACTGGGTTCCTGCGTCCTAAGAATAACAGGAGTAACGGTAAAATGACAACAGCGTGCAAGCCAAGTCCTAACAATACCGTGGCACTGTATTTGCCAACTGCAATGAGTTCGGGCCAGAAGCCTGCGAACCCCTTCGCCTCACCAATCCGACCTGCGATTAAGCCGAAGATACCGACCGGTGCGACGTACATTATCCAGTGGACGAGTTTCATCACCGCCTCATTTAGCCCCGCAATCACGGAGATAACAGGTTTGCCAATATCACCAAGCATAGATAACGCAGCACCGATGAGAAGTGAGAAAAAGATGAGCGGCAGAATATCGGTATGTACCATTGCCTTGAAGACGTTTGAAGGGATCATCCCTTCCTTGCCGGTATTTTCGTTGCCGAGGAACACCTCTTTGAGTGTGTTGCCCATAGTTCGTTCTGTTTTGTCGGACATTCTTGTGGCGATAGGCAAACTGATATCGATGCCTTGGCCCGTATTTTGAGGTTCTATTCGGACGAGTCGACCATCAGAGAATAACAAACGTTCCCCATCATCCGTGGTGACGTAGCGTGCATCCCTAAAGGGTTGCCACGACTTCACTGTGACGGTTGTTCCCGAAATTGATTCAACTTCACCTCGGATGTCCTGGTCAGTGAGGGTAACGACATATTTATTGTTATAGGTCCGATTGAATTCTCCGCTCAACTCAAGCGTGAGCATTTCAGGACCAGAGAGCGTGTAACTGAGATCGGATCGTTCTTCACCTTGCGATAGTCCCTTCCCTGGCAAAATGATATTGACAAGAATTATTCCGATGAGAACGGAAATAGCAGTTGTTGCCATGTAGTATAGGACTGTCCGCCCACCTATAGAACCGATGTTGCGAATATCACCTAAATTTGTGATCCCGACTATCATAGACAAGATAACAAGTGGCACGACTATCATTTTCAGTAGGTTTAAGAATACTTCACCGAGTATTGTTGTGTGAATTGCAAAGTCTGGCGCGAATCCGCCAATGATTGCACCCGCAACAATTGCGATAACAATACCGTAAAGCAGGCCGAGACTGACTTTTGGCTTACTCTCGTTTTCATTCATAGTATAACTCCTTTGTTGATTAATCGCTATTCGCGGTTTGTAGTTCGCGATTTGCTAACTGCTAATCGCTAATCGCTATTTCCTTATTAACATTTTGCGAGTAGCAGTGAAATCGCCGATAAAGACTGTATAAAAATAAATACCACTGGCAACAGACTCACCTATCTCATTTCTACCATCCCAATACGCTGCACGACTCTTGTGCTGATAGATGCCAGCAGGTTGATGTCCCAAATGCAACGTCCGAACTAAAACTCCATTGGCAGTGTAGATATGCAACGTCACATCAGCGGCTTCAGCGAGTTGGTACGGTATCCATGTCTCTGGGTTGAATGGATTTGGATAGTTGTGAAGTAAAGCTGTGTTGTCAGGAACGAACAACGCCAAAAGCGACTCAAGGTTTGCAATGCCGCGCTGGAAAGTGAACGATCCATCATCTGCTGCGTGCAGAATGTTGAGGGCATGTTCTACCATTTCGCGCGAGGTATCGGGGTTATAAACCCCTCCCACCGATGGTGCAGCGGGGGCGGTTCTTTCGCCAAGATGTTCGGCAACAATTGCAAGGTCTTTCCCATTTACAACGCCATCGCCATTGACATCAGTACGCGGATTTCTGGGAGGCTTTTGCCCCAAAGCGTCTGTTACCAGTGCTACATCCTTGGCGTTTGTTACGCCATCCTTATTGACATCCCACGCAGGGACAGTCGGTACACTCCTCTTCACAACAATCAAAGTGTCGGGCGGCGTAGATAAGATTGTCTGACCTGTGCTGGTCCCCGCTCGGAAGTTTCGCAGTACCACGCGTCCTTCTCCGCGTGCGATAGCAGTGAATCTCAGGGATAGGAGTGTGCCTTCGCCTTTGACACCACCTTGGGAGATTCTTGCAGCCTTTATACCGGCGATTTTACCTTGCCTATTCTTAATAGTGCCTTTCTGAAAGAAGGTTTGTCCGCCTCCTTGCTTCAAAAAGCTGCCTTCATTGACATTATTCGCTTTCAGGATCGCAGGATCAAAGGCAATATCGGTCTGCCATCCGGCTAAATCGGTGATGTTTGCTGCATTGAGACGGAGGGTAAAGGTATCGCCCTTCTGAATCTGTGTTGCATTTGTGGATAAGGAGAATCTGGTACCAGGGGCTAATACTGTGTATTCGGCATCGGGTGCGAAGCCAAAATGCCCATTCAGACGATGGTTCCAATTGTGAATAGAAACCAACAATACATTTTTCCCTGGTTTTAAGATAACTGGGAAAAATTCCTGGTAATCCTCACTCCAACCATGACTCTCCGTAACCAATTTTCCATTCAGCCAGACCTTATGATTAGCACCGCTTCCAGCAAACATTTTCGTTTCTTGTTCCCGCGGTGAATCCAAGGTAATGGAACCGTAGACCACATTCTGTTTCTCATCGGCTGGTGGGGTTCCCAACGCTCTCAAACTTTGACTGACGTTTTGCCATGCTGCAGCTCCTAATTTACCAGAAATCCAGACACTCTCACCAACGGACTTCCCTTCCACTGCACCATCCGTAGCGACTTCGCGTTCCGTGACCTCACCCCCACTTGCCCTTGCAAGCAAATCCCTGTCGCGAAAATCCTCAAATTGTGATCCCGGGAACAGCACCCACAACCAAGGTCCCGTTATTTTCGGTCCTCCTTGCCGTAAAGTCCCCGGATTGTTGGATGAGCGGATATAAATCTTCTCAGCTAACCCTTCCAAAGGTGAAAAGTCGGATATAATGTTGTTATCAAGGGAGAGTTGCTTCAAGTTGGTTAATCCAGCAAGTGGAGATACATCCGATATAACATTGTTACGGAGGTGGAGGTGCTCCAAATTGGTTAACCCAGCGAGAGGGGATACATCCGATATGGTATTGTTGACAAGCTCCAACGATTTCAAACGTGTTAGTTTCGCGAGGGGTGATATATCTGATATCGAGTTATCATTTAGTTGTAGCCTGGTCAATTGCGTTAATTCCGCTAACCCAGAGAGATTCGAGACATTGGAACGATCAATTTCCAGCCATCGAAATCTGGGCAACTTTGCCAAAGGAGAGAAGTCTGAGATGGCAGTACGCCGAGCATTTATGCCTTCCAAACTAAGCATTCCAGCAAGGGGCGATACATTAGAGATGGGATTGCCTTCAATCCCTATCCCGTTCAACTTTACTAACCCCTTCAGTGGTGATAAATCGGTGATGGCGTTCTCCTCAAGACCCAGCCAATCGACGCTGATTAAGCCCGCAAGGGGCGACACATCGGTTATTCGGTTTCCACGTAACTTGATGTTATCCAAACGCACTAATCCTGCTAACGGGGATAAATCGGATATGGAATTGTGCCGAAATTCTATGCGTTCCAATCTTATAGCATGTTCAAGCCCTGTCAGATTGCGTATGCCTTTTTCATCAGCTTCAATGCGCGTCAATCTTGCCATCTCATCTGACGTAATCGGAGCACCAGGTGCTTTTCCGAGTCTTTCTGCAATTGCTGCACGGAGGTTCGGGTCAGGGATCAAAGTACTGGGTGTAACATCGCGGAAGATAGGTTCCTCGGGGCCCTCGGAACTCGGAGTTGGACAATCATTACCATACAAGCAAGAAACTACAGTTTCAAAGTTAGATGTCCACACATCTCGTTTCACATTGCCGTTACTCAGCAGACCCGTCAAACCTAAGTTCTGTAAACCCGGATTCCTACGAATCTGTTGACGCAGTGCTTCGGGTTTCAAACCGACAGCAGCCGCAGCCTGCGCAGCATTCAGCGAACCTTGAAACGACTCATAGAAACGACTCACCGGTTCAATACCATCAAATACTCCACCTGTTGCTTCAAGTGCTTCCTGGTAGCGTTGGGTATCCGCACTCACCAACCGATCCATCGTTGCTTTTTCCACATACAACCGCAATGCATGTGCTTTGTCGTAAGAGGGATTTGTTGTCTGCTGGATAAAGGCGCGCACTCCATCTTCAAATTCCTTCATGCCTTCCGTATGACAACCGATGCAAGAGAGTCCATTACGCACGGCAGGATCACTCGCCCCCGGATTCGAAACAATATCCGTCGGCGCAACATCTATCCGATTCCCTAACCCATCCGAGATGTAATATGCCTGCAAACCATTTGGGAGATGGAAGATAACTTCACCACCATCTCGCTCAAAAGACAATGGATGCGTGAAGATGTTCTGCGCGCCAACGCTACCCGCAAAGTCGTGACTTTTCCAATACGCACCATATCGTGACCTGTGACGCTCCACGACACGGTTATTCCGCGATACCCCCGAATTGTTCGTCCCTGCTCGCCAGACGCGGACTCCCGGTGCACTCTGCAGATTCCGAGCGACATCTATACCTAACTCTCTCTCCAGTTCACGCTCGGTTTCAGGGAGTGCCAGAATATCGTGGTAGAGCGGCGGGAGTGAAGCCGTCGCCAGAAACCAATCGGCGTGGACAAACGGCACTTCACACGCCATTTCTTGACGGAGATCCAACAGTTTTCCATGCAGACCCGCCTGTGTTCCTGCGTCGAACTCTATAGCATACGGATAGACTCCTTCAATCTGCGTCCATGCTTCGCGCGTATCCCATTCATAGTGGCGCAGGTCAATGTAGAAGATCGTCGCTGCTGCGTCAATCGGCTGTGGATTGGTAATCTGAAACCCCCACGAGAGACTATTGACGAGTTTTGAGAGGGCGACGCGATAGGCGCGAAGTGCCCCTAGTCCTTCGCCTGCGTTATAGAGATGTGTCATCGTAAGATAACGTGCCGAGGGACGATCAAACGGATCAAGCGATTTGAGATGACTCTGCATAGCAGTGAGCATCGCGTCGGTCGTAATGAAGGTGATGTCGTGTTGGACTTCCCAGCTCGGTGCCCCTGCTTGAATCCATTGGCGGATCGTGGCAATCGCTTGTTGGGACAAGGGTGGTTGGTTGAACGGCATCTGTGCGCCATTTGCAGTCGGTCCGAGGAGCCGCTTATAGAACTCGGAGGCATCTGGATTTCTGGGCACAACGGTCCCGGTAGCAATCAAATCAGGTGCGGACTCAATAATAAGTTGCTCTGTAAAAGAGCCGTGTGGTCCGTGGCAGCCGAGGCAGCTTTGTTGAAAGATAGCATAGGCTTGTTGTGCGATGTCTACTTGGGCATCTGCTGTTCCAAATCCCAGTCCGATGAGTGTCAAGATTATTAGAGTGAGATACTTATTGGTTTTCATCATCAACTTCCTTTAATCAATAAGTGCGACGTAGGCGGCGGTCCTACAATCCGTAGCGGACATGTCCTCCAGTGAAGTTAGAAACCTCGCCTACCAGTCGTCTTGTCAGTGCGAAGCAGTAGGGATACTAACACCATCCAACGAGGTTAGAAACCTTGCCTACCGATTATAGAGGTCAGTTATCAATTATCAGGATTCAGAGATCCCTCCTACACGGATCTTCAGGTAGATGTTGGGTTTCGCTACGCTCAACCCAACCTACGGCTCAAACTGCCTTTTACTTCCGTATCAACATCTTGCGTGTAGCAGCGAAGTCCCCTGCTGTAAGCGTATAGAAGTAGACACCACTTGCTACAGACTCACCCACCTCATTTTTGCCATCCCAATACGCCGCACGACTCCGATCGTGATAACGTCCTTCAGACTGATGTCCCAAATCTAACGTCCGAACCAAAGCACCATTTATCTCATAGATACGCAACGTGACAGCAGCAGGTTCGGCGAGTTGATACGGTATCCAGGTTTCCGGATTGAACGGATTGGGATAGTTCGCCAGCAACGTCGTCTTTTCTGGTGTCAATAAGGTTAAAAGCTGCTGAAGGTTTGCTATTCCCCGTTGGAAGGCAAGCGATCCGTCATTTTCAAACTCCGCTTGTGCTATCCAGGTCCGTATTAGCGCGGGATCTAATTTCAGATGACTCAAAGCGAGGGCAGAGGGTGCAGCAGAAACACCACTGGGTTCGCCGAGGTGTTGCGCAACGAGGACGAGGTCCTTGATATTCCGTTTCCCATCGCGATTCACATCTGTTCGAGCATCAGTGGCTTTAACTTTTCCGAAGTCCTGTCCTACAAGGATTAAATCCAGAATGTCTGTTATCCCATCTTTATTCACGTCCCATTTAGGCAATTGCACGGTAATTTTCTTTCCGATGGGGTTCACCTTATATTCCGCGTCTTGTGCGAATCCGAAGAACCCGCTAAAACCGCCATGTCCGCGATTATCAACGGCGACCAACAGCACGTTGGGTCCTTTCTTTAACGTGACAGGGAACGCATCTTGGTAATCACCGGCACCCCGAATGGTGGGATTGTAGTGGACGACTTCGCCGTTAAGCCAGACCTTGACACCATCATCACTGCCGACGAGCATGGTAGTTTCTTGTTTACGCGGTGCATTGAAAGTGAGGGAACCGTAAACGACGTGGTCATATACCTCCCTACCGCTTCCCCAACCGAGGGCATCCGTCATCTCGTTGATGTTGTCACCCCCCACGGCGGAAAGATTATGGGCTTTCCACTTGCCGCTTCCGACGGGTTTATCTTCGGTTGCCCCGAAGGTGGCGACCTTCACCTCCGTCGCTGCTCCCTTGGTCGCTTTTGCCAGCAGGTCTGTGTTAGAAACGCCTGCGCCAGACACGATTGCCCATAACCAGGGTCCCACTATCTTTGGACCGGCTTCTGGAAATGCGGAGTTAACGAAATCCGAATGTAAAATAGATGTTTTAGGGGAAAACCGATCCAACTGAGCCGTGTCGACGCCTGTGTTTTCGGCGAGTCCCATCCATGTCAGATTAGGCAAGGAAGCAAGCGCGGATACATCGGTTATTGCGGTGTTTTGGCTCAGATCTACCCATCTTAAGTTATTCACTGCTGCAAGGGGAGATACGTCCGATACTTCGTTGTCACGAAGGTCTATCCATGTCAAGTTGCTTAGTCCCTCAAGCGGGGATAGATCTGATATCTGATTATGTTCAAAACTCAAGCGTGTCAAACCTGTTAACCCCTTCAGGGGTGACAGGTCGGAAACCCTGTTCCCGGGGAGGTAGAGTTCTTTTAAACCCTTGGCGTCGGCTAAGGCGGAGATATCCGATATTTCTCCACCGCACACATTTATCTCTCGAAGCTTCGGCAATTTCGCTATAGCGGCAAGGTTCACCACAGGCGTGCCCCAACCGTGAAAATTATGCAAGTTCGTTAATCCTGAAAGGGGGGTGAGGTCTGCAAGTGGATTACCGCTCATCCCTATCCATTCCAGTCTCACCAACCCACCAAGGGGAGATAAGTCGGTTATTGCGTTATCATGGAGTGATATACCTCTCAAGTTGATTAATCCTTCAAGCGGTGAGAGATCAGTTATTAGATTATTCCCAAGGTGTAACCCCTCCACACTGGTTAATCCTGCAAGCGGTGAGAGATCGGCGATCGCATTCTCTTCCAACCCTATGTGACGGAGTTTTGTCAATCTTGTGATCGGTGATAGGTCAGATACTAAATTGTTGGTAAGCGTTAAGTCCTCCAAATTTACTGCGGCTCCAAGACCTACTAAGTTTTTAATTTTCATACTCTCAGCGCGAAGTTCCCGTAATGTTGCCATTTCATCCTTCGTAATCCGTGCGTTGGGTCCTTTGCCGAGTGCTTCGTTAATTGCCTTTCGAAGGTTGGTATCGCGGACGTTAACGGTTTGTGCAGATGCGTTCAGCTGCATTGTGAAAAGTACAGTGCAGAATGTGAATAGGTATAAGAAAATGTGTTGTCTTTTCAAGAGTTGCATTGGGTTTTATCTCCTTTGCTGCGTTAATGGCATTTTGCGCTTCCACATCTTCCATTGAAATGACTTTCTATAGTTGTCAGTTAAGAGTCGGGATTTGGAAATCCCTCCTACAAAGATTGTTAGGAAGATGTTGGGTTTCACTACGCTCAATCCAACCTACGACTCAAACTCGGCGAGGTTAGAAACCTCGCCTACCGATTCCCGCTCAGAGGTCTGTGTCGACGCGGATAGATAATTCTTCCAACTGGTCATTCGTTACAACAGATGGCGCATGCGTAAGCGGACAAAGCCCCTGTTGTGATTTGGGAAATGCAATAACTTCTCGGATGTTTTCCTCGTTGCGCATTAGCATGACAATCCTGTCTAAGCCGGGGGCGATCCCCGCATGTGGCGGTGTGCCATACGCCAAGGCATCTATGAAATATCCAAACCGACTTTCGACCTCTTTGGGTGTGATTTCCAAAATATCAAAAACCTTCTGTTGGACATCCGATTGGTGGATTCTGACGCTCCCGCTACAGATTTCATACCCGTTGCAAACGAGATCGTAGTGTTGGCTTTGGACATTCCCCGGATCTGTATCTAACAACGGCAAAGTCTCTTCTGTACATCCAGTGAATAGATGGTGGAAGGGTTCATAGCGATTTTCTTCCTCGTTCCATTCAAAGAGCGGATAATCGACAATCCACAAGAAGTTATACTGGGTTTCATCAATAAGGTCGAGTTGTTTCCCAAGATGGAGGCGAAGATTGCCGAGTGCATCGGCAACGATATTCGGTTTGTCAGCAACAAAGAACATAATGTCGCCTGGCTTCGCACCCGTTCGCTCCTGCGCGGTTTCAAGTTGTTCTGTTGTGAAAAACTTGACGATACCAGACGAAAATCCCTCTGTCGTGACTTTAACCCATGCCAACCCTTTCGCTCGGTAGATGGCGACGAACTTCGTTAGATCGTCGATGTCTTTGCGCGAAAAGTCTGCGCCGCCCGGTGCAGCAATAGTTTTAACCTGTCCACCTGTTTTCAAAGTCCGAGTGAACACCTGAAAATCACAGTCCGCCATGACATCCGAGACATCGGTAAGTTCCATACCGAACCGCGTATCGGGTTTGTCGTTTCCGAACCGTGCAATCGATTCGTGGTAAGGGAGTCGCAAGAACGGGGTTTGGACAGGGATACCACCCGCATCTTCAAAGATGCGTTTCATCAATCCTTCAGTTACTTCAAGCACATCGTCCACACCAGCGAATGACATCTCAACGTCAAGTTGTGTGAACTCGAGCTGTCTATCGGCGCGGGTGTCTTCATCGCGGAAGCATCGCGCGATCTGAAAATATCGGTCAACACCACTCATCATGAGGATCTGCTTGAACTGTTGTGGTGATTGCGGGAGTGCATAGAATCTACCCGGATAATGCCGACTTGGCACGAGGACATCGCGTGCACCTTCGGGCGTACTATTCATCAAGATAGGGGTCTCGATTTCAAGGAAGCCCTGTTCATTCATATAGTTGCGCGCAGCGAGTGCTGCTTTATGGCGCATCGCTAAAGTCTCCTGCATCTCAGGACGGCGCAGATCGACGAAGCGATAACGCATCCGAATATCTTCCGCCACGTTGATCTCGTCTTCAACCGGAAACGGCGGCGTTTTGGCAGTATTCAAGATGTTCAGAGCGTCCACGGCGACTTCGATTTCACCCGTGTCGAGTTCGGGATTGACAGTACCGTGGTAGATACTGAGACCGGTTTCTCCGTTTTCGATATAGTAGGTCCGATTATTTTCGATGTCAGTGAGTAGCCAACGCGTGTTGGGTTCTCGTGTTGCGACTTCAATTTCTTCGGAGAGGGTGTACTTGGGATCAGCATCCGAAAACAAGGCTCGGAACGCTGAAGATAAGACACCATTGGCGAGTTCTGTTTGGTATGCTGCGTCTGCTTGGAACAGGAGTTCACCCGGATCGCGTTCACGGACGGTGCCGCTGACATGTAACACGAATTCGCTTCTGACTTCATCGGCGAGAGCGTGCGCTTTTTCATCAATCTGGGGGTCGAAGACAACTTGCGTGATACCTGTTCTGTCGCGTAAATCGACGAAGATAACCCCACCGTGATCTCGACGGCGTTTGACCCAGCCGTTAAGTACTGCCTGCGTACCTGTGTCTGCTAAGCGCAAGTCACCGCAATAGTGCGTGCGTTTTAAAGAAGGTTCTTGGGACATGATGTGTTTATAGTGGTTCTCAGTTCTCGGTTTTCAGTTTTCAGTTAAACAGACACTTTGTAACAATTCACTGTTTTCTGGAATATTCCAAGTTTGGGCAGAATTTTACAAAACGTCTTCAACCGAAAAGAGATATCTGAAAATCGATAACCAATAACTATTTCTCCTATTTTAGTGGTCTTCGGTTACCAGTTTCTCTAGTTTTCAGTCAAGAGATGTTTGTGGCAGAGAAAAAATGCAACCGCTACATGCTCTACCGACAACCAATAACCGATAACTATTCTTTCAATTGTTCAAGTTCATTTTGAATCTGTTGCTTGGCACTCTGTAAATCAGCCGAATCTGTTGAAATTTGGATAATTTGCTCGAGCACTTTCAAAGCGTTGTCATAATGTTGAATCTGTTTTTGAGGTTGGTTCATCGCTGCGTAAACATTTCCGAGAATGTAATGGGAACGCCACGAATTGGCATCTGCAGCGATACCTTTCTTTCCATATTTTTCAGCCTCTTCTAAATTTTCCAACTGCAAGTGGAGCTGCGCCATCGCCGCGAAAATCGGAGCAGGCAATTGTAGTGTTGTCTCTTGCCTTTCAAGGCGTTCATAAGTACGAAGTGCTTCTCTATAGCGCTCTTGACGCTCGTATAAGGGACCTAAGAGTAGATAGATATCGGATCTACTGGGATCACGTCTGAGAAATTCCTCAAGTTCTCTCGTTGCTTTTCCAAGCTCCCCTTGCATTTCGTATAGGGTCGCCAGATGGAGGTGTCCCTGGAGGTCGTCAGGATTTTGTGCCATTGCTTGCTGCACCTGCCGTTCAATCTGTTGGAGTTCCTCTTGTTCACCCTCACGAATTAAACCTGCAACGACACCAAAGTTATAACGAATTGTTTCGTCAACGGGATTAAGTTCTACCGCTTCGTTCATGAGTGTTGCAGCATTTTGATACTGTGCGCTGGCATAAGCGATCTGTCCAAGGATTAATTTCTGGGTCGCTCTAAAGTAGGTATCGAGCGTCTGTCGAACGGCTTTCATCTCGGCGAGCGTTGAACCGTAGTTTACGAGATATGGCAGGACGCGTCCCCGATATTCGGCCATGCCCTTGACGTTCTGTGTAGTTGTGTTGGCGAGGTCAGCTCCCCGGAAGAATTCCAGCCGCGGCCGGTTGTCTGTGTGGATCGGTCCAGGACCCACGTATTCACGGACCGTCTCTGGTCCCATCATAAATGAATCGAGTAGCGACAAACCGTCCAAGTCATCAGCGGCGAGTCCTTCGCTGATACTCGCTATCTGTGCGCGTGCGAGAAAGTTTTTGTAATCAATCCGCAGCGGTTCAGGCGTGCCGATGAGAATCACAAAGTCGGGTGTGTATTTGTACCAGAGCGTTGTATGCGGGAACACCTCAATGAAGGTGCGCACAATCATCTTATAGTGTGCCTCCGGTAGACGGTGCAACGGGACCCACTGGCACATGATGCCGTCTTCGCTTAGAATACGACGGCACAGACGATAAAAATCGGCAGTGTAGATATTGGAACTCCCTGCACTGACAAGTGGATGGATAATTCCTGTTGAAATCATATCGTACTTGGTCTTTGTCATCAGGATATGGTTCCGTCCATCGTTGATTTTGTAGTTGAACAGTGGACTCTCAAACACGTTTCCGTTGACATGTGTGAAATGCTTTTGTGCCGCTGAAATTACGCCTTCAGAGAGTTCTATGGCATCGACTCGGACACCGTGCTGCGTTATGGAGTAAGATGTGAGTCCCATGCCAAACCCAACGACGAGTGCGCGTTTCGGACGCCGATGCAATAGCAAGGGTAGATGTGCGATGACACGATGCGATGGCGAATCCCAGCGCGAGGCGTCGGCTGCTTGATTTGTATCCACATAGAGACGATAGACGGCTTCATCGTCTTTTAGCGTTGTTACCGTGGCATCTACCTCTTCATTGTAATCGACCAGTGTATCACCCGGACGCTGTGTTTTGAAGATTGCGCTCTTGAGAAAAAGGGGTTGATTCAGCGTAAGCAGTAGAATAACTGCCAGCCCAGCGTTGAGAATCGGCATACCGATGCTTATCCCCTGTAGTAGCGTTCCTCCTGTTTCCGTCCGCTGTCCGCCTCTTAAGACAAGGAGACACCCGATGCCCGTGTTCAGCGCTACCATTAACACAATACTCGGTCGGATACCCAGAAGTGGAATCAGGATAAATCCGGCACAAAACGCGCCTAAAATGCTTCCGACTGTGTTGACTGCGTAGACGTTGCCGATGCTCCTACCGAGTTGGCGTTCGTTGCCGGTGTAGATTTTTGTCACAAGCGGAAAACTGGCACCCATTAAGAAGGTCGGCAGGCACATCACGAGAAAACAGGAAAAGAACGTCCAGAACCTGCTCACGCCAAAGGTAGATTGAAGTGCGCGGGTCATGGCGTATAATTCCTCAAACGCCGGCATCAGGATAAGTGCGAAAAGTCCAATGCCGAGTTGGAGGATGCCAAAAACAGCGACAGGTTGCTTTATCCGGTCCACCCAGCGTGCAAGCACGATGCTCCCAAGTGCGATGCCGAATAAGAATGCCGCCAACATCGTAGCAAAGGCATAGGTCGTGCTACCGAGGAAGAAGACCATGATGCGCGTCCACAACACTTCGTAAGCTAAAGCACAGAATCCTGAGATACCTATTGCCCACAATACTAAGTGTCTCTCAGGTCGTTGAGGAATATTCTCAGGTTCTGCTTGCTGTACTTCTTCAAGTTGTTCGTCTATTTCTGTTCCTGATACCCGATTTGCCAACGCTATCGCTATGGCTGCTACGGCGAAATTAATAGCGATACCGATACCGAGTGACCATCGAATCCCGAACGCTTCGAGAAGGAAAAACCCCGCTGCTACAGTACCAACGACTGCCCCGAATGTGTTGAGCGCATACAGAACGCCGATGTTTGTGCCGAGTTGCTCCAACCTCTTCACAAAAAAACGGGTTAGTACTGGTAGTGTACCACCCATTAATGTTGAAGGAATCAGGAGCACGGCGAACGTCAATACGAATCGGATAAGCGAGAGGGTATAGAATTCTGATGTGACGTTGCGATGGATTAGCACATACAGGGCACCCAGAATCGATAAAATGAGGGGCCAGACCAAACAAAACGCACCGATACCGGCTTCGAGGAGGGCGTACATCCGTAGCGGGGACTGGTCGCTTTTGTCGATCTTCCTACCGAAGTAGAAGCTGCCGAGCGCGAGTCCTGCCATGAACGCTGTTAGGACGGTGCTTGTGGCGAAGACGGTGCTCCCGAAGACAAGCGTGAGCTGCCGCATCCAGATGACTTCGTAGATGAGTCCACTGGCACCGGAGAAGATAAAGATGAGCCAAACGATGGGTTTGATGTGTCGCATTTTCCGTCTATTCTACGGACATTTCGTCTTTATAAGATAATTCAAGCATTTTACATATATGATACGTCAGAACGCCGAGAATTTCAAGTAGAATCCTATGTCTGTTGTGAAGGGACTTCTTGGACAACAGGAATGACGTAACTTCGGATTGTTAAACCGTCTATTGTCTCTGTTTCTACGCGCGGTTCTGGTTCGGTTCGATGATCGAAGACGACGTAGTATCCTTCACCTACCCCTTCGAGTTTGAGATATGCTGCAAGTTGTTTTTTTCCGGCCTCATAGTGACGCTGACCTTCCCAAATCTTTGTTTCAACGATGTATTTCTGGGCGTTGTGGAAAATTGCGAGGTCAATCTTGCCGCGGCCAGTCTGCCCTTCAAGGTAGATATGCCCGTGCACCAATTGGACAAATTGATCCAAGTACGCATAGAGAAGATATTGACCGACGAACTCTTTTGGTGTATTCGGTACCAATAGAATCCGAAAGCCTGCACACGCAATAAAATCTCGAAAGTTGTCGAGCAGCAAGTCCATGTTAATCCGACCCATAGATGTTAAGTAATCAACGAAGTCTTGCTGGGTATCCTCGGGAAAATACTCGTGTTCCAATCCATTGACGATCGGCTTGAACGCCTGCATGATACGCTGCTGATATATAGGATTGAGGATCTCACACATTCGGTCGCTTCCTTTTCTGATAACTCCATAAGTCGTAAGTTCATCAATGATTGCATCGTCTGGATTGAAACGGATGCCAGCTTCGTAAGAGGCAATTCGCATCAGGATGCTTTCAAAACGCGGATTTCTGCGGATATTGGTTAGCAAGTGGCTGATATTAGCATTTGTTTCTTCAAGGAGCTGCGTGTGTGCCGCTGCGAAGTGTGCCATCTGGATCGTTTCATTTCTCGGAATACCCACCTCTTCAGTCAGAATTTGCGCGAACCGATTGACGAGGAAGGGTTGTCCAGCAGTCTGCCTGTGAATATTCTCAATAACTTCAGGGGCGAAGGTTTGACTGACTTCGTCTGTATACTGTGTCAACAATTCGCGGACTTGTTCAAGGGTGAAGTTGGGCAAGGTGAATTCGTCTTGGATATTGAAGGGCGAAATAGATCGGTCTAAATTGAGTTGAGTAACATTCTTAACACCTACAATACCAACGCTGTAGGGGCATTTACGCATGGAACGATGTACATAAATAGTACGAAGCGAACGAAGGAAACCCCTTAAAGCATCGCGCGGGATGCCATCAAACTCGTCAACGATGAGAATAAGCTTCTCATCTCCAAGAAATTCAGCAAACTGCTGGAAGAATTCGAGCATTGCAACGTGATCGGTTAACTTCGTGTTCTCCAAAAATTCGCTTAAAGCTGAAGAAAGCACAGTGCTGCGCGCCTCGAAGACGCGCTTAATCTCTTCGTAAATCCTTCTGTAGAGTGAGGCGTAAAAACTCGACGTAGTATAGTCTTCATATACTTCAAAATTGAGTTCAATTGGGAAATAGGTTTCTGCAGTATCGGTGGCGAGGGAATCAAGTGCCCATTGGAAGAAAGTGGTTTTACCTGTCTGACGGGGCGCGAAGATGACGATATAACGTCCGAGTTTGACGCGATTGATAAAATCAGCGAGCTCTTCAGTACGTGAGACAACATAGTGATCTTGAGGATTTACGGGCCCATAGGTGCTAAATGTTTTCATTTTTTCTTTCTAACGAAGCGCGGTTACAAACCCTCCCACGCATTAGTTTAATGGTTGGGACATTATACCACAACAGGGTCATTTAGTTTCTGACATTTTCACTGATATGTCGGGATTAGGAAATCCCTCCTACAGAAGAATTGAATGTCCCCGATACCACAAGCCAACCTATTGCGTAGATTCTAATTTCTTTTCCAACCGCTCAATGTGCCGATAGGTCGTAGAGAAAATCATGTCCAATGTGGCGATGTCTCGTGGTTCTAAGGGGGCGCGGGAGAAGACGCGTCGTAGCGATTTCAGATAGGTTTCCCACTCCCGATTGTACGGCGACATGCCTACCTTATCCAGCAGACGGGTGACGCGTCCGTAGAATTCCTCTAAGGCGTTCACTTCGGCATAGTCAATCTCTGATGGCGGGTATTCCTCTAAACTCGCAACGAAAACCTCATACGCGAAGATCTGGACAGCTTGTGCGAGATTCAAGGACGGGTTTTTGGTAGCCATCGGGACGCTTGCTGTCAACTGGCAGAGACTGAGTTGATCAGTGGATAAACCAAAATCTTCACGTCCAAAGAGTAAGGCGACGGATTTATCTTGTGAGATTGTGGCGATCGTCTGTGCGGCATCGCGGGCAGGTACGGGCTGTGGTAGACGGACATCCCGACGACGGTGTGTTGTACCGACGAGATATTGGATACCGTCAAGTGCGTCTTTGAGTTCTGGGACGACGTGGCAGTTTTCGAGGATATCCTGCGCGCCGTGTGCCATATACCATGCGGCATCGACATCCTGAAACGGAACAGGGTTTACCAGATAGAGTTGTGATAGCCCCATCCCCTTTACAACTCTGGCGACGGAACCGATGTTTCCAGGTTCACGCGGTTCAAAGAGGACGACTCGGACGTTTGTTAGATTTTCCGGGACGGCGACAGGAATCGCTCGGAAGTTTCCGGTGGGTTGAATCGGTTTTTTGTGGGTGTTTGTTGACATGTGAATAGGGTAACGCAAATGGTTTGTATTGTCAAGGGAATTGTGGGGAACATTTCTTGCGCGTGGAGACGAGGCACGAAGACCTCGACTAACAGGATTGGTTGTGAAAGAGGCGGGATTTGGAAATCCCTCCTACAAGGAAGGCGTGTTTGCAATTAAGTGCATTTTAGGGTATAATTAATAGGTAATGATTTAATACAGTGATGTGGATAAAGGAATAAGGTTTCTAAAATTTGTTGTTAGAAGAAAGCCCTGTAACGGCAAAATACTTGTAAAGGAATTTTTCTGTCTTATGTCAACTAAAGTAGGTATTAACGGTTTTGGTCGGATTGGTAGGAACGCCTTTCGAGCGGCGATGCAAAATCCAGCGTTAGATATAGACTTCGTGGCTATTAACGACTTGACGAGTCCAGAGACACTCGCGCATCTTCTTGAGTACGACTCCATCCATGGCATCCTGTCCGATGATATTACTGCTACAGACAACAGCCTCGTAGTAAATGGAAAAGAGATACGTGTTCTGGCTGAACGCGATCCCGGTAATCTTCCGTGGAGTGATCTCGGTGTGGATGTTGTCATTGAATCCACGGGTTTCTTTACGGATCGAGAAGACGCCGAGAAACACATCACCTCTGGTGGTGCGAAAAAAGTGATTGTTTCTGCACCCGCAAAAGGTGAAGACATCACGATTGTGATCGGTGTGAATGATGATCAGTACGATAAATCAGAACATCATATTATCTCTAACGCCTCGTGTACGACGAACTGCCTCGCGCCGGTTGCGAAGGTGTTGCATGAAGAGTTTGGAGTTGAGAGCGGTCTGATGACGACTGTCCATGCCTATACCGGCGATCAAAGGGTTCACGACTTCCCACATTCCGATATGCGTCGCGCTCGTGCAGCGACCCTCTCAATGATTCCGACGACGACTGGCGCTGCTGTTGCAGTTGGGAAAGTCCTGCCAGAATTGAACGGGAAACTTGATGGCTTCGCAATCCGTGTACCAACGCCAAACGTCTCTGTTGTTGACCTCACTGTGGATCTCAATGAAAAGCCGAGTGCCGAAGCGGTCAACGCGGCGTTGAAAGACGCAGCAGAGGGTAGCTTGGACGGAATCCTGGGTTATTCAGAACTTGACCTCGTCTCAGCGGATTTCAATGGCAACAAACTCTCTTCTGTTCTCGATGCGCCCTTCACGAAAGTGATTGAAAATGGGCTGATTAAAGTCCTTTCATGGTATGACAACGAGTGGGGTTACTCTAACCGTCTCGTCGAACTCACAGCGTGTGTGCTTTAAAAGTTACTGGTTATCGGTTATTGGCTGTCAGTTAAGAGGCATTCTGTAACAAGCTACGCTATTCTGAAGTCTCCAAACAGGTTTTGATGGTTATCAAAGTCACGTCCCTGAAAACTGACAACTATGACTCCGACCACCGAAGACTGACAACCATTCAACCGAAAGAAAGGACTATGCGAATACCTATCATTGCAGGAAATTGGAAACTGAACAACACCGTTTCGGAATCGGTCTCGCTCACGACAGCACTGAAGCCGCTGGTTGCGGGATGTACTGGCGTTGAAATTATTGTTGCGCCACCGTTTACGGCGCTTACCTCGGTTAGCAGCGCTATCGCAGATAGCAATATTCAACTGGCTGCCCAAGATGTCTATTCGGAGGACAACGGTGCGTTTACCGGCGAAGTCTCTGCGCCGATGCTGAAAGATGTTGGGTGTGATTACGTCATTATCGGACACTCGGAACGGCGGCAGTATTTCGGGGAGACGAACGAAAGCGTCAATCAGAAGGTAAAAGCAGCGTTAGCACACGGCTTAAAACCGATTATATGTGTCGGGGAACAGCTTGAAGAACGGGAAACCGGACGGACAGAGGCAATCATTGAGAGCCACGTCACAGGTGGCATCGCGGGTTTATCCGCAACCGACTTATTGTCTTGTGTGATCGCTTATGAGCCGGTCTGGGCAATTGGGACTGGCAAAACCGCCACACCCGACCAAGCACAAGAGGTTCACAACTTTATTCGAGGGCTATTGACATCAGCGTATTCGGCGGAAGTTGCATCACAGATACGCATCCAATACGGGGGCAGTGTTAAGCCGGAAAACGCATCAGAACTCATGGCGCAGCCCGATGTAGATGGTGCGCTTGTTGGTGGTGCGAGCCTTGAGGCGGAATCGTTTGCAGAAATCGTGAAGTTTGAATAGCGGATTTCATGGTGCTGAACTTTGTTTAATAGGAGGAAATTATTAGATGGGAATTATCATTGGTTTTGTACTGATTATCTTCGTCCCACTCTGTGTTATTCTGACACTGGTTATTCTGTTACAAGACAGTAAAGGCGAAGGGCTTTCATCGAGTGCGTTTGGCGGTGCGGAGATGCAGTCTGTTCTCGGAGGCCGCGGTGCAGCGACCTTCCTTAGTAAAATGACCACATGGCTTGCTATAGGGTTCATGGTTATCTCGCTTTTCCTGATGCGTTTCTACGGCGAACATAGCGGCGGTGAACTGACGCCGATCGAGCAGGAGACAACACAAGAAGCCACACAAGAACCTGCTGATACCACAGGTGGAGAGAGTATTGAGACCACCACAGATGGGGCAAGCGACGATGGTGGTGGTGACTCTTCAAAGACAGAACTCGATGGCACCTCAACAGAGTCTTCGGAATAGGCACGTCAGAAACTGCTCTTACCGAAAAAGAGTTTCGATATGGCAGACGCGCCCACCACACTTTCATGGACAGTGCATCCGCTCGTTGAGAACCGGCGGAAGTCGGTTTTATTAGGGCTATTTTTGTTACTTCTTTTGTTCGGCATCTACTGGGGTTTCCAATCCGTTTCTGTTGCCTTGCTCTCTGCCATTTTTTTGCTCGGTTCGCTTTATAAGTACTTTTTACCGTTTCGCCATCAGTGTGAAGCGGATAAGCTAATCATCACAAGTTGCTGCTACAGACTGGAACGATCATGGGAAACATTTCGCAGCTTTTACGTTGACACGAACGGGATACTCCTCAGTCCGTTTGTCCGCCCAACACGCCTTGAAAATTTTCGCGGCGTTTATGTCCGTTTCGGAAAACACACCCCTGAAAAAATTATCGATTTTATTACCAGCAAGGTTCAATCAGAATCTGCTCCTTAGCATTTGAAGCTGGAGGATTAATATGAACGTTTCCGAATCAAACCACACGCAGACAATTGCGACTACAGAAACACTAAAGTCCACCGTACTTGATGCTGTTGATGCCCAAAGCGTCACAGACATCCACACACATCTCTTCAGTCCACCTTTTGGCGAATTATTGCTGTGGGGTATTGATGAATTACTAACCTACCACTATCTTATCGCTGAGGTATTTCGCAAATCAGATGTCTCGTATCAGCAGTTTTGGGCAATGACGAGAGCAGAAAAGGCAGAACTCATCTGGCAGACGCTTTTTATTGAAAATTCACCCATCAGTGAGGCATGTCGCGGGGTTGTTACCACACTAAACGAATTAGGTTTGGATGTCGGCTCGCGCAATCTTCAGGACTATCGCAATTATTTTGCCGATACGACTGTTGAGGCATTTATTGATACAGTCTTTGAACGCTCGAAAGTCTCTAAAGTGGTGATGACAAACGATCCGTTTGATGCTGCAGAGGCACCGGTTTGGCAATCAGGCGACACAGGCGATACCCGTTTTGAGGCGGCACTGCGGATGGATGTCCTTATCAATACCTATCAAGAAACGGCTTATGAACACCTCCGCGGTCTCGGTTACGATGTCGATCCAACGCTTTCGTCTGAGAAAAGCTACAAAGAGATTCGTCGATTTTTAGAGTCGTGGATTCAGCGGATGAATCCGAAATATATGGCGGTTTCTCTCCCACCAGACTTCCAGTATCCTGATGATGGTATATTAGGGAGACTGTTTGATAACTGTATATTGCCCGTCTCTCGTGAATTTAACGTGCCCTTTGCACTGATGATTGGTGTTAAGCGTGCGGTTAACCCACAACTTCAGATGGCTGGCGATGGCACTGGTAAGGCAGATTTAGCGAGTTTAGAAGCATTACTCCGTGAGAATCCTGATAACAAGTTCCTTGTTACGCTTCTGTCGCGTGAAAACCAGCATGAGTTGTGTGTGATCGGACGGAAGTTCAAGAATCTGATGATATTCGGATGTTGGTGGTTTATGAACAATCCAAGTATCATTGAGGAGATCACAAGGGAGCGGATTGAATTGCTCGGTTTGAGCGTTATCCCACAGCATTCGGATGCCCGAATCTTGGATCAACTTGTGTACAAGTGGAAACACTCACGTCAAATCATCGCCGATGTCTTGGTAGAAAAATACCAGATGCTTCTTGATGTGGGGTGGACGATTACTACATCAGAAATTGAGCGGGATGTTAACAACCTGTTCGGCGGCAACTTTGATCGGTTTTTGAACGGAAGTTGAGCTTAGCAGTAGATTTAACAGACACAAGGCGTCGCGTTGCACTTCGGACATCCTGTTGCGTAGATTTGTGCAGCGTCCTCCAAGTCGATACCGAGCAGGCTCGCCAGTGTAGCAAGCCATGCGAAAACATCTGCGAATTCTTCACGCAGTCTTTCTATATCCTGCGGTTGTTTACGAATCTCTTTTGCGAGTTCTCCGACTTCCTCAACGAACCATGTGAAGGTTAGTGGTACGCCACGCGCAGCGTCTCGTGTGTAATAGATAGCTTCAATCTGTTTCTGAAAATTTTGAATTGTCATACGAGTCCTTCTTGTGTATAACAGCGCTGGAATGGAACTGAACTGAGAACAAATTTAAGTTTATGAAAAGGAGTAGTGCCGATGATAGGTATCTCTTACCACGCGGGTGGCATGAAAGACGTGCCGCTACGCGAAGTTATCACTATTCTCACTGATGCTGGTTACGATGCGATTGAGATGATGTGCGGTCCAGAGGCACACATCCCCTCCGGTGAAGTTACGGATAGTCTGCTCAAAGAGGTTAAAGCCATGACGACAGACCACGGATTGGAGGTTTCTGTCATCAATCCGTTTGCAGGACCCGGTTTGTACCAATTAGCATTAGAGGACCAGCAAGAGGCAGTTGATCACTATGCCCTTCTCCAAGATGTGGCAGTCGCGCTCGGCGCGCACGGCGTCAATTTTCTTACTGGCTACGGTGGTGATAAAGGCGACGCATTCGCATGGCGACTTCTCGTTGATGTGCTGAAGCCGATCTGTCGACGCGCTGAAGAACTCGGCTTGACGATGAACATCCATAACCACGAAGCGACGACGATTGATGCATCTTCTAAAGTTACGCTCCTGATAGAGCATGTCGGTTCCAACGCGCTAAAATCCCTCAACGACATCACCAATTTCTACCACATCGGTGAGGATATCGCGGAAGTAACCGAGAAACTGGGGCCGCTCACTGTTCATTGCCACGTCAAGGGTGTGACAGGAATGTATCCGTATAGTACCTTCCTAATTCCGGGTGAAGATGGAGATGAACTGGATTTCCGAACTTTCGCTGACAGTTTGGGCAAAACTGGCTATGATAAGTATATATCCGTAGAAACCTTTCCTCACATGCGGATGGAGAAAGCACAGATTGCTCATGACATGATGGCAAGTACCCTGAAAGAGTTAGGTTTGAGATGATTAATCAGACCCTAACGCCTTGATGCCGGGCCAATCCCGCCACATGTCCTCATTGGGTGGCTCTTCCTGCGTTTCTGTCAATTCCGTCTTTCGGAAATCGTAGAGTACTGCTTGCCGGATCTGCTTTGAATAGTTGTGTCCGGCGGCGTGTCCGATGCGGTGATGCCAGAAAACAACATCTCCTGCATTTCCATAACATTCAACACCTTGGGTTTTGCTGAGACGCTCCCGGTCGATTTCATATTGTGGCGTCGGCTCGTTTTTGTATTGGGAGTGGTAATCGTAATAGAAGGTCAGATGGCTTCCTGGCCAGACGGTAAATCCACCACCTTCTGGTGGCACATCGTCAATGTAACCCACTGCGCCGAGATGAAACGGATGCGCGTCAACATGACACCCGATGGACTTTTTCGGGACATCCCCATAGGGAAGCGTGCAATAGATACCGCGCACACGATCGGGCTGCACGAGGTTTCCTTCACCTAAAAACTGTTCTGCCATACGCCAGACATTCGGATCGGTGGCGAGGAGTTTAACCATCCAATCTTCACCACCGGGTTCACGGAAATTCCATCGGAATCCGCGTCGATGATTATTTCCGTCAGGGTTTTCCTCTTCTGGTGTGAAGGGCCCGATCCAAGTTTCAGGATTCTCACGTGTGCGTCCTTCAGGCGCGCCATCCCACAACCGCGTCCGCGCCCGTTCCATCAATTCCGGGTTTAAGACGTTCCGTTTTATCAAGTACCCTTCATTTCTGAAAAATTCAATGTCTTCCCGTGTAAGTTCAACCATTTTTTAATTATTCCTTGCGGTTAAATGAAGTGAGTGTTTTTGCTTGGGTGTTTCCCCAAGTGCTTTAACGCTCTTTGCTCGAATCCGCTCTCCATTTCATTACGAGCTACGCACTTCATACTACGAAGACTAATCGTTGGACAACCTTAAGTGGACTTCGGATTTCACGTGCCTTTTTTGAATCGGCTATACCGGAAAAGAACAGGCACATTATTCTAACCTCATTTCGAGAATTTTAAAGGAATTTAACGATTTTTTCAAGGAAAAGTTGTTGACTGTGAGCGAGCTACTGTAGATTGTCTGAATCAGGATTCACAGGATTTTAGAATTTGCAGGATTATTGACTCTCTTGATTGAGAATAATATGTCTTTAGATTGAAGATAACAGAATTTGACAACGCAGCACGTTTCAACTATAATTAGAGGTATGCTACGATTCGCACTTGTCCTTCTGTTATTTATTTCATATCCCATCCTGCTCCTTGCGCATCCAGAGGGTGCGGGTGAGCATATCGTTGAAGCCTACCGAATTGAAGGTGAACCGCCACAGATTGACGGGTTGTTAGACGATGTAGTTTGGCATCAAGCACAACCGCGTGATGGCTTTATTCAGCTTGAACCTGCGCGCGGGGCTCCCGCAACTGATGATACAGAATTCCGCATTGCTTACGATGTACATAATATCTATGTCGCTTTTCGATGTTACGATGCTGAACCCGATAAAATTGTGAATCGGATGACGCGGCGCGGTGATATCTACGCCTCGGATGTCATTTCTTTTTTCATCGATCCACACCATGACCATCGCACGGGCTATAAATTTGCGACAAACCCAGCGGGTGTCCAGAGCGATAATTATCGGTATGAAGACACGCAACGTGACAGCAACTGGAAGGGGATTTGGTGGGTCGAAAGCAACATTGATGAATTAGGGTGGACTGCGGAGTTTAAAATCCCGTTCTCCAATTTCCGATTTACTGACAAACTAACCCAAATTTGGGGTTTTGATGTAGAGCGAGTAAACCGCCGAAAGAGTGAGGTCACGGTGTGGAAACAGCTGACACAGGCGGGTGTAGTTACACGGATGTCCGATTTAGGACATATCATGGGAATGCAGGACATTGCGACGGGGAAAAATTTTGAGATCTCACCATACCTCTTAGGTGGAGGCGCGAGTGCCGCTAATACAGACATAAGTCGTCAACTCGGTACCGGATTGGATGTGCAATACAGTCTTACCAGTGCACTGAAAGCGAACATTACGTTTAATCCAGACTTTGCACAAGTCGAGGCAGATCAGTTGGAGATTAATCTAACTCGGTTTCCGACCCGCTTCCCGGAAAAACGCCCGTTTTTTGTTGAGGGAAACAGTTTTTTTGAAACGCCATACGACCTTATGTTCAGTCGTCGTATCGGGAGCCGCGGGAATATACTTTGGGGAAGTAAAGTTACAGGGAAAGTAGGTGATTATTCTATTGGTGTTTTGGGCAATCAAACCGGCGAATTCGGTTCCTCTGATACCGCCTCGTCTGTAAAAGAGGCGGCGTGGTTCTCCGCAGTCCGTATTAAGCGCGATATCCTCAAACGCTCAAATGTTGGGATTCTGTTCGTCAATAAGGAGCAGGGAGGAAGTGATAGATTCCATAGCCGCGTGGGTGGTGTCGATATGAATCTTGCTCTTGGAAAAACCTATCATCTCTCAGGGCAGTATGCTGGCAGCTTTCACCCAGGGGATGATAACGACAATATGGCGTATACGGTTGACTTCGCGCAACGCAACTATCTCTGGAGCAGCAATATCGGATTTGAACGGGTTGCACCGAACTTTGAAATTAATCAGACAGGATTTCTACGAAAAGAACGAAATCGTGGTTGGCAACGGGTCCAAATGCGTGCCTCCTATTCTCCACACTGGGGCAAGCACCAATTTTCTTCTGGTATAATCGCTCATCTCTCTCAAAGCCTCTATACACCCACGTATTTCGCCGAGTGGCAAGCGCGAAATCCGAAACTGTCTCTCTCGTCTGAATTCGATGAAGACCTGTTCAGATGGAGTGCTGGTGTGGATGTCGGGATGGACTTCAGGGAAATCCTCTTGGATGATATTAATGTCTACTATTTCCAAAGCCGAGAAGCTGAACTCACTGAGATATTTACGGCAGACAGATACGGGTTTGAGATTGATACCAACTCCACATACCCAATTGCTATCGGAATCGCTGTAGATTTCGCCGACTATTTTAACTTCAGACGACAGCAATCGGGTAAACAGCGGAGTATTACATTTGAATCAACTGTGCGCCCACAGAGCAATTTTTCGATAGAGTTGGAGAGTGGTTATGCCCAAAGCCTTGATTTATCAGGTGAGATTGATGGTAGATTTTTCGTCAGTGCAATGCGGGCGACCTATTTGTTCACACGAGAATCGTTTCTCCGAATGTTTGTGCAAGCGAATAGAGAACGTGAACTGTCAGCGGAGATTCATCAAAGCTATCTGCTAAGTTTTCTCTTTGGATGGGAATATAGTCCGAAGAGTCACCTCTTTATTGCTTATAACGAAGCGTGGGGAGATGCTCCGGTTGGGACGACTGCTGGTCGCGAATTACAGTTGGAAAACCGAGTTATTGTGGTTAAAGTAACGTATCTGTATAATTTGTAGTTTCTGGCTGTAGGAAGAGTCGGGAAATGTAAAGCTAAGACAAATTGTGCTTTATTAGCGCAAAATGTAAAGCTAAGACAAATTTTACCCGTGTGGGTAAAATTTGGAAATGCCCCTACAGAAAAATTGAACGCTTGGCTATCTCTTAGGTTAACTTTGAATCTTGACGGGATGAAACGTCTTTGGGGTCGCAAAGTCTCTGATATTGCTTTCGGCGAGCTCTTGGAGAAAATCAGATGGCAAGCAGAAAAACGTGTCAAAGAAGTCGGTATCATAGATAGATGGGAGCCGACGACATCTGTCTGCCATCAGTGTTCTTCTAAAGTTGAACTTGAGTTGCGGGATCGTGAATGGACGTGTTCTGATTGTAATACGCATCATGATAGAGATCTAAACGCTGCAATTAACGTTTGTAAGGTGGGGGCATCCACCTTTGAAGTAGGAGACGTTAGACTGGCACTTGCCAGCTGTCTCTGACGATAGCAGAATCTCCGCGCTTTCGCGCGGGGAGTATGTCAAGGTAATAATTGTAAAAAGAATTGGGGTGTGGTATAATTAGAAATATGAAAGATTTTTTACTGCTATTTTTCAATGTTTTGCTAACGGTGATAGGACAGATTCTATTCAAACACGGAATGAATATGATAGGCCGTATCAGCAGTATGCGGGATGCAGTTGGAAAACTAACACAAGCATTCTTGAACCCCTACATCCTCAGCGGGATTGCGATATACGGCTTTACAACCCTCGTCTGGCTCGTTATTCTGTCGCGTGTTAAACTGAGTATCGCGTATCCTATGTTAAGTTCTGGATATGTGTTGTCGATCCTCTTTTCATGGATGCTGTTTAAGGAATCTATCCCTAAGGTTCGGATAATAGGTGCTCTGGTTATCTGTATCGGCGTTTACCTTGTTGCACAAGGAGAGTCTTAATTGATGACAGAACCGAGGAACGCTCGCGCTGCGTCTAACAATCCTGTGTATACACGTTCCTTTGTTGCAATGGTATTGTCCGCGATTCTCCCCGGACTCGGTCAGTTATACCTATCGCAATTTGTGAAAGGCGTTGTTACTTTTTTAATTTTTGGTTCGGCACTTGCGCTTTTCTACCTCAATTCGCTGCCAGTGAAGGAGTGGCGGGATTTGATGCGTTTTAAACCCGTTGCGAATGAAGATACTAAGTCAGATAATGCGGGGACAGACGAGACACAGACTCCCTATGAAATCCATCTTTGGACGTTTGATGACGGCGAGCGGTTAATGTTTCGCCCTTCTTGGAAGCTTAAAATCAGTTCATCTATCCAAGCCGTGCTATGTTGGCTCTATGCAGTTGGGGATGGATGGCGCGGTAGGCGCAGAACCAGACAACACTAACTTTTCAGAGGATTGACTCCACACTGTAACTCCACGATCATTTATGGTAATATATAGCACGAAACGCAACTACACCTTAATAGTCCTATGTGGTATTCTCCTGATAATTTTTCTAATTGGATGCCAAGGGAACTCGCCAGTTCTGAAAAAGAGCGAAGAACTCCTCAATTCTGGCATGGCACAAGAGGCAGCAGATGGATTAGAGATTTTTGTTGAGACATCCCCTGAAAACGCTAAGGCACGGTTGTCGCTTGCGAAAGCCTACAATGAATTAGGACGTTACAATGACGCCGTTGTACAACTTCAAAAGGCTTCGCAACTCTACGCCGCGCATCCCGAAGAACTTGTTGCAACTCGCCTTGAACTCGCACGTACCTATCTCAAATTTGGGGATAGAGACTCCGCTTTCCGCGTGCTACGCCTTATTCAACACGGCACTTCAGATATGGCGATTCTGCGCAAAATCACTGAACTTATTGGGGATAGCTACACAAGTAAACAACTCACACATGGGGATTCGGACAACTACTCGCCTACTTTCTCACCTGATGGCACAGAGATCGCCTTTGCATCGTTCCGACTTGATAACGGTGAAATCTATTTGATGGATTTAGAGGGACGTATTCGTCGCCGAGTGACATTCACTACAGATTTCAACGATAGCTCACCCACATTTCTAACGACTCCGAATTATCTATTTTATAGCAGTGAACCGAAATCATCACGAGAGGTTAAGGTTGTCATCCAAAGTAGTGGTTCAACCCCGATTTACGCAGGCTTCAATATAACGCATATCCATAGCAAAGTGACGCGGGCAGTTTTACCTGTAAGCTTCGGTGCCCGTGTGCCACGCGCATCACCAGTGGAAAATCAGATAATTTATGAATCCAACGCCGATGGAAATCTGGAATTATACCTCTTGAATTTAGACGGGCTTAATCTCGCAGAAATCACATCTACTGACGTTGAACCGAAACGCATCACCTACAACGAAACAGATGATGGAAGTCCGGCGTTTTTCCCCGACGGCAAACGCATTGTGTTTGTCTCCTCTCGGAACGATGTGAATCAACTTTATACGATGGATATTGATCGACAGAACGAGAAACACTTCAATCCGAACCGCTATGATTGTTACAATCCAACCGTGTCCCCCGATGGGCAAACGATTGCATACGTCTCGGCGAGAGACGGTGACATGGAAATTTATCTCATCAACGCCGACGGAAAAAATGAACGGCGGATCACGGGTGAAATTGGCGTGTCCATTCATCCCGCCTTTTCACCTGATGGGCGACACCTTGCGTATGTTTCTGACAGAAGTAATACCTTTCACATTTACCTGATGTCTCTCGATAAACCTATTACGCGTGAGGCATTAGTAAAGCGTTTATGGCAGTAAGCGCGCAGTTTTAGTTGGCTATTAGTCATATATAGGGTAGACCTGATAGCCAACCGTGAAAAAGCAACCTGTGGAGATTAGAAAATATGTTTAGGGTAACTAAACCAGAAGGTTTCGGTAACATCCAACTGGAAGAGGTACCAATACCGGAGATTAATGAAAGCCAAGTTCGGGTAAAGGCAGATACAACGCTGATTAGCCGTGGCTCTGAACTCTTTCGACGCTACATTCGAGAAGAAGCCGTCTCACACACAATCATGGGTTATTCCCTGACGGGCACAGTAGACGCAGTCGGCGCAGAAGTGACGGATTATAGCGTTGGAGAACGTGTCATGGTTGTAGCCCCCCACGCGGAATACGTGATTGCCGAACCTGAGGCAACCGATGGACGTATCGTCCCACTCCTTGACGAGGTTAGCTTTGAAGAGGGAACTTTCCTTCCGTTAGCGACGAGTGCTGTTGCTTGGGCAGATTCCTCTGGCGTGAAAGCAGGAGATACAGTTGTTGTTTTGGGACAAGGCTTGGTTGGCAGTCTGATGATGCAAGTATTTCGCGGGTATGATCCAGCCCAGATTATCACTGTAGACGCGTTGCCGCTTCGGTGTGAACTGTCGACGCAACTCGGTGCGGATGTGGTGATAAATGCCAACGAGACAAATCCGGTTGAAGAGGTGCTTCGCCTCACTGATGGAAAAGGGGCAGACCTTGTAGTTGACTGCGTTGGGGGTTATGCCGGCATCAATTCGTTTGACCAGGCACAGGATATGACTCGCCGATTTGGAATTCTCCAACTTATTGCCCTCTATCAACAGGCACCCCTTCCTTTGCATTCCTCAAAGATAATGAGCAAACGCCTCGTCGCCGGCATTTTGACGGACGAACCGCGTTCGGAGATTGCTAGGCGTGCCTTACAGAAGATAAAGGACGGCGAGATTCAAGCATCCAAGATGATTACGCATCGCTTTGACTATACCGAAGCGAAAGCTGCCTTCGATCTCCTCTGGAATGCCCCCGGTGATGCCCTTGGAGTCCTGATAAAATGGCAGTAGACGTCCCATCACGAGAAGTCGAGTTTCAAGCAGCGTTACGAGGGATTCCCCTCGTTTTCTCTGCGACGTGGGGACTGTTCTCACCAAAAACGATTGACGCCGGAACGAACCTGTTAATCGAACAATTGAACATCCAAGAGGGTGATACCTGTCTTGACCTCGGGTGCGGATACGGTGCCATCGGTATCACTATCGCTAAAAGTATACGAACAACAACCGTTTATATGGTAGATAAAGACTTTGTGGCTGTTGATTATGCCCGTAAAAATGTGGAACAGAATCAACTCTCGAACTGCCACGTCCTTCTAAGCAACGGATTTAGCCATCTTCCTGACCTTCAATTCGATCTAATTGCCTCCAATCTTCCCGCCAACGTCGGTAAAGAACTTCTACAGATTTTCCTTAGGGATGCAAAGCAGCACCTTAAACCGAATGGACGCCTCTACGTTGTAACGATTTCCGGGTTGCGAGAATTTATCAAACGCAACTTCTTAACCATCTTTGGAAATTATCAGAAAGTTAAACAGCGTCACACCCATACAGTAGCGATGGCAACCCGCATAGCGGGCGATTAGGCAACCTCAAATTTCGCAGACCAAAAGATTTGACATAGACAGACCGAATCAGTATAATTAACACTATAGTTAACATGAGTTCTACATAGGTTTGGGACGTTGGGTTTCTTCTGTTAGATTGTGTCTGGCAGGGCGCAAATTAACAGTTTGCGCTACGAAACTGATAAGGAAAACAAGACGAATGACTCGTTTTAGTTTAGTGTTAATAATTGCTTATGTTGGTATCTCCACAAGCATTGTTCTTGCGCAAGGGGTTGAAGTTGAAAACAGTGGCGAAACCGTTCGCGGTAAGATTATTGAAAACAAAGAAAATAGCACACTTGAGAATATGGCACAAGATTCGCACGGACACTGGTACAATCTCACCTTGATGAATACCAAGATTGGATATATGCATACGTCTGTTGATAAAACCAAGTATCATGGAGAACAGATGACTCGATACAAGGGCGATACGGTTATGAACCTTAAGGCTCTTGGAACCGATTTAGCACTTGAAATTACGATTATCGAATATATTGATGCTGATTTAATGCTGCGTCACTTCCTCTACACCTCTAATATGTCTGGTGTAAAACAGGTAGAGGGGCGGATTGTAGATGGAATCGCCTACCTTAAGACAACACTCAACGATGAAATTACTGAATCAGAAGTCCCTATTCCACTGGATATAATTTCCCAATCCACAGGTGTGGAACTTCTGTTGTCGCGAGAAGAACTTAAAATAGGTGATAAACGAACTTTTCATGTATTTCATTACGATCTATTGAAGCCAGTGAAGACAGAAATTGAGGTCGCAGGACAAGAACCCTTAACATATCAGTCTGAGGAAAAGCAGGTTTACGTTTTAGATGGAACACTGGATATGATGGGTGGTATGACCTTTAAACAATGGATCTCTCCGAACGGCATAAACTACCAAACAGAAATACTGGTGATGGGCGTGCCTCAGGTAACCACAAAAACAGATAAGAAAACAGCCCTTGGCGGTATTGAAGAAGTTGACTTAGTCCTAAAGACCCGTATCCTACCTGCTGGCAAACCGCCTATACCGAATGTAGAGAGTCTCGTAGCAGATGTGAATCTCACCACCGGTAATATTTCCGAAGCCATTATGTCCAATCCTCAACAGAAATTGGTGTTAAGCTCTCCACAGTCGGGTAGGCTTTTAATTCAGAGACCAACGGTCGCTGCGGAAGACTGTCCTGATTTACCTATCCAGAACGCAGAAGATGACTTCCTTGCTGCCAGTGCTTATATCCAAGCCGCCCATCCTGACATCCGAGTAAAAGCCCAAGAAATTTTGGACGGTGAAGTCAATTCTTGGCGGGCGGCAGAGAAATTATACCAATGGGTCTATAAATCCATCACAGATAAAACAATTAGCGCTGGCTTCGGTTCTTCGTTACAGACCTTAGAGGCACTCACCGGAGATTGTACAGAACATACGGTGCTGTTTATTGCCTTGGCGCGTGCGGTTGGTATTCCGTCGCGCATCTGCTCTGGTATCGTATATGCAAAGGATGCCTTTTACTACCATTTCTGGCCCGAAATCTACGTAGGAAAATGGGTCCAGATGGATCCAACGTTAGGTCAGGTTATCGCTGATGCGAGCCATATTCAATTCGGGGGCAGCATTCTCGAATCAGATACCATGATGGAATTTGCAGAAGGTGTTTACCGAACCCTTAATCAACTTGAAATTGACTTAATTGAATAACATATCGCTAAAATACTTTTCTCCTGCTCGCGCTTAGTGCAAGGATAAAAAAACGATTGGCATTCCTCAACCCACTTTTTCTTTTCGGTCTCCTCGCTGCTGGCATCCCACTGCTTATCCACCTTTGGAACCGTCGCCGTGTTGTGACAATCGATTTTAGCAGTCTCATGTTCCTCACGGCAGCACATCGTGAAAACGCCCGCCGTTTCCAACTCCGACAACTCCTCATTTTGCTGCTACGGATGGTAATCGTTGCGCTGATTGCGCTCGCCTTGGCACGTCCGTTCTTGACGCTTGGCTTACCAATCGCGTCTGTTCGTGCAAAGACCGATCTGGTTATCGTCTTAGATAACTCTTATAGTATGGCATACCAAGACGTTGACGGTATAAGGTTTGAGAAAGCAAAAACATTAGCAACCGACATTCTTGACACCCTGCGTCATGGCGATAGCGCCGCATTTATTTTAATGTCGGATAGTCCAAAGCCTGTTTTTCGGCAACTCACCCCAGACATTGACAGTATCATTGCGGCGATTAATAACGCGGCAGTCTCTTATCGCACCACAAACGTTCAACCGAGTTTTGAACTTGCCCATGAAATCCTCGCTGAGTCCGTACAACTGAACAAGGAACTCTACCTCATTTCAGACTTCGCTCAAAACGGATGGGAAAATTGGAGTCGCCTTCCAAACCGATCGGGTGCTCGTATTTCTCTGATTCCTGTCACCGAAAATGAAGCACATAACATAAGTATTGAAGAAATTCGTCCCTCCAACCAACTAATAGGCGTGAATTTACTGCTCCAAATGAATGTAACAATCGCCAATCATTCCGCGGCACCTTTGGCGCAGCATAGGCTAACCATGTTTATTGGAGGAGAAAAACAAAAAACCGTGAACTTTTCTGCTGCAGCAGACGAATTATTAAAGACCATTTTAACATACAATTTTTCCACGCCCGGCACACATACCGGTTATCTCACATTAACAGAAGATCGGCTCAATATTGACAATCGACGTTATTTCGCCTTGGATGTCATTGGTGAAGTGCGCGTGTTGTGTGTCGGAGAACAGACCGAATACCTAATGCTGGCGTTGAATCCAAATAATTTTGTAAATTCCTCACGCGTTCCTATGGACGCGGTTCCGCAAAGCACACCCGAAAATGAAAGAAAATCAGACGGCGTAATGATTCTGCCGACACAATGCACACCGACAGAATTTGAAACCTTCCCACTGGATGACTACGATGTGATCATTCTCGCTGATGTTCCAAAGATCTCTAATCAGATAAGCGCGCAACTCCAAGAATTTATCCGACATGGTAAAAGTATAATTGTTTTTGTGAGTAATCGCAGTGACCCAATAAACTACAACGAACTTAGTAGCATTTGGCTGCCTGCCGAAGTCGGTAACACATTGACTTGGACACCACCAGAACAGATTGGGATGTATCAGGAATCACATCCTATTTTTGATATTTTCCCGAACGAAGGTTTCTCGGCGCAATATGCCCCGCAATTTTACAACGGTGTGGTACTGCGACCTATGCCTGAATCGGAAGTCATTGCGCGTTTCGCCGATAATACTCCTTTCCTTGTTGAACGCATTCGCGGGACAAGTGCTGTGTTACTCTACAATTGCGGACTTCTGGCGCAACAAGGGGCTGCCGCTACTGCGAATGACCTACTTGTCAATCCGTATTTCCTCCCGATGCTCCAACAGAGTGTAATGTACGCTGCGATGGCAAGTAGCAACTCTTTAACATGGGCAGGACATGTGGGGGACACCTACACGGCGTATTATCCTCGTAGTGCTGGTGGAAAAGCATCTATTGGTTTAATGGCGGTCAGCGGTCAGTCAGAGCAGTTTGTGGCGGACAAAGCGTCCACACCCGCCAGACAATCCGCCAATAACCAACAGTCAATAATCAATAGCCAGAACACGGTAGTGCCAATCGGTGAAGATGGTACGATGCGATTCCAAGGCACAGAACGTCCGGGTATCTATCAAATTGAGGTGCAAACACGAGGTGGGATTCAACGCGACTTTTTTGCGGTCAATGTTGATGCCAACGAAGCTGATTTAGCACAGATTCCGTTCCAACAAGCAGCAGCGCGAGTCGGTGCACAAACTTCAGTAACTGAGAAAACTGAAGCGTTAGCCGTGGCGACGGATCCTTACGAACTCAGAAGACACGGTAGAGAAATCTGGGGCGAATTGCTCATTTTAGCTGTTTGTCTTATGATGCTGGAAAGTTTTCTTTCAAATCGTGAATCCAGGTCACAAATGTAAAGCAAAGACAAATTTTGTCCGTGTGGGCAAAATTTTGTAGGTGGAGGACAATGACAGACTTTTGGTATATTGTCCGCTCGAATGTAAGGCAAAGACAAATTTTGTCCGTAAAGCAACGTCCGAATCCGCGTGTGGCATTCCGAATCAGAATCAACGGTATTCATGCCTTAAATCAACGGTATGAAGCCCGTATGGGCTTCCCCGGGGATTCAAAATCAACGGTATCTATGCCTGTGGGCATAGACCGGGGTATGAAGTCCGTATGGACTTCAAAATCAACGGTATCTATGCCTCAAATCAACGGTATGCAGTCCGTATGGACTTCAAAATCAACGGTATTCATGCCGTGTGGCATGAACCGGGGCATAGACCGGGGTATGAATGCCTTAAGGCATTCACCGGGGGCAAAAAATGTAAAGCAAAGACAAATTTTGCCCGTATGGGCAAAATTTGGTATTTTATGTTTGCTTGTTTTCCTCAGTATGGGCATAAACGTTGAAATTTCATCGGCAGCCCCTGACGCAAACACATCAGAAACGCAGTCTGCTTTACAAGACAACACACCTACTTTAAGAAATGAAGCAAACATCGTCCGGAGTCTTGTAATCAGTGGAAACAATTCGTTCTCGGATCAGCAAATCCATGCGCTGATGCAGACAGATATATGGAGCGTTTACGACGAGACTGTTCTGAAAGTGGATTTTGAAGCGATTAGACGTTTCTATCGGGAGAACGGTTACCGGTTTGCCCGTATAGCCGACGAGCAACTCTCTGTGAAACAATTCAGAGACGGTATTTATCTCGGGATTGAGATTGATGAAGGGACCATTGGAAAGATTACTGTAACAGGAAACATACAGACAAAAGAAGATGTGATTCGTCGCGAGCTCCTATTTGCGGAAGGCGATATCTATACGGAAGCGGATAGAGAGGAAAGCGAACAGATTCTCCGGCGTAAGACGTATATTGGCGCTGCAAAGATTGACGCACAGTGGGATGAGTTATCGAAAGCAGTTATTGTTCACGCGACTATCAAAGAACTTCTATCGTTTCCACTCGGTGTAGATTTAAACCTAAACAACCAGAAAAGGTATTGGATGCTACAATTCCGAGATCCGAACATGTTCGGGTCGGGTCAAAGCACACTATGGCGCTATGAAAGGATCAGCGAGATCGGTGAAAGAACGCGGAGCCTTGTGAGAGGTAGATATAACAACCCCCGACTCTTCACATCACACTGGAATTTTGATGGTGAATATATCCAGAGACGAGATGGAGATTCCCTGCTTGTGTTGTTAGATCGTCCTCAATATACATTGAAAAGTCGATGGAGTGCGAGTGTAAGTTTTTCTGAATCGGTTAATCCTATAGCTTGGTATGAAAATGCGATTGAAACCGATAGATTTGAGCAAAGTCTACAGGGTGCCCGTGCGAATGTCCGACGGTATTTTGGTGAGAGAGAGCAACAGAATTACATAGGTTTATGGGCAATCTCACGACGTTCAAAATATGTGTTACTCAACAAATCCAGCGCATCGGGAGCGATGTTGGAAGATCGCGACATTAAAAGGGTTGGCTTCACACTGGGTAGGAAGCGAACTGCCTACCACAACGCGCGGTTCCTCAAACGGATGGGACAAGAAGAAAATTTTCTGGTCGGTTCTCAATACGCACTCTCGCTGGGATATGCTTCGCCTTTATACGGCTCCGACCGAGCGGAAACTTACGCAGAATTGGCTGTCGGCTCTGGATGGATGCAAGGCAACCGGTTCTTCAGTCTTACAACAATAGCACTTAGCACAAACTGGACGAGTCGTATCGAACGCTCTGTTCTCCAAGCACAGACAGCCTGGTTTTACACCGATGTCTTCAATACAGGGGACATCTATACGCTTCAAACGGGTTATAGAAAGAACGGTCTCTTTGACTTTCATCAGACATTTGTTGCGCAGCTTACATCAGAGATGCAGTTTGGATGGAGCGGACACAGTCAGGTGCTTCTGGGAGCGTTCAACGGTTTGCGAGGTTATAATTACAGGCAATTCAACGGCGAAAAGATGATATTGTTGAATCTCGAAAGTCGAACGCTATTTGGTGGGACACTTTTCCACAAAATAGACGAAGCCCTTGCCTCGGTTGCGACATTCGTGGCTCGTCCTTTTCTCGACCAGCGGGTACATCTTGGATTCATATTGAGTGGTGTTGTGTTTGCGGATATTGGATATATCTGGAACGGAAAAAACAGTTTCGATTTGACGGCACCTAAACGGAGCATAGGGTTCGGATTGCGTAGCAGCTTCTCTCAGTTCAGTGGTACAGGCATTCTTCGGGTAGAATTTGCCTTCCCGCTGGACCCGCCTTTCACGCCATCGCTTAAACCGAGAATTTTCTATGGTCAGGAACGCGCATTTTAAATGGAAACCTCTTCACGCATACCCACTGAAAAAATCACATGGCGAGCCATTCTGCTGGGACTCTTATCGCTCCCACTCAACATTTATCTCGTTGTTCAGACGGAGACAGTCTGGACGACGCAGTATCCTACCACGATGGCGATTTTTTTCAACGCCGTTTTTACGCTCTTCCTCGTTGCAATCGTCAACCTATTCTTAACACGCCATCTCCCGAAATGGAAACTCACACAAGCAGAGATGCTGACGGTGTATCTCATGGTAACCTTGGCATGTGTTGTGTGTGGACATGACCTTTTGCAGGCGACAATGTGTGTTTTGGGGCATGCTGCATGGTTTGCTACACCGGAGAATGAATGGCAAACGCTCTTCTTCCGCTATATTCCTGATTGGATTGCTGTAATGGATCGGGGTGCCTTAACTGGCTACTATGAAGGCACCTCAAATTTATTTCAGATGGAGCATATTCAGGCATGGCTCACGCCGGTGTTAGTGTGGCTTGTGTTCTTCTCAGCACTGGCGTTTTCTATGATGATGCTCAGCGTCATCCTTCGTAAACAGTGGATTGAACACGAAAAGCTGAGTTATCCGATCATCTTGCTCCCTTACGAAATGACGAAAGACGCGGGATTTTACCGAAACCGATTACTGTGGATAGGTTTCGCTATCGGCTGTGGGGTCGATTTGCTCAACGGAATTAGTTTTCTCTATCCGTTTGTACCGAGTATCCCTATCCGTCACGACATCGGGCTCTTGTTCACAGAAAAACCGCTGAGTGCTATCGGTTCAACCCCTATCCATCTAAACCCCTATGCCATCGGAATTGGTTTTTTAATGCCTTTGGATTTGTCACTTTCTTGCTGGCTGTTCTACCTTTTCTGGAAGGCACAACTCGTTTTTGGTGCAATGACAGGAATGAATCAGACACCGGGCTACCCCCATATTGACATGCAGTCGACTGGTGCGTACTTTGGACTCTGTTTCTTTGCACTCTGGATAACACACAAGCATCTCTGGCAGGTTGCACGCAATATCTTAGGTTTGAAAACGAATCTTGATACAACAAATGAACCGATGGGGTACCGGAGCGCGTTTGTTGGGTTCTTGCTCGGTATTGCAGTCGTGTTTGGATTTTGTCTGAAGGCAGGGATGTCATGGTGGGGCGTACTCGGGTTTTTCAGTATTCAGTTCATACTTGTTTTAGCGTTCACCCGGATGCGTGCCGAACTCGGAACCCCGACGATGGATTTCTATCGCGCCGGTCCTGGCCTCTTCCTTACTTCACTTGTTGGTTCCCGGAAGATTGGTCCACCAACGCTGACAGGTTTCGCCTTTCTTTATGGGTTCACACGCAACTACCGTTCGCAACCGATGCCGAACCAATTGGAAGGTTTTAAACTTGCTGACAGAGGCGGAATTAACTCGCGTCAAATTCTTTGGGTGATGTGGGGTGCGACGGTTATCGGACTGGCTATTGGGTTTGTTGCGTTTCTTCACGCCGGTTACCTACACGGAAATTTGGGAACATGGCGCGGGCAGGAGGCTTTCAGTGACCTACAACGCTGGTTGAATCTTCCGAACGACACAGACTGGGGACGCATGGGATTTTTTGGATTCGGTATCACTCTGACGCTGACGACGCTGTTTATGCGACTGCGGTTTATTTGGTGGCAGCTGCATCCGCTGGCTTATCCGCTTGCGGGAAATTGGAACTTCGGTAGACTCTGGTTTCCTGTATTTCTGGCGTGGGTACTAAAATCTATACTGATTCGTCACGGTGGGATCGGTGCGTATCGCCGAACACTGCCGCTCTTTTTAGGGACAATGCTCGGCGAATTCGTGATGGGGAGTATATGGGCGATCTTAGGGCTATTTCTTGGACAACGGATGTATTCGTTTAAACATTGGTAAAATGGTTATCAGTTATCGGTTGTCAGTTGTCAGGGCAAGAGAACCTCTTAGTCGACTGCCTTTTGTAAACGGATACCTCCGCCTGAGGTACGCAATTTCAGTAAGGGACCGCCGCCGTTTATGCTACCTTTCAAGCGATTTCTGGGCACTTTCCCTTGAATGACCGATGTTACTACAAAGTCGGTTGAGACGCTCCCACCGCTGGCTTCAGCGTCTACGTCAATGGCAATATCCGGGATGAGCGTGACGGTTATCCCGCCGCCTGATGTATGTAAGTTACACGCATTCTGGAGTTGCGTTGTCACAGAAGCTCGGATAGTGCCGCCTGAAGTTTTCGCGTTTACATCTCCGCCGACGCTTTCCAACTTGATGCTGCCCCCTGAAGTCTGGACATCTGCGCCGTCATTACAGTCAGCAGCCCTGATGCTACCTCCTGAAGTTTTGCCCCAAATGGATCCCTGAATTTTACCAAAGCGGAGACTGCCTCCAGACGTTTGTGCTCTCACATCACCGCCTACATCGCCGACTTCAATACTACCACCAGACGTTTTGAGGTCGACTGGACTGCCACACGATACAAGCTTGATGCTCCCACCGGATGTGCGTCCTCGGACGGGACCTGTAATATTCCCAAAACGCAAACTGCCTCCCGATGTCTGTGCTTGAACTGTCCCGTCAAGATCGTTTACTTTGATACTACCGCCTTGAGTGTCCAAATCAACGTTATAGTTTTTGGGCACGGTCACCTGAAGATGGATTTTCAGACGATTTAGTTCTTTCCGCCAGCGTTCTCGTCCGTGTTTGAACGCTCCCTCAATACGAACACCAGTATCCTCTGGGGCGAATGCTACTTCAAAATCGGCGAGTGCCTCTTTTGCCGATTGATTCAACAACTTTGACCGTGTTGCCTTTGTAACAACAATCTCAACCTGATCTTGTTCGGCAGTTTGGACATCAATTGTGCCGAATTCTGATACAACCGTTAGGTTGCCACCAGAATTAACATCATACGTTTTTTCAACCCTCTCCACAATATGCTCCTTATCCGCCAGGGATATATGACAACCAGTATTAGAAAGTAGAATCAATACTGAGAGAAAAATAGTGAGTACAATAAACTTTTTCATAGAATGCCTCAGGGGCTGCTCTTCGTAGGGTCTTTGCTGGAAATTAGGTATCTTCAAGCCTGCACAAACTAACAGTTTACGCTACAAATGTTGTAATCGCGAAACTTTTACGATACAGGACTGCCAAGCATAAGTTGGGAAGAGCTTAATAACTTTTCCCAACAATACGCAGTTTAAGCCTCTCTGTTCTGGTCGAGCTGTTGTGTCCTGATCTCTTGGAGGATTTCCACAACAGTTTCCATTTGACCTTCAAGTCTGGCAATCCGGTTCTCGACAGATGCGTTTGATTCTACGTCGTCCTCTTCGTCTGAGGTAACTTCAACTGTTTCGGCTTCATTAATATCGGAATTTCCGCGCGCGCTCTCACCCCAGATATCTTTGAGGAAGTCGGGCATTGATTGCCGGACAACTTCACCGACATCTTTTAGTTCGTCGCCGATGGTTTTCTTCATGTGCGAGAAGTCGAAATCATCAACACATCCCTCTCTGAGGTATGCAGCGACTTGGTGGCATGCGAAGCAGACATCACCAAAAGCGGCATCTGTTTCTAAAGGTTCAAACAGATCCGTCGGGACAGCACCGAGTTCAATTAGGCGATTAAGTGCGTTGTTGAATTGCCGAGCGCATCGCTCCTCGCCGCCTGAAAACTGATCGGTAATTGTTGAAGTTTCTACGATGCGTGCCGTTGTTTCCAATAGCCGTAGAATTCGGCGAATTTCCTTTTGGGATTCAAGTTCGTTGGACATGATTGTCTCCTTTTTATGGGCATTTGCCTATATAGAGTCCCCAAGGCTAAAAAAGATAGTGAAAAATGTTTCTCTAATGATTGCCTCTGAGCTGCTGCGCCCTGCGTCCCGGCAGGTTCCCGATTAAGTTTTGCTGGATTCTCATTCTCGGCTCTTTTCGGTTCTCGCCGCATTTACTTCTTAGGCGTTGCAACTGGCTCTTTTAACAGCAAGCTTAGTCCCTTTCCAGTGCAGGATAGGGATTCCAGCGTTGTAAGCTGCGCGAAAAAACAGGATATCGCAAATCTGCCTATCGGGGTTGCCTATATAGAGTCACCTGGAGATAAAAAGGATAGTAGAAAAAGTAAAAGCACGTAAATTTAGGAGGTGTCTGACTTTAACTCAGCGACATTCCGACGGATTTTGATAACTGCCTTGATAATGTCCTCTATATCCTCTTCGCTCGCCATTAGGACGTTTTGACTCAAAGAGAGACCGGTTTGGCATATCTTCTCAGTCTCAGGACAATGCACATCGGTATAGTTAAGATTGTGCCCGAAAAGATTAGAGTTAAGAAAAGACTCACGATACATAGGAGTGGTATACCAGTGTCCCATCGGTATTCCCTCGGCACGCATTGCTTTGAGGAACGTCTCACGTGAAATCCCTTCAAATTCCTCGGAATCGAAGATCGCTTTATAGCCGTGACAACCCCCACGGGTTGCGCGTGGATCCAGTGGTGTGACTATGATGCCCGGCACCTCTCCAAGCCAACCATCTAACCACCGCATGTTTTTATGTCGATAGTTAGTTTCAGCTTCAAGCCGAGTCAGACGAGAAAGAAGAAGACCTGCTTGCCATTCAGTCATACGGAAATTGCCACCGAAAGGCTCTGATTCCCCGAATTCAGCATCAGGCAGGGTACGTCCACAATTATGCAGTGCCCATGCTCGTTCGTAGAGTTCGCGATCGTTGATGAGGACAATACCGCCTTCACCGGCACATAGGTTTTTTGACGACTGGAAACTGAAACATCCGAAATGTCCCCAGCTGCCAACGCCTCGCCCGCGCCATTCTGCACCGTGCGCTTGCGCACAATCTTCAACAACCTTAAGGTTATGCCGGTTCGCGACTTCGACAAGGGCGTCCAGATCAGCAGGATATCCAGCGATATGAACTGGTAAAATCGCTTTTGTTTTCTCGGTTATAGCAGCTTCAACCTTTGCAGCGTCCAACAGGAAACTGTCAGGGGCGGTATCGACAAAAACAGGGACAGCATGCGTCATGAGAATCGCGACGACCGTCGCTTGGAAGGTATAGGGTGTGGTAATGACTTCATCACCCGGACAAACGCCTGCTGCTTTCAGGGCGATATAGAGTGCGGATGTGCCGCTATTGACGCAAACGCCATACTTTGCGCCTTGGAATTCAGCGAATTGTTGTGCGAATTCAGGAACTCTTGGTCCGCCAACACCCCATTGTCCACTCTTGTAAATGCTTTCAAATGCTTCAAGATCGGCTGGATCTTGCCTGGGCCATGTCGGATATGAATCCGTGCGAACAGGTTCACCACCGTTTATTGCTAATGTTGCCATATCTTTGTCCCCCTTCGATTCCTAAAGTAACTTTTTTATTCTATCCCGCAAATTGGTAAACTTCGCTCTACGCACTATCTCTTGTAAACGATACTCCAAATGTCCAGATTGAACTTCAGCGATTAATGCTTTCAGTGCACCTCGCGCTTTTTTCTTCAATTCGGTGTTAATTACACTCTCCCGAACTGCCTCTTCAAACTCATCCTCATCCTGCCTCTCATACCCCAAAGCGTTTTTAAGGTAACTTTGCCACATAATCCGATAAATCTGGGAGTTGGGCTTTACTAAACACTGCTTGCATGCGAGTTTCTAAATGACCTGCTTCTACATCAGCAATCAACGCTTTCAAGACATTCCACGCCTTTTTTTCTAATTCAGCATCAATCGCACCATCCCGAACTGCATCCTCAAATTCGTCCTCATCTTGGATTTCATAGGTACCATCCGGATTTATCCACAGATCCAAGAAGAGATCGGTTATCTCAAAACAGTCGAGTTTACCCTCTACATTTGTGCTTCGCTTAACTGGTTCCATAACATCACAATAGTAACCTGTCCATTCGTTATCCAGATTATACACTTTACCGACATCGTACCATAGTCCCGTAAATACAAACCAGACCGCGGCGAAGTTATCGCCTAAAACGGTTTTGCTATTTTGAACTATGGGTGAGGAAGGTCTAAGGCGTTGAGAGGTAATAATAACATCATCATCTACGTAAAGTAGATGCTGCTCAAAATGATTAACGCGATCAGGAGGCCTTTTATAGGTAAGTGTTATCGTTTCCATACTATAGAATTTCTCTGGTTAGCTGCCTCTACGCATCAATGCCAAAAATCAGGACAGGGATATCAATATCAACAACCCCGCTCGCCTTCAATTCCCACACGAATCGTTCAAAATATGGGACTGAGGTAGACATTTCATCAGTAAAAGACTTCACCGGGACAATCTCAATTCCAGCATCAATGTAACCTAAGTTACGAAAAATAGGAAATTTGACGTACACGTCGTAGACCATGGATTGATACACTCCAAATTGCACCTCTATCCCAAGCCGTTCCTTTAGAAAGTCTATCTCTCGATATGCAGGACGCATTTGTTTTCGTAAATATCCAGATCGGTAGTGGTCTGCGATAGTGGGCTGTGGAATAGAGACACGCTTCTTCCGCCATCCCTTGGATTCAAAACCCTGAGCAAAAGCATTATTAAGATCGGTCGGACTATACAACATTTTGCCCTTCATTGTTTTCTCTTTACTTTTCTTAGTTTTGCAACTCAGAGCATCAACAACAGCAATAATATCTTCCACCTCTTGTAAGAGCGTTTTTTGAATGGCACACCCATTACTGAATGAATACTCGGCAGCAATAATCATGAATATTTTATCTCCAACTTTACTTCCATTCTAAAGGTATTTGGGCAGTACGTTCTTTTCCGGTGGGCTTGTGGATAGGTTTGCCTAAGGGACGGAGAGACAACGTTCCCTCTGCGAATTTCTGTATTCTCCCACGGGCAACAGAGATATATTTTGGATCTTGTTCAGCAGCAATCGCTTTTCGATTATGCTGCAAGGCACCGATGATAGTAGACCCAACACCTCCATAAGGGTCTAAAACAGTTCCTTCAGGTTGTGTGAGTGCTAAGACACATCGCTGGACTAATTCGACGGGAAACTGGCACGGATGTTCGGTCTTCTCTGGATGGTTGGCTTTCACATTTGGAATATCCCAAACTTCATCCTCCCAGTCCTGTTTGACCACGTCCCAAATATCAGAAGGATTCTTGCCAAGTGGGTTTCCTGAGAGCTGCCCTTTCTTCGGTCCTTTGAAATGTCGCTTGCCTGGGTATTTTGCTGGAATTCGTACTGGGTCAAGATTGAAAATGTATTCATCACTTTTCGTGAACCACAAGATCACCTCATAGCGACCAGAAAACCGCTTTGTGCAGTGCAAGCCATGATTAAATCTCCAGATGATCCGATTCCGCAATTTTAAGCCAAAACTCTTGAAAATCTCATAAAAGTAGATATCAAGCGGAAATACTTCACCTTTCTGGACGTAATTTCCCACTTGCCAACAGAGACTACCAGCAGCAGCAAGCACACGATACACTTCCCTGATTACAGGTTCCTGGCTTTTTAGATATGATTGCAGGGTTGTCTTTTTTTCGTATTTTTTGCCTATGTTGTACGGTGGCGATGTAATGATCATATCTACCGAATTTGATGGAATATTTTTTAGTAACGCACTACAATCTCCATCAAAGAGGACAACGTCTGCATCAACATTATAGGTATCTGAAACTGTAATTTGACGTGGTTCATTGAACAGATCCATCATTAGGTAGACCTCTCTATTTTGTATTACCATGTGAGTTCCATAAAGAGATCAATAAGATGACATCGCTTCACGGAACGCTTTGATATGCATCGGTGTTGTCCCACAACATCCACCGACTAAGTAGGCACCTGCTTCAAGAAGTGCGGGGACATGACTTGCCATCTGTTCGGGGGTCTGCGTATAGACGGTTTGATGGTTTTCATCAAGCTTCGGCATGCCGGCATTTGGGTATGCCATCATCCGCTTACCCTGAACTTCTCTGTCAGTCAGTGCAGCTTGGAGCTGCTCGGTGCCGGTGATTGCATAAGGCATCCCGGTATGCTCATCGCGTCTGGATTCGGCACCACAATTTACACCAATGATGCTCACAGCATCTAATAACGAGTCTCCATCTGAAAATTCACCCTGTGTGAGAATATCCAGCAGATCTGCTGGTGAATTCCCCCAATCTGTGCGATAAACTATGTTGCCGCTCCGCCGCTCTTTCGTCCATTTGTATGTCAAGTTTACTGCGATAGGAAGACCTGTCTGACGTGCGACATCCACAGCCATCGCTGCCTCTTTCGCGGAAAACATTGTCTCAAGGCAGAGGAAATCCACACCTGCTTCTGTAAGGGTATGGATAACTAATTTGTGCGCCTCTCTGGCATCAGCGTTTGGAATGCCGAAAGTGGTATCACCACTATCCGCTTCAATCGCGCCGGGAGAAGGTCCAACAGAACCAGCGATGTAGATATCTCTACCGCTCTGTTCAACGGCAGCTTTCGCATGCTGAACAGCCGACCGAACAAGGCGTCGAGCATCCGAGGTATCTTGTCCTGCCATTTCCAGGTGAAGTGGAGATGCCACAAAGGTATTCGTTCCAATTGCGTCAACACCGGCGTTAATATAATCTGAATGGATGTCAACAACTGCCGTCGGATGTAATTCATTGGCGAGTGCACTATTCGCAAGTTCTATACCTCTTGAGAACAACTGCGAACCGAACCCGCCATCATACAAAATTGGTGTATTGGACTTTAAGCGTTCTTGAAAGTTTTTAATTTTACCTTGCGGTTCGGCGAGGTATGCTAATGGTCTCACGTCCCTCTCCGTATATCCGCCCTCCATTACGGGCTATGCGCTTAAGATTATCCTGAAAACCTATAATCCTATAAATCATAGTTCAGACTTTTGTGTTCCTTACAACGTTGCTGGCATCGGTTTGAATTGGCAGCCTTCTACGAATATCTCAAAGAAATCGGGCGTGGTCTCTAATTCAATGTGTTCAATATTATTGACGAGTGTTTCAATATTTGCGCGTTTTTTCTCGGAAAGGAGAACGGCTGTCGCACCGGCTACTGCGGCGTTACCGAGCTTGACAACATTCGCTTCCGGGACAGGGGCAAGGAATCCGATTTCGACAGCATCCTGCAGGTTAACATAATTGGCAAAGCCGCCCGCTAAAAAGAGCGTTGTGATGTCTTCTGGAGCACAATCGAAGTGCCGTAAAACAATGTATTGTCCACAATAGTTTGCTGCCTTTGCCTGCGCGAGATTGCTTGCGTCCTCGCGTGAGAGCGTAATACCGTGCTCCGGCAAGATTGACATGACGCGCTGCTTTCTGTCAGCAAAAACACCTTTGGGACTCATCTGATTGTTCCGTCGGAGTTCAGCAAGTAGGGAAATTAATCCTGAACCGCACAACCCTTGAGGGGTTCCTCCATCGATCGTATCATAACCGAATTGATTGCCATTCCACCTTACAGATTCAATAGCACCGGGATAAGCGGGCATCCCGTATTCAATGCCACCACCCTCAAATGCAGGACCAGCAGGACATGACGCAGCTACCATCCGTTTCGCATTTCCAACGACGACTTCTGTGTTCGTCCCAACATCAACCAACATGATAATCTCATCCGTTGATGGCAGGTCAATTGAGACCAAATCTGCGGCGACATCCGCACCGACATGGCTTGCAATCAACGGCAAACTGTACACCATTGCTTTTGGATTCGCACGGAGACCCAAGCGACGTGTTTTTTCAGTAAGGGAAGTGGTTGAACGGAGTCCGTCACGGTATTCATGCTCAATCAGAGACTTATATGGCTTTTGTCCAATACTTTGGACATCCTGTTTAAAGAAAATATCGCGCATCGTTGTATTACCAGCAACAACGATCTCATAAATCTCCTGCCGGACAAAATCATGGCGGGTACACATCTCCATAATTTCGCTGTTTAGTGCAGCGATAAGCGAACGGCGCAATTCTCCTTGAAATTCACCGTCGTAAGAGATACGGTTCATGATATCGCTTCCACCAAAACGCTGTGGATTTTCAAACGAACTGACAGAGACAGTTTCCCCAGTCTCCAAATCAACCAGGTTCGCCACTACCGTCGTTGTCCCGATGTCTATGGCTAACCCATAAAGATGTCCTCGGTAACGGTCAATAGCTTCGTCCCCGTAATAGACGACTCCCTCGCGATGGCTAACCCGCGGATTAAGTTCCGGCGTTCCGTTGTCATCTGTCATTGCGTGCGTTAGAATTCTTGGAGTGCGTCGGAGTGTGGTAAACTCGATATCTGTATCAACATCGAGGACGACGGCTTGACAGGCGAGGCGGTAATTATCTCGTAGGAAATCCTCTGCTTCGTTTGGGGGCTGGAGGGCGTCCATTCCATGTTTGATTTCAACGATACATTCATGGCACTGTCCGGTTCGGAAACAGGAGGTCGGGACCTGCACGTCTAAATCGTCTGCGTAGTCAAAAATGGTTTTTCCGGGGGTGAGTTGATGGACTTTTCCGTCAGATGTAATCGTAGCATGGGATCCAGAAGGCTGGTCAGCTGTCTCAGTCTCCCAAGCACTTCGATAATCCAATTTATCGTCGCCGACACATAGAAGTCCTGTCCCTTCATCAATTTTCCGTTGGTTTCGACAGCCGAATTTCGCTGTGCAGTGATCAAATCGATTTTTGTAGGGACACCGGTAGGTCGCTTGGACATCAGCGTGAACAACCAATCCCTCAAAAATCTGCGTAATTTTATTTAGGCGTTTTTCGTATTCCGCTTTGTCTATCTTTTTCATGTTTTATAGTAGATTTTACCAGCACCGATACAGGGCGCATCGGCGAGGTTATGAAACCTCGCCTACGGGGCGTTGTCTCAATTTACCACTCCTCATCTGGTTCTAAAAGAAACTTCTTAGCTAAAGCGACACATGCGAGTGCATCCTTGCCGTATCCATCCGCCCCCATGTCATCGGCAAAGGTTTGTGTGACTGGAGCACCACCCACCATAATCTTTACCTCTTCGCGTAAGTCTTCGTCAATGAAGGCGTCAATTGTTTTCCCCATATTCGGCATCGTCGTTGTCAGGAGTGCGGACATACCCAGAATCGGAGCCTCATACTCCTCAACAGCCTCAATAAAATCATCTTCAGAGGTATCAACGCCTAAATCGTGTACAACGAAACCGGCACCGCGGAGCATCATGATGCACAGATTCTTGCCGATATCGTGCAGGTCGCCTTTGACAGTTCCCATAATTACCGTGCCGATGGGATCAATGCCTGAATCGGAGAGGATTGGTTCAATATATGCCATCCCTGCTTTCATTGCGCGTGCGCAGGCTAAAACTTCAGGTACAAAAATGAAGTTCTCCCGGAACTTGATACCGACGACACCCATCCCAGCGATGAGTCCATCGTCCATAATTTCCAATGCCTCTGTCCCGTCTTCCAGAGCGGCTTGTGTCATTTCATCAACGGTGTGATGGTCACCATCAATAAGCGCTGCAGCGATGTCCTGCATTGCTGGGGTCGCCTGCGCGAACATCTCAATGGTCAACTCTATCTCGTCAGGCTGTTCCAAGTATTCTTCGATTTCTTCTCGGATAAATTCGTTTGCGATGTCATTAATGGATGCCACGAGTTTCGCATTCCTCCTCAAAAGACATAAAATAGCACAGGCAGGAAAAAATGGCAACCGAATTTTCGGATAGTGTCACGGCTATTCAGTTTTGATTTTTAACCTTGCTTGGTTAGAGAATCGGGAATCGGAGTTCCCTCCTACAGCAAGAGGTCGGGATTAGGAAATCCCTCCTACAGGAAGACATCGGGAAATGTAAAACTGAGACCAAATTGTGCTTTCATAGCATAATTTGGCAGGCGTGCTTTGAAAGCGCGCCTGCTGAGGACAGGTTCACTGACGTGTGGCGTCAGTTTCCCTAATTTTTCTCTCGGTACTCTTGCAAGAGTTTGTTGATTTTGTCAAGAAACTCTTGGGAATAAATCTCACCGACCAAAGCGTTATGGGTTTCTACGGCAAGGGCATCCCAAGCCTCCCGATCACTTTCTGCAAATTCGACTACCTCAATACCTGCTTTCTTTTGAAGTGCATCGAGCGCCCTGTCATTATCCTTCCGAATACTCTGAATTAGATCGTGCTGGTATGCCTGTGCGGTTTCACGCATAACTTTCTGCTGAAGTGGGGAAAGTTGATCGAACCGCTCCCTTGTTATGACCGTAGCACCGACGCCGACATTGACAGGTAGATCGCTCATGTATTTGAATTGATCATACCATTGCAAGGCGACAGCAACATACGGGGACGCAACGACTGTGTTAAGCTGTCCGGAGTAGAGCGAAGGGAGCACCTGTGAGACCTCCCTCGGTACAGTTGCGATATTGGCCCTCCCGTAAAACTCGAGAGCAATTCTATCGGTTGTCCGCGCCCACATCTTGACGCTTGATGCTTGGAGATCAGCGATAGTGCGAATTGGTTGATTGCTAAAGATATAATAGTAGCCGATGTCTCCCATACCGAGCAAGATATATCCGGCATCCTTAAAAGCACTTTCAAGATCTGCCTGGAGATAATCACGCACATAATCGAGTTCACCGTAAGTTTTGAACATCCGAGGGAGTTGAAAAATCAGGACTTCTTTCTGAATTTCACCGAGACCGGTGGCTGTCATGGCACCAGCGTGGAGCAGTCCTGCCCGCATCTTGCGAACGACATCAAGTTCGTCCCCTTGGACTCCGTTGGGAAAGATACGGAGCCGGAGTTTACCGTCTGTTTTTGCGCGCATTTCTTTTCCCATCGCCTCAAAATTGTTCATCCACGTAGAACCCTTCGGTGCGAGGGTGGCGAACTTAATGTTTTTGGCATCCAGGTGTGCTACTGGTAAGCACAGCATCCCAAAAATCAGTAGAAACACGCTTAGAAATGTAGCAGCATGTGCTTTATAGTCTGTTTTCTGATGCTTCATTATTCAGTTTCTCCTTCTTCCATTTCTAAATCAAATAACATATCAACCTGATCCAGCCAGCGTTTGGAGCGCGATTTTGCCAAGGCAGTCGCAGCTTCCTCGCCAGGATAGATATCCGACGGCGCATCAAGCACTTCCTGTAAAGCCTGCTTGTAGAGTTGCGCATCTTGTTTAGGCACGGCATAGTAACGGGCGAGATAGTATTTGCTCATTAGGAATTTGCCATTATTAATCTCATCTACGCGCTCAATATGTTCCTTTGCCTTCTCTGGATCCCCGCCAATCGTCGGCGACCGGTCGCCGTAATAGACAGCATAGAACAGGTGTGCACTGCCGTAGTAGAAGGTTTCATCCAAGTCAAGGACCCGTTGCATCATGAGTTCTACGCGCACCAAGTCAATTACTTGCATCGGATCATCCTTCTGGAGACTAATGCCGCGCGCTACAGCGTAAGCTGCCCAAAATAGGGGTTCAATCTGTTTTTTCTTAACCCTCTTAAGAGCCTTTTCAAACACAGGGATCTCGACAGTTCTTGGTTCCCTAAACGCTATATGGGATTTCTCAAGGACTTTGAAGGCGTACCCCTCAGCCCGTATATAGTGGTCAATCGCCTGTGCGCGCATCTCTGCTGCAGTTTCCATATCGCCTGCTATCTCAGCTTCCTCCATTCTATCCTCAAAAAACCCAGCGTAAGACGAACAAGCGCGAGCTGCCCTAGCAAGGAGCGTTGCATTTCCAAGCTTAGTCAGTCGCTCAAGCGTGCCGAGGTTTTCTGCAAGGGTAGATTCTACCACAGTTAGATCGCTCTCCCCCTGAACTCTGGACAACTTGGCGAGGCCACATCCACCCAAGAATATCGGGAGAAGCAATAAAACGGATATACAAAAACAAAACCTGCTGCGTATCATAGATTTAGATTTACCTCCTATACGTGTTATGAACTCGTACCGTAAGTACGGTTTGTAGATGTGATGAAAATATAATACCACTCTATTCTTATCAATGGTAAAGGAAGAGCGGAATCGTTGTCTCTTGAATTAAGTGTTGTGTAACGCTGCCAACGAAAAATTCTCGGACACTTTTTCTCCCATAGGCTCCCATCACCAACATGTCAATTTCACCTTCAGCAATGTAAGATTTGACGACTTCATCAGGATGTCCACCTTGCGTGCCGAGAGTTGGAAGCTGCAGTTACGTCAAAAAGGGGAGCAGCACAACCGTACCGTCGACCTGTCCTTCTGATGTCTCAATTTGAATACGACTTCCCGCTTCAGTGACCGCCATCCGAACATAAGCCAAGGCAATCGGCTTTCCAAGCGTTGGAGCGAAGGTGGAACTTGTAATCCAACCCACCTCTTTGTCGGCACTGAAAACCCGCGCATCTTGGTGAATCTCGAGACATTCTGGCGATGTTGAGACACCTTGGACTTCAATACCACGCAATAAGCGATTGGGATGCCCGCGATATTTCATCCGGGCGACAATTTCTTGTCCAATATAGCATCCTTTCTCAAAATCAATAGCATGTTCCAACTCTGCCTCAAGCGGGATAATAGAATCGGTTAATTCTGTTCCATACCTTGGGGTGCCTGCCTCAATACGAAGCGACTCAAGCGCGTCCCAACCGATAGGCTGAATGTTAAATTGTTCGCCTTCACACATCAACCTTTCCCAAAGAGGTTCTAACCCGTCAGCTGCGATATAAAGTGTATAACCCGTCTCACCAGTGGTATCCGTTCGCACACATACAACTGCGTAGTCGAAAAGTGCGCCCGGTTCACGAAAGCGGCTGTGCCGTTCGGGTAAAGTCGTCAGTTCATTCATACCCAGTACAGCCTGGACGAGGTCTGGTGCCTGAGGACCGTGGACGGCAATTGCCCCGGTTTCAGGGGTTAAGTCAGAAATTTCAACATCATCGGCGATGATGTATTTATCCAACTCGTCGAAGAGGCTTTCTGTAGTTTCAGCTGCGGTGTCAATGCCGATCACATCGTTGAGGATGTAGACGTTCATATCAGCGATTATTTTCCCGCGGTTCGTTAAGAGCGTGGCATACGTGCCTTGCCCAACCGAGAGGCTTTCAACATTATTGGAAATTATACGGTGTAGAAATTTTGCCCGATCTTCGCCTGACAACCCGTATCTACCCCGATAGGATACATCAGCAATGCCGACACTATTTCTCACGGCGTGATGTTCAGACACTACATCGGTAAACTGGACTGCTACATCCCAATCTTGGTGTCTTTTCCCAAAGGTCGCACCGAATTGTTCATGAATGTGATAAAGTGGTGTGGTTTTCATTTTTTTCCGCTCTACATTAATTGATATTTCATATAACGTGAGTTCTACATAAACATAGGGAATCAACACTTAATACACATAAGATATTCAGAAACCCAAGACCCTCGGACACCGAGAGAATTTGGGACGCCGGGTTTCGCCACATGCACTTATATACATGGATTATCGAAATGTGTCATTCCCTCCCTCTACAAACAAGACAGGTATTGGTTATTTTTCCCCAACCAACCTACGCCAGATGTGCATTTTAATATTCAAACTCGTGTTAATATAATATACGATGCATTAAAAAATGCGTTCCAAACGCAAAATAAGTTTTGGATTTTGCAGCGAAAACGATGCGTCAAGCGGTTCGGCGACTTCAACAGCGATACTCCACGGTGAGGGATCTCCTGACGGGTCTATGAAAACGGAACATCCAACGCCAACTGCGGATTTGAGCTGTCCTATGAATGTATTAAAATCAGAAAACGGAACATCGCCATGCCACCAGACAGTGCCAGCATCCAAGAAGCAGCTGAGCGTCCACCCAAGTGCAGCGTCAGGTTCCCTGAGAATTATTTCTTTCATAAGTCTATACTCAAGATTAAGCACGACCCGGTTATCCCCGGCAAATCTGTTGAAAGCGTAACCACGCAGGTTGGTACTACCACCAAGGTGAAGCAGCCGTTGTCTGGGCAAAGGAGCACTGGAAAAATCACCCCCAATTCGGACGTTCAAGTTATGCGAACCTAACAGTGGAGTATAGCGCATTAATTCAAACCGGTAGAAATTGAAGGCGTAGTCCCCAGCTGCCATTTCGATTCCGAACTGTCCACGCCACCCACGTCGGGTTCGTTCATTCGCAAAAGACCAGGAATGGAAATACCGTGTGATAGCCGATTTGTGGTCGCGTGTATCAAAAGCATAAATCAGTGAAACACTTTCCAAGCGCCCACGATCAATCCGCGAATTGCCTCGTTTGATTTGGTTTCGGTTTAAGTAACTCCAATCCGTTGATTTGGAGAGGTTGTCGTGTACTTCTGTTGTGAGTTCAAGTCTGAGAAAGTTCCATTCCGAAGTCGCGAAGGTTATCCACCCTTGAGCCCCTTGACGCTGGTAATAATCTTGAAATGCGAAGCCGTAGTAAGCTGCACTTAGACTGATCTCAGCAGGACGCAGCGACATATTTGAACTAATGTCTGTAAGTTTGTAGACACTCGCGCCGAACTTGAGCGTCTGCCAATTAAAAAAAACTTTCTCAATGCCACCCTGATAATTCCATATTTTACTGGAGAATCCATGGCTCACTGAACCGAAAACCTGTTCTTTTCCTGTAAGCCGGGTAGCAAGCGTTCCACCTGCACCCAACACCAATCCGTGAACACGGTTGAATTGAAGGATTGGGAAACCGGAAGTTTTGGTGAGCGGCTGCTCCTCAACTTCAACAATCATTATGTTTTTCCCACCCTCGCGTTGAACACGCCAGTCTTGGATAGATTTGAAATGCTCATTCGTTTCACTGAGTCGCTTTCGCATCTGATTTATCTTCGATTGTCCAAGGGTGCGATGGTAGATATCAGATGCCTGTAGGTCATCTTTTTTGTCCGTGTCTGCGGTTTTTAAGTCGAGTGCCGACAATAGTTCGGTGCGAGAAATTCGGGAGTTTCCGGTGAAACGCACTTCGTGCAAGGTGCCCTCATTAATGGTAAAGGTCAGTACATCGTTGACGCGTTCATGGGTAACTGTGGCGAATTCATACCCACGGTTTAAATAAAAACCAGCAATCAGTTGTTGCTTGAGTTTAGTAACTTCAACGGTGAGATAACCGCTTTCTAATTGAAACCACCTTTTGATGAATGCCGTCGGAAAAGTTCTGTTTCCGTTAATCTTAATCTGGCGAGCAAACAACATGGGTGCCTCCGTTACTTGAACAAGCAGGCTAATAGCTGTAAGCTGTTCAGACGCATCACTGTCGATAGAGACCTGTTTCGTCTTCAAACGTACATCTTTAAACCATTCTTGACTCTGCAGCTCGGCAAGTATCCACGATAGTTGAGTGCTTGTAATAACATCTCCTGGCTGAACAGGGACTTGTTGTTGGACGACCTCCGTTGACATCACAGTATTGCCTTCAACTTCGATTGATGCGATCCGGAATTGCGCTTCGGAGGCAAAGGTTTCAGAAAAAGACGGGGTACGTTTTACAAAGTGCAGGAGTCCCATCGCTGGAGCAACACGCTCGGAAAGAGGTGCTGCGTACTCATGTGGTGAATGGGGCCACCACGGATGCTCGTTATAGTAAGTCGGTAACCAATAACTGTACTCCCTCTGCGTGGTAGATATGAGATGTTCTATATCCCTAACAGTCAACGGTGTTTTACGGTGAATGTTAAAAAGCCATATATTTTTAAGATCTGGCGAATTTTCTAAATTCACTTGAGGCGGTCTTTCCAGCATTTTGCGTGGGAGTGCAATTTCGATATTCCAAGAAGTGGCATTAATCTGTGTTGCAACTTGTGCATCTGAGTTCCACTCACTATTCGCCTTGAAGGCTGTCTCCATAGCCTGCTGATTCAAGGTCAGTTGGACATCCTGCGGAGCGAATTGGAAACTGGCTTCCCCTGGTTTGCTGACTTGCTGGTCGAAGAAGGCGCTAATCGGGTTAATTACAAAGTGATGGTAGACATCAGTTAGAGGATTGGCATCAATCAGGATTTCAATGCACTCGTCTTCCCAAATTGGTGAATCGTGCTGTGTTTGTGAGATACGCGGTAGTTGTGAGTTGGGAATATGTGCCCTTACTCCGATATAAAAATTTTCAGTATCCCAGATTAAGAAAGTTTCGGTCAAACTTTCAGATTCCTCAGTGCCATCCGAATTCTGAAAAGGAGAAAGAATGCTGGCTGTTTGCCACACGATTTCAGACAAATTTCCGTCAATAACAGGTGGCTTCACCGTTTGTGGAACAGGTTGAGCAGCATCCAAAAACGAATCCGGCTCAGCGGATGCTTGGATGTTTGCTTGGTCTTTAACGGGTATATTTTGCAGAAGCGAAATTGTACCGGTGGATTTCAAACGAAATAATGGTCCTCCACCATTAATAATAGCAAATTCAGTGTCATCCTCAAATTGTACGGGTAGGTTAATAACAACTTGCTGCTTATCACTTTCAAGTAGGGCATCAATAGCATAATTTTCTGGCAGCTGTAATAGGATGTTACCGCCTTGTGTGGTTATGTCCATCGGTGCTGCAACGGCATCAAGGATAGTTAACTCAATTGCTCCATTCTTTGTTTCCAATTTGTTTTGACCGCGTGTCAACAAAATGTTGCCTTTGATGCTTCCATTTGTTAGGGTCACATTATAGTTTCCTAAGGTTTCATTTAGATGGACATCACCTGTCTCCGTTGTAATTTCTATCTTCCCCCGAATGCGTTGGAGACGAATATCTCCTGTTTTTGATTGGAGTTTAACAGAAATATCTGAAGGGGTTTTAATGATACATTTCAGATGGAACTGTTTAGGAAGCGTTGCTGGTAAATTCTCGGCACCGAAAAATGGGTTTGGTGTTACGCCAGAGCCATCGCCCCCGAGCAGTTGGACTTTCAACTGAAGTGTGCCATTGTCGTGGGTTCCTGTTACGGAGACGTTACCGAGATAGGTGCGAGTGGCAATGTCGCTCTCGGTGTTTGTTGCTTGCGCCTGCTTTTCAAGTATAACGTCAACTACCTCACCCTCTGAGACGACGAATTCAATGTCCCCTGGTAGGTCCAAACTTAGATTTATTTCGTAAACGTCTTTGAAACTAAAGGTATGGGATGATGTTGTCTTTAATATTGATTTCTCTGCCTCGGTAATTGATGCCCCCACAGTTGTACCGGGCGTACTTCCTTCAACTTCATGATCCGCTGCGTGTGTAGATTGGATGTGTAGATTCAGCACGGTCATGAGCATATAAAATAGACATAGATAGCATAGAACCGAGCGAGATACGAGTGACATTCTGAGATAATTCCTCTATAATCTTGGTATACATGGCATCGTAACACCGGCTTGAAAACTGCCCTACAGACTTCCCAAGGTCATTAAGTTTTCTCGATTTTCGTGGATTTTCCGAGGAAGTCGCGAGCAGGAGCTCGCTCCTACAAGGCAGCGTCGGGAAATGTAAATGCAGGGATAGCTTTGGCTTTCATAGCGACTCGCGTATGAAGGACAAATTGTACTTTTATAGCACAAAGTGTAAAACTAAGACAAATTATGCTTTATTAGCACAAAATGTAAAGCTAAGACAAACTTTACCGCGTATGGGTAAAATTTAGAGTTCCCTCCTACAGAAAAACTAAATGCCTCTGCAGATTTCCTTGATTTATTTTAAATAATACTTTATACTTATTAGAAAAGTCAAGCAGTTTTTTTCGTATCCTTCACAGCAATTGCATCGTTTTTAATAAACGTGTAAATGTATTTATTTTAAATTAAAGAAGCCGATCTAAAAAATGCTGCGGACAGGAGAAAGAAGATGAGCGAATCTGTCAAGGGAGCGACAGAATACTGTTTCTCTTTTGGACCATGGAATATACAGGAGGGAGCAGATCCTTTTGGACCGCCTGTTCGAGAATCGTTTAGTTTTGATAAGAAAGTCGGATTTTATCGAGATCTTGGTTTTGTTGGCATCCAATTCCATGATGATGACATTGTCCCGGATATAGATGAGAAAACACACGCACAGTTGATAGCACAGACGAAAAAGGTCAAGGCACAACTCAATGATCACGGTTTGACAGCAGAGGTGGTTGCTCCACGGTTGTGGGAATCTCCACAGACTATTGATGGTGCTTACACATCTAATTCCGCGAAAGAACGAGCATACGCGCTGGAACGTTCAAAACGGTGCGTAGATATTGCCAACGAGATTGGGTGCAAAAACCTCGTGTTGTGGCTTGCTCGCGAAGGCACTTACATTCGAGAAACGAAATCGTCGTCAGATGCGGTTGGACAGATTCTTGATGCCATAAATGCATTACTCGAATACGACTCAGAAATCCGAATTTTAATTGAACCCAAACCAAATGAGCCGATGGACATTGCCTACATCCCTACGATTGGGCATGCGATCGGTTTAGCTTATGCCAGCGACGCACCGGAGCGTGTTGGCGGGTTAATTGAAAGTGCACACGCCATTCTGGCTGGGTTAGAGCCATCTGACGAAATGGGTTATGCCCTTTACCATAAGAAACTCTGGAGTGTACATCTGAACGATCAGAATGGGCTAAAATTCGACCAAGATAAGGCATTCGGCTCAGTCAATTTGCGGAGAGCGTTCAACCAGGTCCGGATTCTTGAAGAAAATGGGTATGGCAGCAATGGTGAATTCATCGGGTTAGATGTGAAAGTTATGCGAACACAACCGCGCGACATCTCAACAAAACATTTATTGAGCAGTCGCCGAACTTTCCTTAACTTACTTGAGAAAGTCCGTACACTGAATAAAAATGTCGAGCAGGAGTTTATAGCAGCCCGAGACTATGAAGGTTTGGATTTCTATATTCTCGAACACCTTCTTGGGGCATAATGTTTACAGGAACGCGCGTGAATAGTTTATGCAAGGCACGCCAATTCAACGAAGAAGAACAAAGGCGTCAGAGGACAAAAACAGACATGACAACGGATAAGAGCCCACTACACGAGGCGAGCGGTCCGTGCTATCGAGCAGTGCTGCTCGTCGGTCCCCCAGGTGTTGGTAAAGGAACACAAGGGAAGATGCTGTCACAAATTCCCGGTATTTTCCATGTTTCCAGTGGGGATATGTTCCGCGAACTTGACCGCACCTCAAAATTTGGACAAATTTTCCAAGAATACGCAGGCATCGGCAAGTTAGTTCCAGACGATATTACAATCAAAATCTGGCAAGACTACATGGCGACAAAAGTACGTGAGCAGACTTACAACTCGAAAAACGATCTACTCATCCTTGACGGCATCCCCCGTAACATTACGCAAGCGAATTTGATGGCACCTTTTGTACAGGTCTTTAAAGTCATTTACATGGTGTGCGAAGATCGAGAAGTGATGTTCAAACGTATCCGCGGGCGCTCACTGAAAGAGAACCGCATTGACGATGCCGAAGAACTGGTGGTTCGCTACCGGTGGGATGTTTACAAACGGGAAACTGAACCGTTAATCGACTACTATCCACAGGAACGGATTCGGATTGTAGATGCCAATACGCTTGCTGCCGATGTGCTTTACCAAATCTTATCAACTATCGTCCCCATTCAGAAGAAGTATTTTGAACCACCGCTGATGTAATCGGACCCAAAAAGCTGCCGATACGATCCCTTCCTCTCTGTGTTTCACTGGACGCGCTGATAGAGTCGGAGTTCAGGATGCGCGAGTGCGCGTATGGGAAATGGGGCACCGGTATCGGATATCTGGATACCCAAGAACCGCGGTGTACGCTGGAATGTCTTGTGTAATACATACAGGCTGCCATCTCCTAAAACCCGCTCGTAAAATGTCAGTGTCTCCTCCATTTTAATTTCATTGAGAGGATACCAGTCCTGCTCTTGATAATTCTGGGGATATTTTTGGTATCTTTGGAACACTTCCAGATCCGGCACAAGGATAAGAACCCAATCTGCCCCTTCATCTGCCGCTTCCAAATCTAAATCTGGAAGAAGCCAGTCGAATAAGACTTCTGGCGCCCGGGAGATAGATGCTTCTTGTGGAATGTGCTCTGATATCCATTCGGTCGCCGCAATCCGGGTAGGTTTTTCAATTAGGGTAAGGGCAAAAGCAACAGTATAAACCGACGTGTAAAGCACTACAATACTCCCTACGATTATACGCATCCACTTCCCAAACATAATATACTGCGTTATCTGAGCAGAATTTTTGGCATTTCCAATTTTCTGTCGATGGGCGCCCCTGAAAAGCACCTCCACACCACACGGAATGCGCACAAGAACCTCCGCGGCGAGCACCATAAGGGTTGGATAGAGTATTAGCAGATGACGTGCAAATTTAATTTTATGTGCCCCGATGAAGAGTAAATACGGAATAACAAAGGCAAGCAGAAATACTTCCAATGTAGACAACCTGCTGATCCCTCTCCAAAGGGAAATGAGACTTCGCAATAGACCAAAACTGACCAAGAGAGTTAGTGGCAACCCCATGCCCCACTTCAGGAGGGTCCATAGATAGGTAAATCGCTGCAGCCAACCGGCGTCGCCTGTTGCGATGAGACCGAAGTGTCCCCGGTGATAGTGGGTCGCTTCATACCAAAAGTCCTCAAAGAAAAGGTTCCATTCTGGTGAAATTAGATCGATTAGCCAGTAGGGGCAGAGGAGCGTGAAGGTTAAGATAGAAACTCCAATAACCGCCGCAATCCTCCTATAAAATCCCTTGTTACCTATGAAACACAACAGAGAAAAACCGACGAAGATCGTTGTAAACTTGACTGCAAAACCCAATCCCGCAATGACACCAAGCCATATTGCTGTTTGAAATGTAAGTGTGTCTGAAGCAGAACGTGAACGTACTACAATCCAGAGGAACAACGTCACACAGAAGGTGGCTGGGATGTCAACGAGTGCAAAACGTGATTCGTTGGTAGCGTGTAACATGGCAACAGCGAGTAACGCCGATGCTATTTGTCCTACCTGCCTGCTATGACACCGCAGCCCAATATAATAGGTAAACCAGAGTGTCGCCGTGGATAAGAGCGTATTGATGCTTCGCGCCAATAAAATCACACGGGCTTCCGTCAAGTCGAAGCCACAGAATGAGAGCAGTTTACCCATCAAAGCGATTAGATAAAACCATGCTGTGCCGGGCCAGTTGTAAATTTGGGGGACTGCTGTGAAATGAATGAGATTTAGGACATCTTGCGCGATGAATATCTCACGAGGATCTGGAGCATCAGGCAAGCCGACATTAATACCGATGAGGCGGAGACCGAAGCCGCCAATGAGGATTGCAGAGATAACGCAGTTATCAGAGGAACTAAGAAAGTTTCTGAACACTCGAAGCAATCTCATTTTTAGAGAGACCCAGTTTTTCAAAAACATCTCGCCAACGCAGCTTGTGATTTTCACGGATAGATATCGGAACAAACCCGAGATTGAGATAATTCTTGATTGCAGGCAGGCGAAAATCGTCAGTGTCTAACACCACACACGTCAGACGCTGTGCTTTAAAATAGTGCAGGAGAAACAGGGTTAGCCACTTTCCGAGCTTGTGTCCGGTGTGTTCTGGAAGGACAGCAAGCATATCGATGTAGCCAACTCGCTCATCACGAAAGCACCTCTGCCATGCGCATGCCGTGCCGATAGGAAGCCCTTCATAGACAGCAAAAAAGAACCCGTTCGGATCGAAATCGGGTTGGTTGATAACGTTGGCGTAGGTATCTTGAGCAGTTCTTCCTTGGTCCACAAAGGCAGTGTCCATTATTCGTGCCCAATGGATTTCGTCGCCTTTTTGGTAGGTTCGGATGTGATAGCCATTAGAACATTGGAGATCAGGTAGATCTTCCAAATTGCGCCGAACCATTCTGAGTTGATCTTCCATTGACTTCTAAGCTGAGACCTTCGCCCACAGTCCATCAGGGAGTACTCTTTGGACGCTTTCGATTTGCGAGGTCATTGGCGGTAGTTTCAATTTCTCGAAAATCTTTCGCCACCGCTCTGGTTGCCCTTCTTCAACATAGACGGGTATGAATCCTAAATTCAGATAGGTTTTAACAGCCGGAATACGAAAATCATCAGTATCCAGCTTGGCACATTTGAACCCATTGTCCCGAAGATAGCGGAGAACGGCGAGTGAAACCCATTTTCCAAGCTTATGTCCGGTATGCTCAGTGACGACTCCCACCATGTGGACGTTCCCCACATCCCTTTCATCAAGAGCATCCGTCCACGCGCAGGCGGTTCCAACGGGAATGTCACGATACGTTGCCAAGTAGAACCCGTCAGGAAGAAATACATCTCTCTCCGTAATCTGATCCCTCGTATCTTGTGCAGTGCGTTCCGTGCCGCCAAACGAGTCACTGATGATACGTGCCCAATGCTCTTCATCGCCGTCGCGGTAAGAGCGCATGCCATAGCCTGCTGGGAGTTCAAGTTTCGGTAAATTTTCTAAATTGGGACGTACCATCCTGAGCTGTCGTGGCATTTGCTGCTCCTTTTCTCATGCTACTACTGTTCCATCCAGTTTCAAATTGGAGGCAACCTCGTTTGTAGTAGTGCAATTTATTGCCCGTTTGGGACGTGCGATAATGCACGTCGCATTTGGTCGAGTACGCTGCAAAATCGCACTACTACGAACTGCCCCTTAAATTCAAAATAGATAAAACACTACTGCGTTTGCAATAGATTTGCGGGTTATGCCTTCATTATAGCATACCTCATAAATTCCTGCAAAAACCTTTACAATATTTTTTGGAGATGTTATAATAGCCACCAATCGTTTATAGCGAAGACGTCACTCACAATAAAGGCGGAAAACAGGTGAAAAGATTGTTCGAAAGAAAGCCCAATATTGTGCTTGTCGGTTTTATGGGAACTGGTAAAACCTCTGTCGGCAGACGACTTGCCTCACAACTCCGGATGCGCTATGTAGACACAGACGACATTATTGAGCGTGATAGTGGACGACGCATTAGCAACATCTTCTCGGAAGACGGCGAACCTGCCTTTCGCGATCTCGAAAGCGATGCTGTTTGCAAAGCGTCAAAACTGTACAACCACGTTATCTCTACAGGCGGTGGTGCCGTTCTGAGAGAAACCAACATGAAAGTATTAAAACAGAGTGGCATTATTTTCTGCCTAACAGCAACGCCCGAAGAAATATATCGGCGGGTACGGCATCAGTCTCATCGGCCTCTACTCCAAACGCCCGATGCCCTTGCCAAAATCCGGTCGATGTTGGCAGAACGAAAACCATACTATGCGGAAGCTGATTATATGGTGAGAACGACAGGACGTCCATTTCGAGAAATTACTGGGTACATCAAACACGTCTACGCGAAAAATACGAGAGGTTCTAAACGGTGAAAACACTATGTGTGGAACTCGGGGATAACAGTTATCCGATCGTTGTCGGCACAAGTCTCCTCGACCAAGTTGGAGAAATGTTGACACCACATATTAAATCAAAAAAGGTGCTTATCGTTTCGGATGCCTTTGTTAAAGTACGCTATATGCCTGTCGTTCAGCAAAGCCTTGAGGCTGCAGGACTTGACGTAAACACAGTTGAGGTGCCGACTGGCGAAGAGAGCAAATCGTTAGCGCAATTTTCCCGCATACAAGACAGTTTGGTGACGAATCAACTCGACCGAGGTTCAACGCTCATTGCCTTCGGTGGTGGGGTCGTCGGTGATTTGGGTGGTTTTGCGGCAGCAGTGTACATGCGTGGTATTCCCTATGTTCAGATTCCAACCACACTACAGGCACAAGTCGACGCCAGCGTTGGTGGCAAGACAGCAATCAACCACCCGAAAGGTAAAAACCTCATCGGTGCGTTTCATCAGCCGAAGCTGGTGCTTATTGACGTAGGGACACTTGAAACTTTGCCGCAACGGGATATCCGAGCGGGACTCATTGAAGTTATCAAAATGGGGGTTATCCGTGATCAAGCCCTGTTTGAGATGGTTGAGGCAAACCTTGATGCTATTTTGAATTTGGATAACACGACACTCATTGAGATGATTTCATGCGCCTGCGTCAATAAGGCAGAAATCGTGGCGAAAGATGAAAAAGAGAGTGGGTTACGGATGGTGCTTAACTATGGGCATACTTTTGGGCATGCGCTTGAAGCATTGACGCATTACAACAGGTACCGACACGGTGAAGCAGTTTCTATCGGTATGAACTGTGCTGCACAGTTAGCAAAGAATTTAGGTATGTTCTCTGAAACCGATTTCCAACGGCAACGCGCCCTCTTAACGCGTGCAAAATTGCCACTGGCTCTCCCTCCAGACCTTACCTCGGAAGCGTTATGTGATGCTATGTATTTAGACAAAAAGACATTAGGCGGCAAACTCCGCCTTATCTTGCCGACGCGTATTGGAGAAGTTGTCGTTCGAGATGATATAGACGATCGGCATGTTTTAGAGGCTATTTCGCAATGTAGCGGTTGTCGGTAATCGGTTGTCGATACTTGGTTAAGCTAACCAGGTACCAATAACTTAACCCATAACTCATAACCCACAACCATTAAACGAGGAAATAGAGCATTTATGAAAAAAACAATTCAATGCCTAATTGCCCACTTGGTTTTATGTATAGGCATTAGCACTGCGTTTAGCCAAGGACTCGCACCGCCATCAAATGTGACAGCAGTGGATACCCCTAACGACGATGGTAGCAGTATCACTGTTAAATGGGACGCGGCACCGGAGGATAGTGGTGTCAGTGGATACCAAATCCTACGACGGATTGCAGGCGGTGGTCTCGAAGAAATTGGTGCACTGTTACCTGCTGGAACGACAACTTATGTCGATTCAAATATCGAAAAAGGGTCTACTTATGCCTACATTGTGCGTGCTGTTACCGAAACAGAAGCGACTGTGGACTCTGAAGAGACCGCTCCAGCCAAAGGGACAGGCGAATGGTTTCACACCGGTAAAATTCCGCTGTTCATTGCGATGATCGCTTTTTCGATTGCGATTGTCACGAGCATTTATCAGGCTCGCAGTGGTGAAGAAGTTTTCGTTCGGCGGATTCCAGGGCTTGAAGCTGTAAATGAAGCCATCGGTCGCGCCACGGAGATGGGACGCTCAATTCTGTATGTCCTTGGGCTTGGTGGGGTGAGCGGTCCAGCTACGATTGCAAGCATGAACATTTTAGGACAGGTCGCTCGCCGAACCGCTGATTATGAAACCCCTTTGCATGTGCCGTGCAACGATCCAATTGTGCTGAACGTGGTCCGCGAGATGGTGAAAGCAGCATATCTCAACGAGGGGCGTCCGGATTCCTATAACGAGGACACTATTTTTTTCCTCACCGATAGCCAGTTCGCTTACGCTGCTGGTGTGGACGGTATAATGCTGCGCGAGAAGCCTGCGGCGATATTTCTACAAGGCACATTCTTTGCCGAATCACTCATCCTTGCTGAAACGGGGAACTCCATCGGTGCCATTCAGATTGCCGGCACAGACTCTGAGCATCAACTCCCGTTCTTCATCTCCGCATGCGACTATACTTTAATTGGCGAAGAGCTGTACGCAGCGAGTGCTTACCTTTCCAAAGAACCGATGCTTCTCGGTAGTATCAGGGGGCAAGATTGGGGAAAGGTGATCATTTTCGCTGTCATCGTGCTGGGTGTGATTCTTGAATTAGCAGGTGTCAACTGGATCACAACACTTCTACAGCGGGTGAGTTAGGAGGTTTTATGCAACGACAAGTTCCCTTAATTCTGTGCTTTGTTTTCGGAGTTGTGATGATCTTCACACAATTCATCCCACATTCGTCTTCTCAAAGCCTTTACCAAGAGATAATTGGGTGGGCATTGATTATCACACCCTTCGCCCTTATCTTGAGCTCACTAACGCTCATCCAAACGCATCTCACACGGATTCGTCGCCGCGCCGAACATTGGCAATATAGCATCTTTGTATTTGTCGGGATTCTGGCGATGGTTGTGGTAGGTGTGCCGTTTGGACCGCAAAACTCTGTCTTCGAGTGGTTATTCAATAACATCCAAGTTCCCATGGATGCGACGATGTTTTCCCTCCTCGCTTTCTTCATTGCCTCAGCGGCATACCGTGCTTTTCGAGCGAGGACATTTGAGGCGAGTTTGCTGTTGATTACGGCTTTAATTGTAATGCTGGGCAACGTTCCGGTAGGCGATCTGTTTTGGAATTCTGTGTTCGCGTGGTTGCCGTGGGACGATGGTGCATCAAGCATGAAGCAGTGGATTTTGGATAACCCGAATCTCTCAGCGAGACGGGGAATTATCCTCGGCATCAGCTTAGGCGTAATCTCACAATCTATCCGGATTATCTTGGGAATTGAACGCTCGTATCTCGGGGGAGGTGACTAACAATGCTCGAAAAATTGATGAATATAGATCGGCGGATCGTCTTCATTCTCGTCGCTCTGGCGGTTATCTTGCCAACATTGCTCCCCGTGAGCATGCCGATTTCGGTGTCGGAACCCACACAACAACTCTACGATTACATTGAAGCGATTCCGGCAGGTGGAACTGTAATGTTGGCTTTCGACTATGGTCCGTCTTCTTTAGCAGAGCTGAATCCGATGGCGCGAGCCATCTTGAAGCAGTGTTTTGCTAAAGATATAAGGGTCATCGCTCTTACGCTATATGCAGTCGGTACAACCATGGGAAGTACATTGATTCAAGAAGTCGTGGCAGAAACAGGCGCGGTTGACGGGGAGGACTACGTTTTCTTGGGGTATCGCCCTGGCATTGATTTAGTTATTCTCGGCATGGGAAAAGAGATCGCCAGTGTTTTTGATACGGATTTCAATGGAAAACCGATCTCGGAAATTCCGCTGATGCAAAATGTCACCAACTACGATCAAATCGATCTCGTTGTTGACCTATCTGCTGGAAGTCTCACTGAGGCATGGATTATTTTTGCGAATGTGCAATTCAATCAACAGATCGCAGCAGGCGTCACAGGCGTTATCATCTCACAGATGTATCCATATTTGCAAACAGGTCAATTAGTAGGTCTGATTCCAGGAATTGCGGGGGCTGCGGAGTATGAACGTTTAATAGATGCGCCGGCAAAAGGGACACTATGGATCAACATTGAATCGTTTGTTCATCTATTAATTATAGGTTTAGTCGTTCTTGGGAATATAGCGTTCTTCATTCATCGAGGGAGAGAGGAGTAAATTGATGGAATTATTTGGCATCTGGATTGCCGCATTTTTGACCCTCTGCATCTACAGTTTCCTGTACCGAGATAATCCTTTTTACCGGTTTGCGGAGCATCTCTTCGTAGGTGTATCGCTTGGATACAGTATTGTGCTCGCGATTCACCAGGCTTTTATTCCCTTAGCGTGGCAACCTCTCTGGGCAGCGGTAACAGGGGAATCGCCTGGAGGTTTAATTAAATTAATTCCGATAGGCATTGGCTTGTTTTTTCTCTCAGCATTGTCGCCGAGGCATACATGGATGATCCGGTATCCGACTGCCATCCTTATCGGTGTCGGCTCAGGTCTCGCAATTCCGAATTTTCTACGCGCCAACATTTTCGAGCAGACACGAGGAACGATCGAACCGTTTTCTGCTATTTCTGCGGGGACCCTTCCGGGTTTTGGAATCTTTGAAGCAGTCCTCATGGTTATCGGAGTGGTTTGCACACTTACCTACTTCTTCTTCTCGGTAGAACATCGAGGTCCCATCAATTGGGTCTCAAAGGTCGGTATCGCTTTTCTGATGATTGGGTTCGGCTCGGCATTTGGGAACACCGTTATGGGACGTGTTGCGTTGCTTATTCAACGCGTTGACTTTCTACTGAACGATTGGATCGGTGCAATTTTTTGATGACCTTGGCCCTCTGTCCTCCTGTCCTTCTGTCCATCTGGTAAGGCGGAATTGAGGGAGACAGGAATTAGCCAGCGCGCGTAAGCCCAAGCATCGCACCGGGCTGGATATACGGAATCGCGAGCGTGAAGAAACACCCAAGCAAAAACACTCGCTCCTACAGACAAAACCAGCCTTACCGAACCGCAAGGAAAATTAAAAAAATGAAAATTGGATATAGTACATGGGGGATGCCCACTGTCCCTATAGACACCGCCGTTTCCCATATCGCGAAACTCGGATACGATGGACTTGAACTCACCATTATTCCGCGCTTTACGACCGAACTCAGCACGCTTGATGCTGCGGAACGGAAACGGATCGCCTCTCTTCTGAAAGAAAACAATTTGGCACTACCCGCAATCGCTGCACACTCGAGTCTACTGGAAACAGATCCAGACAGACATGATCAAAATATGTGGCGACTCAAAGGTGGTGTCGATCTGGCAGTTGAACTCGCACAAGGCGATGAACTGCCCGCAGTGAATACTACCCCCGGCGGAAAGCCAGAAGAGTGGGATGTGAAAAAAGACTTCCTCACTGAACGGGTCGGAGAGCTCGTCGATTACGGTGCGTCGCGCGGTGTCACCATTGCTATGGAACCACACGTCGGGGCAATTATTGACACACCCGCGAAGGTGCTTGAGCTTCTGGAAATCGTCAACTCGCCATATCTCAAAGTTAACTTCGACATCAGCCACTTTGACATTATCGGCATGCCGACCGAAGAGACAGTAGCAGCGTTAGCCCCAGTATCAGCACACACGCACGTTAAGGACCAACGCGGTACTGCGCCGGATCACGAGTTCCTTATTCCTGGTGAAGGTCCTTTTGATTATGTAGGATACCTCAAGGAAATGCAAGCACACGGTTATGACGGATTTATCACCGCTGAGGTGAGTTTTATGGTGCAGGCACGTGAAGATTACGATCCACTCGCTGCCGCCACGCTTTCTTATGAAACACTGTCCCGCGCCTTCACGGAAGCAGGAATTGATAGAGGATAATTATGGCGACCCCAAATATTCTTTTGCTTATGACAGATCAGCAGCGATGGGACGCCATGGGTTGCAGCGGTAATTGGCTACAGACACCAAATCTGGACCGCATTGCGAGTGAGGGAATCCGATTTACTAATTGTGTTACAACATCTCCGGTTTGTATCCCGACGCGGCTCAGTCTGGCAACCGGTTTGTATCCGCACAACACCGGGGTCTGGAATAACATGAACCATCAGATGCCTGCGGAAACGCCGACATGGATGCAAGCGGTGCGCGACGCTGGGTATCGGACGAGCTTGTTCGGTAAAACGCATCTCCATCCACACAGCGGTGACCTGCGAGAACGTGAAGGATTAATGAATTCTTACGGACTGGACGATGTAAACGAGATCGGGGGACCCCGGGCAAGTGCGAATGTCTTGTCGCACATGACTGCAGAGTGGGAAACGAAAGGATTATGGGATGCCTATCGGGCTGATTATCGCGAACGTTTCAGTACGAAACCACATCTTGTGCGTCCATCCACACTGGAACTTGAAGACTACGCCGATGTTTATGTCGGACAACAAGCAAAACAATATTTACAAAACTACGATCGGGCAGAGCCGTGGTGCTGCTGGGTGAGTTTTGGTGGACCACACGAACCGTGGGATACACCGGAACCCTACGCCAGTATGTATGACCCGGAAGACATGCCATCTGCTATTCCGCGCCCGGTTGTTGGGGAGCGTCCGCGTGGACACTTAGACAACCTTATGGAGCGAGTGAATCCAACGTTTGAACCCGGTGAAATTGGAAGGTTGCGCGCTAATTACGCAGGCAACGTCACGCTCATTGATGATCAGATCGGAGAGATTCTCGACGCAATCGAGACACGCGGTGAACTCGAAAACACGGTCATCGTCCATACCTCCGACCATGGGGAAATGAACGGGGACTACGGACTCATCTACAAAAGCAACTTCCTCAATGGTGCGGTCAGGATACCGATGCTTGTGCGAACACCTAACAGCCCTAACGCTGGCACTATTTGTGAGCGTCCAACTGAATGGATCGACATCGGTCCGACACTTGTCGAGTTGATAGGCGGCGAATTGCAACATCGTCAATTTGGAAAATCGTTGTGTCTGGTGTTAGCAGATCCTGAAGCGACACATCGTGATTTTGCAATCTCTGAGATAGAAGGCGAAATCATGTTGTTAAATCAGGAGTGGAAAGCTGCGCTCAACGCGGATGGTGAAGTCTATCTTCTGTTCAACGTACAAAACGATCCGAATGAGACCCATAACCTCGCTGGTCAACCTGAGGTCGCGGATGTTGAAACGGCATTGCGCCTGCAAATTTTAGAGAGGCTTATGCAGACGCAACTAAAAGAACTGTTTCGGCAATGAAGGTACATTTGAGCACCAAAGGTTTAATCTGGAGCGATTTAGTTTGCGGAAAAGTGAGAACTGAAATCACCCCGCCAAAAAATATATTACCCTTCCGTTTGTTCCTTAAAGCGGTTCGCTTTACGTACAAGGCTGAGCAACTCCTCGTTCCTTACGCCGTGTGTCCGAGTTTTCGCGTTGATATGCGGGACTACCTCTTCAAGCGTCTCACGTACAATTTCTAAACTTCCTTTTTGTGCCCAGAAACTGCCTCGTAAAATTTCGGCGAACTCAGCGACAGAAGCAGCGAGTTGGAATGCCGGTGTTGTCTCTTCAAATGAACCTTTTAGGGCATCTGTGAAGATCGATTCGTTCACTTCTGTTACATTTCCTGTGTCTGGATCCTCATGCCGGATAGAGACTGTCGCGAGTTTACCGTCAGCATTTTCGTGGAGCTTAATTTCATAGAGTGCTGTGACACTATGTCCCGCACCGACTTCGCCAGCATCTACAGTGTCATTACGGAAGTCCTCATGCGCGAGCCTCCGATTTTCATACCCCAATAGCCGAAACCGGCTGACAGTTTCTGGGTTAAACTCGACTTGAATTTTGGCATCTTTCGCAATAACTTGGAGTGTGCCTGTCAGGTTCTCCACAAAAACCCGTTTTGCTTCATTCAGCGTATCAACATAGGTATAACTACCATTACCGTTGTTTGCGAGCTGCTCCATGAGGACATCGTTGTAATTCCCCATCCCGAAACCAACTGTTGTTAGTGTGATGCCTTCCTCAACATAGGTGCGGATTTCTTTGAGAATGGCATCGGAACAGGTTTGTCCGACGTTGGCAACACCATCTGAACACAAAATCACGCGGTTGATGTAATCAGGTTTCAAATTCCGGAAGGCGAGTTTATATCCGCTCCGGAGTCCTGCCTCTGCATTAGTTGCTCCTTCTGTAGCAAGGGAGCGGATTGCAGTTAAGATGTGTTCCTGATTCACTATGCTGGTATGTGGCAGGACGACGCGAGCATTGGAACCGTAAACGACAATGCCTACCTTGTCCTCAGGACGGAGCTGTTCCACCAGAAGTGTTAGTGCCTGCTTTACCAACTCCAACCGATTTTCCATATCCATTGAGCCGGAGACATCAATTACAAAAGTAAGTATTGCATTCTTTCGGTCAGTGTCTGGAATGACGCGCCCCTGAATACCGATTCGCAGTAATTGAAGCCGTTTACCTTCACCAAATTGCGAAGGCGCACCCTCAAGATGAACAGCGAATGCCTCGTTTGTTGGTGGTGTGTAATTGTAATCAAATGCGTTAACAAATTCTTCGACGCGGACGGCTTCTGGCGGCGGAAGAAGTCCATCTCGAAGGAAACGCCGCATGACCGTATATGAAGCAGTATCTACATCCATGCCAAACGTCGAAAACGCATCATCTTCTGTATCGATAAACGGATTGGTACCAGAATTCTTAAAAAATACATCACTATAGATAGTCCCGTTTGGTGGACTCAGGACTTGAGGTTGGCGGACGCTTGACCGAACAGCGACTGGTGCGTTAGCGGTTGGGACGTTATAGGCAGCACCATCTGGCGAGTTCAATGTTTGATTTTGAAGTCCTGACGCACCGGCATTTTCAATCATTGCGAGTCCAGGTGGACGTTCAAAAGCGACTTTCACCTGCCTGACACTGCTTGCAACACCACGATCGATGTTAGCCGGTCCAGCGGAGGGCGCAGTTGCGACGGGTGCGGGAAACGCTAAGGCACCGGGAGCATCCGAAACAGGTCGGTTCTCGTGTGTTACAACTGTTGGCACGGGTGCGTTTAATGTAACCGCTTTCGGTATGATAACGCGGGTATTTTTGGGCACTTTGCGGGTTCCAGGGCGCAATGGAACCGACTCATACAACAACTCTAATCCTGGAATATCATCAGAGTAGTAGGTTGACACACTAAATGGACTCTCTACGATAAGCATAAAGATGAAGTGAAGTGCTACTGAAATGAGAAGTGCACTTAAAAGCTTTTTGATACGCATTTCTTATACCTCCAACAAGCGCTTAGTGATGATATGAAAACTTTACCATATTCTACGAGTGTTGTATGGTATATGAGCAATTTGCGTGCCATTCTCTAAGACGACCAATATGGACGCATTTGCAGCAATTACTGTGGTAAACTGCACAAAGTCGTGCAAACCGATTCGGGCACTGCACAAAATGGGACAGGGCAGCGAAAGATAAATAGGTATGCGCGAGCGAACCTTACAGTCAGTTTGTTCGCTCGTGAGAATCGCAATACTGTTTCTTAGGATGTGCTCCCTATCGCGGATGAGAAAATGGTCCGGCTCAGTAGGTTGAGTAAGGTTGAATTTCGCTTTACGAAAAGCGGGCGGATACTGTAGTCCGCCCGTGCAAAGCGTCAGTAGATTAGGCTCTGCCATAAACAGGGATAGCAGCACCGTTGATGACAGAGGCATCATCAGAGGTTAGGAAGCAGATTACCTTGGCGACATCGGCGGGAGCTACCCATCGGTCGTGTTCTTCGTCTGGCATAGCCTCACGATTCATAGGCGTATCCATTACACTCGGCATGATGGCATTGACATTGACGCCTGAATCCATCACTTCGGCTGCCAATGATTCTGTCAAGGTGCGGACCCCGCCTTTAGAGACACAATAGGCACTCAAACCCGCCTCGCCTTTTAATCCTGCGCGCGCAGAGACGTTAATGACCTTCCCATAACCTTGTGCCGTCATGTGTGGAATTGCCGTCTTGCAGCAGAGAAAGACTGATTTGAGATTGAGGTTCATCATGAAATCCCATCTGTCCTCTTCAAGCTCTGCTGCTGGAATCCCACCGACAAATCCGCCAACAATATTCACCAAGACATCCAAGCGACCAAATTTTGATAAGAATTCCTGAATAGTTTTCTGGACCTCGGTTTCCTCGGTAACGTTCGCGAAGAGGAAGGTAACATCTTCAATGAGTTCAGGGTTGAATTCTTTAAAGCGTTCAACTTCGTTGTCAAAGAGATACGTGACAGCGACGTTATCACCCTGAGCGAGGTAGGCTTTGGTGACAGCACTGCCTAATATACCGGTGCCGCCCGTAATGAGGACGTTGCGGTTCTGATTTGTCATTTTTATATTCTCCATTTGGTTTAATCATTGTGTATATGTTGTGTACATATAGTAGATTTTATAATTATTGATACAATGTGAACCGACTAAGTCGGAAAACTCCGCCTATCATTCTTTGGAAAAACTTAAAGTCTCCAAAGGTCGTGAAGTATAAATGTATCAAAAGTCTTGACCTTCTGTTGAAATCTTGCTTCATTCGCAACTACAGGAGGATCAAGATAATAAAGTGGTAAATCTCCAAAAACATGACAAAACACCATGTAGATATCTGAAGAAAATGTGGAACTGATCCCATCCCTGCCCTTCCTTTGGATATCATTGTGATACATGGCAATATAATTCACGCGCTGGATTTCAAGGATTTTTTCAAGTACAAAACGATCAACAAATACAAGTTTCATTCTATCTTTACTTGAGGTTTTAATAGATAACAGGGTATCCTTAGAATTTATCTGAGAACGAGATGAGTGAAGTGGGCCTTGAGCATTCATGATAACATCTATAGGAACATTATAAGGGACATTAAGAGAAACATTTTCTACCCTGAAGGTGAAAGCATCATTAGCAATGCCTAAATCTGATAGAAGGGCTTTAACAAAATCTTCAAAACGTTGACCGAAATTCTTTCTCGCAGTCTGTGAATTAGGGGCAAGATCTAAAATACAACCTATTGATTGAACTGCAGTGTAGAGAAGTTTGACTATCGAGTTTCCATCAGCAAACCGTCTTAACCGATGAGGTAAAGAATCCAAATTACCATGAGAGCTTTGCAGCCTTTTAATTAAATTTTGAAATTGATTCCTGTACAACTCAAACTCGGCAACATTCCGAACAAAGAGATTCTCGTTGATAGGTCGTAAATAACGGGATCCTTCCTGTGAAATAGGAATAACATAGTGCTGATATCTGAAACTATTTACAGGAACAGATTCCGTCGTTTCTAAAATAGGCGAAAGACAAGCTTGCCCCAGTTCAAGAAAACTATCAAGAGATTGAATCTGTTGGCAGGCCTGGTGTATTAACTCATTCGTTTCTCTCATGGAATAAAAACGTCTGTTCTACAGTTTCATCCTCTGGATTTTTATCTTCCCCACTACGTAGTTTTTCACGACGTTTCATAAGCTGTTCGGCATTCATAGTGGTCCTATCTGAAGTAAACTGTTCGGGATACTGTAGCCGCTCCTTGATGATATTACAATAATCCTTGTCTATTTCAGAGCCATACCACCTACGATTGTATTGCTCACAAATCACATAGGTTGTTCCTGATCCACCAAATGGGTCAATAACTAAGTCTTCTTCATTACTAGAAGCTAGAACAAATTTTCGGATTAGTTCCAGTGGTTTCTGGGTGGGATGAGTTGTTTTTTCATTAGTTGTATTACAAAGCGTAGGCATTTCAATTACATCCCTGGGTTTCGCACCAAGAGGATTTGGAGTCCAAGTATATTGCTTTCCATTTCCATACTGAGATGTTACAGCCTGCGGGTGATCGCGGTATTTTAATGTATGTTTATTGTAAGGAATTCGGATAGCATCAATGTTAAAAGTAAATTTCTTGCCCTTACGCAAGTGAATAATACTTTCATGAGACCGCCCCCAATCTTTTCCTAGATTGGCCTTATTACGGTAATACCAAGTCAGCCATTTACAATCTACAAACATCGAGGACGCTGCTACTTTAATATGGGCAAGAATTTCTGGAAATCCCATAATATACATTGTCCCCGTATCAGACAAAATTCTATGAGCTTCCTTAATCCATGACATACACCATTCCAAATACCGCTGTTGAGATTCAAACGTATCCCACTCAGCTTTTTTTATGTTATAAGGGGGATCAGCGAAAAACATATTCGCTTCTCCACTAGGGCGTGTTTTAAGCCATGAGACACAATCCTCTCGGTATAGTTTGCCAAGTTTTGTTTCAAAAAAGCACTGCATATTAGAGATGTTCTCCTCTTTTCATTTAACAATGATTCTTAGCCTAATTTTGTTTTAGGCAGTATACCCGCTATTTTTGTGCATGTCAAGTTTTTTCAAAACCACGCACCAGACATAGTTTCAAACTGAAAACCTCTGACTTAGAACACTCTCACGCTTTTACGTAACTCCAATGCCAGGACGGTTCGGTAGTATCAGCTTACCCTTATCAAGGGTTACACCGGTATATGGATCGTTCGCAATGAGCAGATTACCATCCAAGTCGGCATAGTCTACAAGCGGTGTTAAGTGTGCAGCCGCAGTGATGCCGAGTGAACTTTCTATCATACAACCTATCATGACCTGCAAGCCGTGCGTCCGAGCGACGTGTATCATTCGGTGCGCCTCAAGCAATCCACCACACTTAACGAGTTTGATATTGATACCGTCAACACATTCAGCGAGTGCTGGAATATCGCTTGCGCGCTTGACGCTTTCATCGGCAATAATCGGCAATTCACTGTTCTCCTGGACAAACTTGAGTCCTGCCAAATCATTAGGTTTTGTCGGTTGTTCGATCAATTCAACACCATATCGAGCAAGCTCACGGATTTTGTGGACCGCCTCTTTCGGTGTCCACGCTGTATTGGCATCAACGTAGATAGGTTTATCTGTCACGTCGCGGAGGGTTTGAATTATCTCAATATCGCGAGATGTACCGAGTTTGACCTTCAGAATCGGATACATCTCAGCCTGTCTTGTTTTCTCCGCCATCACTCCTGGTTCATCAAGCCCAATTGTGAACGAGGTGCAAGGGGTGTTATGTGGATTAAGTCCCCAGAGTTGATAGAGTGGAACGCCAAATTTTTTACCAAGTCGGTCATGCAGTGCCATATCAATGGCGGATTTGGCGGCATAATTGCCACCAAGTGTCGCTTCAACAGTTGCCATCACATCATGGATTGCGTCAAGGTTGTCAGGAAGTGTCGGTGCGATGGTCTCCAATGCGACGCGAACAGTCTGAACGGTTTCACCGTAAAACAGTGCCGGTGCCGTTTCGCCGATGCCTCCGTCAATCTCCACAGAGATCACCTGGCGGTAGTCGTCTGTCGCACGCCGGGCAATCTTGAACGGATGTTGGAGTTGTAGCTCTGTGATCTGAGAGACAATTCGCATATTATTTTCGCTCCATCTGCTCCAAGTATGCGATAAAACGCTGCTGCTTTTCCCCATCAATTTCGGTATCTGCCTTCAGGAAAGTCCATGCCCCAAAAAAAACAGCATAAGCCTCCTGTTCAACAGAGGTACTTGGATGATTCAAAGACTTAATTTCAAGTGTCATTGCCATTTTGTTCGTCTGCTGAATTTCAGGGGTTGTTCTATCCTGGACAGTGACAATAGGAGACTCAAAAGGCGTTCCATCAAACTGTTCAAGTATTCGCTTCAGAAAGGTTTCCGTTCCTTGATTACCTCGGTAGTGCGATGCAACCAAAGCGGGTTGACCGGGACCCCACTCTCCATGATTAATCTGTAAGTAGTATCCTCTTCCCTTAATAGCATTCACCCTCTCTATCCGCTTCTCCAGAGACACTTCAACTCCACGGATATGAATATTATAGACCTCTGCACCAGCGAGTTCTAACATCTGCTGCAAGGTTTGAATTAATTGCTGCGTGGTAGGCGTATCACTTCGTGAATCAAGAACAATGCGGGATGAAGCAAATGCACCGTCTGCGATAGGATGCAGTTCAGCACGGACAACTGTTGCTTGATTCGGTTTTATGCGAATCTGGTGTTCACTTGGATAGTACCCCTCCTTAGAAATGTGAAGGATCGTCTCCATTCCACCAACATCTTTAAGCGTTGAAGGAGTTGCGATGAAAAAGTGTCCGTTGGCATCCGTGGTAGCGGTTAATCCAGAATTGGTTTGCAATTGCACGTCTTGAAGTGGTTCACCAGAGTTGGCATCAGAAACCTGCCCTTGCACAATTGCGCTATCGGTGTCCTCAAAGTGAATTGTTAAAGACTGATGCGTCTGTCCGTAGGAAATCTTCACTGTGGCTGTGCCCGGTGTGTCGGGGGCATACAGATAAAATTGTGCCGTGCCGTGTTTTGAGAGTTGACAGGTCTCTGCAAGCACGCCATTTGACGTTTGAGCGTCAACGGATTCACCATCAGCGATCGGCATCCCATCAGCATCTTGTGCGGTTGCGGAGATACCGACGTAACCTTTCGCATCAGCGGGGAACGTATCCGTCCATGCGCTGAGTTGCATCTGAGATGCGGGTGGTGCTACCTTAAACCACTGTGGCACTGGCAGGCTGTGATTGCCGTAATAGTTCACCACCTCCGTTTGGACAAAATGCCTGCCTTTCAACAGCGGTTTCTCAATATCGACAGTAATCATATCGGCATCGCGATCGTAGCGATGTGGAACGCTCACGTTGTCGATTTTGACTCGTATAGAGTCAGTAAAGACTTGTTGGCGTTTTAGCATCCACGCCCCTCGTTCATGAAGACCATCCATAACCCGAATCTGGAGCATAGGGGTCTTTGTTTGAACGACAGATTGATGCTGTGGGTTTACTAAGACGCCTCTCGGAAATCCTCCTTCAACGTAACGGGCGATACCGAGGAAGTAGCCGTAAGCTTCCTTTCTAAGATAATTATCATCCCGCAAGCGCGCCTCTTCTCTGGGGTTCGAGAGAAAAGACGCCTCACATAAAATCGCCGGGCACTCCGTCATCCGCAAGACACCAAATCCTGCAGCAGTCACCAATTTATCCGAATAGAGTCCCGATGCCGGGGAGGAGGGTAAACGTAGCGCGTCTGAAACGCCCTGCTGAATATATCGAGCGAGGTCAAGACTGTGGCGCGAGGTATCTGCATCGCCATGATACCAAGTAGAGGTATAATTAACCTTGGGGTTATCAATTCCGTTGTGGTGTAGCGAGATGAAAAAGTCAGCACCCCCTTTGTTGGCAATCTGACTTCGCACCGGGAGACTTACATAAGAATCGTCAATCCGCGTCATGATGACGGTGACACCGACTTTCTGTAACATCTCGCGTAGATAGAGGGCTACCTTCAGATTAACTTCAGCCTCGCGGAGTCCTGTTGGACCTCGCTTGTAATCCGGGACATGAGCTTGTCCACCGTGCCCGGGATCCAAACAAATTATGAATCCTTTGAGATGTCGGGCATGCGGTGGGATTTCAATGTAAACAGGTAATTGTTGTTCGGTAATTTCTTGGTGGCGGGAACAACCGACGAATAACAGAAAAACTACGGAGATCAGGAAAATTTTATAGAAAAGACGCATCATCTGAAAAACTCACATTTCCTGCTTCCTGCATATATAGGTAAGGCAAATAAAGGAACCACAGAGAAGGCATTAAACGAATTCACAAGGAAAGTAGCCCTGTGCGTCTATAAGTCCCGTCTATATTGGAAAGGTGCACCTGGTCGGCGTGCCTTGGGACGCCCCAGAATTTCTTGGAGAATGATCCCTTGACGAAACGTTTTGGGTGATATTTCCAGCAGTGCTGTGCCAGGCATAGACCGTATTCTCGCTGGAGATTCCACTGGTACGGGAGGTGGTTCCGATGGTGAAGGCTCAACGGGTTCCGGCACAGTAACTGGCTCTGATTCTTCAACAGCCGGTGTGTCTTCGACTTCATTCTGTTGCAGGATCATGTCTTCCAGCCGCGTTTCAAACGGAAAATCTTCCAGAAAAGGGGGTGGTGTGGCTTCGCCTTCCGACATGGCATTCTCTTCCCTCTCTTTTTGAACGTTCTCCCGTTCTCTCCGTCGGCGAGAATTGCCTAAAACGAACGTCAAAATCACGATAATCAGGGGTATCAGCATTTGGATAAGATTTTCCATCGAATTGCTCCTTCAAGTCCCCATAGGCATTAGGCTACGATAGTCCAAGGGAATGTGTGGACCGGGTTGTGTCCATCTCTTGTGTGCCACCGGGTGAGGCGATCGATTGACGCATTTCGGTATCAGCCAGGATATTGCGAAGGGTATAATAATCCATAACACTCATCCTCTCTGAATCAAATGAGTCGGCTATGGAGAGCGGGATTTCCGCCTCAGCCTCAATGAGTCTAATCGTCATCTCCTCAACGAGTGCTTTATTCTCTTCCTCTTCTGCTTCTGCACGTGCGCGCCGCTCTTCTGCTTTGGCGCGTGCGATCTTGAGCTCTGCCTGGGCTTGGTCAGTCTGTAATTTAGCACCAACGTTTTCACCAACGTTTATATCGGCGATATCAATAGACAGAATTTCAAAGGCAGTACCCGCAGATAACCCCTTTGCGAGGACTGTTTCCGAGATGAGCACAGGGTTTTCTAACACTTCCTTGTGGCTTGCAGCTGAACCGATAGTTGTAATGATACCCTCACCGACTCTGGCGCGGATAGTATCTTCGGTCGCGCCGCCGACCAATCGGTCAATGTCGGCTCTCACAGTAACACGCGCCTTCACAATTAACTGGATACCGTCTCGTGCAACAGCTGTAATACCGCCGCTGGGGTCGCCTCTTTCAGGGATGTCAATAATCTCTGGCGTGACACTAACCTGAACGGCTTGTAAGACATCACGCCCTGCGAGATCAATAGCGGCAGCTTGTGCGAAACCGAGATCGATGTTGGCTTTATCTGCAGCGATCAGTGCGGCTACAACGCTACCGACGCGTCCACCAGCAAGGAAATGCGCTTCCAGATCATCAAGAGACAGCGTTAAACCTGCCTTCGTCGCGTTAATCTGTGGTTCGACAATTCCGGACGGTGGCACACGCCGCAAACGCATCGCAACGAGGTCAAAAATGCCTACTTTTACACCTGCTGCAATCGCGGTAATCCACAAACCGATTGGGACAAGCCAGCTAATGATAATTATGAAAAGGATAAGCGCGACGGCAATAATTGCAATCATTGTTGGTGCCATGTTTACGATTCTCCATTGGTACAGCGCAGTCACCCGACTGCGCTTACAGTAAGTTATATTATTGCTCAGAAATGTTTAAGTTGCCTTCACGGAAAGCGGTTGCGAGTGAGCGGGGAACCTGTGCCTCTGCTTCAACAACTTGGGCACGCTTCTCTTGGACATTGGCAGTCATTTCCTGTTTCCGGGCTACCGCCATGGCGCGTCGTTCTTCCGCCTTCGCCTGTGCGACGACAAGGTCTGCCTCGGCTTGTTCGGCTTGGAGTTCCGCCCCGATATTTTTGCCGACGTTGACATCAGCGATATCGATGGAAAGGATTTCAAAAGCGGTGCCGGCATCAAGCCCGCGGTCGAGTACTGTTTTCGAGATAATATCTGGATTCTCCAGAACATCTTCATAGGTTTCAGAGGCGCCGATTGCGCTGATAATCCCTTCACCCACGCGTGCGATAATAGTCTCTTCACCTGCTCCACCGACGAGTCGATTGATGTTGGTCCGTACTGTGATACGGACGGTGGTAATCAATTCCACACCATCTAAAGCGAGTGCACTGATGCGAGGCGTGGTAATCACACGTGGATTAACACTGACTTGAACCGCCTCAAACACATCACGTCCTGCCAAGTCAATAGCGGAGGAGCGTTGGAAAGTGAGCTCAATTCTCGCTTTATCTGCCGCGATGAGGGCACTCACAACATTAAGGACATTTCCACTAGCGAGGTAGTGTGCCTCTAACTCGGCAGTTGTAACTTTCAGTCCAGCCTTGTGTGCACTGATTAGCCCCTTGACGATAATGTTCGGATTGACCCGTCTCAGCCGCATCCCGATTAGATCCAAAATCCGGAGTGGGACGCCTGCGGCGACAGCAGCAATCCAGAGCCCGACAGGGACGAACCAAAAGAACGCGATAATAACAATTAGGACAACAAGGGCTATCCCCCCTGTAAAAAGATCCATCATTTGCCTCCTACCCATTTTGTAGCACGTGCGCTTGGCAGTGCGCCTACAAATGGAGCTACTCTATTGTAAACTACGAACGACGACACGACTGCCTTCGACGAAAATCACTTCGATCTCAGTTTCTGCCGGAACGAATTCGCCTTGTGTGACAATGTCAACACGATGTCCACCGATCATGGCAGCACCTGCGGGACGTAATGGCGTGAGTGCCTTACCAGATTTGCCAACCAAATTCACCAATTCCGAGGGCGGTGCATGAAAGCCGACCTCCTTATTTTGCGTGGCACTCAAAATGAACGCTTGACCAGCAGGTGATGAACGTATCACCGAGAGCGCTATGATCGCTAATGGAATAACCGCTACGAGCGTTATTCCAGCATAAGTAAGGGCACTCTGGAATCCGAATTTCCACCACGCGACTCCGATACCTGTCAGCATGAGCAGACAACCCGGCACACCTGCAGCTCCAAATCCTGGCAAAATCAGTAATTCAATAAATACTAACAGAATCCCAAGACCGATGAGAAAAATTAGAAACCACATAGCTGCTACTCCGAATTGCGTGTATCTACGGTATACACGTGGAATATGCTAACCGCAAAAACAAATAGAATTAAGAATCTTCAACCGCTTCTACAAAAACCTTAGCACCTTCTACCTCTATGACTTTAATGTTGCTGTTCTGTGGAATGAAGTCACCTGCGGTGACAACATCCACTCTTTTATTAGCGATCCTCGCTGTTCCGGAGGGACGTAAAGGGGTCAAAGCAGTCCCGGATTGTCCGAGATAGTCTTGGAAAACCTCAGCACTGGATGAGTGGTATCCCATCTCAGTGTCCATCACTGTTGACAAAGCAAATTTCTGGAAAAGCTGCGTTCCAGGGAGAAACCAGAAAGCGAGGATAATCAGCCCTGCGCTTAAAATCACGGATATGGAAAGCCACAGAACTGCTGTCTCGAATTCGTAAGCCTGGTCGAAAACGAAGAAAACACTTCCTAACATGAGTGTAATGCCAAGGATTCCAGCAACACCGAAGCCAGGAATGACAAAAATCTCCACGACGATTAACCCAACGCCAATAAGGAAAAGCAGAAATGCCCACTGCGCGCCGATTTTCGTTAGCATGTGTCCACCGAAGAAAAGTCCGACACAGAGCAAACCGAGAAATCCAGGGATACCGAAGCCGGGTGTGCGAATTTCTATAAAGATACCGAGAAGTCCCAACGAAAGAAGGAGCGAACTAATGAGGGGATTTGTGAGAAAGAAAACAATCTTATCCGCCAGCGTCGCCTCAACTTCAACAACACGCGCCCCCTCCAATGTTTTCAGAGGGGTCACCTCCGATAAACCGTACTCGCGCTGCTGTTTCGCGATGCCTTCCTCTGTGAGAGGCATCTTGGTTCCAGCGACCTCAACGATTTGGTACTGTGCCAATAGTTCCGTCAGGTTTTCAGCTTGGGCATCGGCGAAGTTGTATTCAAGCGCCTGTTTTGTAGAGAGCGTAAGTAATTTTCCTTCAGCACAGAGGATTTCCATCTCCTCACCTGCTTCCTGGCGTGAAATGTATTCTTCGGGGAGGAGTTTGACAATCTGCCCATCTGCGAGTTTAACGAGAACGAGTTCTTTGTCTACCATCGCCTCGGCAATATCAGGGTTCCGATTTTCCCGTTCAGCCGTCGCGCGAATAGTCCCTTGGATGTAGGAGATTGCTTTTTCGCCAACCTCTTGTCCTTGAATATCAACAGGTGCTGAATCACCGATCGTTCCGCCTGAAGTCATTACAATCTGATTACAAGCGATAGAGATCATCGCCCCAGCAGAGATAGCTTGTCGATTGACAAAAGCGATAGTGGGAATTTGTGTATCCTGAATCGATCGGATGATGTTTATGGCGGAATCCACCCTACCGCCTGGTGTATCTACATCGAAAACGATGGCATCGGCACCGGCTTCTTCGGCTACCTGAATGCCGTCGCTGATATAGGTACCGAGACCACTCCCAATTTCGTTTCGGATATCAACGACGTAAATCAGTGCGTTGTCTTGAGCAGATAGGTCAACTCTCATGAAAATGGATACGATTACAAGGAGCACACAACCTATAAGAACTGTTTCGCGTCTCATAATAACCACCCCTCATTCCCATCTGCGTTGGGATTGCTGATTGGATTTTTTCAAATCTGTAATGATTTTGGTACAACGGTTTTAAAGTTATTATATCTTAAGGGAACCCTACGCGTCAAGACGTATTTGTTTTTAGTTGTCAGTAGTTAGTAATTAGTAATCGGTCGTCAGTTAAAGAGGTTTGCTGAACTCCCACACTAACTCTCTTAACTGACCTCTGTTAACTGTTAACTATTAACTATAATTACCCAAGTTGCCAGCACTTCATGGACATAGCACTCCGCTGGAGTGCGAGGCTTTGAAACAAGGATTTCTATAGACATATCACCCCTCTGGGGTGGGAAAGCAGCTGAAAACCTTTTCTGAAATTCGCAAAACCTGTTAGTAGCAACTTGGGTTATAATTGGATGCGAACTCCTCTTGGATCCAGGCGTGAAGGACATGATTCAAGATCAGATGGACGTCTTCAACAGGTCCATAACGGTCACTATCTACAACAACATTCACATCGCAAATTGCTGCCAATCTGCCACCGCCGAATCCGCTCCATCCAATCGTTTTGCACCCGATGTCCCTGGCGTGTTGGAGCGCACGGATCACATTTTCCGAATTGCCACTCGCACTGATACCGATAACGACGTCGCCTGGGTTGACGAGGTTTTTCAACTGCTCCACGAAAACATCTTCGTAGGAGACATCATTCGACCATGCACTCATTGTTGCGACATTGTCCGTTAGACTGATGACTCGGAAACGGGGTTTGCCGGGTACACTCGTGCCTTTCCCTAAATCACAAGCAAGATGCGACGCTGTCGAGGCACTTCCACCGTTGCCAATCACAAAAATCTGCTTCTCAGCGCGATATGCCTCCATAATAGCGTCTATGGAATACCGGACATCTGCTAATACGAGTCGCTCCAAAACGCCTTGAAGATGTGAAATATAATTTTGAATTCTCTCCATTTCGATTTTTGGGTTCCTTTCTTTAATGGAAGTGAAATTAATTAGTCAACAACTAATGCGACGGCAGCGAGGTCGCCTAATGCATCTCCTAACTGTGCGGGGGCAATTTTAACTGCTTCCGCGGGACGCGTCATTGCAAATTCTGAAACCGTCCTCCGAATTGGATCGAGCAACAGATCTCCGGCAGCAATTGCAATCGTTCCCAATAGAACGATGTCGGGATTTAAAATGTTGACCAAGTTTGCAATACCCCAGCCCATATAATATGCGGTCTCTTCAACAAGCTGTAATGCTAAAGCATCGTTCCGACGCGCGGCTTCAAGCACGTTTTCCGATTTAATGTTTTCGATACGCCCATTAGCGAGGTTCAAGAGTGCTGTTGTTGCCACGTTTCCATCTGTGAGCTGCTTCCGGACTGCCGCTTGGGCGCGGCGTGCGATAGCAGGACCTGAGCAGAGTGCTTCAAGGCATCCGCGTTTGCCACACCCACAACTCGGTCCGTCTGGCACGAGTATCTGATGCCCTACTTCGCCTGCGCTGTCGTTGGCGCCGTGATAGACCTGCCCATCAAGGACAATACCGCCACCGATACCTGTGCTCATGGTCATATAGAGAACGGCATTGTAGCCGCGTCCGCCTCCGAACCTGTATTCGGCGAGCGCGCTTGCATTGGCGTCGTTTTCAATGGTCACAGGGATTTGAAACTCGGACTCCAACTGCGCTTTAAGCGGTAAGGCATCCCATCCGGGCAAATTTGGTGGTGAATAGACGATTCCGGTTTTTGTGTCCAACGGACCTCCGCAACTCACACCGATCGCTGAAATCGCCGCCTGTCTCAAGCCTGCCAGTTCGACGGTCTCACGCACCATATCAAATAGCAATTGGAGCGCATATTCTGGACCCCTCTCTGCAAGTGTCGGTTTGCGTACCTTGTTGAGGATATGTCCGGTGCTATCAGCGACAACAGTAGCGAGCTTCGTTCCGCCAATGTCAATTCCGACAACGTGTTTTTTCATAAGAGCACACCTTAGTCGCAGAAGGGTTTGAAGTATTCATACTACATAGTAATACGTTGGGTTTCACTCCATTCTCGGGATTTCAAATCTTCTGAAAAATTCGTGGTTCTCTGAATGGGTAGGTATAATATTGATGTTCCGTTCAACCCCGCTGACTCTCACTGCGAGGCAACACGCGCATTCGGCGTTGATTCCCTACGCGCTTACCTTAAAGCAGAGTTACAATTCGTAATTCAGTGTGCGTAGGGCAGGATAAATCTGTTCGTAGGCGTTCAGTTTCTCGTCGTAACGCCGTGCGTATGCCTCACGTGGATAGTATACGTCGCGCGGTGTGACCAACTGCTCAACCGCTGTTTCAATAGAGTCATACTTACCTATTGCTGTTCCAGAGAGGATAGCAGTACCGAGACATACACCCTCGGATATATCAAGGGCGATCACCTTTTTTCCAAACATATCGGCTTTGAGTTGCAGCCACTTTTCAGATTTCGCGCCGCCACCGATGGCACGCACCTCGTTTATCACGACCCCTGCGTCCTGGAGCATTGCGAGATTCTGTTTGATTTCGTAGCTAATGCCTTCGAGAATCGCTTTGATGAGTTCGCCCTTCGTTGTTGAAAGTGTTAAACCGACAATCGCGCCTTTCGATTCGAGATCGAGATAAGGGGTGCCTGAACCGGTGAAATGTGGAAGTACCATTGCCGTCCCCGGAGCATCAGGTATCTCCTCCATCAATATATCGTAGACATCGCGTCCTTCTGCGGATGCTTGGGCAACCTCTGCTTGTGCAAGTGTGTCCCTGAACCAGCGAAGCACAACACCACCACTGGATACGAAACCGAGCGTGACATACAACCCATCCACGACATGCGGATAACAGGCAAAATTACCGTCTATCATCTGCTGATTGATGACAGGCTCTGTAAAAGCCGGTGCGATACACTCAACGGTACCAGTGGCATCCATTACCTCACCACTCCGAATGATCCCCGCGCCTAAGGCACCACACGGCTGGTCGTGTCCACCTGTAACGCATACGACTCCCTGTGGCAGCCCGAGTTCCGCAGCGACCTTAGCGTCTACCTCACCGATGACAGTACCTGAAGGTGCTGCATCAGGGAAGAGTGCTGCATCCACATCCGCCAGACCAAGCATTTTTTCTGACCACGATTTGTTGATAATGTCAAACGCCATCGTGCGGGCAGCGAGGGAATAGTCGACGACTGGCGGAACACCGAGTTTGAAATAGACGAAATCTTCAAAGCCGAGAAATTTCGATACCTGTCGATAGATGTCAGGCTGGTTCCGCTGCATCCAGATGAGCTTCGCTAATGTATGAATATCGCTTATCGGCATTCCGGTGATCTGCATCACCTCTAAAGGGGTTATGTGCTCTCTTAACTCGTCGCAGATGCCGGCTGTGCGTGCGTCGAAAGTGGTAATCGCGTTCGCTAAAATCTGTCCATCGGCGGACACGGGTGTTACGGCTTCGCCTTGCGAGGCGACACTGATTGCTTCGATCGGATCGGATTTTGTTTGTGCTGCAACCTCCTGAATGCCGGTCGCTATGTTTTCCCAGACACCGTTCGCGTCGAGTTCCGACCAGCCGGGTTGCGGGTGGGTCAACGGATATTCGCCATACGCCTGCGCGAGAACGACTCCATCTTCGCGAAAGGCGATGACCTTACACCCTGTTGTTCCAACATCAATACCCAAAAGACTCATTGCTTTCTTCCTTTTCTCTTTGATACAGGATGTGGGTATCTTATAATTGATTGCAGATTAATGCAAGGATTTGTTTTAGATTGACTATTGGAAACTACAGAGGTATGAAAATTTCACAGTAAGCGTTTGAAAAACGGTCTTTGTAACCCTTTCAAAACATAGGTGTGGTATGGGATTAGCACCATTTGGAGGGTACTGCCCCTTTTGGGGTTTACTGTGAAATTTTAAAATTGAGATTCAATTCGGTCCCTTGAAAATCCAGTCACGGTATGGGTTTAGAGCCACTTTGGGAATTTCGGACTTTTGGGAGTTACTGTGAAAACATTGTTTTATTGAATTAAAAATAACATATTAATAAATTATCACGTTAAAATGTTACACCAGTGTAACATTTGGCAGGGGATGGCTGTCGGCATAAAACCCAGTGGCCGTAAGGGTTTATAGATATTTTTCTTTCTTTCGCGGTTGTGGAAAAAAATAATTTGGCGGAAAGTGTAATATTTTTCTCCATGTTCTTGCTGAAGTGAGTCATGTCTATAGGGTCTGAATCGCGGATTGATGCAGATTTCACAGATTTCGCTGATTTTTAGGGATTTCTATGTATGCGGTGTCCTTTGTTAGGCATTGAGTTCCTTATCCGTTGATGCCTGTAATTTTCACAGTAGTACATCCAGTCTGTATTCATAATTTGAATTTACCTTATAGTATGATAATATATCCAGTTTAAAAATGCAAATTTACTTTTAAATTGTCACAAGGTCTTACGGATGTGTAAATATTTTGATTCGTGTCGCACTAATCCGCACGAAATGAGAGTTTCTTGTAGGTTGGGTTGAACGCAACATCACCAGAACCTCGCAATCCCCGAAAACTTCGGACAGACAAAAATATATCAATATTTCCAACCCTGTCGTGAAACCCAACGAAAGCCTTGAAAAGTTGGCTTTCGCTGCTATTCTGTGATGCGGTAGGGTTCCCACAAGATTAGCGGTTCTTGGGTATATCCTGGTTTGGGTCAATTCCCCTCAACCCAACCTACAACCATCTATGCCAAAAATTTTACACATCTAGGTCTTACAAAAAACTTGACTTTTTCCCAACTATCAGGTATCATGGTCCGTCAAGTAGACAACTATTGTGAGGCTGGATAAACCTTGCGTCTACTGCCCCATTTTAGTAAGCAAAACGTGAGCTTGAAAATAAATCTGTAGGGAATCAACGGTATTCATGCCTTATGGCATGAACCAGGGTTGAGCGGGAAATACTCCCGAAAGGTCATCCTAATTTGGACAGATATTTTATTTTTCGAGGGCACTTCTGTGTCAGTAACGGTAGCGAAACCCAACATTTCACTTTTATCAAACTCATGTTAAGGAAACTGACATGTTAGAAGAAACACAAACCTATCTCGCCTTGGGAAACGGAAGCGAGGAAACAGATTGTCTTAATTTTACTGATTTTTGGTCTAAATTACCGTTGGCAGTACAGTTGATACGGAATAGGTTTTCTATTGGACTCTTTGCAAGCTTGTGGACAGGATTGTCACCGCAACACTCTTTGCGTTGTCTCCCGTCCTCACCTGTGACAAGGTGCTGGCGGGCAAACCCCGCGTTTTACATCTTGGAGACCTACCGGTTTCTGTGCATATCAGTCAGTATGCATCTTCAATACCTATTGCGTTGAAACTATCGAAATGCTGATGTGCTTTTGGCATAGTGCGATAACCGACTGTGAAAGGAAATAACTATACCGAACTTTTAGAATGTAAGCACTACCTAAAGGGGGTTTATGAGGAAAAATATCTTGAAAATTTTGGTGACGTTAGTCGCTGCTGCTCTTCTTGTTTTGATAGCCTGGTTTCAGATTCCGGTTTCTTTTCAAGAAGGATATGAGTTTACACGTGGATACGTCGTTTTCCAGATTATTGTTGGTGGGTTTGCCTTTGGTATTTTATGGTGGATTCAAGGTTGGTATACACATACCAATACGGTTGCTTCAATTTTAACTGTTATTGGCGTTTTTGGAACTTTTCTTGGAATCTTTTCCGGACTTCAAGCTTTCGATATTCAGAATATTGAAGCGAGTATTTCAAAATTATTAGATAGTCTTAAACTCGCTTTTCTTACCTCGCTTGTGGGAATCGGATTAGCCACCTTTTTGAAAGGAATAATAGCACCACTATTTAAAACATCTCAAAAAAGTAGAAACCCGATTGAAGAAGAACGCGACAAGTTTGTTGATGCTTTAAAAAGCATAGAAACATCTGGAGAAATTAACCTTCTTGCACAATTAGTGAAATTAGATACAACAGTCAAAGAAGAAGGTATTGCAACAAGGGAAACCTTGAGCAACATTGGAACTAATCTTGCTGGTATTCATGTCTCTCTTACCAGAGAAGAAGGCGCGACGCTTAAGCAATTGCATCATTTAACAACAACCTTTTCAAACAAATATGATGAATTGATTCAATTACAAACGCAGCAGAACCTTCAAATTCATGAGAGACTAAATAGTATAACGGAGGCACTCACCGGTGAAGATGAAAGTACGGTTTTTGTGCAATTGCAGGAATTGACTTCAACTGTTTCGGAGAAAGTTGGTGAAATTGCAGCAAAAGTGGGAGAAGTTGCCACTGGACAACTCATTGAGGCACTTAGGGAAGTCATCAGGGATTTCAACAAGAATCTCACCGAGCAATTTGGCGAGAACTTCAAACAGTTAAACGAAGCGGTTGGGAAAACTGTAGAATGGCAGGAACAATACCGCCAACAGATGGATGAGCTTGCCAAAGAATTTCAAATGGCAGCTGAAAGTGTTGAGCAGTCTCGCATAGCACTAGCATCAGCTGCTCAGTCCTTGATGACGATTGAAGATCAAAGTGTGAGTCTCGTTTCTATCGCTGAAAGACTGGATCCGATCCTTCATACCTTAAATGATCAATTAGAGGCATTCAGCGAGTTGCGCCAGAGAGCACATGAAGCATTCCCGCTTATTGAGAATCGCTTAAATGATCTTACTACAGGTTTTTCAAACACAGTGGAGATAGCAATTACGGATTCGCATGACAGTATGGAAACCCAACGCGCTGCCTTAGCAACACAAGTAGATCAGCTTCAGAGGACCACAAACGAGACGCACCAACAAGTTATCGAACTGACAACGAATTTTTCAGATACTATCAAGACATCTATTGATGAGTCTCAGGCGAGCATGAGTCAACAACGGGAGACATTAACGAACCAATTACAGCAGCTACAAACTACCCTGATTACCTCTAATCAGCAACTCCATCAGACTATAAGTGATATCAGAGATCGTCTTGACAGTGTGTTTGAGAGAAGCGCAAATCATATTGCTCAGGTAACCACAGGTTTCACCCAAAATCTTACCCAAGATATTCAAAATATATTAAAAAATCAGACCCAAGAACTTGGCAACATTGTTGAACGGAACAGGGAAGATATAGACAACCATGTTAACACCTTGCATAGTGCACTTCGGAAAGAAGTTAATACCTTCAATGAGTCTCTGGAGAAAGAACTAGCGACTTCCTTACAAGTGTTAGCCGGCCACTTTGAGAGTCTTTCCAACGGTTTTGTTAATAATTATAGAGAGTTAGTTGGACCTTATACCCAAGTAATTGTAGAACTCCAGCAGCTTGTAGAGGCAAGCCGCCGAGGTCTCAGATAGACAAAAGGAACTTAATAAGTGTTAGGAAACCTATTTAATAGGCAAGAACAGGAAACCGAAGAACATTGGGTTTCTATATCCGATGTGATGGCAGGATTAATGGTGATATTTCTCTTTATTGCTATTAGTTATATGTTAAACGTTCGCCTCAAAGCTGATGAAATTATTGTGTATAAAAATGAGATTGAGAAACTGCTTGACGCTTACAAAAATTTGCAGTCCGATTTATACAAAGAATTGCATGCAGAGTTTGAGGGATCCTCCACGAAAAAGAGACAGTTTAGGACTGTATGGCGCGGACATCTGGACATGGAAACGCTATCTATCCGTTTCCAAAAACCTTTTACACAAGGAGATGCTGCCGTTCCAATTGCCTTTAAAAACGTCTTACGCAATTTTTTTCCGAGGTACGTTGCTATCTTAACCAAGCCTGAATATAGAGATGAAGTTGCTGAAATCCGAATTGAAGGGCACACTTCTAGCGAATGGCATGATAGGGTCGGCTTAGATGTAGCTTACTATAATAATATGGAGTTATCACAGAATCGCGCCCGAAACGTCCTGCAGTACGTGCTTGAAATCAGAAATCGAAAAATAATTCAAAACAAAGAATGTATTAAGAAATATTTGACAGCTAATGGACTGTCTTCCAGTAAACTAATTTTTGATCCCGATGGAAATCAGAACAGAGAAAGATCTCGTAGAGTCGAGTTTCGGGTTGTCACGAAATCTGAAAAACTTATCAACGAGATTGAACAACTTATGAAACGATTCAATAAATCAGAGGTGGTCAATTGAAATTACCAAAAGATTTTCCAAAACTGGATGACTTGCTGAAACAAATGGGTATTCCATTCCAGCCATTTGTTGCCCTGGAAATAGAAAAATCAATAACGACACGAGGCATCACGGTAGAATCTGATGATGTTAAGGTTGCTCTGAACGGAACTCTTGAATATCAAGGACGAAAGGTTGTTCTCTATATTCGGGATACCATGGGGAGTTTACCGAAGTATCACGTTGTAGACTGCCGAACCCTGAGAGGTATGCGAGACGCGGGAAAATATAAGCGTTATGTGGTGACGAGGCGGACAGATGGAGAGTTTCTCCTCAATTTTGCCGACAATCTTTCGAGCGACAATCCGGAGACATACAGGTTGGATATTTGTAAAAACTGTTTGTGGCAGGAATTGAAACTGAAATATGTCTATGCCCCCGATGCTTTTCCATTAGCGGATTGGTTTAATGCGATTGATCCTCGCTATGAGCCCCCTCCAACAGATGTTCTTTATGGTCCCAAAATTACGCCAGTAACGCTTCCGGTCTCAAAATATCCTCCTGATTGGAATTTGCGTTCGCTACAGTGTCGCAAGAAAGCAGAGTGGAGATGTGAGAAGTGTAGTATAGATTTAAGACTTACCCCTAAATTTCTCCACGCCCACCACTTAAGAGGAACTAGATACAGTCAACCTAAAGACCTGCAAGCACTCTGCATCGGTTGCCATGCAGGACAACCCAGACACCAGATGAAACATTTGCCGGATTATCTGGAATTCATGGAGTTACACGGGAACATCTGGAAACAATTAACCGGTAATTAAAGCGTCACCTCTCGTGATGTTTATTGTAAGCAAATTCAAGCACGGGGAGCAGGTCTCTCACATCATCAGGGATATCGTAATAGATATAATTGTTCATGTTCAAGAATATGTGTGAGTGTGTCTTTCAAGTCAGACATATAAAACTTCTTTCTTATGAGGTCAACTGTCCCCACGGATAGAGATGGCTCCAGTCCCGACTGAAGATGGCGCGGACGGGTTGATACGCTTCTATCTGTAGCCTCAAGGAAACAGCATATACCAGTGCCCTGTGATTCCCGTCTTCAAGGTAAAACCTGATTGCCGGTGGATGTGCGGGTTTCTCATAAGCGGTCAAGGGTCTAATCAACAGTTCCCCCAGTAAGCGCGGGTCGAATCTCGCACTGATAATGAAACATCCCTCAAACCACGGCTCATCCGCAGAGAGATACTTGAAGACTTGGATCGGACGCTGATACGGATACGCTTCCAGAATCCTGTCTACGACCTCTTTCAGCGTGCGGGACTGCCCTGCGGGTGTGAGTCTGTCTACCAACGCCTGATTGTTTGCCCACACATTGTCATTCGCTTCCATGAAAACGAGGTTGTAAAAGTCCGCCTCGCTTAGCGTGAAGGTCTGATACGCCGCAGCATCTCTCTGCTGTCGGGTGGCTGCATGATCAGATGGGAATGCGAGCAACCGATTGGCATCCGCTAAAAGTAATGTTTTCACGTGTGTCTCCGAGTGTTATGTCCGGTAACGCCTTTGTATCAACGTTGCATAGAAGATACCACATCCGTTTGTCACAATCAACCGAAATATGTTTACATACCTTTTTGAAACCCATCCTTTTTCAAATTTTACGCTGAATACGCTGAAACGTGTCATATACCTATGACCCTACTGGCTGCTAACCGCTGACGACCGATCGTCTCTAAAAGCAAGTTGACAAAATATATGGTTGTGATACCACCCACTACCTAAGGGTAGAGGCTTCGGTTTCGTAGCAACTGCGATTTTCTCAGAGAGTCCACCGTCTTATTGTCGCTCCACCCGCAGGCTATTATTCCAAATCAGATTGGTTTTATCGCGTATCAAGACGCGGGTACCCCAGCCTGCAAAATGTTTATCGCAGCGTTGATGTCTCTATCATGGTGAGAACCGCATTCAGGACATATCCACTGCCTATCAGAAAGAGAAAGGTTTTCGTTATGACATCCACAATCAGAACAAGGTTTTGTTGTGGCTTGCCAACGACCCGCTTTCAAGAATGTTTTACCATATTTGGCAGAAGTCCATTGAAGTATCAATGCGAACTCACCGAAGGCAAGATCAGAGATTTTGCGTCCCCAAAGCTTTTTCATGCCTTCAAGATTCAGCGTCTCTATCGCAAGCTTATCGTATTTGTGCACAAGACGAAGGGCCAACTTGAAGAACCAATCACGCCTCCTGTTAGCAATCTTTTTATAGAGACGTGATAGGTATCGTTTCGCACGATACCACCCATTAGAAAGATATTGCTTACGGGAGAGTGCCTTGTGAGCAGAACAGATTGCTTTGAGACATTGTTTATAGAACTCTGGCGACTCTATCTTTGTGCCATCTGAAAGTGTCAGGAATGTTTTAGAACCAAAATCTACCCCTGCCTCATTACCGGTCAATGGGAGTTTTTCGGAAGGTTCGCAAGCCTCGCAGACAATATAGAGGGAATAATCACCTACATTATCACGCTTGATTGTCACTCTCTTTAGTGTGCCTGTCCATTCACGGTGTTTCCAAAATGTGAAGGACTTTTTTAGACAGTTGATTGTGAAACGGTTGCCTTCTATTTTATAGCCTGCTTGTGTGAACGTCATAGATTTGTACTTGTGGTTCGGCTTAATTTTCGGTTTACCGACTTTACGTTTCGTTTTCCCTAACCGTCTATCTTCTATGTTGTCAAAGAAACGCTGGTAACCTAAATCAATACGGATAGCAACGTCTTGTATCATCTGACTTGGCAATGCGTTCCAATGCGGTTGTGTTGTCCGCTTCAACTTCGTAATATGTTTCAAAATACGAGAAAGCGAAGCATACTTACCAAAGAGACGATAGTAACGCCGTTGCAGACGCAATAAATGGACATGTACGTTGTGTAGATCGTCTATTAGATTGCCAATTTGTATCAGATTAGATTGATGAGAGAACTCATATTTATAGGTTTTCATGGATTTTCACAGACCACAGTTTTTCCCCTTGTCAAGTGGGTAGGCAGACACGTAACCTTGCGATTACGCTTGACATGTCTGCCACTGTGATACTATAATTATAGTATATTTTTGGTAAATTGTCAAATTTATTTTTCCTATCACGCACTTAGCCGTCTATATTCCATGCTAAAGCATGGGGATTTGACGGAAGAGTGTTAAAGTAGAATTGTGGTTTTAAAGTAGAATTTAGCATAAGCAACATTTTCTGACACGCAAATACGCTCAATAGCGATAAGGAGTCTGAATATGCTAACGCAAGAACAGGTTGATTTTTATCATGAAAATGGTTATCTCAAGGTAGATCAACTCTTTAAACCTGAAGAGACAAAAGAATTGGCATCTGAAATGGTGCGGATTATTAACAACTGGGGACAGGAGACAATCGGTTGGGCCGGACCTTGGCGTACACGCTACCTCAAAGAGGAGGATCAGCAGACGACGAAGGCTGTCTTTATGCACAATCCCCATTTCTACTCGGCTGCATGGGGGCGGGTGATTTTCCACGAACGGCTGACGGGTGCGGTGCAATCACTCATCGGTGATACCATTCAATGGCACCATACTGTGTTACACGCAAAGCCCCCCGAAAAAGGCACGCCATTCCCGATGCACCAAGATTATCCGTTCTACCCACACGATGGCCTTGATTTTGTCGATTGCCTCGTTCATCTCGACGATGCCCCCTTTGAAAGCGGTGCCTTGCGAGTTGTCCCCGGCAGCCATAAGGAAGGACCGCGGGAACATATCACGGGTGAAGGTACAGCACCGCATCTGCCTACCGATAAATTCCACCCAGATTTCATCGACTCGATTCCGATTCCGGCAACGGCAGGGGATGTCATTTTCTTCAGCTACTGCCTTATCCATTGGTCTGAAGTCAATCGGACGGATCAGTGGCGGAAAGCGGTTCGATTCGGATATCACAAGCCTGAAATGCGTCCCGTTGGACGTCGCGAAGAAGAACCTTACAACAACATTATGGCAGGTGGGTTCAAAACGAATCCAACTTCTGAAGAGATAATGGCTTAGTTAGAGTGGGTTGTGGATTTTGCGGTAAGTATCAGTGGTTGGTTAGGAAAAACTGGCGCGGTTAATAAACCGCGCCTACCTATTTTAAGGCGTGATCAAATTATAAAGGGCGGGCAGATTTTCTGTCCGCCCCTGTTAATTTAAAATGGTCAACGGCGTTTTATATTCCCCCAGCTGGTCGTCAGTTTACCTCCTGGTTGAACCGCCAACCCACCAATCGTTTCCATGGCAATATTCATCTCATCAACATCAATGACCCTATCCCACATATAGACCTCGGCGATAACAGCATTTAACCACTGCCCATCCTCCCGGTGTGCGATGAAGACGGGACGCGTGCCAGTTTCACAAGGGCCGTTGCCTTTATCGGGTGCTTCTGCGACTGGGTTTTTATCACCATCTACGTAGACGCGCACGCCTTCTTCCAATTGGAACGTGCCGCACTGGTGAATCCACTTGCCCCCTGGTGCTGTGCCAGCACCGTGCGGTTCTGAAACACCAGAACCCGGGCATGTCCAGACTGACATCCCTGCCCCGAAGTCGTCATAAATATAGAGCGAGAATTCCCACTGATTGGCGTTGCCTTTCATGACAATAGGCTGTCGGGTCTGCCCGTGGGCATCGGTACCGACTTTCAGCACTTTTACCCACGCACAGATAGTCAAGCCCTTCTTCTTGTCAAAATGGGAATCAATGTCTTTATTCTGACCTTCCATGTCAATTTTGATGTAGGTTGACTTGCCGTCAAACTCCATTACTTTCCCGAGATCGTTGTGCTTGGCATCTACCCATTTCGGTGCGCTCTTACTGAGTTCCGTATCAAAACTGTGTGGACCGTGGTCGGCGACCTTTTGTCCAGCTCCTTCGTTCATGGGTAGATACATCCAAAGCCCATCCTCGATATCAGCAGCATGTGCGAGAAGAGCCCCAGCGGAAAATACCGCTATGAGCAATGTAAAAAATATAGCCTGATGCATTTTCTTCCTCCTTTGTAGCATAATCTGTTAGATTGTGCATATCAGGGCGCAGACTAACAGTCTACGCTACGAGATCCCCAAGAATAATGAACCACTCTCAGTTAATTACACACTTCACCATTAAATTAGACAGATTGTTAATTAATTGGTTCAGATTTTCTATTAAGCGTTTCAGAAATATGCAACCCAGATGTTGCAGTGTGGAAGTGAAGACGGAAAAATAGTTTCCGTACGACGTTTAGAAAATAAAAATAGAAATGTGAGTGGCGAAGATAATTCTCCGCAACAAATATAGAATCGGTTAGTGAGATGTTACTTCTGACGTGCGACACGCGCTTGGACAACCCGCAGCATATTACGTGTCTCAACTGTGTCAGGGTTTAGTTGTAAGGCTCTTTCAAAAGCCTTGATGGCTTCTGGATACGTGCCTTGTTTTGTATGGCATACACCGAGTTCATGGTATGCCTTGGCGTTGTTAGGATAAATTTCTGTGATTGTTGTAAAGGCTTCTAATGCTTCTGTGAACCGTTCCGTTTCTCGATAGACGTAGCCAAGCTGCATCAAAGCATCAGGGAAATTCGGTTTAAGAACGATTGCTTTTTCAAGAGCAGCGATGGCTTCTGGGAACACACCTTTATGTCTGTATGCAAGCCCGATGCCATAGTGAGCGTAAGGAAGCGTGGCATCACGCGTCAGTGCTTTCTCGTATTCGGCAATTGCTTCATCAAGCCGTCCTGCGAATCCATAGGCTCTGCCCAAATCGACATAAGCCGCCGCCATATCGGGCCTCAACTGAACTACGCGTTTGTAGGCAGTAATCGCCTCAGTAAGTTTCCCCTGCATTACATAGACTGTACCCAAATTATGATGTGCCTCAACCAACGTCGGTTTTAACGCAACAGCGTGTTGATAAGCCAACGCTGCCTCCTGGAGTCTCCCAGCGCGTTGATAAGCGGTTCCGCTGTTGCTGTAGTCCTCGGCGGAGGGTGAAGCCGCTGATTTGGTAGATGTTGCGGATGCAGGTTTTGTTTCGACGGGGGCACGTTCGTTACTTTGACACCCACTCATGAGTCCTAAAACTACCAGAAAGATACATCCATAACTACTCAGTTTCATTTTTTGGATGCTCCTTCGATCACCTCTATAGTCTGATTTACTTTGAGTTCAGTGTACCGATCTATTTCGCCGGAGGACCATTGAATCTCAAGCTGCGCAACTGTTTTATTTTCCCCTAATCCGAACGTTAGTACCATCTCACTTTGAGAACAATAACTGCTGCCGGTACGAACCATCTGGCTTTGGACGGTATCTCCCGATGTTACTCTGACTTTGGCTCCGATTCCATCGCGATTGCTACGAACACCGACGGCTTTCACTCGGAGGTAATTAGACAGCAGTTCTGTATCATTCCGCAGAAGCCGTGCGCCACCAAACCCGTCTTCAACACCGTTATTGCTTACAAGCAGATCCAAGTCTCCATCGTTATCGTAATCGCCATAGGCACATCCGCGTCCGACACCTGCGTTAACGAGTCCGGCGCGCTTCGTAATATCTCGAAACGTTCCATCTCCTTGATTTCGGAAGAGCGAAGGAAACTGTGGGTATGGCGTATGCTGTTGGTAGCGTAACACCTCCGGTTCAATGTGCCCGTTAACGCAAAACAGGTCAAGTGCGCCATCTAAGTCGCAGTCGAAAAATAAGACGCCGAAGGTCAACGAACGGTAACTGACCCTGCCAATCTGGACCCGATCTGCGCTATCAGTGAAATAGATGTCTCCCGGCTTTGCGTAAAAGAAGGCTGTCTTCTCATTGCTAAAATTACCGATAGCAATTGCGGTGCCGCCGTTGTTATAGACATCGGCTGCATCAATCCCCATGCTGCCACGGGCTTTCCCTGCCTCACTAAAGGCAATTCCCATAATGAGGGCTTCATCGGTGAATGTGCCATCGCCGTTATTCCGATAGAGAAAATTCGGTTCGGTATCGTTAGCGACAGCGAGATCAATCCATCCATCGTTATTGTAATCCAAAAGGGTAACACCGAGGGACTTACCTATCGGATTATATAGCCCTGCTTGTGTTGTGAGATCGGTGAACGTGCCATTGCCCTGGTTACGGTAGAATCGACAAGACTGTCCGGTATAGACAGTCGGCGTGCAATAGGAGCGGTATCGCATATTGTCAACCGCAGAATTCACCGTACACGGCACATCTGTTTCAGGGGTCCATTCAACGTAGTTGCAAACAAAAAGATCCAACCACCCATCGTTGTCAGCATCGAAGAAGGCGGCACTTGTTGACCAAGCTGGATCGCCGACCGCTGCGAATTCGGTGACATCTGTGAAGGTGCGGTCTCCGTTATTGCGAAACAGTCGGTTTTCACCTACGTTGGTAAAGTAGATATCCGCATCGGTATCGTTGTCGTAGTCAGCGACTGTTATCCCCATACCGTACATCGGCACATTTAATTTCGCTGTTTCCGTGACATCAACGAATTGCCCATTTCCCATGTTTCGGTAGAGTTGAGGGGTATGCGTCGTTTCTACGTGTTCCCATGCTGTTCCATTTGTGAGGAGAAGGTCCAAATTACCGTCAGCATCGTAGTCCAAAAAGGCGCATCCGGCACCCATTGTTTCGGGCATATACCGTTCACCAGTCGCCCCGGTGAAGTGCTGAAATTCGATACCGAATACATCGGTAACATCCGTAAATTGGATGTCAGCTCCTGCGCGGAGACAGATAAGCGTACACGAGAGAGCAAACGTCCGCATGAGGTATTTTCTATATCGCTTTTCAATATACACTGGGAAACATTAAGCTTTGTAAAATTCAACCGTTGTTCCAGCCATGTCCTCGACCTTTTCTATCAACGCCTGCCGCTCCTCATCTCCCATACCTGTGAAAGTCTTAGCGATGTCGATCTTCTCTTGCATCTGCTTGGCATCGTCTGGACCAGTAACGAGTGTACTTACGGGTAGGGACCAGACAAAGCGAATCGCTTCGGAAACGCTGACCCGATCCGGGACGATTTTTGGATTTTCACCGTGTCTACCGTGTTGCGCGCCACCGAAAAAGCCACCGTTTGCGAGTGCTTTCATTCCGATCACACCAACATTGCGTTCAACAAGCGTCGGGACGACCCTTTCGATGAAACTCTCGTAGCTGACATCCGTAAGATTCACAGCTAATTGACAGGCATCGAAAATATCGGTCCGTTCAAGCATGCGCTCATGAGCAGCGGGGCTTGAATGTCCAGTGAATCCGATATAACGCGTCTTTCCAGCAGCTTTTGCTTCCAACATCACATCAAGAATGCCGTTATCAATCCGCTCATCTACGTCGGCGGAATTTTTGATTGAATGTACTTGCCAGAGATCCAGCCGATCGGTATTCAGGCGTGCGAGTGAGCCTTCGAGGTGCTTCCAAGCACCATCAGCAGTCGTTGCTGTCGTTTTCGTCATCAGGAATATATCATCTCGGTATTTTGGAACAAGCAGTTTTCCCAAACGACTCTCACTACCACCGGACTGATAAGATTCTGCGCTATCAAAGAACCTGACACCGCCTTCAAGTGCAATCTCAATTGTTTTTTGGGCTTCAGCTTCTGACATCCCTCCGATATGCCATCCGCCAACGCCAAGCATTGTTACCGCCTCTCCTGTACGGCCGAATCTCCGTGTTGGTAGGAGAGTACCTAAGCGGTCACTGGCAATATTTGCTTCATCGCCTTCTGCACACGCCGACGACAAAAGAACGCCTGTTGTTAGGCCTGCCATCGATTTTAGAAATGCGCGTCGATCAATCATGATTTTCACCTCCGTTATTTTATATCATAAGTTATTTGGGAATATTTGTCAAGAGTTTTCTGTAGAGTAGCCAGAGGCATTCAATTGTCACGAATCCCTCTTGTAGGAGGGGTTTGTAACCCCGATTCTTGCGGAAAGCAGTGCCCCCCTATTGCCCATAACGCACTCAAAAAACCGAAAACTGAATGGCTCTGGTAGAGTAGCAGTCAGCGGTCAGAGCGTTCCGCTACGCTCCACTGTTAGCCGTTAGTTATTGGAATGTTAACATATTTTTATAATTCACCCTAAACCTGATTTTCTTCTTGATTTAAATAGGAGTTGGCGGTTATAATAACCTAATAAGCAGTATGGCATTCGTCCTTTTATAGTAAGTCCAAGAATTAATGAGACACTCTTCAGCGGGCGAGGGAACCTCGCCCCTACGATAGAGGCATTCTGATATTGTTAAAATGTATTTTTAATTGTAATAGGACTTACGCAGCAAAGTCGTCCCCGTGATGAAGTCCTCAAACATGCCTGTGTTCGGACAGATGGCTTCGGCTTTCGTGCCTGTCCGCTTATGAAAAGGACGCAGGGCACGGGGACCCTGCGAAACCAACAGAAAAACTACGCAATTTGCGTAAGTCCTGTGTAAGTCTTACTATAAATAACTGAGATTGCTCCTGAAACGGATTTGCAAACAAGTGGTGCGAAGTCCTAAGGACATTAGGGCTTGAAAATACTTGTTTTTTTACCGCAGCAAACTTAATAGCATGGAAAACGGTTCAGAGAAAACAATCCCTGGTAAACTCGTCGTGCTTACCTTTGACGATGGCTGTAAATCGCAGGCGACCTTCATAGGTCCCCTTCTGGCATCTTATGGCTTCGGTGCAACCTTCTATATTACCGAAGGGCTGAACTTTCTCACAAACAAAGAAGCCTATATGACATGGGAAGAAGTACGTGGCTTACACGACACCGGTTTCGAGATTGGCAATCATACGCGTCACCACCGGAACGTAACGCAGCAGTCGGCGGCGGAACTTAGCGCGGATCTCATACACATTGACGAACGTTGCGAGGCATACGGTATTCCGCGACCGACGACTTTTTGCTATCCTGGCTATAGCCACGGCGAAGCGGCTGTTGAAGTACTCGTTGAACACGGTTTCGATTTTGCCCGACGCGGTGTTGCACCAGAATTTCCTTATGACGGCGAAGGTGGGCGCGGACCTGCCTATAATCCGACCTTGCATCACCCACTCTTAATTCCGACGACGGGGGCTTCCGGACCTCATTGGAGTTTTGATGATTTCGAGTGGGCACTTGCGCAAGCAAAAGACGGGAATATAGCGATTCTGACATTTCACGGCGTGCCGGACATCGAGCATCCATGGGTTCACACGGAGCCAGCGCAATTTGAAGCATATATGGCGTATCTTGCGGAAAACGACTATCATGTCATCGCACTCCGGGATCTCAGGGAGTATGTGTAGGGTTATAAGCACATCCTACACACCTATCGCCCTACTGGGGCTTTGAACAATACAGATGGAGATAAGAGATACAGTAGGTTCGTGTCGTAAGCGTACCTACTCGTTTTAGTAACCTATGCTCAGAGAATTTACGAACAGCTTAACCCGATGGGATACTTTGCTGTTTCACCGTATCTTTGGTTGGGGCGATAGAAGAGTCCTGAATTGCTCATTTCGCATCATTTCTTGGAGTGCTAACGGGTGTCTATATCCATTTCTGGGGCTTTACGTATACTGGACATTCGGTTCAGCCGTCAGCAAGCCATTTCTTCTATCAGGCGCCCTGGCATTTTCTCTTGAGAGACTCCTCTATCACCTCCTGAAACGGTCAATGAAACGCGACCGCCCGTATGAGCAGATGATGGATGTTCACTTTCGAGTACGTCCCCCAGATCGGTTTAGTTTTCCATCGGGGCACACTGCGTCTGCCTTCCTGGTGATGACGCTGTTGTCGAATACCTTTCCATCCTTACAGATTCCGGCGTTTTGTTGGGGTACTTCGGTTGGCGTTGCGCGCGTATATCTCGGTGTTCACTATCCGACAGATGTGCTTGCGGGTGCGCTTTTTGGTACACTCTCCGGACAAATAGGTATGTGGTTTATAATGTAGCGGGGAAGTGCTTGAAAGAGATTGTTCATTGATTGTCATCGGGCGAGGTTAGAAAACCTCGCCTACCTATTTTAACGTAAGTTGCCAGTTGTTTCGCTACATAGCACTCCGCATGAGGTTTAATAAATAAATTAGGTAATTGACGGGCAATGAATTGCCCTACTACAAACGAAGCCGCTCGTAGCGATTTATCCCACGTTGAGAAATTACCCGATTAAATTCTTAATCTTCATCTGGAGTGCCAGGACTTAAATGACCGATTTTCTATAGACATATCACCCCTCCGGGGTGGGGAAAGTGCCTGAATACCTTCTGAAATGTGCAAAACCTGTTAGTAGCAACTTAGGTTATTTTAAGGGAAGATGGAAGAACGGCGAGGTTAAGAAACCCCGCCTACCAACTCTTAGGCTTTCACTAATAAGCTGAGTTATTCGTTGTTAAAGCACACCAACGCGAAGAAAACAGATAGTTGAACAGTGCTTCTTGTGCTGCTGGCGTCTTAATCTGTTTCAACGCTACCGCCGCGTGAAAACGGACATACCGGTTCTCATCTTCCAGCTGGGCGACGAGCGCAGGAATTGCAGGTTCAGCAGTTGTGCCCAATTTTGCTAAGGAACGAGCAGCGTTATCACGAACCGAGTGATAGTCATCACGCAACCCTGTCGTCAAAACCTCTACAGCCCCGGATAAATCGACATCCTCGGAAACTTGTTGCCCGATGAGTCCTAATCCTTCTGTGGCGTGCCGTCGGACTAATGGTGAGGAATTTTGTGCGGCGCGTGTCAGGACAGGTATTGCTTCCTGTGCGGTTTTTCCCATATCCGCCAAAGCGAACGTTGCACTTGCTCGCACGGCATCATCTGTCCCTTGTATGGCATCAATTAGCGTTGGAATAGCGGAGGCACCGGTGAGACTCAAAGCGTATCCAGCATATTCGCGAATAGCATCAGATTTGCTATGCAACGCCTGTTTCAAGGCCGGCACGGCAGCACTTCCAACTCGTCCCAAGCGATAAGCGGCATTTAGTCGATTCCTTTCACTATCGCTATCTAAGGATTCGATGAGCATATCCACCTCAGCCCTCGAAACGCCATTGGTAGTCCCGTTCTGCTTTCCGTTATACCAGTCCCATAACGATTCCCATAATTCTGGATGTTCGGATTCTTCGCCGTTGCTGAGGGCGTTCCAGTCGATGGTATCTCGCCTCCATGAAGGTATTTGTGGCTCATCAAGCCGGATAAAGAGGAACTTCAACATATACCGTTTCTTGTCACTGCTATTTGGCATTGCGCGGTGCCACAAGTCGTAGTGGACAATGGTTACGGTCCCTGCTTCACCCGTGAGTGCGAGATCGGGTTGCTTGTGTGCGCTTTCACCTGTCTCGTAATACTGGGAACCTGGTAGGACAGCAGTCGGTCCCATATCTTCAGTAACATCCTGCGGATAGTAGAATGCCATCGTCCAACGGCATCTGTGGCGGCGGATCTGTTCGTCCCCCTCATAACTGTCTTTATGGAAATTCTGACCTTCGCTGCCCTGTTGGTTGAAATGGCAGTATCGGTGTGAGTGCATTACATAGTTTTCACCGAGTACACCTTGCATTGCGCCGTGAACAGTTGGATGATCGAAGATTTCCTGAATTTCAGGGATGAGCGGCAGTACGTTATTCCCCAAATTCCCGGTTACTTCAAACATTGTGTCGAGCTGTTGGCGAATATTCTCATGAAAACTCGGTGGGAAATCGGTACTGATCTTCACATAGCCGTTGATGATGAACTCTCGCATTTCTTTATCGGTGAGTTGGCGTGTAGATCTGTGCATCTGGGTTTCCTCCATTTATCGGTTATTAGTTTGGGTTGTTAGTTGTGCGTGTGTCCAAAAAGTGCTCTGATATCCGTTAGAACACTTTTCTGCAAAATATATGAGATGCGTCTTCATTTTCCTTCAGGATACCGCGCCTGTCGGTGTTCGTCAATAAAAAATCAGACTGATTTTTTATTTGAATTTTTTTCGGATTTCTGTTATACTTCCTAATACCAATTCTAAATTGATGATTCCTCTTAAAAGGCTTGCTCTTTTTCAGTGAGGATCAGTAGGGTTAGGCAACCGCACCTACCGGGGAAGGAGATTACAATGAAGCGTCTAACGACAACCCACAAATATTTCACTTTCATTTTTATCAGCCTATTGCTAATAGTTCCTATCCAAATCAGCCCAGCTATAGAGGAAATCTCTATTCCGAATATAATGCTAAGAGTGGTATATGTTACTACAGAGTGGATGCCCTTCTCTGATCCCGGCGGCTGGACAGCTGCTGTTCCTATAAAAGAAAGCGAAGTTCTGAAGTATTACGAAGTTGCTATATGGGAAGAAACTTCTTCCGTGCACCTTTATGCATTCCCGAATGATTATCACAGTTGGAATTTATTTGATAAAACTGATGAACAAAAAATTGCGCATCGTGAACAATACATGATACTAAAATACACGGATTTACCACCAGATGTCCCCGGTATTCGAGAAGACCAAAGAAGTCTATACCTAAAAGCAATCTTCATGCATATCGCAGCTTACTTAGTAAACCAACATCCAACTGCGGAACATCACTTAGTCTACAATGGACATGGTGCTCCCGGAGGCGATCTATTTGAACTGCAGTTACACAGAAACGACGCTAATAAATTTTTGAACTTCTGGACCCAGTCATTAGGAAAGCGGTTAGGGGTAATCGATATGGGAGGGCCGTGCAACAAGGCAGGTTTCGGAGATCTCGCTAACTTCTGTGAATATGCAAGATACTATGTCGCCTCAGATCAACCCAACGGCGGATACGCAATGGATGATTTCACCGCTGAAAAAGACGACGAGGTTGATCCCGACTTACAGTATCACAATCTCTTCGCTTCTAAGCAAGGCCTCCGTAATGTGCTAATAGGCCGTAGCAATATAATGAGAAAAGGATACGAATACTCAATAAACTACATGACTAACCATTCAGTGAGCCAAGCAAACTACATCTTTTCATGTAGCGCATTTCGTGATTTCTTCCCTATTTTCCTAAGATTTCTTAACAATACTGGAAATTACAACGCTCACGGCGATTTATACCAGTACATGATTGACAACAATGCTCCCCAAACTCTAATTAGAAAATTCAAAAATGTTATTGTATACAATGTTGACAACAGAGATTTCTTCCAATGGCAAAACAACAACAATGGAATATCACTACCGCATCCACAACATGTCCCCAAACTTAACAAATTGGCAAGCCTTAATAGACCAGTTAGCGTATCAGCAAACTTTCAGGCTTTAGCAGGAAAAGTAGAAGTACAAAGTCCTCAATCCGCTAACCGACTGAAAAAGATAGCAGGCCCCTATACCAAAAAGCCAGAGTCTCAACCGCTGCCTGAATATCTAAAGACAACAGGCGTTGTAAACACCGCATCCTCAGATTATCCACCAATATATTGGGTAGATACATCGAAGTCCACACTCCATCGCCTTATAGGTACTAATATAGAAAATATAGTACCAAGTGCGGTCCGCGTAATAGACCTTGACCTTGATAGCAAAAACGAAAAGATGTACTGGATAGAACAAACGGGTAATCATACCAGCAACCTCAAACGTGCAAACTTAGATGGCACCAATGTCGAACTCATCAAAAACCTAAACAGCCTACCACAGAGCATCGCCCTTGATCCTACTAATCATAAGATCTACATAACAACTTATCAAGGAAACATGCAACGCATAAACACAGATGGTTCAAACTTTCAGCCCAACCTGATAACACGGATAAAAAATCCAAAGGGGCTTGCCATAGATACATCAAATGGCAAAATCTATTGGATACAAGAAACAGCAACCGTGCAAGAACGAGCACACATTCAAAGTGCCAATCTTGACGGTTCAAACATAAAGGAGATAGTAACCGTCGGCGGATACCCAAGAAACTTAGCTGTTCACAATAACATAGTCTATTGGGTAGACCACGCACGCGCAATCAAGTCCGTTCCTCTAAACAATACCGTAAAAATTGAGGTGCTTTCCAGGATATCTGAAGGCCATGCATTTGATATTGCCGTTGACCCCACATCCAGAAAACTTTACTGGACAACCAGTCTCGGAACGATGGAGCGTTCTAATCTTGACGGCAGCAATCGCGAAATAAACCTCATAACAGGTTTAGGAATCGCAGATAACTTCGCTCTCAACACCCAAAAAAGAAGAACAACAGAAACAATAGTTGAAACACCAGAAGTGCCAGCTGAAACACCTGTTGAAACACCAAGTGCAATAATCGAAGTTACTCAACCATCCGAACTAACAATGGATGTCAACGAAGAAGGGTCGGTGGACCATATCGATCTCATAATAATCATTGACAACCTGGGCGAGACTGGACTAAACGCTGCAGATGTGAATAAAGACGGGATTGTTGATGTTATAGACATAGTACTGGTCGCCACTGCGATGTTTGACAACACGGCTAATGCACCTTCCTTACATCCACAACTTTTCTCAATGGTCACTGCAAGGGATGTACAGAAGTGGCTCTTTGCAGCACAATCCTTAGGATTGACTGATATAACCTATCAAAAAGGCATCCAGTTTTTAGAAGAGCTTCTAATCACATTAGTTCCTAAACAGACAATATTGTTGCCGAACTACCCAAACCCATTCAATCCAGAGACATGGATACCTTATCAGTTAGCACAGCCTACACAGGTTACAATCACAATCTATGGAACAGATGGAAAAATAGTACGACAACTAAACATAGGACATCAAACTGCTGGAACGTATCAGAGCAAAAGCCGTGCAGCCTACTGGAATGGCAAAAATGAGACAGGTGAACCTGTTGCAAGCGGGGTCTATTTCTATACATTCACAGCCGGAGCGTTCACAGTTACGCGAAAGATGTTGATACAGAAATAACTTTCTCTCAATCTCTTGAGATGCTTTATTTTTTTACTGCGCCGAAGGTAACCCCTCGGAGCAGGTGGTTCCGCATCAAAAAAGTGAAAACGGCAACGGGTAAAAGAAATACAAAAGTGCCTGCAGCGATTTTGCCCCAATCCATGCCACTGGAACCCGTTGCGCTCGTAATCGACGGGGGTGCGGTAACGGCTCTGCCGCCGACCTCTGTGAGGACCAAAGCAAACGCGAACTCGTTCCACGCTGTAATGAGACAGAATACGGCGGTGGCAGCGATGCCGGTGACAGACTGCGGTAAGATTACCTTCAGAAAGGTTTGAAAACGGGAGTAGCCATCAACAAGCGCAGCATCCTCATATTCCTTTGGAATTTCGTCAATAAATCCCTTCATTAACCATACCGCAAATGAGACATTAAAGGTAGTGTAAAGTAGAATCAACCCAAAGTGTGTATCTCGCAAGCCGAGTGCACTATACATTAGATAGATTGGTATGACAACAACAACAGGGGGTAGCATTCGTGTGCTGAGAATAAAAAAGAGTAGGTCATCCTTTCCAGCGATGTCGAATCGGGAAAAGGCATACGCCGCAAGGGTTCCGAGTCCCACAGCGAGGATCGTGCTACCGCCACCGATGATAATACTATTCAGCAATTGGTAGAAATATTTGGAACCTCCGTTCGCCAATGCCACACAAATCGCTATCGTCCCTAAAACACTCGGTAGGACAAAAGTAAGTCGCTGTTTCTTTGCCGTTTGGGACGCTATGACGTTAGACTTTTTGAACGGTGCCATCAAGAGATAGGCTGTGATTGCACAAACAATCAGTAGCACAAAATTGAAACGGGCATCGGTTTGGAGACGGCTCTGCAGTGGTTGTAGTGTTAGAAAGCTATAGAGACAGGTTAAAACGAAAATGGCGTTCCAAGCTAAGCTGAGATTTCGGAGCGATAAGGCACCGGACAATTTCACATCAAAAAGCGAGAAAAAACCGAAGAGGAGTAAACCCACCAATACCTCTATGAGAAACAGATATGTAACGCCCGGCACGCCCTCTGAAGGCATCAGTTTCTGATAGTTTTCCAATGATACATCAAAAACAAACTTAGGAAGTTTCGTGGTGATGTCTGCTAATCCCTTTAGCGAGGTCGCCAAAATCCAGTAAATCGGCGTGATATAGACAATCACCGCTACGGCAACGAACGCTAATATGAGGTAGTGCGCAAAGCTTTTCCGCATAATGTCTCTTACGCCTCTCCTTTGACACGATTCAGGTATTTTACATAGATATTGCTCAACGCGACGATAATGATGAGTAGGATATATGCCATTGCGCAGGCTTTACCGGTGTTGTAGTTCCGAAAGGCGAGCTTATAGAGGTTCATTGATACCGTCTCGGTAGCAGTGCCGGGTCCCCCCTCACGGGTAAGGACGTAGACGATGTCAAACATTTTGAAGGCATCCATCGTTCTAAACAGTAGCGCAATGAGCAGAAGTGGAGAGACCAGTGGAAGTGTTATCCACCGAAATTTGAACCACGCTGAGGCTCTATCGACATCAGCGGCTTCATAGAGGGATTTGGGCACGGCACTCAGTCCTGCAAGAGAGATCAGCATCATGAAAGGCGACCACATCCATGTATCTACAATAACAACAGCCAACATGGCTACTTTCGGATTGGTGGTCCAACCGATGGGCGATTTCAGGAAGGAACTGAGGAAAAAGTTAAGCAAACCGGCGTTATCTGAAGAGAGGATAAAGCGCCAAAAAAGTCCGACTACCACAGGGGATAGCATCATTGGGAGCAGGAGCAGCGTTGTAACGAAACCTTTATACCGAAAGTCTCGATTCAGTAGTAGTGCTAACCCGAATCCGATAAAGAATTGTGCGGCTACCGCCAGTATCACGAAATAGGCTGTGGTTTGAAAATATCCCCATATTTCTGGGTCGGCGAGGAGGCGTGAATAATTACGGACACCGATGAATCTTGGTGCTGCGGGCATGGAGGCTTTGTAACGATGGAAACTGAGGTATAAAGACCAGAGCAGCGGAAAGATGTTCATCAAGATGAGCAAAATCATGGTGGGCATGATAAATGCCATCTTCAACTGGTAGTCGCTCATCCCACGCGACGCTGTGTAGGGACGGTTGGTTTGCATATTTATTTAGAAGTTAGGGTAATAATCTAAGATACACTGCCGGAATGGAAGGGGAAGGGTGGAAAGAATGCGTTTTTAACCTTCCACCCTTGTGATCTTTACTCGTCGTAGTAGCCTGCGTCTTCAAAGATCTCCTCATGCTTCCTTGCGATGGCGTTCAGTGCTTCCTTTGCAGACTTGATGCCGGAGATGGCTTCACTCCAATTTGTCTGGCACGCCTCTAAGAGTTCTGCATATTCCGGTACTGCCCAGAAATCGCGAAGGTATGGGAAACTCGCGGCGAAAGCCTCGTTAAAGGGAGTTGCTGTCTTAAAGGCATCCGACTGTAACACCTCTTTGTGTGGTGTGAACCCACCGAGCGCCGCCCATTTCTCTTGAACAGGTTTCTGCATGAACCATTTCATGTACTGTTTGGCGAGATCCTTGTTTTTGGAATAGGAAGAAATAGACATCCCCTGCCCACCGATACTGATATAGTGCCCTTTTGGACCGGCGGGTGCGATGAAGAAACCGCTCTTATCGTGAGAGGTCGGATTCGTTTCAGCGTTAACGACACCTGGGAAGAAGGCGAAATAATTCATCGCCATAGCCACCTTGCCTGAGGTATAGGCGTTGAGCGTCTCTGCCCAATAATAGTTTGGCGCATCTGGCGGTGAGAACTTGAGGAGATCTGTGTAAAATTCGAGTGCCTTGGCAACATCTTCCGTGTTAATATATCCGTCGACTTTGTAGTTGTCGGCATCACCGTACGAGCCACCAAAACTCCACATTACCTGTTGAAAACCCATGGTGATACCGTCGTATTCTTTGCTATACCATGTTCCAATACCGTAGAGATCCTGCTCCGGGCGTGTAAAGAATTCAGCAATATCGCGAAGCTGGTCGTAGGTTTTCGGGGGTGCGAGTGCGTAGCCGTACTTTTCCTGAAATGCCTTCATTTCGCCCGGATCTTCAAAAAGGTCTTTCCGGTAGACGTATCCGGCGGCATCAACTTCGGCAGGTAGTGCCCAGTAGGTTCCGCTGCCTTTTGGATATTCGGCAAACGCTGTCATGGCGGGTCCGTAGATAGCATCTACATCAATATTTTCATTAATCCAATCGGTTAGGTTGATGTAGTTCCCACCTTGCGAGTTTCTACCGAGCCACTGGCTATCCCCAATGACGATGTCGTAAAGGTCGCTTTTCCCGACGAAAGCGGTGAAGACTTTATCTTGGAAACTCGGCCAGGGAATCTGAATTACATCCACAGCGATGCCTGTTTCAGCGGTAAAGTCCTTCGAGAGTTCCTGCAAATAGTTAGCGGGATCCCATTCTGCCCAGACAACAGTTAAGGATTGGGATTGGTGGTTATCCGCTTTCGTGGCACTCACGAACGCAAGTGCAAGTATTAGCACTAAAACAAAACTTATGCGAACACTTTTCATGTTTTTTATCCTCCGTATAAAGATCGTGCAAGTAGTTGTTAGCACCGATTAAGGTCTGATATGCGATTCGGTGCTTTAGTGGGCATTATAAATGGAGTTTAAAATTTTTGCAAGAAAATTTGTTTCCTATTGGGTGGGTCTGTCAAAGCTCACCGATGCAGAACACGGTATTCTTTGCCTCTAAACTCCGAATTTCGGAATAGTGGTAAACTTGGGTAACTTTCACTCCATTTTCAACGATGGCAGTGGGGCGTTCAATAACGAAGTCAGCGAAGTGCGGTGCGTTGAAAGCAACGTAAGCGAGGCTGAACATCTCAATCTGCCGATCATATCGCTTTGACAGATCTGGAAATAGCACAATCCCTGTATCAACTTGGTAGATGCCCGCGTTTTCATCTATGTTCATCGTTTTAACCGGACACTCGATAATTGCCCGCTGATGTGTATTGGTATCCCAGATTTCTGTGTGGGTTACGATGGGTAGACATTTTTGTGTCGCCTCAAAAATGGCTGTGTTGCTATCCAGGACCTGGACCGGCGATGCCTCTTGAACATCAAACAGGGCACCTCCCCAATAATCCCGTGCCGGTCTATACTCGACGTAGTTATCGTTGCAGTAAGCATGCCTTCTGAATACCGCTATATGCTCTTCGCCAAAAACAGGGAGGAAGTCATAGTTTGGATTTATGAAGAGATTTTTCTCCGCAAAGGTGTGTTCACTCTTACACGAACCACATTGGTAATAATCGCTGAAACTTCCATCTGTGTTATCTATGATGCGGCATCGAGATTCGACCCAAAAGCGAGGGGCATTTCCGTTGCCAATAGAGTTGATAAAAGAAAGCCCATAATCGAGGCAATTCATTGATTTTCCTTTCGGTGCGGTATATGATTCATTGAAACCATTTTATCCCAACAGTACTCACCTGTCAATCGGAATCTCTTGTTTCATCTATCCTGTTTTTGCTTTGTGTATTGTGTTGAAAGGTTCCAGGATGAAAGTTCATTCTCTTTTTTCCTTGACATCCCGCGCACTCTGTGATTTACTATAGGTAAAGACGTTAACGAGTTGACTTTCATTTTTTTCACCAAAAGGAACGATCAATGACAACACAAGAATTGTATGATCTTATGTCAAAAGGGTTTGACGACATTAAAGCCGAAATGAAACGAGGCTTTGATCAAGTCAACAGCAGAATCGACAGTGTTGACAATCGAATCGACAGTATTGACAACCGATTGCGAAATGTTGAAACCGATGTTGCAGAGTTGAAGGGCAGGCGGTTGGCATTCAAAGAATGGATACCGATCGGCTGTGCTGTCATCGCCGTTATTGTCTCTATTATTGCTTTGGTGAAATAAGAACCTTTCTTGCTCACGTGCTTTCCCGCATCCTCGCTATGTTGTGTTTACATTTTATATAGAAGTGCTTTCACCTTCAACCGAAGCGTACGACAGAGGCGAAAAATTCACGCACTATCGACAGCTCTCATCGTTGCCGGAATACATCCTCGTCGCTCAGGACCGCGTGCTTGTTGAACACTACCGTCGTCAAGAAAAACAGTGGATTCTCACCGATTTCCAAAGACCTAACGACCTCCTACCCCTTACCTCCATCCAGTGCGAATTGCTTTTAGGGGAAATATACGAGCGCGTCACATTTCCTGATTAGGGATTTTTGGAGAGCCATACAAAACAACGCAATTGGATGTTTGCAAAGTTAGATTCCACATCTATAACTTTGACAACATGGTAGGAAGTGTATAATTATGAAATATCCTCTTAACGAACGAATTAGTAAAATTCGAGATTTAATCAATAGCTCGCGCAAGCAACACCAGTTGCTTCAAGATAGTGCCTTATGGTACATGCTCTGTAGTTGTATGGATACCATTGGGGACACAGAAGAAGCCTTAGAAAGTTTCCTCAAAAAAGATACCAATGATTCTGATAAAGGTAGAAATTATTTGCACATCTACGGTGCTTTGCAGGCTCTTTTTGTGCAACAAGAGGCAGTAGCCAATCTACATGAGGCTCTCAAAATTCCATATATCGAGGATTCATCATTAGAAAAGATTAGGCATATTCGCATTGATGCTGCTGGGCACCCTACAAAGAGAGGTAACAAAAAAGCATTCAACTTCATTACGCGTTTGACTCTTAGTGCTCAGGAGTTTCATCTAATGACACTCTATCCAACAAAGCCGGGTGGTAAGGAACTTAATTCTAAACACATAGATATAAGTGTTCCGGATTTAATTACAACGCAAAAAAAGGTTTTTAAAGACGTTTTGAACAACGTAATTGAAACTTTAAAGGAGGAAGAGGTGGATCATAGAAAGAAATTTGCGGATAAAAAATTAACTGATGCTTTCCAGCATACAACGTACCCATTTACAAAAATATTTGAAGCTATTTTATCCACAGATTCGCCTCATGCTCAACTTGTTGGTGGTTATATTGATGAGATCTTGAAATCCATTGAAGCATTTAAGGCTGGATTAAGAGAACGTGATGAACCTGATGACAACATAGATGACATATACAAAAATCTTGGCTACGCCTTGCAAAACATTAAGGCATACTTTCACGCCTCTCAGGGAACTCACATTCATAGAGAAGATACCTACATTTTTGCAGACTTTGCACAGCGGCAAGTAGAGATATTGGAAGAAATTGCCCAAGAAATAGATGAACGATATAATGATGTGTAAACTCATTGGAATGAGGTGGACATCTTTTACTTCACCAACTACCCTTAGGAATCACGTTTAATGCAACACCTATTTGAAAAGTTACAGGACGACACACTAAATTGGCGCAAAGAAGGATATCCCTGCCAAGATTACCCGCTTATCGGAGAGGTGCTACGCCACCAATTTGAAGGCGAAGCAAATGATCGAGTCCACCTCAAATACCTCCGCGAACCGCAATTCCAATCATTAGAACTTTATTGGTTCCTGCGATTAGTGTTGCAAACCTCACATATCGTAGACCTCTATAAACACTATTACGACACCGGCGATATACGTGATTTCTGCGAAGCCTTCGGAATCCCACTCACTCCAAACGATCTGATATACATTACAAATGTTGATACAGTTATTAATTTGGTGGAAAACAACCCAGAATTTGTTAAACTAAAGGGAATTGATCCTGTTTATGAGGCTGTGACACTCCCTTACGCAAGTTACATCTTCGCGCTTGCAATGGGCACCGGCAAGACAGTTCTCATCGGCACAATTATCGCAACGGAATTCGCGATGGCACTCCGATATCCTGATGGCGAATTTATGAAAAATGCCCTCGTCTTTGCGCCCGGTACAACTATTATTGAAAGCCTCCGTGAAATCAGCGACCTCCCTTTTGATCAGATTTTGCCTGCCAGTCTACATCGTGATTTTCTTGCTAATCTCAAAATCACTTATCCACAGACCGGAGCAAAAGAAATTCAGGTTCAAACCGGTAGTACTTACAATGTCATCGTCACGAACACTGAGAAAATCGCGCTTCGGGCAAACGTCAAAAAGCGAAACAATCAGACAGAATTTGAGTTTGAGGAAAAGAAGGAGCAGGCAGAATTAGAGGCAAACCTCCGACTTCAAAAAATCACGAGTCTGCCAAGTTTAGGCGTATTCTCAGATGAAGCACATCACACTTACGGAAACAAAATAGATGCAGAACTTAAGCGGGTGCGTGAAACGGTTAACTACATACATGAGAAAACGCCTCTCGTTGCTGTTATCAATACCACTGGTACCCCTTACGCCAAACGACAGATGCTTAGAGAGGTCGTTGCGTGGTATAGTCTCGGTGAAGGAATTAAGGACAACATCCTTAAAAGTCTTCATAACGGTATCGTTCAGTACCCTATCGGAACTATTCCTGATCAAGACGTAATCCGTAGCGTTATAGATGATTTTTTTGACCACTACGGTGATGTGTCATTGCCCGATGGTGCGAAAGCGAAAATCGCCTTTTACTTCAAAACGCAAGAACATTTAGATACTTCCCATCAGCACATTCAAAACGCACTTACCGGAAGGGGAGAGAGTACCACTCAGGTACTCGTCAATACCCAAAAATCAAGTCCGCAGGAAATTGATGAATTCAATCAACTTAACAATCCTGACAGTCAGAAACGTATCATTCTACTTATTGGCAAAGGAACAGAAGGATGGAATTGCCCAAGTCTATTCGCTTGCGCGCTTATCAAGGAACAAACAACGAGTAGCAACTTTATTTTGCAAGCCTCAACCCGATGTCTCCGTCAAGTGAAAGGCAACACGCACACTGCAAAAATCTTTTTGGATACGAAAAACAGTACGATTTTAGATAAAGAATTACAGGCAAACTTCGGTACGACACTCGGTGAACTGCGTAAACAAGACGCGGAAACGGAAGAGTTTGCCCTCCGCATTCGTAAGCCTGATTTACCGAAATTAAAAATTATGCAATTGGTGCGTAAGGTTGTTCCGTTGGAAAATGCCCCTAAAGAGATTCAGTTGCACAAGCCTACAGATGTAGGGGAGACTGCGCCTACTTTTCGTAGCATTCTGACCCCCGACTTTACGCAGCGGGGAGCCTCTCCTCTAACAGCGTTGGGAACACAAGATGAAGTTGAGATAACACATCGGACAACGGATTGCTACACATTGGCGAGACGACTCGCAACAAACTATCACCTCTCTGTTATAGACACGCTCAAAAACCTCAAAAAACTGTATCCAGAGGGGCAAGTTCCGTATGAACACTTAGATTCGCTATGCAAACAGGTGGAAGACCAGCAGCAAAATTACGAAGTGATTGAAGAACAGATTGCAGAACACCTCGCCCTCATTCGTATCCATGATGCCGATGGCAATCTACTTTTTGAAAAAGATGAAGCTGAGGACTGCTACGTTCACAAGGTCCGTTTGCGCAAAAGCAAAGCTGACCTTCTGTTCAGTGAAAAGGACTTAGACGACAACCACGATGTCAGTTTTCATTATATGCCCTACGACTTTGATAGCGAACCTGAACAGCATTTCTTTAAAACGATTTTGGCAACGCTGAATCAGTCGGTTGCAGATGTCAAAGTATTTCTGTTCACTGGAAGTCTAACGAATACCAGGAAAACCGATTTTCACTTTGAATACAAAGGCACTGATAACAATTATCACCGCTATTTTCCGGATTTTGTTATCGTCAAGAACACAGGGGAATTCTACATCGTTGAGATAAAGTCCGAAAACGAACGCCGCGACCCGGACGTTATAGCGAAAAAGAAGGCAGTGAAACGTCTGGCAAAATTGCAACCAGATGCCCATTTTGAGTATAAAGTCATTTATACAAAGGATGCCTTTCTCCAAGAAAATTTAGACGAAATGCAGAAAATTCGCGAATGGATTTATGGAGACGACGAAACGAGCACCTTCACCTAAAAACTTGTTTGTCAGAGGTGTTATCATTAATCTCAAGTAACGTACATTGTGGAGAGGAAATCGTGAACAAACCGCTAAAAGGATTCATTACCTATTCACACAAAGATGCAGAACAAAAGGACGAATTACGAGAATGTCTTGCTGTAATGGAGCAGCAAAACGAGTTAGTGACTTGGGATGATTGCCAACTCACCCCAGGTGACGAAGCGCTTCAGGAAGATATTCTCGAAAAGGTTGCTGATTCCGATTTGCTTCTCTACCTCGTCTCCGCTGCCAGTCTCGCCTCTAAAAACTGCAATAGGGAATTAACTGAGGCTTTAAATCAAAAGATAAGAGTTATACCGATTATTCTCGAAGACTGCGACTGGTTGCGTCATCAAATTAGCCGTTTTGAAGTACTACCTCATAAAGGTAAGCCTATTAACGAATGGAGACCGGAGAGCAAAGGTTGGCAAAATGTTGTGGACGGTATATGGAAAGCTATTGAGAAAATAAAGACTCAGGAAAACCTATCATCTGAGAATACTCAGAACGATCAATTTGCTGAGTGGGTGTTCCAACTGGGTAACTTCCTGTTGATGCTGAATCAATTCAATAAGGCAATAAAATTCTACTCACATGTGATTGAACTCAATCCACGCCATGTTGGTGCGTATCACAATCGCGGGATTGCTTACGGCAAAAAAGAAAGATATGATTTAAGTATTAAAGACTGTACTAAAGTGATTGAACTGAATCCAGAAGAGGATCATAACACAGCAAGTGCCTATAGCAACCGTGGGGCTTCTTACACAGGTACAGGCGATTTTCACAAGGCTATTAAAGACTGCACTAAAGCGATTGAACTGAATCCACAAGCAGCGAGTGCCTATAGCAGCCGCGGCAATGCTTATACAGATAAAGGCGAGGTAGACAAAGCTATCAAAGACTACGATAAGGCTATAGAACTGAATTCTGACTTTGCAGGTGCATATTGCAATCGAGGTAATGCCTACCGAATCAAAACCAATTTTGAACAAGCAATTTCGGACTGTAACACAGCAATAAAACTTGATCCTAATAATGCTGCTGCCTATAATAATCGCGGAGCAGCTTACGCTATGAAAGGTGAGGTCGATAAAGCAATTGGAGACTTTGATAAAGCAATACAGTTAGATCCAAATTTAGCAAAAGTTTATTGTAATCGTGGTGCTGCGTACCTCAACAAAAAGGATTTTAATCAGGCTATTGTAAACCTTAACATTGCCCTTAAACTGAAACCTGATTACGCTGAAGCCTACGACAAACGTGCGGTTGCCTATTGGGCAAAAGATGAAGTTGACAGAGCGATAAAAGACCATGATAAAGCAATACAGTTAGATCCGAAGTTGGCTGAGGCATATTTTAATCGTGGTACAACCTACCTTAAAAAAGGTGAGTTTGATTATGCCCTTAGAGATTATAGCATAGCAATAAAACTTAACCCTAATTATGTTGATGCCTATTACAAGCGAGGCGTCGTTCATCTCAATAGTAATCTTGAGCTTGCAATCCAGGACTTTAACACAGTACTTGAAATGAAACCCGAGCACGCAAAAGCCTATAATAGACGTGGTGTCGCCTATTGGGTAAGCGACAGAATTGACGAAGCAGTACGAGATTTTAGCAAGGCTGTAAAAATAAATCCAGATGATACTGATAGTTATTTCTACTGTGCCCTAGCTTGCATGAAAAAAGGTGATTATCATAGGGCTGTTTTAGACTTTGGCAAAGTGATAAAACGCAAGCAAGGCGATGCCAATCTCTACTGCAGTCGCGGGGTAGCTTTATTACACTTGAAGGAGTGGAAAAGAGCTAAAGCCGATCTGATTACTGCAAAAAACATGGGAGTTGACCTCATCGCTGCATTTCATAATGATTACGAAAACATTGCAGACTTTGAGCAGGAGCATCGTGTTCAGTTACCTCCAGACATAGCTGCAATGTTAACATCCGCAGATACCTGATACTTTATAGATTTGTTAGATGTTCAGCGTGCAATTGCTGAGATTCGATAGGAAAATTACGAAAGGAACACAATGAAAATCAAACCCGTTAAAGGCAGACCCATGCTGCATTGGGTAGGCAAACGCCCGATTGACACAATAAGCAACTATCCTGCACAATTGGTAGAAACCTATGACGTTGAGAAACCAGAGAAAGAACCGACTTATGACAGATTTAAGGAAGGTCCTAATCTCCTTTTTCACGGTGATAACAAAGAGATTCTCTCTACACTGCTTGTGCAGGGTTTTCGCGGGAAGATAGACCTTATTTACATAGATCCACCGTTTGCCAGCGGTGCAGATTATGTGCGGGAAGTGGCATTGCGCGGTAAGAGGGAAAAACTGGAGGCAGAAGGACACACTATTGCTGAACAGATACAATACAGTGATATTTGGGCAAATGATACTTATCTTCAGTTTATGTATGAACGGTTGACTTTGATGCGAGAATTGTTATCAGATAATGGGTCTATCTTTGTGCATTGTGACTGGCGAATGAACAGTTATTTGAGGTTAGTGTTGGACGAGATTTTCGGAGAATTTAACTTTAGAAATGAAATTGTATGGAGAAAATATGGTGGACATAAAAATACAGCGAAGCTAAAATTTACAACTGAGAACGACACTTTACTGTTTTATTCTCTCACCGATAGATATACTTTCAATGCTATATTTCGTCCATTATCAGAACAAACTATCAAATCTGAATATAGACACACCGACGAAAACGGGCGACGTTATGCAATACCCCGTGGTCGCAAATATCTACAAGGCACTGTTAAGAGAGTCTACCTTGATACTAATCCTGGAGTCGCTATTGGAACGTATAGGATATCCAACCCAAAAACCTGAAGCTCTATTAGAACGTATTATCAAAGCATCTTCTAATGAGGGTGATATCGTTCTTGACTGCTTTGTAGGCAGCGGTACCACTGCTGCCGTTGCAGAAAAACTCGGTAGACGTTGGATTGCTGCAGATATTAACAGAGGCGCAATCCAAACCACAATCAAAAGATTGCAGAAACTACCCGATATGCAGTACGGCGTTGTACATTATCGCGTCAATAACTACGATGCCAGTACCGATTTGGAGCGAAAGGATATTGTTATCAAAAAATATGGCGTGCAAACGGATAGGCAAGAGGCATTTTTTGATGGCATGCTGGACGGAACACTCGTCAAAATCATTGACCTAACAAAACCACTTACGCCTTTAGATATACAGACGATTAAAGACGAACTTGAAAATCGTCCGGATGAGTCGCGCAACATTACAGTGTTTTGCTACGGTATCAATAGCGGGATTCAGGCGGAACTCAAGGAGGAAAACAGGCGGCGCGCGGTAAACAAAATCTTTGTACGTGACATCGGTAGTGAAGGAATCGCTACGTTTGAACCTGCCGAAGCAGACGTTAAGTTTGAAAAAGAAGGACAAAACGTCACAATTACCATCGCAGATTATA
>JAPPNJ010000015.1 GCA_028818705.1 Candidatus Poribacteria bacterium
TGCTCTGATTCCACTATTTTACCACATCCTTATGTTTTACTCAATATGACTTCAGGACCAGACGCTTGCAGTTTCTGCCCCCAGTCAATTTATGCTGGCGTGAGTTTCCCTTTTTCGGTCTTGAGTTCCCTGAACAGCACCCGATTCCGCACAAGGACAAGATCAGGGAACCCAGGTTCGCAACGACGACTGTCATGGGTATGGTAACACAACCATCCAAATTGCCAGCAACTTTTAGCACACTCGCTTGGAACTGCTTCTCATTCACTGGCACTTCTCCTTGTAATTACACCCAACATGACTATCATTGCGCAGGCGGGCAGCGTTTCTGCGCTTGGATAGACACATCACCACATTGACATAGTGTGCCCAGTCAAAACAATCCTCTCTCGGTGAGAGTTCCAATATCAGATCAGCACACTCAAGACCCGCATCAAACTCAGATACCCTTACCTTTTGTCCACGCATGGATAACCTTTCTGATCCGATTCTCAAGAGAGTTGGCAAACATCAGAATATCCTCCACTCTATACCTTTTTAGGCTTAATGGGGCTTTTTGGTCACTCACTCATAAATATACACCCAAAAAACCCTGTTTTCCTATTAAGTGTCCTAAAAAGTCCTAAAAAGTCTAAAACCCAGTCACCACCTATGTTTAGCCTGTCCTAAAAAGGGCTTTTTAGGACAAATAGGAGAGAAAACTTGCATAATCTGAAAAAATGAAAGATTTTTGGATTCAGTGTGCAGTATTAATTGTCTGGACCAAGATCTTCAGGTTTCAAGAATTTACAAGATTAGAGCACCTCTGGGGCTGACAATCGTCTTTTGTAGAATTACCAATTTACCTCACCGACATGTCTATTTGTTTTTATAATTCACTATACTTTACAATGCCTGTTTCAATCCAGGCAAGAAATAGTTCTCAACAACAACTTCCCAACTCATACGGGAGGCGATGTCGTAGCCTTCCCGAATCATATCCTCCACATCGCGAGGTTTGCGAGGCAGGCGTCCGAGGAGTTTCGCCGCGATATCTCTGCTATTTTCTACTTCGATTGCGTTTCTTTCTGTCAAGCCGATATGAATCACGTCTTCCAGTGAAGTCGGCGGTATTTGGAGCTGCGTATAGTCGGCGATAACGACATTAGACACCTCACGTCCCTCGGTAGCGCGGTGAATGAAACCGCAACACCCACAGACGTTACTCACAACGCAGATCGCACCAAAACTCAGGGGTTCCACCTGTGCAATCCCAAAAGGTTCATAGATTGATTGCCCAAATTCCGCATCGCTTCCCTTACGGATGTCCATAAACTCCATTTCTACAGGCATTCGCTTCCCGCACGCCTCTTGGCTCCACCCAAACTGATTGACAAAAACCACCTTAATCGCCTTGGATCGTAGATTGAAAGCAGAAACACCGTTGTTCAACTCAACTTCCGCACCTACGAGATCTGGATATCCGATCTTGTGGTGCACGGGCCAGCCGTATTCGTGCTCCATTTCGTGGATAGTTTCGTATGGACGCCCTGTCGCAATTTCTGTAGAGAGGATAAACAGTACGGCTGTTTTGTTATTGGAGGCGAGCAAGGCATCCAGATGATTTAGCACCTGTAAATCACGCCACAAGCCTTTGCTTTTAACCAAGCGCGTTACATGCGTAAACACGTAATCTGGACGATAGTCAAGGAGCGTCGCTGCATATTTTTGGAGGAGCGCCTTTGATCTCAATTTTTCTTGTAGGGTTACTTGAAATGCAGGAATACCATTGTAAACGAGGTTAATAGGAAAATCCTCAAACGGTTTTGCCAAAAATCGGAGTTCATCTACAACGAGGTCCCCAACCGCAAAAACGGTATCACAGAGATGTGCCTTGTCGATCAACGCGTGCTTGAAATACCAAAATGGGTCATCAAACACATCATGAACGGTCTGTCCTTGTGCCTTTGCCTGCTCCAAAACGTTATAGAAACGGATATCGTGTCCGGGATGCCCTTCAACGATAGGACGGATTGTAGCCACTTCATGTGCGTAAAAAACAGTACGCATATTCTGCGCACTTTCGTCACTCTCCCGTTCGATGAGTGTTTTGAGTGCCAGCGGCATCCCCATAAACTCGTGCGAGATAATGAAGACAGGTGTATTTGTTTCTTTGCCAATAAGCGCCCGCAACGCATAATATCCCGGCAGGGCAAGGCGAACATATTCCTCAAACTCCCATTCACTCTCGTAACGGTCCGATTCGATGTTGAAGTTTTCGTAAAGTTGCCATTTGAACTGCCCAATGAGTTCTTCATTGATACTCGATACATTCACCAAAATAACGTCTGTGAGGATTGTAATTTTCTTATTTTTATCCTCGAATTGTCGTTGTCCGTAGACGAGTTCAACCTGATACGTCTGCTCAATCCCACTGAGTGTATCGGCGTGTGGTGTGTCTTTTATCCCTTCGCTGGCACGATAGCGAACGGTATCCAATTCCCCCAAGTCTGCCCCAGGAAAGAGCGGACCGACGAGAAAGGTGCGCTCAATCGCTTCATTATAACTGCGGGTTGTCAACAATCCCTCCAAAACTGCCCCTATGCCTCCCATTTTCTGGATGGCTTCGTGTGTAACGTGAACAACAACACTCAATTTTTTTTACCTCACTTAATGTATTTTTTTATGAATTCATGTTTTGTAATATAAGATTCTAATAGGTTTACACAGCACCCTGAAGATTAAAACATCTTATTAAATAAATGGAAAGTTGTCAAGCATTTTTCAAAACAAACATTCGTGCCGTAGGTCTGCATTATTGCCGTCGCCAATGATGCACATGTCGACCAAATTCGTAATTTTTCTACTGACGCGATATCGGATTTTTGCGCTTGACAACCCCATCAAAATCAACTATAATTATATATGGAAAACGGCGCGATAATTTTGTAGTTCGCGCTGGGCAGCAATTAAATACTTTCAATATTTTTTATACTTTATAGCCTTTTGGAGGTAAAAATGTTAGACAATATCGGACACATCGCTGGCACTATCTGGCACTATCTTGAACAAAACAACGAAGCCACTGTTACAAAAATAACACGCGAAATCGGTGAAACCGAACGTTCAGTCCTGATGGGCATTGGTTGGCTCGCCCGCGAAGGAAAATTAGATTTCAACCAACGGAAACAGGGTACCTACATCACACTAAAAACACATCAATCAGACCCAGCAGTCGGATAGATAATGTAAGGCAAAGACAAATTGACACCTGTCAATTTGGAAGGAGAAAGGATTAAATGAAGCCACTCCGGCAATTAACAGTGGTCCCTACCTTGCCATTGAATCTCGAACCGTTGCGCGAACTCGCCTTAAATCTGTGGTGGACCTGGGATCGTGAAGCCCTGGACCTCTTTCGTCATCTTGATGCCGGATTGTGGGAAAAAACCTACCACAACCCGGTTGCAATGCTCGGACAGATTTCCCAAGAACAACTGGATGCTGCATCAAAAAACAGCATGTTTCTTGCCCGCCTCGAAGTCATCCACAGAAAGTTCAAAGAATACCACAAAACACTTTCATGGTTTGAGACAAATCACAACGATGGGACGCTCGATAACCTGAAAATTGCCTACTTTTCAATGGAATTCGGGTTAACAGAGTGTATGCCGCTGTACTCCGGTGGCTTAGGGGTCTTAGCAGGCGACCATTTAAAATCCACAAGTTATTTAGGATTGCCTTTTGTAGCGGTCGGGCTGCTCTATCAACACGGTTATTTCCGGCAGACCCTTACTGCAGATGGCTGGCAGATGGCAGATTATCCGATAAACGACTTCTACAACATGCCTATCCAACCGGAGAAGCGTGCCGACGGAAGCCCATTATTAATAGAAGTCTTATATCCTGAGGGAACCGTTTTCGCTAAGGTCTGGCGCGCCCAAGTCGGGCGCGTGCCTTTATATCTCCTTGACACCAACATACCAGAAAATCAGAGCGAGGAATTAAGGAACATCACGGATTATCTGTACGGTGGGGACGAACGTCTTCGTATCAAACAGGAAATTTTACTTGGGATTGGTGGCTATCGCGCCTTAGCCGCGCTCGGTATCCAACCGACCGTCTGCCACATGAATGAAGGGCATGCAGCGTTCCTCGCAATTGAACGTATTCGTCAACTCATACAGGAAACGGGCATCCGTTTTGAGGAAGCCTGCGAAGCTACGAAATCCGGAAATATCTTCACAACACATACACCTGTCCCTGCCGGTATTGACTGGTTTCCACCTGATTTAGTGAACTACTACTTCAGTAACTACTACGACGAACTCGGCGTTTCTGCCGAAACCTTCCTTGGCCTCGGCAGGGCGAACCCAGCTAACACGAACAGCGAATTTAGTCCTGCGCTCCTGGCACTGAAATTGTCGGCTCTGCGCAACGGCGTGAGTCAATTGCACGGGCATGTCTCCCGCGAAATGTGGAAAAACCTTTGGCAAGGTGTCCCCGTCCATGAAATACCGATTAGTGCGATTACTAACGGAATTCACACCCGTTCCTGGGTCTCCAACGATATGCAAAGTCTCTTCGATAGATACCTCGGACCTCACTGGATTGTTGAATTGACAAACCAAGAGGTCTGGACCCAGATCTCGAACATTCCCGATCCCGAATTGTGGCGCACACACGAACGCCGACGTGAACGCCTTATCACGTTCGCACGCCAACGGCAAGAACAGAAACACGCCCTTGGAGGCACTTTAGGGCGCAGCTCACAAGCCCATTTGACGACGTTCAGCCCCACCCAAGAAACCGAAAGTGCAGCGATCAAAGTCCTCAATTCTGCTGCGCTGACCATTGGATTCGCACGCCGATTTGCAACTTATAAGCGGGCAACCTTACTTTTCCAAGATGTCGATCGGCTCGATGAAATTCTCAATCATCCTGAACGTCCTGTACAACTCATCTTTGCAGGTAAAGCACATCCACACGATTACGAAGGAAAACTACTTATCCAGCGTATCGCACGTATCGCAGCGGAACCGCGTTTCTATCACAAAATCGTCTTTATTGAGAACTATGATATCTGTGTCGGACGCTACCTTGTTGAAGGTGTTGATATCTGGCTAAACAACCCTTTACGTCCCAACGAGGCAAGTGGAACGAGCGGCATGAAAGCGGCAGCAAATGGTGCCCTCAATCTCAGCATTGCAGACGGCTGGTGGGCAGAGGCAAATCATTTAGGTGGCGGATGGACAATTGACACCGGCCCTGCCTCAGATGATACTAAATCCAATGACAAAACGCATGCCAACACCATTTATGAACTCCTTGAAAAAGAGATTGTCCCGCTCTTTTACGAGCGCAACCCCGTTGACGATGTCCCTTATGCGTGGGTCGCACGCATGAAAACGGCGATGCAGAATCTCGCACCTATCTTCAATACCAAACGGATGGTGACCGAGTACGCAGAGCAGTTATATTTCCCAACGCACCGGCGTTGGATGCAACTCAATGAAAACGCAGCGAAACGCAGCATTGCCTTAGCTCACTGGAAAGACCATATTCGAGATCACTGGGGCAGTCTCTGGATCGAGGAGAAATCCGCTAACCGAACATCTACTGTATCTCAAAATCTCGAACTGGGTGTTGGTGAATCCACAACAGTATATGCAGTTGTCCACACCGATGTCCTATTCCCACACGAACTCGCCGTTCAAATTTACCACGGCGCGTTAGACCCGACAAGAGAAATTCACAACGGCAACGCTATCCCCATGAAATATCAGAAGGACCTCGGAGGCGGTGCCTATCTTTTTGAAGGAACGCTTACCTTGAAAGAGGCTGGATTGCACGGCTATACTGTGCGTGCCTTACCGTATCATGAGGATCTGGAATCTCTTTCTGAACTTGGACTCGTAACTTGGGCTTAATTAGACTGACATTTATCAAAGTTATGGTTACACGACTAAAAGCGTTGCCTAAGGGCATG
>JAPPNJ010000232.1 GCA_028818705.1 Candidatus Poribacteria bacterium
CCTGGGGGTTACCCAGCATCCTGCCCTGCGGAGTCCGGACTTTCCTCATCCCGATGGCAATACTGCAATCAGGACGCGACCATCTACTCAACTCAAGTGCTTCTATTATAATCTATCTGGCAACTTAAAGGCAACGAAATCGGAACGTTCCTTATAGGATTATGTTGAAGTGATTGTTTCGTTCAATGTCTCATACCATGAGTCTTCAAATAGCATGCGGAAAGACATCGTTTTCTTATTCGGTGTAGCGATATCCATCGTGCCGTGTTGTGTAGCGTTCCGATATGCGGTTTCTAATGTTTCGATAAGTTTCTGTTTGTAGGTGGTGTCACTGTTGCCTTCAAGGTGCTGTCCCTTGGTTTCAAAGATGCAAAGCCTTTGCGGGCCCGTTTCACCGTGTTGGACACAGGCGATAAAGTCTGGATAGACGCGGTCGCGCCGCCATCCTTGCAAGAAATATCCTTGCCTCGCAGCAATACGGTGCCACCATTGGATTGCGCTCTGTTTGTCTATGTAGAGTGCAAAATCTGTTTCTAACTTGTTAAATTCCGCTTCAAACACCTGTTCAAATAGGTTAAGTTGTAGCGGATCCCCGTGTGGATGCGTCATCGGTCTCGCTTCAGGTGTGAGGTTGACCACAAGTGTTCTTTCCAGTTGGTAGTTTAATGCACCATCGGCTTGCAGGTTAAACTGAATTTTCTGAGCCTCCAATTTTTCTTTAAAAACGGTCTCAGCGAGTTTATCGACGCGAGCATGCAAACGACGCTTCAGGTACTCGGAGAGATATAACCGGTGCGTGTATAATGTTTCTTCGTCAATACCTTTTACACGGTAGGCAGCAAGAGTTTCTTTTACGATGCGTGCGGCATGCCACGGATTCGGCAACACATCCCCCAACCGTCGGACGAAAAATGCTACCTCTAAGTTGTGTGCCGCGCTTTCTTGCAACTTTTTATCAATCACGGCTTCGTCTTGGAGGTGAATAGTGGCGCGGATCTCCTGAAGTTGTGCCTCCTCGCCTAAATTGATAGGTGCCACCGCGTCGAGTTGATACCAGTCAATAGCACTGAGGATGTCACGCTCGTAATTGAGTTCATGCCAACTCTGCCCCCGTTTATGAAGGACACGCGGTAGAAAAATATCTACATCACGATAGTCTGCCTTACGTTTGATAGTTCGCCGCACACGCTCCACACCAGTTCCTTCAACAAAGTCGCCTAATCCTGTCAACCCTTCTGCTTCCAACCCTTTCTTGACGTTCGTGACTGCCTTCTTGACCTCCTGATTGTAGCAGAAGACATAACAACTATCCAGTTCTGGGTGTTTTGTGGCACGGGCGTAGGGTTGGCGCATTACTCTGCCGATGAGCTGCGTCATTGCTGTTGCCGCTGTGGTGTTGTCAAGAAGTGCAAGCAGGTAAGCAAATGGGCAATCCCACCCCTCCTTCAAGGCATCTTTCGTGATAATGTAACGGACAGGACAGAATGGACTCATGAGGTCAGTTCCTGAAAGTTCATCTTGATCTGACGATTTCACCTTAACCTGTTCTGCTGGCACCCCTAAAGCGTCAATGAGTTCTTCGCGAGCATCTTCAGCATGCACGCGTACACCGTCGCGCTGGCTTTTGCCAGTGCGCTCCACACGAATGACTGCAATAGGACGTATATGGCGGTCTTCTGCTTGCTCAAATCGATTCGCAGCCTCCTCAAGTTTATCGCGTTCTATTTTCGTCTGCGCAAGCGTATATTTCCAATCCGAATTCGGAAAATTCCTGAGTTGAATTGGGAGTTTAATCATCTCCTCTTCTTTGAGTGCAAGACCGGAGACGTTAACGAGAATGTTGCTGATGCCGAGTTTCGGGGTCGCAGAGAGTTCCAATACAAAACGTGGGTTGAGCCGATTGACCGCCTCTACAAATGTTTTATTACGGGTAGGATCTGGACTTCCATAAGCTTTGTGTGCCTCATCCAAAATTACTGTTGGGCGGAGTATCTTCAGGACGTTAAAAAGGCTCTGTTTGATGAGCGCGTCTTTGGGATTTCTGGCAAGCCGGGGTTGTGCGGTTTGGTCATCTTCTGCTGTTTCAAGATCGGGGTGTTTTTCCAAGAGTGCCTGATGCTTCCGCATATCGTCCTCAACGGGAAAGAAGGAGGCATAACCGCTGCTATCTCGGAAAATTTTGAGGAATTCCCTATTTCGGTTCCGGTTTGCAGCAGGAAGCATAAGGAGCATAATACAAAGGTGGTTTTCAATATCCTGTTTCGTGAATCTGTCGTCTTTTTGGAGCAGCTTGACGCGTCCACCGGAAGCACGCTCCATAATCTGTCTGTATGGATGCTCTTTGTTGCGAAAAGCATCCCATGTCTGTGTGTAGATGGCTCTGGTCGGGACAAGCCATAGCACAAAACCTGTACCAAGTTTCAAGTGACGCACAGCCTCTACACCCAACAAGGTTTTCCCGCCACCCGTCGGCACTTTCAGACAAACATGTGGAATCGGTTCACCGGCGGCACTCTGACGCGAGATGTGTTCTGGAATTATGTCCTGTCCCTGAGCATCTGTGACACCCGGCAACACAGATGCTTTTCGTAAACTTTCCCACGCTGCGAGCGGATAATCTTCCGCTTGCTTTGCCAAATTCTCTGCCTGCTCTATCAAGAAGTCTGGAATGTCATCTGATGCAAGGTATGCGGTGGTTTTATCTGCTTGTTGGCGTGCCTCCTTGAGTGCCTCCAGATAGCGGTCCAATGTATCTAATGTTTGTTGTTGGTAGTCTTTAAGTTCCATTGTGCAATCACTTGTAGTAAATTTCCAAACCCACAAACTTCCAGACCGGGTAGGTGCGGTTTCCTAATCGCACTTTAGAGCGCGATTGTAACTTCCTCAAAAGACTCGTTCTCCGTTCGACGAATTGCCTCTTCACGATTGTATTCTATAGTCTCGCGAAGCGTAATTCGTAGTGATTCAAGCAATTCGTCCTTAGTCCGTTCTTGGCCATTTACGCCGGGAATTTCCTGTATCCAGCCGATCCACCAGCCTTCGTCCTTTTGGATAACAGCCGTATAGGTTTGTGTCATCGGTCTTGTCCTCCCTTAAAGTGATACAATAAGCGTAGCACGAATTTACAGTAAAATCAAGTCAACTAAAATTTGGACAATTTTAAAATGCCCAAAGGTGTTCCATCAGATGCCTTCTTCTGTAGCATAGGAAACCGTTAGCCTGTGGCCCTGTAGACAATATGGGGACGAATTGTCCAAAGTTTAGTAAGATCAAGTCAAATATGAACAAGGCAAACCGTTATCTACGCATCCGAAATGCGGTGGATGTTGTACGGAAGTTGGCAGAACGTGATGCCTATATCTGTCAACTCTTTCTGACTGACGAATTTTTGGGGTGCATAGACGTAGGCTTTTTTACCGGTCTCTTTACATGCTTTGGCAATCTGTTCTGTCCGTTTTCCATCTAACGCAGATTTATTGCTCTCCAAAAATTCTAAAGCCGGTTCATAGATGAGATAGAAACGGATGCTGTTGGTTTCGCCGAAGCAGTAATCTTTTTGTTTTCTGATAGAGGTTAATGCACTGCCGGTTGCGGTATAGGCGATATAGTGTGCTAAATCTTCGTAGGTGGGGAGTGTTTCACCGGTGAGCATGCCTTCTTCGTCAATCGGTTCGCCGAGGGTACAGTAGGTGAAAGAACCGCCGAGGCCATCTCGCAAGTTTTCATTTGTGGCATTCTCAACACCATTTATGACGCGTCGGACGCGTTCGGCGGTAGTGGTATCAGCATAGCACTCACATTCGACGAGGATAAACTTTCGGTTCCCACCATCCTCTTTGTTGAGCGCGAGGACAGCGTGGGCAGTGGTACCGCTGCCAGCAAAAGAGTCGAGGATAATGTCGTTCTGTTTGGTAGCAAGACTAATCAAATCCTTCAACAGTTGAACTGGTTTAGGATTGTTAAAAACTTCTCGGTTGCCAAATATTTGTTTCAATACAACGGTTCCATTACCACTGCTATATTCAGGTTTGTAAAACAAAGACTTTGGCTTTTTGGTTGGTAAGTCGCCGAGACTGGGTCTCTGTTTTTTGAAAAGATTGATTCCAGATTTTGTCCGCTCTACTATGATATTGTGAGATTCGACAGATACTTTTTCCTTACTCCATCGCCAACTCATTTCTTCGCCATCTGTGATTGGAAATAATTTTCTATAATTCTCTTTCTTGGATAAATCTTCAGCGACTGTCAATTTGTTATTCTGATTGATAAATATTGGATAGTACAAATTAGGTCTCTTAACTCTTGGTGCGTTCACACCAGTAGATTTCAGATTAGCTCCTTTTTTGTAATATCCATAATCGTCTTCCAACCATGTCGTTAATTCTTCCTCATCCAATTTAAACTCACCAATCTGAGCAAGTGTTTTGTCTTTTGCCCAACAGAAAGTATATTCATGGGTTCCAGCAAATCCGAATTCATCATTGTTACCTTTAAGATTCATAACAGTCGGCAAACAAGCAATAAAATTTGATCCATCAAAAATTTCATCCATCATCAAACGTAAATTGTGTACTTCATTATCATCTATTGAGATGAAAATAACACCATCATCGGACAGCAATTCATGCAATAAATGGAGTCGAGGCCACATCATACACAGCCATTTATCGTGACGCTCCATATCCTCAACATCAATAGAGCTATTTTTTTGAAGCCACGCTTGCATCATTGGACTGCTAACGTTATCGTTATAGACCCAATTTTCGTTCCCGGTATTGTAAGGGGGATCAATATAGATGCACTTGATCTTGCCAGCATATTTGGGAAGGAGTGCTTTTAGGGCATGTAGGTTGTCGCTGTGGATGATGAGGTTATCGTCTAACGAACAATTTTCGGGGGGGGGGTAAATACATGTTGAGTGATTTTTCTGTGTCTATCTTTAGGGTTCGGATGGGGACGGTGAGGTGGTGTCCGTATATGAATTGTTTGCCTTTGAAGTCGAGTGTTGGCATAGGGGAGCCTTTGCATTGATATAAGGATGTTCTCTTATACTTTGTCCTTTTCAATAAGAATATCTGAGTCCATCATTTCTCTAATGACTCTCTTTTGCCACTCGCCCTCATCATCCATAGGGACATAAACCACCCCGTGAATATCTGATGGCAATTCAACGCCTTCTTTGTAGAGGATACATACTCGCTTGCGCCCTTTTGAACCGAAGAAGTAACCTAATTCAAAAATAACGTTCTGGCGGGCTCTATATTTAAGATCGCCCCTATTTTTTTTCGACGCACCAACATCATCGGGGGTCATTAAGACAATTACAAAGTCTGCTTCATCCGCACACTGTTCAAATTTCTCAATAATTGTCCTACTTCCGCTGGGTTGCTCATCAAGCACAGTTGGTATTAAGTCCCAGTTATTGACGAAATCTGCAACAGTATCTCTGGATGCATGGTCGTGCCCGTGTACGATAAATACCTTTTCGTGGTTTGTTATAGGAACTAATTCTGAAGATGGCGCGGGAATAATTTCTGGAGGAATCTCCTCATACACTTCGCTGGTGCTTGATGTGGGCGGCAAATCAAATAATGGCGTGCGGCGTTGTGTTGGGGTTGAAATGCGGAAAGGATCGACTGCTAATTCGCCTCTAATGATGTTGGGAAACCCCAGGCTTGCTTGCGTCTCGCTGAGAAAATTTAATCGTTTTAGCCGATCCTGCTCAAACTTCATTAAACTTTCCATATCAGCAGCCGTGTGTCTCCCTATTCGATCAAAGTGACCTACACGCTCCTCCAGCAGAGCAGCCGCGTGTCTCCCCATTCGATCAAAATGACCTACACGCTGCTCTAAAGCAGCCGCGTGTCTCTCTATTCGATCAAAGTGACCTACACGCTCCTCCAGCAGAGCAGCCGCGTGTCTCCCCATTCGATCAAAAT
>JAPPNJ010000180.1 GCA_028818705.1 Candidatus Poribacteria bacterium
ATGTGGCAAGATATACGCATTAAAATCCTTGCGCGAAACTTGCTTCGGAATACCCTTGTATCTCGGGGGATCCTTTTGAGTTGTCTCTGACATAATAGCACCTTTCATAAAGCAATAGCGATCTAAACGGGAAAAAAGAGACATAAACTATCTGATCTGATGCCACTGTTTTACTACATCCTTATGTTTTACTCAATATGACTTCGATATAAAAAAAAGCACAGCCTAACAGGCTATGCTACAACAAAATTTTTTCATCCCGAAAATTCTGATTTTCTGTATAGTTTCATCGGAAAATCGCGAGCTTGAGCTCGCTCCTACACAGAGAAGTCGGGATTTGGAAATCCCTCCTACAAGAAAATTGAATGAACCTGGAATAAAAGTAATATAGACTTGCAACGAGTGTGCTAATTTGCTAAACTTTAAGTCGCATATACTACGAAAAAAATTAATATGCGATAGGACTTACGCAATACATCAGTCGATACACTTTAAAGTGCCTTTACAAAGCGTCGGGGTTACAAACCCCTCCTACAAGTAATAGGGTACCGCCAACTCTGCGTAAGTCCTGCTTAAGAAGGAGCATACTGAATGTCTAATACAACTCCAGTCCGCATGGTGATTGTTGGGTGTGGTATGATAGCGGCGGGCGGCTACCAGCCCCGATGCCAAGCGTATCCACACCGCATTGAATTGGTTGGCTACTACGACCAAGATGAAGGGCGTGCCTCGGCATTGGCAGAACGAAACGGCGGACACGTTTATAAATCACTTGACGAAGTGCTGAACGATCCAAATGTAGAAGCGATTGTGAATTTGACGATTCATATTTCCCACTATCCGGTTTCGCTGGCAGCACTGAAAGCAGGAAAACACGTCTATTCTGAGAAACCGATTTCGATCCGAACCGATGAGGCTAACGAACTCGTCGAAACAGCGGAAGCGATGGGTTTAAAACTGGCGTGTGCACCTTCAGCGATTCTCGGCTACGTTCAGCAGAACGTCTGGCAACGGATACGCGAGGGCGAAATCGGCGATGTCATCTCTGCGATTGGTAACTTCGGTGGTCCGTTGGAACACTGGCACCCGAATGCGGACGCGTTTCTGATGCACGCCGGTCCCTTCCGAGATGTCGCGCCTTATCCGCTTACGGCGATGACAACGATGATCGCCCCTGTTAAAACGGTGCATGGCTTTGCAAGGCTTGCTGTTCCAAAACGGACATTAACCCAAGGACCGCGGAAAGGGACTGAGTTTGAGGTGAATGAGAAGGACCACGGGTTTGCTGTACTGGAGTTTGAGAACGGCGCACACGGACTTATCTATCACAGTTTCACTGTCGCTTCCGGGATTCCACCTTATGAAATCCACGGCACAGCAGGCGGATACTCTCTTCAGGCGCACGATGACGGGCGCGGTATTCAAAAATTTACACCACAGAACGGGTGGCAAGATGAACCTTCTCCCCCGAAATCTTTTACAGGGTTGGATTGGGGCAAAGGTGTTGCGGATTTCGCTGACGCAATCCGATCTGACCGAAACCCGCGCTGTAACGGTGCGCAAGCACGGCACGCGTTAGAAGTCTGTGAACGCGTGATTGAATCCTCTGACGTGGGGAGGCCTGTTGATGTCGTAAGCCGTTTCCCGGCACCACCACCCGTTGGGGATGTGGCACCGTGGGAAACGGATTAGTCAGCGGTTGTCGGGATTTGGAAATAATCAACGGTATGAAGCCCGTATGGGCTTCACCGTCCTACAGAAGAATTGAATGCCCTGACCCTGAGATTACTTGCCGAGGGCGAGCAGGTTGACGAAAAGACGGTATGCCCCTCCTACACCTGCCGGGAGTTGTCTATAAAAGGCATAGGCGGCGTAGGTATAGGTGCCTTGTCCATATTGGGCATAGAGGAATCCGCCGTGCTGTGGTTCCTGCTCGCGGTCGTTGCATGTGAGGAGTGCTTGATAGTTGGAGTCCCATTCGGTCAAGAATTTTGAACCGCGTTCCTCAACCCATCCATCGAAATCAGCCGCTGTGATTCGATTCGGATGCTGGAAAATCGGATTCTCTGGCATCAGAATGGTCACCTGTGCGTCCTCTTCGGAGACCTCCTCTGGACGTCTGCCCATCGTATAAGGATAGGGACCGAAAGGCGCGGCATCAAATTCTGGAGTCTGATACTGGACGATGAGGTTTCCACCTTTATGTACGTAATCGAGGAGTCGTCCGTTATAGGCGATAAGATCCTGTCGCACAGCATACGCTCGAATGCCGATCAGAATGGTATCAAACCGATTCAAATCACCGGTACGGAGTTCTTCTCGATCAAGCATCTCAACGTCGATACCGATCTGTTGTAGTGCTTCAGGTACCCTATCACCCACACCCATGATGTAACCGACTTTCAAATCCGTTGGAAGTTCAATCGAAACGCCGTGAAGCTTCATTGTCGCAGGGCGATATAGGTGGCGCGGTTCAAGATCAGGATGATCAATCGCTTGATAACCGGTGGCGTATTCCTCGCCATTGGATGTAGCGACTGCTTGAATTGTGTAATCTTTTCCGGCTTCTACATCTTCAGCGGACACCTGAAAAGTAAACGTCTTACTTGCCCCTTCGTGTGTGAAGGCAAAAGATGCCCTTTCAGGAGACGGACACCATCCATCTGGTAACTTGAGCGCAAGTGTGCCTTCTGATTCACCCTTTACGTTATTTAGCATCTCCACCGTGACGGTAAACGTCGTTTTCCCACCCGCCATAGCAGATTCAGATATGGGAATAACACCGATATGGGGCGACGCAGAGAGACTGATGGCGGGAGCTACGGTTAACAAACGTCGTCTCTCTCCCCAAGGTCGGTTGATCGAAACTGTTTGTGCGGGTCGTGTGAGCGTAAAGTCGATACCCTCCACGCGATAGGTCACAACACCTTGAACATCAGGTGGCGTGTAAGGTAAAAATCGGAATTCTGGACGCTCGAGTGTATAGACAGCGTCGTGGTACTCAGAGGCGCGCGTCCAATAGGGTTGCGTGTACGTCGTATTTTTTGGCACTTCCACCTCAAACGCAATAGAGACTGGCTGGTTTGTCTGTATGGACATCATTTTTTTCTCACCTGTCTCTGTTGGTATTTGACGTACGTTCCAACTTTCCGGGGTCTGGAGTGATGCGCCAACAAATTCAGCTGCGACCGGCGCTGGATTCACCATCCGCATGCCGATTGAAAATTTCTGCCCTGGAATTGCGACAGCGAAGGTTTCAGGTGAGCGGAAAAATCCTTCTTGCGCCCCTTCGGGTTGAACGAGTACCTCCAGAGATATACCGAGCGCAGCACTCGCGGCATCCATTAATTCCTGTTCCTTATTTCTGAGGAGGAAAAGGAGATGTGCGCGCGTGGCATCATCAAGCTTTATGCTTTGGACGTTCTCGATTAAGGTGCGGGTCGTCTTTAACCCACGCGCGAGGTGAGGAACAAGGTGCCAAGGTTGACGGGCATCGTAGTCCTGTAGTGCAGCATCAACGCTTTCTTGGAGTTGCGTAAATGTGACATTCAGGTCAGGTGCATTAGCGAGTGTTGCCATACCCATAATTGTAGTGTCAAGCCCATCAAAGAGACTCTCTTCGGCTGCCATTTGCTCGGAGAGGACTGTATCAATCAACCGCAATTCGGCAAGCGAAGCACCCTTGGATGCGCGTGTTTGCCCTACGCCCTGTGAACGCTGGAGGCTGAGACCTTGACGTGCAATCTGTGCATAAGAGAGTCCTAACAATGCGTTGTATTCACCCGTATCAATTTTTATCATGGGTCTATCGTCAGTTTCGGTATTGCTACGTCGCCATCTGGAACGTGTGATATAGAGTTTTTTCGGTTGCCACGGTTGTAGCCCTTCGGCGATATGTTCAGGAAACCGATTTGCATCGCCTGCGGCCCGGAACGCTTCTAAAGTCACGACTCCAGACGCTTGGTGGTGTCCATGTCCATCTTGGCGATTCCCCTGAAATCGAGAGATGATGACATCGGGCCGGTAGTAGCGAATTAGGCGCACCATATCCTCTAAAAGCATCTGGTAATCCCATTTTTCTAACGTTTCGTCGAGCCGTTTGGAATAACCGAAATCGACGGCACTGCTAAAAAATAGGTCTATACCGTAATAGCGCACAGCGGCAAGATGTTCTTCGGTCCGAACAATGCCGAGTGCGTCGAATAATTCGGGTCCGATGAGGTTTGCGCCCCCTTCTCCCCGTGTAGTTGAGTATAATCCGGTCCTAATGCCTTGTCCACGACTGAGCCACGTTAGCAACGCTCCGTTTTCGTCGTCAGGGTGCGCAACAGTGTGTAGGACGGTGGCAGTTGTCTGTAGGCGTTGTAAGGCGCGCCAAACCTCGGAAGCGTTTGTTACTCCCGCCATTTCGCCTGTCTCTGCCATTGTTGTGCTACCTCCTATTGTTGCGAACAGTGCGAAAACCAAAATTGATATCACGATTTTTTTGTGCATTAAATCCTCCAAGAGTTATTGAGTGGTCGGGAAATGTAAAGCAAAGACAAATTTTGCCGCGTGTGGGCAAAATTTGGAAATCCCTCCTACAAAGAGCTATCAGTTATTAAGAAAGCGCGTCGCGAAGCATTTCGACGCTCTGTGGGACACCGATGTGTGCATCCGCTTTGCCTTCAAATTCAATGGACACGTACCCTTGAAACCCAGCATCTTTTAAAATACTGCCAATTTTAGCATAATCCAGATCCAGTGTATACCATTCGCCACCGCCGTAATAGGTTTTGGCATGAACAAGCACTGCCTCGTTTGCAATTTGTGTTAGTTTTTCGTATGGATTAGAGAGGAAATTACCACAATCCATTGTCACCTTCAACCACGCTGAGTCGATAGCGAAAACGATACGGTTAACACCCTCGGGTGTGCAAGTTAGTCCCCAGTGGTTTTCGAGTCCGAGGACGACCCCGTATCTTTCAGCGTCTGGAAGACATTTTTCGATGGCAGCGATGACCCACTCGAATGCCTCATCTTCTGTGTGTCCGGGGAGCGTCGGTTCTTGTCCTTCGGTTTTCATTAATTCATTGAAGGAGGGAACAGTGCCCCACCGTCCTGAGTTGAGGCGAATTGAGGGGATGCCGAGTTCATGTGCTAATCGGATGCAGTGAACGGTGTGATTGATATTTTTTTGTCGTGTCGCTTCGTCTGGCGAAACGAAGCCTTGATGGATAGAAAGGGCATACAGATCCAGTCCGTGAGTGAAGGCGTGTCGCTTCAGTTTTTGAAGATAGGGATTTGCTTCAGATGCCATCTGTTGATGTAAAATTTCAACGCCGTCGAGTTCAAGCCGTGCGGCTTCCTCAATGACGTGCTCAATAGGCACCCGTTCCGGTTTGAAATGCCAATAAGAGTAAGTCGATACACCGAGTTTCAATTTATCACCTCAAGCGGAGTCTTTATTCCGCTTATGATAACACAACTCGGTGCATATAATCCAGTTTTTTATTTTAGAGTTATCAGTCGTCAGTTGTCAGCGAATAAAAATAGGGCTATTTAGTCGCCCTTAGAGGTAACCAAATAGCCCTACAATAACTATGCTGTAAAAACTCTATTCAAAACCGCCGACTTTCGCAGCTTCAGGTGCGCTGGTCGGGAGTTCTTTCTTAGCTAACGTGTCTTCAGGCACATAACCGGAGTAGTCGGAAATCGAGCCGTGCGTCAACGCATACACCACAACGTTCGTCATGAAACGATAGACACCGGGTGAATAGTGGACACTACGTGTTGGGAGACTGACAGACTCCATTGCGCACATGTAATCACGACGGACAACGATAACGGAGAGTTTTTCACCGACGGAGATACCTTCGAGATAGTTCCGTTTCGGCGGGCGTGTGCCCCACCAGAAGATG
>JAPPNJ010000189.1:0-20089 GCA_028818705.1 Candidatus Poribacteria bacterium
CGGTGGTGCTGCTTCTCATCGCACCCGTTAACGAAGCAGTCGTCCGAACCTTGGCGTTGGGACATCAACCCCTATCAGAACAGAGCGCGTGCAGCCTATTGGGATGGGAGGAATGAACTCGGTGAACCTGTCGCAAGTGGGGTGTATTTCTATACATTGACAGCAGGCGAATTTACTCCAACGCGCAAGATGTTGATAAGGAAGTAAAAGGAGGGTTTTCATGATGAGAAGATCACTTTATTTGTTTTTTATTATTTTAACATTGATTTTTGTTTTAACCATCTGTTTACCGATCAGTTTTGCGCAAGACTATACAAGGTTGAATTTGCCAGAGGGTGCCAAAGCTCGCCTCGGGAAAGGTTCGCTATCTGGAAATGTTGCTTTCTCACCAGATGGTAGCCTCCTTGCTGTAGCGAGTTCTATCGGTATTTGGCTCTACGATACCGCAACCTATCAAGAGATCCAACTACTCAGTAGTCGTGGTCATGGAGATCACTCCTACGGCGTAGTCTTCAGTCCGGATGGACGAAAAATCGCCAGTAGAAGTTATCATCTTCTTCATTTTCAAAACTCCATGCTTTAGCGTGGAGATGTAGAAAATGCACAGTTTTTGTGACAAGTTTTTGTATCTGTGATACACTCTACTCGTATGGCTGATAGAGAGTTTCAGCCCGCTGCAAGCGGGTCTCTACCTCCACAGACTGAAACCGGGAGCCATGCAAAGGATTCAGTCATGCGCACCTACAAATACAAGATACAACATCAGTCCAATACGATACGCCTCGGGAACCTCATAGATGATATGCATCAGGTCCACGAGTATTTTCTCAACTACCAACGCCAAAGATATAAAGATGGACTGTCTTACGCGAACTACAATGCTATGTCCGCACATCTCACTGAGTTGAAACGAACCACGCATCCGCACTACAATGCCCTGCCGAGTCAAGCCATCCAAATGGAACTTAGACGTATTGATGCTGCTTACCAAAGATTCTTTGACTGGGCGAAAACTCGCAAAGGAACTAAAGTCGGTCGACCGTATATTAAACCCAAACACAAGTTCAAGTCTTTTACCTTTCCCGGCAAGGCGGGTTGGGAAATAGAAAATAATCGCATAACTCTTACATTTCGCAAATGGAATACACCGCATCAGAGATGGTCTTTTGATAAAGTTGCCTTTACTTTCTTTAAACATCGCGACTGGATAGGAAATATCCGTCGTATTACTATCAAACGCGATAACTGCGGAGTCTACTACTTGTGCCTGACTACGGATGCATCTGATACCAAATACTTGCCCCAAACAGGTCAGAGCGTTGGGTGCGACTTTGGTATGAAAGATGCCTTCTTGACACTTAGCACAGGCGAGAAGATACAATCTCCGCAGTTTCTCAAGCAGGATATATCTAAACTGCGTTCTTTGAACAAGAGTCTTTCTCGTAAGCAAAAAGGTTCGAGCAATTGGTGGCGTGCCGTGCGTGTGTTGACTCGATTCTATCGCGACCTTCAGAACAGACGTACCGACTGGCAATGGAAACTCGCACATAGGCTTGTATCTGAATTTGATACCATAGCCATCGAAGATTTGAACATCGACGCTATGAAGCGTCTCTGGGGCCGGAAGGTCTCCGATCTTGCATTCAGTGCTTTCGTCGCAAGACTTGCTCACAAGTGTATCAAGCATAATAGGGAGTTCCGCACGGCTGGTCGTTGGACGGCTACCTCTAAACCGTGTTCTGAATGTGGGTATCGAAATGAGAATCTTTCGCTTTCTGATAGAGTTTGGACTTGCCAAAGTTGTGATACGACTCATGATCGTGATGTAAATGCCGCGATGAATATATTGCGGTTGTCTGTCAGTTCTGCGCCGGCTTAGCGGTGCCTGTGGAGTAGACGTAAGTCCAATCTTCACGATTGGCAATCTACGATGAAGCGCAAGCCCCAGCATTTATGCTGTGGGTACTATGACAAGTGGTAGGTTGTATTTTTGAACAATATCAAAAGTGGGGGGAGTATGTCAAATAGAATTGTGGCAATTCCGTTTGCGATTATAATTTTTGTCTGGCTCGGTTGTGGCGAAACGATAGAAATAGAGAGAGCGAGTTTTTCAGGGCGTGTTGTTGATGAATCTGGAAATCCGGTCGCTGGACTCGAACTCGGCATTATCCCTTGCGATGTTGTTAATCATGATGCCTCTACAGCGGTTTACATCGCAGTCTCCAATGATACAGGGCATTTCACTATCAGACGTATCTATCCCGGACAGGCGCATCTCATGTTACTGCATGAGGATCACAGAGGGCTATTCCTTGAACCGAAATACCAACTCCTTTCCTTTAAAGTCGAAGGGCTCACTTCCTATCGAAAAGACCTATCTGCTGACCCTTGTACTCAGGAGACTTTTTTTATTCCGCCGGGCGCGCGAATCGAAAACGTAGAAGTCATCGTACAACTTCGGATGCCGAAAAATGAGGTTGCTAATAAAGTTGGGTTTTCTATACGCGGGTTTTCGGCTAACAGAAAAAAGACTCACAACTCATAGCGCATGAAAGCCAGCAACGCTCCCATGAAGAAGACGAGGTTGAATAGAAACAGAAGTAGGATATCCAAACTGGCTTCGGCAAACGCGGTGGGAAAATCAGAATGGGTGTCGGCAAATTTTGGAATCCTATCCAAGCTTATGTTAAGCTTTCCCAATTCGCTCCTCTCTTCATCTGTAAGAAAGGGATGAGGATTGAACGGATATTCTTCGTATGTAAACTGTAGGAGGCTGCGCCGATATTCTATAGCCTTTTTGAAAAACCGCTCGTAGTGTTTTATGCCGGTACCGACTAACGACTCACAGCCAATTTGATAGATTGCCGTTGGCGATATACGGGATATATTCTGCGCAAGTTTCACTTGATGAAGTTGCTGATTGCGGTATTCATTGTAAATTGCTTGCTGGGCATCACCGATATTGGCAGAACGGGTCAGTGGCTCGCCCGGCGACCAGCGCGCACTAAATCTTCCCGTATAAGCATATCCTTCACGAATATCCCGCATCGCATCACCTGCCCGTCTGACTACCGTTTTTTCATCAGGGAGTTCGGTCAATCGACTTGCCAACAATCCACCTGTCCTCGGGATAAACACCGCACACCATACCCAAATCAAAAGGAGTAGGACGAGACTGACCGATGAGGTTTTTGTTAGGCAGGAGATGAACAACCCAAGTGTGGAGAAAACAGAAATATAGAGGACTGAAAACAGGACGACCGCTCCAATCTGTAGCCAATAGGTCGATTCAAGAGGGGCAATGCCGAAAAGGACGATGATGAGAGTGTTCATGCAAATCCCGATTATCAAAGGAATCGCGAGGCTCGCCATTGTGCCGATGTATTTTCCGAACAGCAGCGTTGCACGAGGGAGCGAATTAGAAAGACACAGGCGGAGCGTTCCTGTTTCTGTCTCGCCTGAGATGCTGTCATAGGTCATCGCAAACGCTGCAAAACTCAGAATAACACCGACGATAAAAACCCAATCCAATGCGTCAAACCTCTGGAGTGTGTAGTTTCTCCGCAGGATCGTTTGGGGACCCACAAGTTCAAACGCATCCACGCCAAAAGCATTCGGTAGGTCTTTTTCACGCCCTTCAGCGATAAATCCTAATGGACTTGGCGAACGATATATCAGCTGGGTTGGTCTCCAACTGACTACACGGTATAAGCTTCTCTGTGCCTTATCTTTCAGAAGATTGAGGTTGGCATTGACATTTTCACGATAATCTGCAACCTGTTGATGGTAATCGTGGACGTACAGCATGCCTCCTGTTAACATTAAGACGATTACCAGAACCAACGTCAGTGCGAAACGGAGACTCTGTAGATGATCTAAAAGTTCTCTCCAGATAATTTCACGTAACATCTTCTCATCTCACCTCACTTTTTAAGAACATCGCTCCGGTAATCAGAAACAACAGAACGTTCAGAAAAATCAAGTAGACTAAATCTGGGAAGGCACCTCCAAGAACGACGTTTCCCGACGTAGGTCCAATGGTAAAGACAGGCATGCCACTCAGGTCGAGTGGTTCCACGTCATCCCAACTTTTCGGTGTGAGGTTTGCGAGGAACGCGTCTTCGTCTGACGCTACAAGTCCAACTTGCGAGGGCATATCGTCGATATTGCCTGGCGCGAACCAACTGATACTTGAGAAAGCGCCTTGTTCCTGCATGTATGCCATCAGTGTCCTTCGATAATCCTCTGCTTGGTAAATGAACTGCTCATGTCGCCTCACATCTGTGCCAGAGAGACCCGCAGAGATATTGTAGTAGACCCACGCTGGAGAAAGTCTAGAGAGATTTTCAGCCAAAACGGTCTGTCTCTTCAGCGAACGGTAGTATTCTTGATGGAGGTTTCCTATCTGCTCTGCGTATGCAATACGCTGTGGAATGTAAAATTGGGCACCGTCAAGATACCAAAGCATCGCTTCTCTGGATGCTGTTAGCACCATGAAAGCAAATGGTCGATTGCCACTTATCACGCTATATCCTGTTTTAAAGTACGAGTCACTTCGATGTTTTGCGCCATAATCTCTGATTTTCTCCCTAAACGCTGTCGTGATTGCCTCTTTCTTTATGTTAACCACGGTTTTAGAAGGTATCGGCCGGATCTGCTTTGCCAAATACACCCCACTGTTTGGAATGATAAACACAATCAGAATCCATAGGAATAACAGCCAGACCAATGCCCTCGCCGACCGACCCGGGCTTGTTGAAACCAGCATTGAAAGCAGGAAAAAGACGGAAAGATATAACCCTGAAACGGCGAACAGGATGCCGAGTTTGCTCCATTCAGCGATGTGAAATTCTATCGCTGGGTTTGCGTGTATCAATATAGCCCCGGCTGTCCAACCGATTGCAAGCGGCACCAAGAGACTCGTCATCCCGCCGATGTATTTCCCAATCAGAATATGGTATTTCGACACCGGGTTTGAGGCGACAAGCGCGAGTGTTCCGCGTTCACGCTCACCGCAAATGACATCGTAAGCGATCGCAATCACAAACAGTCTGAACGCAATCTGCACCATGAGCACGCCATCAACAGCGGCAAAAACGTTCAGAAGCGGATTGCCGCCGCTCAGTATTTTTGCCTCTGTTGGGACATCTTCGTAGGAAACTGTTACCGCGCTTCCCAGCTGCCGCTCTATGCCTAAGCAGATAACACTTAAGGGTTCAGGTGGTTTTGCGACTTCCGTCTTCAAGTGCGAATAAACCTTCACTGCCTCAAGGGCATTCCGGTGTTCGATTTCTGCCGCATTGTGGACGCTGAGTCTCTTCTCGTAATCTTCCATCAGTACATAGGTACTGGAGACGAAAAGCGCAAGGCAGATGATCAATCCTATGAATAGGCGGAGGGAGATAATGTTCTCCGTGAACTGTCGTCTGGCAATTATCCAGATGTAATACATCTAAAAATCTCAAATTGGTATTACGAAAAGCAGGCGGTGAAGATGGGAGATGTTGACACACCTGCTCAGATTTAGTCTTGGCTTTTGACTTTACCCCAGGTTGTTGTTAGCAAGTGTGGTTGGAGTGAAACCGGCAATGCGAACGCCGGATCAAACCAATCACCTCCATGATTCCAATGCCCAGTATGTGCCAGTTGTTGCGGAAGACCACCACCTAACGATATTTTGAAGAGTTCTAAGCGCAGATTGGCAACTCGCTGTGTATACAGAAGTGCGTCTCCATGTGGAGACCAAACCGGGGAAGTAGCACCCAGTCCAGGATTCTGGACAATTCGCTCCAATTCCGTTCCATCACGATTGACCGTATAGACTGTCTCTTTGTCCTGTAAGACTGCATCGTACCAGGAAAATGCGAGTTTGTTACCTGAGGGCGACCATTCAGGGCCTCTTACCCATGTAGGTCTTGCTTCAAATGGAAAGAAAACTTTCTGTTTCTGGGTGCGCATGTTAAGGATATTTATTTCCCAGCGTTCCTTTCCTGCCTTGGTGACAAAGGTGATTTCTGTGCTATCAGGTGACCATGAGGGCGTACCACCAATCGCCACACGTTCTTCATGCTTACCATCAACAGTCGCTATGTAGATGTAACCCACACCACGGTCCAAACGTTTGTAGGCAATCTGTTTCCCATCCGGCGACCAAGTCGGGTGTCTTCTATCCTCTGATTTTTCAAAGACTCGCCGAACGTTTGTTCCATCTGCATCTATCAAATAGAGATCCCAACTCGGTGGAACTTGAGGTCGCTCACGATCTGAAGCAAAGAGAATCTGCTCACCGGTAGGCGACCAAACAGGCGAGACATCATCTGCTTTGTGACGCGTGAGATTCACCTGTTGTGTACCATCGGGGTTCATGATGTAGATTTCTCGATTACCATCGCGGGCAGATCCGAACGCTATTTTTGCAGTGGTTGGTGCTTTCGCCAGAACAGGGAAAACACACATACCTATTAGTACACAGCTGAGCATGCCCAAGAAAAATAAAAATCTACGGTTCATGAGGCTACCTTTGAAAGTAGGTGGATATTAATGCATCCACTCAGATTCAGTCTTTACTTTTCACTTCTCCTCAGATCCACCAATCTCATTAAGTATACACGAGTTGCAGAGATAATCAAACATCTTTCCAGAATTAAAAGATTCTGAATTCTCTTTTTTTCCAAAAAAATATGGAGATGTGATAAAATGTTTATAAATTTCTAATCCTACAAGGAGGGCATTGATGGTTATCACGGTAGACGAAAGCTATCGTCATAAAAGGGATCACATCGAACAACAGCTTTTTGAAGTCGTTGCGCGAAATACACCGGATTCTGTCAAAGTACCCCTTTTTCCACAAGACGAATCAGCGGCATTCACGTTCCATCTCGATAAGGAACTCATCGAGCGTTTGAACCTCTGGGAATGGTTTCGGAACTACGCCAAGGAAGCACAGGTCTCGACCGCCGGTATCCGTGGGGCACAGAATATTTTATATCCATGGGATACCCGCTTCCCGATTAATCAGATCGGGATTATCTTGGCGACACTCGGAAAAAGCCTTGTCGCGAATGAAACCGCAGATGGAAAACCGGTTAAGAAAATCGCCGGGTGCGAAGTTCGTTACAACTCACAGAAATATGTCGAGTACATCGCTCGCATCCAAGCTTCTCAAGGCATTCGGACGTACGTGCCCAGGGGCTTTGGGACGCTGCCGATCTGGATGGCATCCTTCCTGATTTTCATGCTCGACTTAGACGGTGGTGAGCATGTCACATCAAGCCACTCCGTCAGCACCAAAAACGCCACCAAAGACCTCAATAACCAGGGCAGTCAATACCTGCCCGAGGAATCTATGCGATTCGTTGGTAAGATAGAAGAAATTCTCAAAATTGCTGAAACAGAAGGCTATCCAATTCAGTTCAGTTCAGCGACCGATGTGCACATCGATTTTGAGAGGTTGGATGAACTCCACGACGGCGTGCAGCTTTATGTCGGTTACCTCAAAGGCGGGGTCGCCGCAGATGCAAACCTCAACCTCATCCGAAGGGTGAAACCTCCGATTGTCGTCGATTGTGTCGGCGGATGTATGTATCGTCCGATGCGTGCCATCTTCGAGCGGTTAGGTATCGCTAACGCTGTGTGTTGGCTCCATGTTGAGGCGGATCCGCTCTATCATAACATCGGAAAACTTGACCGGAATCCAAAAACTGGCGAGGTTGAATTTTATGACCTCGGATGCGATTTCAGTATTCTTGATGTCGTCAGATCCGCGGATTATACAGCGAAACTCAAAGCACAACCTATTGGCACTGTTATTGAAGCGACCGATCCCGACGGTGATCGACTTGTCGTCTGTGAAATAGAGGATGCCTCGCGGGCAAAGACATTGGAGCATCTCGGCATCGATTTCCTTGATCTTGGTGATAACCGGCTATTGACCATTTATACACCGAATCAAGCGTTTCTCATGTTAATGGACTTCTACGCCAAACAACTCAAAACTGCTGGACGCTGGGAAGATCATCCGCGGTTCATGATTAAAACGACACCTTCTGCGTTAGCTTGGTACCAGTGGGGTGCTGCAAACAACGTCAATGTTATTAACGTGCCCGTCGGTTTCAAGGAAATTGCCGCAATTATGAAAAAAATTGAACGACAAATCGCTGATGCACCAGACGCTCCTGTCGTTATTCAAGATGTCTACGGTGAAACGATTTCACTCGGTGTACAACCGAGGTTAATTTTCGCTGGTGAAGAGAGCGGTGGGATGATTACCGGTCCTGAAGAACTCATCCAGAGCCAAGGCGGTCGCGCTGCTATTGCGATGCGTGAAAAATCGGCAGGCGAATCTATGGTACTCGTCACCGCACTCGCTGCACACTGTAAACAGGCAAATATACCCCTCTCTGATTACCTCGCCGCTGTTTTCACAGAGAGTCAAATCACTGCAACGTGCGATGTCAGAGCGGACATTACCTATTACAATGAGTCTGAACCGAATCCAGAGAAACTTCGAGCAGCAAAGTTAGCAGGTGAAGCAAAACGCGACAAAAACGACCTGTTCTTTCTCGGAATCGCTATTGCGCTCCGCGAAGGGAAAATAGACATAGAACAGGCACGCGCTATCCTTGCAGACGCTTTGCCGAGTCTGGATTTTACTGCACTTGAGGATGTCCGATTTGTCGGTGACGGGAGTTATCTCAAGTTTCATGACATCTGTGTTGAAGTTCGAAAATCCGGCACAGATGCGAAGACGAAAGCCTATGCTTCTGGTGGTGATAAGGAGGAGTGTCGGAAATTTGCTAAAGTCTTCGGTGAGGCGAGTGGAGATTTAACCGAACTTTACACCCAACAAATAGGTCAAAATTACTTAAGGGATGTTGAAAACAGAGCACGGCAGATTTATGACGCATTTCAGTCAGGTTAATAGCAGTCAGCAGTCAATGGTCAGCAGTCAGCAAGAGAATGTAACTTCGCCAGAAACCTCTTTGCTGAAGGCTGAAAGCCGATGGCTGAAGGCTAATAAAGTAAGGAGATTATCATGATCAGAACAATTATCAGCCTTTTCGGAATCGCGCTCCTTTTCTCGTTCGCGACAGTTGCTGATGCAGAATGGACGGTCCTGCGCGAAGACGATATCCTGCGCGGCGACGGCATTGAAGGGATGTTACACGATGTCTATTTCACGGACAACCAAAACGGGTTGGTCGTTGGAGATAACGGTTTAATATTGGTGACGACGGACGGTGGCACAACGTGGGGGAGAATTGATACAACTATGCGTCCCCCGGGTGCTGGGCAAAGACCGGGCGGACGTCGGGGTGCTGGAGGCGGTCCTCCCGGTGCTGGAGGCGGTCCTCCTGGAGCAGGTGGTGGTCCCCCAGCTGGTATGTTCGGTGGTGGTGCTCCCTCTCCGCTCTATCATATCTATTTTATAAATGAAAGCGTCGGCTATATCATCGGTGGTAGAGCCACTATCCTGAAGACCGAAGACGGTGGCAAAACTTGGGATCGAAAGCGGGCAGTAAGTGATACCCCTGGGCGTGATGGAAGGCCAGGACGCATGCGCGCCAATTTGATGGGTATCCAGATGATTAGTGATACAACCGGTTTCATCGCTGGATCGGAAAATACAATTCTCAAAACAACCGATGGCGGCGAAACTTGGGTGGGCAGTTCAGAGCGCGCACGCGTCGGTGAAACCCGAAACAACCTTGAAGGTATTTGGTTCGTTTCACCGACAACAGGTTGGGTTATTGGCTCATTCGGGACGCTCATGCAGACGACTGACGGCGGTGAAACATGGGAGAAACGTAATCCTGGCTTTGATAATAACCTCTTCGGTATCCACTTCCTTGATGAAAATACGGGTTGGATTTGTGGGCAGGAAGGTTTGATCCTACACACAAATGATGGGGGTGCTACGTGGAATCAGCAGAAAACCGAATCATACGACGATCTCCACGATATTACCTTCGTTGATTCCATGGTCGGTTGGGCAGTCGGCGGTTTCAATTCGGTTTTGCACACCACCGATAGCGGTAAGACATGGACTGTATCGAATATACCCGGCGCCGCAAATCTCAAGGGTGTTCATGCAACCGATCAGAACAACTGTTGGACAATTAACGATTGGGGTGTAATCGCAGGGTACAAAGCGCAATAGTTGTCAGTGGTCAGTTATCAGTAAACCCAAATTGTTGTAGCCTGCAACAACGGCGCAGGCGGATTTGAGAAACGCACGTTATTGATATAACGGTTATTATTTCTCCGCAAGGAAAATTAGAAAAATGAAGAGTCATAAGGTCACGATGCTCGGTACTGGACTCATCGGAATGTTCTACACGATGACGCTCCACAATCAGCGCGGCACAGACCGCGTCCATAGTGTTTACTCTCGACGCGAAGAACGCGCAACTGCATTCGCTGAAGAGTGGAACATCCCTCACGCAACAACCGATTTAGCAGAAGCCATCAATCACCCAGAAACGGATACTGTCGTCATTGGGTTACCTAACAACTTGCACCTAAAGGCGGTCGAGCTCGCTGCGGCAGCCGGCAAAAGTATTCTCTGCACGAAACCACTTGGACGTACCGCTGAAGAGGCGAAAGCGATGCTCGACATCGTTGAAAATGCTGGTGTGTTTGGTGGGTATCTTGAGGACCTTGTTTATCCTCCTAAAACCCTCAAAGCGTTAGAGTCTGTACAGAACGGTGCACTCGGTAAGATCCTATGGGTGCGTTCCCGTGAAACACATCCCGGTCCCCACAGTGACTGGTTCTGGGACTTGGAGCAAGCAGGCGGTGGTGCTATCGTTGATATGGGATGCCACTGCATCGAGATTATCCGAAACTTCGTCGGGAAAAGCAACAGGCCGCTTGAGGTGATGTGCTGGGCAGATACGCTCGTTCATCCGATTGACGCAGAAGATCACGGCATCGCACTCATCCGATTTGAAAGCGGCGCAATGGGACAATTTGAGGTCGGATGGGCATTCCGAGGTGGTATGGATTTACGCGATGAGGTCTCCGGTAGCGAAGGGACTATCTGGCTCAACCATTGGCTCCGCACAGGCTATGAGATGTTCACGGCTGTCGGACAAGGCGGCTATGTCGCTGAAAAAGCGGAAAGCGATACCGGTTGGCTCTTCCCTGTCGGTGATGAAGTCGCCGAACTCGGCTATCGGGATATGTTCCTTGATATGTTCAACGCAATCGACGAGGAGCGAGAACCCTTGGAAACCTTCTATGATGGCTACGTCGTTAACGCTATCATTGATGCCTGCTATAAATCCGCGAAATCCAAACAGTGGGAAGCCGTTGAAATTCAGGATTGGCGCGTTACAGCAGAGACCACCGATGCACAAACCACACAATCCGATGCTGATGAGCGGTATGCCCACCTCAAAGACGAGCGTATGCCCGATGGCAGAATGAAACGCATCTTCAGGGATCGAGAAACTGGGCAGATTATAGAAAGAGTAGAGGATTAGAGAAGAGTGATGTATAATTGCTGTGTGGCAGAGCCCCAGCGGGGCGACAGGTGTGTAGAACGTATGGCAAATGGAGAAGATAACAATGGATACAAGTTGGCTTGAATACTGTGCTACGGAAGAACAACTTAAAGCGTTCAACGACACCGGCTATCTCATTGTTGAGGACGCTATAAGTCCTGAGATGGTAGATGCATTAGAGAGAGTCGCTGATCGGATTGATGCCGAAGAACGCACCAAAACGGGATTGGCACCCCACGAATTGTTAAACAAATTCCGCACCGTCATTGAAGACGATGTCCTGCTGGAACTCCTCGATAACAAGAAAGTCTTCCCGTTACTCTGGGACATTTTAGGGTGGAACATTCAACTGTATATCTCGCACCTCATCGTGTATCCTCCCGAGTCTCCAGATAAATCGCGGGTTCGCAAAGGCGCGCACTGGCATCAAGACGGCGGCAGACCTGTACCGGAGATGGAACGTCCACATCCTCGACTTTCACTGAAGGTCAGTTACTGGTTGAGTGACGTTACCGATCGCGATAACGGTGCAATGCGCATTGTCCCTTGTAGCCACAAACTGGACACCCGCCCGCCAAACAGCGATAACGATCCTGACGGCGATCCTGATGGGGCGATAGATCTGCTTGTCAAACGCGGCACAGCAGTACTCTTCGATAGACGGATGTGGCATTCACGCGGTTGGAATTTCTCCGAGGCAACGCGTAAAGTCATATTTATGGGATACAGTTACCGTTGGTTGCGCGGCTTGGATTACAATCTCATGCCACCCGAAATTCTTGAGAAGTGCGACCCCATTCGGCGACAGCTCTTGGGTGATGGTGTAGACATTAAAGGGTGGTGGCAACCTACAGATGCAGATGTCCCACTAAAGACATGGATTGCAGAACATCGCGGAGAGGAATATTTACGATAGAAACTTCTCCTCCCTGTAGGAGGGATTTCCTAATCCCGACCCTACTTGACATTTTTCCTTGCATTTTGGTGCAGAATATCGGATAATTAGGAGAAACGTTTAAACGAGATGCATGCCGATGAAAATTGGAGAATACCAAAATGGATAGAGATGAACTGATTCTACAGAAGTTATCTGAGCTTGCAGAGGATGTAAAGGACCTGCGGAAAAATGTAGGTGGTCTACAAAAAGATATAACTGATGTGAAATTACAACAATCTGATGATCGCCGCCGATCGGAAACCGCGGATGTGAAACTCGCTGCGAGTTTAGAACGCGTGGAAGCTGAAGTAAAAACAGATTTACGACGGGTGGAAGCCAAAATTGATGGGGTTGTCCTCAACATCAGTGAGTGTAAGGCTGACACTAACGAACGATGGAAAATCGGGGCATCATTGTATCTACGGCTATAGCGATTTTGGCATTCATCAAGTCGTTTTTCTTTTCCTAAGATTCTGTATCCTTGATGAAGCAGATGTGCCATTGAAAACGTGGATTGTGGAATATCGCGGTGAGGAATATCTGCGGTAATCGCTTATCCTTGTAGGTTAGTTTCCTGTCCTTGTCCCTTTGTAATCTGCACAATCTCCTACTCTATCGCGTGAATTTTTGTGTTTATACTATCTTTATTTCGGTAGGATTTATGTTTATTCAAATGTGTTGTTCCGATATCCAAGACCTCATTAGATGTCATGTGTATATACATCAGGGTATGCAGATTCGCTTCACAGATAGAAAAGAACAATGAGAAAAATTATCCGTTCGCTGAAGGGATTTATATTCCGAGTACGTGATTTTTTAGTTTCTATCTTAATAATAGCCTTCCTATTTACTTTTTCTTTTCTTTCCTTTCTGTCTTCGGAGGAATCTACTAACTCATCGGAGGGATTTATTGCTTCATTGTTTGGTTCCTCGTTGTTTGATTTCTCCTCGACTGATTTAATATTAGTCTTTCTAGCTATCTATGCGGTTTTGAAAAAACCATGGAGGGAAAATCTCGCTGGGCATTTCAAAAAAGCATATAGGGCACAATTGAAATCTATTCAGAAAACAGTAAAAGAGAGGGATGAACTGCGTGAGGAATGTAACACATTTTCAGTTCATCAGATGAGTTTTGATTCTCCGGAGTCTATGAATACAGCAATGCGGGAACAGGATGGTTATCCTGCTGTGAATGATCTGGGGAAGCAGCTTTGGGATGGAAATAGAGAAAGTTTATTAAAAGGACTGGAGGAGGTTGAAAGCATTAAAAATTCAAAGGATGCTGCGACGATTTTGGGAAACTATGCTCAAATGGTGAATATAGATTTTGATTTACGTAAAGAAACTTTTAGGTTGCAGGAGCTTAAGAGTTTATCAAGAACCGGAGAAATAAGAGGAAGCGTTTGGTTTAGCGACGAATTCGCCGAAGAATTCCCAGAACAACAACGATTTCATATTTCTATTAGACTCAAGCCAGAATATATCAGCGATGGATGTGTATCTCGATTTTGGCTTGAGAGGAATATTTTTTACCCATATGATCCGAACACAGGTAAAAAAACTAAAAAGTACAATCCGTCTTATGACAATCGTTGGGCCCTTTTATCTATGAGTTCACCTTATTGGAAATATGTGGGATCGATCATTCTGAATTTAGAAGATGCCAATCATCAACTTACAGATGGAAGGTGGGTTCGGATGCCTCCAAAAGACTTTCTACTGCCAGACGGGAGCAGGCTTTTGGACTTGAAAGGTAAGACGTTATTTCCAATGAGAATTGAGAGAGATGGAGAGACGTGGTAAGCAAATGCATTCAATCTCTACTCAAGAGTTTGAAAGACTACCTCAATGGTAGTGTTGGACTGTTGATTACTGATCTATTCTGCGAATTTCGATGCAGTTCGCGAATCCTGATTTGCTTTCCAAACAAACCATAGGTTGCTTTTACACATCCCACCGCCTTTTATAGGCACGGGATGCCCTATGAAAATCAACCATCGCAGCAAAAGTTTTTCCCATGAGTTCTTTCACCTCTCCCCGACGGTGATATGCTGTGTCATAATCGGGATCGAGTCGTATAGCGGTATCATAGTCAGTAATGGCAGCAGCGTATTGCTCCAGCTTTACCTTTGCATTTCCACGTTCATAGTATGCTGGAAAACAATTGGGTTCAAGACGTATAGCATTGTCGTAATCATCAATGGCAGCAGCGTATTGCTCCAGCTTTACCTTTGCATTTCCACGTTCATATGCTTGGGCATGATCAGGTTTAAGGCGTATGGTGTTGTCAAAATCGGCAATGGCATCGACGATGGCAGCGTTATATTCTCCTATCGTGCCTAGCTTCCAAAGACTCATGAATATTTTCGCTTCTCCTCGATGGTAGTAGGCCTCGGCATAATCGGGTTTGAGTTTTATAACGTTGTCGTAATCGGCAATGGCGGCAGCATGTTGTCCTAGGCCTGCCTTCATTTTTCCCCGGTGGCAGTAAGCCTCGGCATAATCAGGTTTGAGTTGTATTGCTATGCCATAATCATCAATGGCAGCCGCGCGTTGCCCTAGGGCACGTTTCGCTTCTCCTCGATGGTAGTAGGCCTCGGCATAATCAGGTTTGAGTTGTATTGCTATGCCATGATCGTCAGTGGCAGCAGTGTGTTGTCCCAAACTTACTTTCATAAGTGCCCGAAAATAGTAGGCGTAGGCATCATTAGGTTTGAGTTGTATGGCGTTGTTAAAATCGGCAATAGCGGCAGCGTATTGTTCTAGTGCTCCCTTTGCAGCACCCCGAGCTACGTAGGTATTGGCATCGTCAGGTTTAAGTTGTATCGCCATGTTATAATCGACAATAGCATCGTTGTATTGTCCTAGTTTCACTTTTTCAGTGCCCTTATTATAATAAGTTTCGGCATCCGAGAAGGTTGGCAGACTCTCTTCTTCAGATGTGTTTCGGATGTTTTTCCAAAACACATCGCTCGTAATATCTTTAAACCGGTTTCGCCCTAAATTCTCAATAAATTTCCAATCGTTGGATTTAGTACTATTCGCAAAAACACCAAGCAGTGTGTCGGTAGCACAGAGGTAGGACTTTAATTGGGCAATTCCATCCTCTTGAACGCCTATTCGTTTACACTCTACAATAGCAACATGGTTCTGTTTTCCATCAACAAGCACTATGTCGGCTCTGCGTTTAGTTGTTCCCATCTGTATTTCAAGCTCAGTCTCTATAAAAGAATCAGGGAGTTTGGCGGAGAAATAATTGACAGCTGCCTCTACGACTATAGCTTCGTGTGGTGCTTCCTCACGACAATACGAGCACAATGTAAAGTGCGGATAGCGAGGTTGGGAATGTGAGTGCTGATGACAAAATACTGTATTTAGGTCTTTCATAACGTTTTCTTTATTCAGTACGAAAATAGTGGAAACCGAGGTTCTCATTGGTGTTTAGTCATCGTCATCAGATTTTTCTGGCGGTATGTGCTTGCATGGATCATAGTATGAGACGTATTTGAGTCCATTCCGTTTGCCCTTTTCCTCAAGTGCTTTCAAATACGCAGAGAATTCCTCCTGAGTTTTGAATTGTGCGCTAATCTCTGCTTTGATGCGATAGCATTCTTCGAGAATGGGATCCGTATACGTTTCAGGGTCAAATTCTGGATGCTTTTCTATAGGTTCTTTCACTTGAATGTCCTCCATGAGTTCTGCGGGTGTACAGATAGTTATCGGTTGGAACCCTGCCGCTTGACATACGTAATTAATATGTTCACGCTTGTGTTCATTTACAATGTGCTTATGGTTCCACGATACCAAATATTCGACACTGTGTACCGTTGCGATAGCAATATGCTGTGCATCGGGTCTGGAATTTCGTGGGACTGCACCAGAATCAAGCAATTTCTGCACGAGTATATCTATCTCGGGTAGATTTTCTAATACCGTTAGGCGTGATGTAATTTCAATTCGTTGCTGTGCTGCCGTAACATCTCCCTGTTGGATTTCAGCCAGAACTACTTGTGAAATAACGAACTCAAATCTATCCGCATAGTCCTCCCACAACTGCCGACTTGCGCTCTGCCGAGCTGCTAAGATTAGATTGTTACTGGGTCTCGCTACCAAGTAACTAATAACCGTTGATTCAATATAGATTCTCGACTTTATCGCTATATATTTTAGCATGAAAAACGACTGCTTTCAAATCGAATCTTCCCCATCTGTCAGCCACGCCAAATCAAACTTCGCAAACGACAACGTTTCATAAGCACCGTTCTCACCGCGCTCATAGAGACAACATATCTCCATGTCTGAAGCGATACAGAGATCCGAATACGCCGCAGGACCCGCGTGCAAGACTTTGCCACTGCTCCAACTTTGACACTCGTCATAACTGATGCGAATTGTCATTCGCTCACGACTTGTGCTGGCGGGATTGGAGAACAAGATGCGATTCTTGTCATGTTGGTTGGCATCCGTATACCGCACCATGCTCGCCTGACAAATCGGTTCAACCAGATCTTCCTCGTAACCAAACTCCGTAAATGTATCGCCGCTATCACTGCTTCTCGCATAAGCACGCCGCTTCGGGGCGACGTAGTTCCGACAATTAAAATAGAGTCCACCATCTACTGTTTCGACGACAACCGATTCATTGGTTCCGGGTTGTGCCTTACCACCGATCTGCCATGTCTCGCCGCCGTCGTCGCTAACAATCAGGTGTGAGTAACCGTATTGAGCGTAGTCCCGATTGTTCCCAAGCACATGGTCACACGGAATCACAAATCTGCCGTTTGCGAGTTGAATCCCGTGACAGGGACCCGTCGCATACCACGTCCATGCTTCGTCTTTCGTTGTGGCTGTGATTTCTCTCGGTTCTGCCCAAGTTTCCCCATTGTCGCTACTGGAGGTTACCCAAACGGTGCGCGGTGCTTCACCCGCCACAATTTTCCCTTCTGCACCATCAGCGAGATTCTTGCAGAAAACGAGAAAAATTGTGCCTGAATCACGGTCAACGACCGGGGCAGGGTTACCATCTGTATCGTTCCCTGTGGAGACAGCGATTTGCATCGGTTGCCAACTTTCGCCGTTGTCGAAACTTCGTTTCAAGACAAGGTCGATGTCTCCTGAGTCCCCACCGCCTGTTCGCCTACCCTCGCAGAACGCCAACAACGTTCCCTCGTTTGATCGGACAAGCGCAGGAATCCGGAACGTGTGATACCCTTCCGTCCCCGCCGTGAAAAGTGGACTCTCTGTTTTGTGCATGCTTACAAGCCTCCTTGCGTAAGTTTTTTTAACTATTAGGTTTCTGCCCTGCCTTGCATTACAGTCAGGTCTTTGGGGATTTTGAGCAGCTTTCTTAATATCGAACCGTAAGCCCGTAATGAAATGGAGGGCGACTCCACACAAAAGCACGTCAATCTGTCAATTAACGTTATTTAACCGCAAGGTAAATTAAAAACGCTTAATCCGTGCCCAAGTTGTTGCAAGTTTTCCAATCGGTTGGATGTCTGCTGGATCGTCCATCACAAATTCATCAGGTTGCTTCTGATGGTCAGAGAGTCGCAAACTATCAACAGCACAGTTCGTTGGGAATTTTGGATCAGGTGGAGAAGCGTTGTTAATCTCAAAGGTTTCCGCGAACACAGTGGGTCCCTTTTTGAAGGGGGCTTCACCTTCAAGTTTTCCATCTAAGTAGAGTTTCAACCCATCAGGTCCCCATGTCCCTGCCATGTGGTGGTGCTCTCCCGTTTTCCAGTCGAGTGCGGCACTATTGGCGTTATGCCATGATCCCGCACTTTTAATCCGCATCATTGCGATCCCACCAGTGTTAAACTGCACAAACACTGCATCGGTGCCGCGTTTATAAGTCATGAACATGAAAAGTTCGCCCTTCACATCACTGGCATCCAGTCCCATCGTTACCCATAACTCAACCGTTCCTTCATCGAGGTTGGTGAAGCGGTCGTCTACAGGAAAGTGGATGACATCACCCACTTTTTCGCTGACAAAACCATTACCCCATTTACCGGGCTTGAAGACTCCACCATCGACAGTGGCTCCCTCTTTTTCAACTTCCGCTTTGCTCTCTAACGCAGAAAAGAAGGTCTCCTTTGCCATAGCAACAGAGACGCAAAGCAACATAATCGTCAAAATACACAATGTTTTCATGAGACATTCTCCTATTTAGGTTGAGGATTTTGACTAAATAATGATACAGGAATTAGCGGTGTTCCTCTTAACCACGCTAAAACTCTGCATCAATTATAAAAATGATAACAGATTTAATGAAAACATTCAAAAAAAGATTTTGAATGTTTTCGGTTTAAACTCTTAGAGCAGATTATGGCGATCCAAACGCCTCCAACACCGGCTTGGCAATCCAGCAGTCGGGTGCGGTCAACCCGAAAATATAGGCAACCGTCGCTGCCGTATCATAGGTATCCACGTTTGATTTGAGCCCAGGTGAGACTCAGTTTTCCAGCAGCTTCTACTGCTAACCCTTCTGCTTCAAGATTGTTAGATACCTCTTTTTCACTAAGTGCCCGGTCATAGAGACGCGCTTCGTCGATCATCCCTTTGTGTACGAAGTCCTCGTTGTCATCTTTATAAGAACCCATGGAAAAGAAAATGCGATCCGGGTAATTGATTACCCCCGATTGCACACTCGAAGTGCCCTCCAGTTTCCCATTTACATAAATTCTCATTTCCTTACCATCGTATGTTCCGACCACATGGTGCCATTCATTCATATCATACGTGTTGGCGGAATTAAGATAGGTTAAGAGACCATCGCCATCATCAGCCCCCTTCGAGGAGAGTGCGAAGCTGAACGCTTTCCATCGGGTACCGAGCAGCCAACCTTTTTCAAAAGCACCGTTGTCCTGAACGGCTACCATATACCCACCCCATTCGATAAACTGTTCATCCCATACCCATAATTCTACAGTCATTCCCTCTGTGGGAAGTTCAGCTTTTTTGATGTCATCGGTTATTTGGACACGGGTGCCCGCGCCTCCTTCCAATCGCACTGCTTCTCCAAATTTACCTTCGACGATTTGAAGTTTCCCTATCATCTCGGCATCTTGGTTCCCCCAGCTATCCTTTACCGTATTGCCTTTCACGGTATCTTTATTGAAACTCCAGTAGCCAATTAACCCATCTTCGATGACGACTGTCTGAGCAGCTACAGGAATTCCAATTCCCAATCCAACAATTAAAACAGGGACTAAGCTCAGAACCACTTTTTTTGCTGCGTTCATAACAAATAGAGACATTTTTGCCTCCTTTGGTTGGCATCCTACTGCGCTTTTATTTGTTACTTTTGGGTTTCTCAGCGAAACGCCAATGTAGACAGCACTCCAGCGGCCAATCGGTGCAAATGCCGTCCACTTTGCTTGCACGGGCTTTGTCCCAGGTGTCCGGTCGATTCTCGGCGATGTGCAAGCTGATCCAGACGCGCTTACCGAGCTGACGAGCCTGCTCAACGACTTTCGCATCCGGAACGAATACTACCCACAGGTCATTAGCCAGTGGATCTCGTAGGTCTGCGTCGAACTGCTCGGCATCACGAATGTGTTGCGTCGTAGTCCGCAGCTTTGGATTGGCTTCTTTGAAGCGACGGGTCGAATCGATGGGCTGACCGAAGGCGAAGAGC
>JAPPNJ010000189.1:20146-21162 GCA_028818705.1 Candidatus Poribacteria bacterium
TTCTTCCAATGTCGGTATCTTCTCGCCAGCGAAACGTGGATCGAACCAACTTCCAGCATCCAGTTTGCGGATTTCTGCCAAGGTCATATTAATCACTTTGCCGGTGCCATTGGTCGTGCGGTCCACGGTCTCGTCATGGATGACCACTAAGTGTTTGTCGCTTGTTTGGTAGACGTCCAACTCAAGCGACAGGCCCAACTCGATGGCTGTCGCAAAACCGGGCAAGGTGTTTTCAGGCGCGTGCCGTACCAAACCGCGGTGAGCGAGCAAGATAGGAGCCGCGTCCGACTCGTTCACCGCTGGCTCCGATGCACCGATCACACACAAAAGCATCCGCATGTTGAGCGACATAATTTATCTCCTATCACATTTTTAGTTTCGCCCACGTCGTTGTGACCTTACTACCTGCTTCAACAGCGGCAAATTCTTCAACATGGAACAACAAATTCTCCATGAAAAGCTTTGCCATGTCTTTCGTATTGCCATCGTTACCTGCGATATGGTATTTATCAGGGGCAATTGCCATCATCAGGAACTTACCTTGCCCGAATTCCGCTTCCATAATGACAGGTTGTCCAAGACTTTCCATCAGTACGTCAAATCCCTTTTGAGAACCGATGACTTCCCAAACAGTAGGCCAGCCTTGATGTCCCCAGCCTTCAAACTCTTTCTGACCCATACGGTTTGGTTCGTTAAAGAGCTGATGCTCCGGGGTCAATATTTCAAAAGCTGGACTGTCACGATCAGTCCGAACACAACTCAATCCAGGCGGCAACCAATCCACATTCGCTTCGTTCTGATCCGCTTGCGTCGGTTCCCAAACGAGGCCACCATTTTGGACGAAATCCTGAATCGTTTTTGCATTCTTGTCAAGGTTTTCGTGAAGTCCAGCATTGTTGGTCACCATACTACCGATTAAGAAAATTCTATTTTCGGCTTTGAAAGGTAGTTTCCCACCTTCAATCGACTTTGTCAAATCATCGTACTCAACTTTGAATTCATCCAGTGTCTGACGC
>JAPPNJ010000189.1:21172-29493 GCA_028818705.1 Candidatus Poribacteria bacterium
TCAAAATACAGAGCCATGCAAACAAACGGAGGAACATAAGTTAATCTCCTTTAGTTAGGCAACACCCTCAAAAAAACAAAACGTGTTCTTGAATCACGTCCTATTTGGTTTTGTACAGAGTGCATACACATAAGGTGATGTTAACTGCTGATTTGGCACGCCAAGTGCCGCCAATAGATTACCAACAACAATATCCGTTAAGTTGACACACTTACAAAGCACTTCATACCCCCATTTACCAATGACTGCCCGCCAAGGCGAATAGTCAACAACGCTCAATTTCAAGGGACCGCCTGTATATCCATATTCCGTGACATGAAACCCAACATCCCTCAATGCCGCGGCGAGACGGACCGGCGGAATTACTTTGTGTGTTGCGAGAAGTTTCGGACTCGCGACGCGTGCTATCGGTGTATACATACCGCGCAGGTTCGGCGTTATCGTGAGCATTGTGCCACCCGGTTTAAGAAGACTGTACATCTCTTCTAAAATCGCCTGCGGTGTGCTGAAATGTTCGATTAACCCCATTGAATAAACAAAATCAAACGCGGCACACTGCTTTTTGGAAAATGTGAACAAATCTTCACAAATGATTGTGCCGTTCACACCCATTAGGGCGAAGTTGCGTTGGGCGAGTTGACACCCCAATTCTGAAAAATCAACGCCATAGCAATTGCTCTCATAATTTCGAGCAAGATAGGGAAGCCACAACGAATCGGCGCATCCCAATTCAATAAGTGTTGGTTGCTTAAACCCCGCAAGTGCGCGGTGAAACAGTTTGGCAAGTTGGCGATTCGCCACATAAGCCCACCGTAGGTGACGCACTTTATGCTGTTGCCCGTCCCAGAGTGTTGTCCAATAGGATTCATCCGTCAAAGGTGTAACTTGTGAATCCATACTAACTTTCCTCCAGCAGAACGGCGTCGTGTTCCAAAATAGGACAGAGATCGCAGAGCCGATCAGCACAGTAGTTTTTATAAAGACGGATAATGCCTTGCTCAATTTTGGCTGTCGGTTTTAGGTGTCGCATCTGCTGCGTTTCGGTAAAAATTTGCTTATTAATCTCTTTGATAATCTCGTTTCCTGACGATTTTGGAGCAGTGCTGTAAAGCCTTAGAATAGCCTCCTGCAGGGTCTGACTTCCTGCTTCGACTGCCCAAATGTACGCAGCCGGTAAGACTTTATTGGTGATAATATCCGCAGCCCTCACATTTCCAATCAGGGCTTCTTTTCGAGGATTGTCTGTTTCGAAGCTAAAATGCGTTTTCCAGTAGCCTGTAGGTTCAACCATCAGCAGCGTCCGGAGTTCTTTCCCAATAGTTTGTAACGACCTGAGTGTATCCGCAGCCGCAGCCTTTTCACACGTCGATAGAAAGTACATCATTAGACTACCCTGACACTGATGAATTAACCGACTCATTGCGGCAATACGTCGGACAGGGTGGTTAACAGGTCTGCCTGTGAAACTCCAACGTGCCTCTGTCATGCGCGCAGGTAGTTCTGCATACTCGGAAGCGCGCCACGATGCTTCTAATGCCACAATGCTTGGATCGTTTGTTACTTCACTTGGTAGTGTTGTTTCCCGTTGTGATGGCAAGAGTCCAGCTACGCCAAAGAAGATAGCCTGAATCTCTAACTCAGACTTCTGATCAAAATCTGTAAAAGCAACATGCTGTGCCAACTCACGGAACGCCTTGCTGTTGCGAGCATATCCCAGTGCCTCCATGATGCCTTCATAGAGGAGTTGCTCGAAATCGAGTCGGGTTCTTAGCAGACGCATTGACTCTACCTTTTCAAGGAAGCGTTCACGTCCTAATGATTCAAAGACGCCTTTCAGCGTCTCCATGTTCAGCTGTTTTCCTGTAACTCGACAAATACCATTTTCTGTTTCTGTATCTTGCGTATCTCCATACAGGTCGCCGGTATCTGCCTCCACCCATTTTAGTAGTTCTAAAGTCGGAATACGTTTGCCGTTCTGAAGCCGTGTCCGCAGATTAATGTCATCGTCAAAATACACAGCATGCAGTATAACGCGGTTGTATCTGGAATTGAGATAGTGCTTATGTGTATACCATTCCGAAGATCGGACATGGATTTCAACATCACCGACATAAAGTTTGCCATCAATCTCAATCTCGGCGTGCATAAAATCGGGGCCTTCATTATGGTTCCAGATGCCAGGTTTTAATACACGAATCGCCTTTCTATCAATTGACGCCATATTGGTGTCAAAAAAGCGTTGTTCGCGCCACAATTTCTGGACATAAGCCTCGTCTATTTTATCCAGATCTGGCTTGTAAGTCTCATTAATTTCTCTGAACGGTTTAAGGCGATGTTCAATTTGAGTTGTATCATTCATATATGTGTTTTCGTCTGTTTCGATTCACTTTGCTGCCTGAATTTCGTTCAGTAGTGCTTGTGTTGCGACATCTGGTTCGCGGTGGGCGCAAACAGCGGAGATTACAGCGATACCGTGTGCTCCTGCCCGAATTACATCACCGGCAGTTTCGATACCAATGCCACCAATAGCGATAACTGGACACGCCGCGATGTCGCACATCCGTCTGAGGCGTTCTAATCCCTTAGCCATTTCTGCATCAGGTTTTGAAGAGGTGCCATAGATGGGACCAAACCCAATGTAATCAGCACCCTCTGTAATGGCTTCGAGTATTTTCTCCTCGGTTCTCGCCGATGCTCCAATGATGGCTTTTGCAGGCAGGATCCGCCTACCTATGGAGACAGGCATGTCGTCCTGTCCGAAATGCGCACCTGTTGCGCCGACAGCCAGCGCGATGTCGGCTCTGTCATTTACAATCAGCGGGACCTTGTGCTGTTCGCATACCGACTGCATCGTTTGTGCTGTCGCCACTAATTCGCGGGTCGTCCCCTGTTTTTGCCGAAATTGCACCGTGTCAGCACCACCTTGAATCGCCAGTTCTGCGAGTTCTATGTGCGTGAATCGAGATTGCAGCGTTGTATCCGTAATGACGTGAAGAACACCGATATTTTTCATATTGGCATGCTATCCAAAATCTGATAGATTATAGTTATTGGTAAGAAAGAGACTCTTCTTTCTGACAACTGACAACTAATAAGTATACCACATTTGGAGCTGCTTTGTGAATAATTTATTGTTTCAATCTGGAGATAAGGTGCTTTTTATCGGAGATAGTATCACGGATTGCGGTCGGCGAGATGCACACGCCCCCTTGGGACACGGCTACGTCCGTAAAATAACAGAACTTATCACCGCGAAATACCCTGGACGCGACATCACCTATGTCAACAAAGGCATCAGTGGAGACATCGTTGAAGGTTTAGAAGGTAGATGGGACACTGATGTAATTGACGAAAAACCGAACTGGCTTTCAGTGAAGATTGGTATTAACAATGCGAGTCGACAGCATGCGGAAGGTATTTCTACAGAGGCGTATTTGCCCATTTGGGAAGCGTGCTATCGACGGATTCTCATACGTGCAAAAACTGAATTAGATGCCTCACTTTTTCTATTTGAAATTTTCTATATTGAAAAAGATGTTGATATACCGCGTCCGTTGGCCGTGGATGCTTACAACGAAAGCATTCACAAACTCGCCGAAGAATTTGATGCTCGGTTAATTCCAACAAATACCACTTTCGACCTTGCTGTTGCCGCCCGTCCCGGTGCACTCTGGACAACCCAAGACGGCGTTCATCCAAACGCCGAAGGGCATACCTTGATGGCGTTGGAGTTCCTTAAGCAGGCAGACTGGTAAACCGACCCACAGATACTTTTTGGTGTGATTTCGGACAAAAAATGGGAATTTATTGTTACGGTAAAATGCCATCAGCCTGACGTTTTAAGGTTTCAATGAATTCCCGCTCGTGTTGCGTATTATATTCGGACGCAAGCCGTTGAGCATTGGTCCGGTTGCCCCAGTAGAAAGACAACCCGACTAAAGAGATACCGGCGCAGTCGATATATCTGCGTTCACGCACCGCATCTGCCACGAGGTAGATGAACGTTCCGCTCGCTGCAGCTGCGAGAAGCCCTTCTTTAACTTTCCCTACGTAAAGCTGCCCACTTCCGGGAATAATTGTGGAGAGCCACCCAGCTGTTTCAGAGGATTTAAAGGGTAGAGGTGTTTCATTGAGGAGTGTGTCTGCCAATTGACGCGCGCTTTCTTTTTGGAGCACATCAGTCTCAGGCGTGTTAACTTGCCGAAATTCCGTGATTGCCTTATTCCAATCGGATGTGTGAATGTAGCACCAACCGCGTAAATAGTGTGCCGCTGCTACAATCTCTACGTTCTCGCTGGTGTGCAGAAGTTCAAAAAGCACCGTCCGCGCCAGTGAATATTTCTCTGCCTCGAAGTGAAGTTGACCGAGCATCAACTGGCTCTGAAACCGCAGTGGTGAATTTGGATGGGTCGCTGAAAATTCTCGAAATAGTGATTCAGCCTGTTCGGGCCGATTCTGATGGTAATAGCTTTGGGCAATTCGATAATCCGCTACATCTCTGAGTTGAGTGTCCATATGATAGAACAGGAGCCGTTTATACGCACGCCTTGCAGCTTGATAATCACCTAATTCAAAAAGTTCCTCTGCGTAACAGTGCTGTTGACTTTCATCCTCAGGAACACTATTCATTGCGAAGACTATGATAGAGAAAAAAACAGACGCTACTGTCATGTCTAAAACCTTGACCGCCACAACACCAATTTTGTGTTATCTTTCAGTGTCGATTTTGCCCCAAATAATCCTGAATCCCTAATTTCCTGTTGAATTCGACTCCGAAAGTGTCTTTCGTGCTGCAAATTGAATGTCTGTGCCGCTCGGATACTCTGGTAGATACTATTTCCATAGAAGAACACCCCAAGAACTGCGACAGGTACGGCAACTTCATAGCGTTCTTTGCTGGTATAATACACGCTCGCGCTACCGAATACTGCTACACTCATAAAGGTGGACAGTCCATCTATAGCCTTCCCACTGTAAATTTGTCCACTCCCCGGAACCAATACTGAAAGCACACCTGCAACCGTTGGCGAGCGACGAGGCAGCGCGTCAGCGTTTTTTACGATGCGTGCTAACCTCGCACTCATTTCGGTGAAGGGACTGTCCGGGTAAACCGAGGAGACATCGTTCCAAACCTGACTCGCTTGTGTCCATTCGTTTTTATCTATATGAAGCATTCCAATCGTAAAGTGCGCCAGCGGTGCTAAATCGCTTTCCTTGTGCTTGATGAGGAAATTTTCCAGTGAGACGATCCCTCGCTCACTTGCACCGAGCAAGATATGGCACTGGGCAATATTGTTTGTGGAGCGTGCAACGAGAGTGCTATTCGGATAGGTATCAATCAGGAACTGATAGGCAGGGATTGCTTTTTCCAATTGTCCCGCATTCTGGTATGATGCCGCAACGCGGAAGGCTATGAAATCGATACGTGGGGCGTTAGGATGCAGAAATAGGATCCGTTTATACTCGTGAGCAGCATTGAGGTAATCGCCTTCTTGGAAAAGCGAATCTGCGAAATCGGACACCTGTCCTGACACAGGCATCGAGAGCGCAGATAAGAAAAGCAGAACAGAGAGAAAAAGGAGGGTTTTCATTTGATGTCAAGTTGTTTTTGTACATGCTCTTTGCTAACTGTCCAAACGCGATTACCGATATCTAAGAGTTGTGGAGCAAAACGGGAGTTTGCAATCTCGTTTTTGAAACCATCACCAGCATAGGTGTTGAGGAGAATAAGCGCAAGGGCGATTAAAAGCCCGCCTGAAGCAATACCAAAGCAGAGTCCGAGAAGACGATTTAGCCAACTCAGAACCCCCTTTTCAATAACTCGCTGAATACGTTCAAAGAGAGTATCTACTATTATAGAGGTAAGAATAATAAGAGCGACAATACTCGCCCATTTCGCGAAAGTCGGGTTCTCTATGAATTTTTGGATGAATAACGCAAGGGAGGGCCAAAATTGACACGCAGTCGCAAAACCCGCGCCCAGCGCGAGTACCCCCCAGACACTCCGAGTAAAACCTGCCCGGTAACAACTCAGTCCGGCTAATGCAACAAGAATGAGGATACCGATATCTAATTTCGTCATATTTGTATTTTGCGGTATGGGAAATTTGAGGTATCCCTTAGAACGTACCTGCTAACGGTATTTCAGCCAGAGTCCGATCAAATACGTGTTCAATTGCGTCCTCTGCCCGGGTGCCATCGCTTAGTTCGTGAAGGAGTTCGCGTATTTTCGGGAAACCGAATTGCTGGATGAGATATTCTGCTATCGCCGCGGATTGGATATAGGCTAATTTTCGAGATCTCGCAGGAAGTTGGCTAAACGGATCACTCAAGGCATCAAAGGGGAGCAAGTTCTGTTTCTCAATCGCGTGCTCTAACTCAAGCCGTTCAGACTGGAACATCGGACGTGCGATGATTTGTGCGAGTCCTTCGTTGAGCCACATCGGACAATAGCCGCGCGCTAAATAATGCACCAACAGATGAACCCACTCGTGTCGTAGGAGTGCGTATAGGATATTCAAGACTGGTTCATCGGCTGCACAATATGCCAAGTGAATGCTTCCATCATAGCATCCACTCGCCCAATTGGGAAGAGAGCTTTGTGGTGTAGTAGTATCGTTTGTGTTCGTAATTGAGATAGGGACCGGAGTGATGGGATAGCACCCAAGTATTACACCAAGTTCAGAACGAGTTTGATGAATGAGTCGATAAATATTCCACACGGTCTGAGGCGTCATCGCCGAATAGCAAGTGAGGTTAAAGAATTTGGAATTTATAACCTGTTTAGGGGGTGTTGTACTATCTTCTGGCAACCGTTCAAGGAATTCTTGGGGAGGGGGTTTACGGAAATCGCCCAAACGAAGCAATGTAGCATAACACGCTTTCTCATCAAGAATACGCGCTTTGCGTCTCAAGGCTGTCGGTGAATCCGGACATAATCGCAGCGCGATATCAAGACATACCACTGCCTGATCCCACTGCCCGACCATTTCGTATGCTTTTGCGAGATCCGCATAGATATAGTGATGCTGTGCTGCACCTAATTTCAAGCCAGCGAGGTAGTGTTGGATAGCTTCAACATAGCAAGCTTGCCTGTAGCTAAGCGTTGCTTGTCGAAAATGTGATAGTGCCAGTGAACTGGTTTGGTTTAAGTACACTGCCTCTGTAAGGAATGGAAGTGCATTGAAGTGTGCGTCCCCAATGCACAGCACAATCCTTCTCCTACGTGACTATGAATGTTTTATGTTGACGACTTTAAAGCTAACTTTTCCGCATTTTAGGGTAGAACCGGGTTGAACGCGGGTCTCTTTTTCAACGCGCTCATTATCAATATAAGTTGCATCAGAACTACCTAAATCTGTGACGTACACATTTTCGTCTTTCTGTTCAAATCGGACGTGCAAGCGAGAAAGCGTCTGAGTCGACTGTTCAGCGTCCCAACGTTGTATTTCATCCGTATTAGGTAAAGACGCGTCAACCTGCATGATTTCAGTTGTCTCACTACCCATGCCTTGTGGACTATAACCAAGCTGTGGCTCCAGTCCGTCAGCGGTAAATGTTTCCGGTGCTTCACCCCGAATTTCCGCCATCACGCGTGCTTTTGCACGTTCTTCTGCCCCAGGTCGCGGCATGATATTTTCTCGTTCCTCGAAACGATAGTGTGCGAAGTCGATCAACTGTTTCAAGGGTTGAAGCTCCGTCAAACTATTGACATCCTTCAAAAGACGTTTCTGTTTACGTGATAATCTTTCGTTTTTTAACCATCGCGTGTAGGCTTCTAATATCTCTGCTTTTTTCAAATCATCTGCTGAGATGTCGGGCCTACGCGATCTCTTCCAAAAGCGCATAAGGGTTAATCCTCCAAAAAATTAATATATCCACTGAATACCTTTAGCAATCAAAATTTTACGCAATTCTTCCGTGCACCGAAAAATCCAAATCTTCACAGTGCCATCTTTCCGGTTGAGGATGCGGGCAATCTCGGCAATACTGTAGCCTTCCAAATGTCGCAGCATCCATGCAACGCGATGGTTCGATTTCGTCACCTGTTCGAGAGCACCCTCCAAGATCCTTTGTGCTTCCGCAGCTTCAAATTCTTGATCGGGTCCCGGGCGCGGGTCCTCGTATTGACTCAACGGCTGCTCATCTTCGTCAGGCAAACCGCTGAACGGACGCTCTCGAATCCGGTCTCGTTTCCGTATCGCATCAATGATTGTGTTTCGGGCCACCGTATTTAGCCATGCTTGAAAACTGCCTTGTTCTGTGTCCCATTTGCCCAGTTTTTGCCAGACCTTGATAAACACATCTGAGGCTACCTCTTC
>JAPPNJ010000189.1:29539-54453 GCA_028818705.1 Candidatus Poribacteria bacterium
ATTACCCGCTTTCGCTTGCGTCGCGAGATAGGTATCTTCGACAGCAGATAAGTCATTTGATACTTGGCGCGCCATTACTATCTGCTCCTTTACCTATAAACATCTTTATAGCAGGCTAAATGATATAACGTAGATGTACCCAATTGCGTTTCAAAATATGTAAAAAAATAAGGAAAATGGCACGCCATAGAGAATTAACGCGCAATAAACATTTTAAGAAAAAAGTTATCATAATTTTACCGTATATTTGCATAATACGTCAAGAAAAAAGTAAGTTTTATATGGTTTTGTCTATTTCCTTACTGTGAGAGAGCCATTTTCGTGCCGAACATGCTTAAAATCTCGAAAATTCTACTCAGACAACACCTCCTCCAACACGACTGTGGCATAACCCCCCGCAGGCAGTGTAAATTTGAACTGGATACTTGTAGTGCCAACTGTTGAAACTTCATGACAAATCAGAGGCATTCGCAACGGTCTACGCGCGCCGGGTAACCGGATACCTACAACCTTGCGAAACATTTTCAGCCCAAGCCCCTCATCTGCAAGGAGTGATGTCTCCAATGTTAGTACGTCGTTGGCTGGTAGGCGCATCTTGTGTCCGAAAATTGGACCTGACGGACTGATTTCAAGCGCATCTGCACGCTGTTGTTCAATACTTGCGTTCGTAACAAGAAATGGTGCTCCATTGCTGTGTTTTACCGCGATGTCGCCGTCAAGGAGTTTTCCTAAATGCGGCAAGCGTTTATCCAGTACGCAATTGAACAGATATGCCTGATACGCCGACAAAAGTAGTTTCCGAAGCCGATGCGGAATACACATAACCACTTTCTCAGGGGACTTCCGCGCTAATTCCCGCTGCATACGTCGGGCAACATCGTTAGTTTGTGGGGCGTTATCTGCGAGCATGTAACGGACGACTGTTTCCCATTCCGCTTTCATTAATGCCTTACCGATCAAATGTGAATCGTTTCTGTTTCCAAATCTCTGCACTCCGAATCGGTTGGGTACGCCTTCAGTCGTCAATCGCTCAATGATTGATTTAATCGTTGAGAGTCGGTTGTGCGCGATATCGCGGACCGTTATCTCAAACCGGTTGCCGCGCAGATGACCTACTCTCAGTTTATGTGGGTGCTGTTCTGCCCACAAAACTTCAATAGTAGGCACTTCAACCCTCAAAATCTGTTCAGGTGGAACACCTTCCACAGACAGGATTTGTGTGGTGACTGCGTTCTTATCTTTCAATCCAGCATAACCGAAATCTCGTGTAGGGACTTGTAGTACCTGCGCAATTCGGTTAATAGCCTCTAATGTACTTAAATTCCGTTTCCGAATAGCAAAAAAGGTATGTGTTCCAGCGCGGGAAGGTTCATAGAGCGGCAGTTCTTCAACAATAAAATCTTCTGGTTCTATTTTGAATGTTGTGTTTGTTTTTCGTGAGGTTACTATCAAGTTTTGGTCCTTCTACGCAAGATTGGCGTGTTTATGGAATATGCTGTAGTTTCTGTTCCATTATAGGTGCTGTCGTCCCGTTTGTCAAGTGGAAGGATACCCCAATAGGCGAGGTTTTCCACTTCGTTGGTCTGTTCCAACATAGCTGCATCGCCTGCCCAAAACTAAGAACCGAAACTCCACAAAGGGAGCAAATTTGTTTGCTATATCCAATTAATTGTGATATACTTAATATACCGAAATATCCACAAAAAGGAGGGAAAAATGGCTTACGTAATTTGTGAACCGTGCGTTGACGTAATGGATACCGCGTGTGTTGATGTCTGCCCCGTTGACTGTATACATACCACTGATGGCGAAACGCAGCTTTATATTAACCCCGATGAATGTATTGACTGTGCCGCGTGTGAACCCGCTTGTCCCGTTGACGCTATCTCAATGGAGAGTGATGTTCCTGCTGAGTGGCAACCCTTTATTGAAGTAAACCGTAAATTTTTTGAGACTTTCGTTAAACCCGAAAAAACGGATACTGCAAGTGGCGAGGCAGGAACGACTGGAGGAGGGAAGGAACAGGGCATTCCCGAAGAATTCGCACAAATACCAGAGGTCCCGGACTCACGGCTCCGAGCACCGTTTGGTCTTTTAACAATGCTCATGCAGCCTATCCTCGGTGCCTTTTCAGCGAAGTTTAAAGCACGGTTGGAGGAGATGGCAGGGAACTCGACTGTTTTTAGTGCAGCCATATCAACAGGTATCAACAGTCTAATCAACATAACGCTCTATCCGCTTGTCCTTTTCTTAATTGGAGTCAGAGGGGAAAATGCTGGTATTTTCTCGAGCGAAGGCAACCTAATGATCTTTTTGGGGATAATTATTGCCATCGCCGAAGGTATTTACCGGTTTAAAGACGAGTTCAATTCGACAGCGGATCAACCACGTTACGGTGCGGCGTTCTATGGTTGGATTCCATCGTTAGTTGCTACGCCGATGTTAATCGGCTTGCGTTCTGCCCTCGTAGTTACACCGACAGAGGGACGTATGACAGTCCCTGGGTCAGTGGATACCGGTGGTGCTGTCTATTCGGATGACGTCCGAGAACGTTACAGACGCTACGGCATGGTGAATCGCGTTACAGAGATGGCAAACCACTACGAAGTAGAAATCGAGTTTCCAAGGTGGGTGCCCAATTCCGTTGGTAAAGAAGAGAACAATCTTCCCGATCTAATGCCAGACTACAATTATGAGGTCAATCTCAGTTCACCGTATGTACCGGGTGAAACACCTGCTCCTGGAAGTGTTTTAACCGTCCAGACCCAGTTGGACGATCCGAGGTTCGCTTCTGTCTTGGGACGTACGAGTTCATTCCCAAACGGCTTCACAAATATCCTGCCGATCTCAGGACAGCCGGAGGATTTTCACGCGACTTATCGGAATAAAGTGTTAACAATTATCGTTTCCAAAAGTGGCAGCTGTGAAACACTTGGGCTTGAACCAACAGTCCATTACGCAAAACTGAAGGGATAGCACAACCTATAAGTGTAGGCTATGGTTGATAAAGAGACACTTGTCGCTTGGGATAAGCGTTACCTCTGGCACCCATTCACTCAGATGCAGGATTGGCTGGCAGAGGCACCAGTCATTATTGAACGCGGCGACGGGTGTTACCTCGTTGATATCGCCGGAAATCGGTATATTGATGGTGTGGCTTCTATGTGGGCAAATGTCCACGGACACAATCATCCTGAATTGAACGCCGCACTCAAAACACAAATCGATAAAGTCGCGCATACCACGCTCCTTGGTTACAGCAACATTCCCGCCATCGAACTCGCAAAAAAATTGGTAGAGCTCACGCCGGTAGGGCTTAATAAGGTGTTCTATTCCGATAACGGTTCAACCGCTGTCGAAATCGCCTTAAAAATGGCGTATCAGTACTGGCAACACAAGGGAGAACCGCAACGGAAACTGTTTATTCATTTTGATAAGGCATACCACGGGGACACAATCGGGGCTATGAGTGTCGGTGGTATTGATAGTTTCCACACAACCTTTGATTCCCTCCTTTTCAAGGGTATCCGTGTATTTGCTCCTGAAGTCTATCGTTCCCACAATACCGACGACTCGGCGGTTAAAACGCAATGGCTCAATGCAGTGGAAAATGCCCTCTCTGAGCATAGAGGGCAAATTGCAGGTATCATTTTGGAACCGTTAATTCAGGGTGCTGGCGGTATGCTTCTCTCGCCTAAGGGATTTTTGAAAGAACTCTCGGCATTGGCAAAACGGTGGGAAACACTTCTCATCGTTGATGAGGTGATGACCGGATTTGGACGCACCGGCAAAATGTGGGCATGCGAACACGAATCTGTCACGCCTGACCTCTTGTGCACAGCAAAGGGACTCGCAGCTGGCTATCTCCCGCTCGCTGCGACATTAACCACGGATGGAATCTATAACGCCTTCCTCGGTAAATATAGAGACCTCAAAACCTTTTTCCACGGACATACCTTCACTGGCAATCCCTTAGCGTGTGCTGTCGCATTAGAAAATATCGCTATTTTCGAGCGTGAGAATCTCCTTTCCCGACTCCAACCTACTATTGCGCACTTCAAAAATCGACTCCAAGAATTCTACAGACTTTCGCATGTTGGCGATGTACGTGTGTGTGGGCTTGCCGCGGGTGTAGAGTTAATGAAAAATCCGGACACCAACACGCCTTATCCCTTTGAGGAAAAAGTCGGTATCCGGGTTTGCAAAGCGGCACTCAACCGTGGCGCGATACTCCGTCCCCTTATCAATACGATTGTTCTAATGCCACCATTGCAAATTTCAACTTCGGAGCTGGATGCCTTGCTGGACATAGTTTATAAGTCAATTGAGACGGGGACGGAATAGAAGGGTGGCAGCCCGTAAAAAAAAATAGGGCGGGTTTGAACCCACCCTACAATTCATTAGAATCTGTTAGAAACCTGCGCGGCTCACTGCCGTATTTTGTGCCCTATCTGTTACCTGAATGATAATGGTGTGTGCGCCTTCAGGCAGTTCACCGGTTTCCAGTAAGAGGTTCTCCTGCTTGGAATCAAAGATGCCATCTTCAGGGAAAATCGCTTTCCAGTGTTCATCGCTGTCAATTTTATAGACAGCTTTCTGGATCGATGTCGTTGCATCCATAACGTCACAGGCAACTTTGTAGGTGCCATTGCCATTCGCGGTAACCTGAATTTCCCCGATAGAGGGTTGGGTATTATCTATCTCAAACGGCATACTTACCTTCTCAACAGATTTTGCCCAGCCAACTGGATTGCTGAGTTTGTCGGTTGCAACAGCTTTCACAGTGTAGCGTCCATCTGGAACAGTAGTGATGTCCCATTCATATTCCGCTTTGGACAACTCTTTTTTTAGAAGCCGCCAGTTGCTTTCGCTAACCCCTTTGTAGTAGAGAGTATACTGCAACGTATCATCGTTTGCGTCTTCTACTTTCCAACTAACTGTCCAGTTTTTAGTGGGGACGTTGTTGCCACTACCGGATCGACCACTATCGCCGCCACGCGCGCTGGGCGGTGCCAGTCCACCAGAGGGGCGACGTCCTTGATCCCTGTTCCCACCACTGCCATCATCGACCTCGATGCTGGTAAACCGCGGCTCAACATTCGTTTGCACGGAAGCAAGCGTGACTTTCTTCAAGACAGGTGTTTGCGCTGTATCGCTGGTAGTGAACTTGGCGCGCCATTGAATATACTGTGCGTCTGCGTTCGGGACTTGGGAACCTTCTGCAGTCGTGAGTTCGTTTGACCAATCGTTCCACGTATCGTCGGGCTTTTTGGTATTACCCGTACGGGTTGAGAAGGAGATAGCCGTCCCTTCCCCCATTTCGCCTTCCCATGAGAGTTTACCCCAACGGGACAGACTTTTTGCGTCGTGGACTGTTGACTCAAGTGTTCCTTCTTTGACGTAATTCGCCGTAAGCGTAAAGAGTTTACCCGGGTTTCCAGTGGCGAGGAGTGTTCGTGTATTTCCTTCCATCTCTTTTTGGTGTATCGCGATGACTTGGTTTGCTGAACACTTTCCGACTTCAATATGGTCTCCGGTAGTCAGGTTGATGCGATAGAGTTTCCCTGCATCTCCGGTTCCCACAAGAATTTGGGTGTCGCTTTCGATAACGATTGCCAAGATGAGTGGTTCAGGTGAATTCCAAATCGGCACAACAGTACCATCGGGTCGGATTTTGTAGATGTTGGATTTATTTTCTTGCGGTGCACCGCCGCCGGGAGGTGGAGGACCGCTGGGAGTCGGAGGTCCATTTGCACCACGTCGACCTCTTGAGGGTTCTGCGGGTGCTGATGTAACGACTGCCGCATAGAGGTTACCTTGGCTATCCATTGCAAGGGCGCGTACCTCTTTTTCTTTTGCTTGGTAGATAACCTTTGCTGTGCCGTCATTCATAACATGATAGATGATGCCGTTGTCGCTGCTTCCTGCATAAAAACCGTTTTCTTGTGCCAGCAACGTCATGATATTTTTCTCTTCAGCATCAAAGAGGACGCTGGATTCGCCTTCAGATGTGATTTTGTAAATCTTACCGTCAGTGCCTGTTGCGGCGTAGAGATTGCCTGTATCATCAAATTGCAACGCCCATACGTATTTGTCGCCTTCATTGAGAATAGTTGTTGGCGGTGTTGTGGCGTCAGTGATTTTGTAAATCAGCCCGTCAGGTCCTGTGCCGGCATAAAGGACATCGTCAGGTCCGATGGCAAGACTATAAATCGTAACTTCCGGTGAGTTATAATAAAGTTCGGCAGTGTCTCCATCTGCACTAATCTTATAGATTTTCCCTTCGTTCCCAGTTCCAACGTAGAGATTACCTGCTGAATCCTCAACAAGTGCCCAGACCTGGGTCTCTTTTAACTTCGTGAAGGACTCAATTTTGGGAGACAACATGACGTCGCCGTTGCTTGTCAGTGAAAGGTCTTTCGGCTTGCCTGCCTCAAAGTCAGCGTGATGTTGCTGTTGCCACAGGGATGTCTTGACCGCGAACGCGACATTCGCGAAAATAAAAACAGTTAAAATAAGACTCCAAAAGGAGATGACACGGCGCATTGAAAATACCCTCCTATAGGGTTATTTGGTCGAAACTTGAAAGATAATATTGCAAGCTCCCAAATTTAAGTTTTTGTGTATGATTTGACCTGTACCGATGTGTAGGAACAAGTTTTTGTGCGTCCGTCCTACTACCGCGTGTGCTAAGGCGGAAAATTATGTGTCTCTGCCCTGTTTTGTTTGTCACTATTCAGCGTTTCTGTCAACAACAAATCGAATAATGCCGCTACCGTAGATAACGTAGTCCGTAGAGGTCCTATCGATATGCAGCGTTGTCCCTACAGTGTACCCGCTATCGCCAACTTGATTTGCAGTGTTCATCACAGACATCACTGAAGGTGGAAGATTCTCGAATTCCTTACCTTGAACGGTGAGTCCGGGTTCAGGTACAAACAGCTCCATAATAATATCAGTATTGCGTTCTTCCCGTTGAAGCAGTTCGATCAGTTGATTAATGTTTTTGTGGCGAAAATTCAGAGGCGCGCGCGAACGCTGCCATGCTTCGTGAAAATTCCCATTTCCGGCAAGGAGCATGACAAGCCCATCTGGAGTATCCTTGGGAATTGTGATTGTTCCTGTCTGTGTGATGGGGTTTTCGAGATAGGGCTGCAGCGTCATTTCTACCGCAACCGTGTCCCCCGGACGATAGCGAAGTTTATCCATCCGAAGACTCTGGATCCTTGCTGTTTGCCGTTTGTCTTCTAACTTCAAATCAAGCGTAACATTCTCAACATCCACCTTCATATAAGGATTGGTGCCGAGTTGAAACAGTGGCAGCATGAGCGTTCGCATGATACCGGATCCGGGTGAACCGGTGGAGGAGTAGATGTTTTTGTAAACTAATTCACGAGTTTTTAGGTCGGGGTGTGCTTTTAAAGTAATAGCCGCTTCCAGATTGAGCGTGTAGTCATTGGAATAGAATGCCAGCCCTTGCACGAGTATCCCAGCTGCCAGTCCGGTATAAATTGGAGAGAAACTGCGATGCCGCATCACTTCATAGTATTTTTCGTGCTGTTTCTTATCGGTTGTTTGCACATTGAGATTCACGGGAATATAGCTTGGATGTTTACCGATAATTCCAGCGACAGCAGGATCACGATCTTGTACTAACGTTCCGATAGGCTGCGTAGCAGAGGCGACTTTGAAAGAACGAGAACGGCTGGGGAAGATATAATGTACATATCCACCTGACATCGGCAGATTCACATTGCCTTCTCCGAAGCCAGCGTGTCCGTAGGCGAGTAACTTGTTTCCATCTACATAGGTGATGGTGCCGTAACCAAAGAGTGGCGCGTCGCCGCGCACTAACTCCGTACCGACTATCTGCCCTGCCTCGACCGGTGATTCCTTAACCGGACTGCCACCACCTGCTGCCTGTACTGGGGTCAAATTGAACCCGTCAAAAAGCGGTTTGACAATTCGCATGAGATCCGAATTGAGTGTCGGAAGTGTAACAGGTAGCGGTAACTGTGCCGATCGTACTTGAGAAGAGGAATGGGAGATGTCAGTCAATAATCTTTCATCAAAAGTGCGGGGAGCAAGTGGAATTTTACCATCGCCGAAAAGAGATGGTCCCATGTCCAGACCGTAGTTTTGTGTTGCAGCATCTGAACCGAGATTAAAAAGTTGGGCGCCTTCGTAGCTTAAGTTGGGCTGCATGCCGCGTTGTGTGACTTTAACCATCAATTCAAACGGCGTAACACCGCAGAGATTGGAGCGTTCCCGCTGATTGAAATACCCCAGGGAGATCGCACCCATAAGCCGTCCATCAATATACATCGGGCTACCGCTCATGCCGCCTGCCACGCCCGTATACTTAAAGTTGTCGCTTAATCCTTCAACCCATACAACGTGCCACTCCGGAATAGCGTTGTATTCAATGCTCACAACTTCAAATTCAAATTCCTCAACCGTTGTTCCGGAAAACACCGTGTAGCCTTTTCCTTTCATGCCCTTTTTTACCTCAGACAACGGCATGAATTTTTCAGCATCCCACTCAATTTGCGAATAACCGTGAGGCACAGCCAAGCAAAATACCACAAGCGCGCAAAGCAAAATTTTACCCATACAGAAAATTCTGCCCGTGTGGGCAGAATTTGTCTTTGATTTACATTGATTTGTCTTTGCTTTACATTCCTTTTTCACAACGTTTACTCCTCTCTGAACTATTGAAAATCTGTTTATATTCACGACAATAATCTCACTTGCAAATAATTGAATCGTGGCGCTATCTAATTTGCCTTTCGTTGTTTTAATCTCCCAATCAAAGTTCTATCTGGTGGGAAAGTATGTGGGGTCCTTTTGTACTACAGGCAAAAAGGGGCGGCTCTGTGTAATGTAAAGTATGACGAGTCCTACGAGTCCATTAAAGACGTAATATCTATTATACCGAGAATAGATTCTCATGTCAACTTGAATTGACAACGATTTGTAGACAATGAAAATATATAAACATTTCATGAATCGTGGACGCGAAGTCCTTCAGTGGCAGAGTAAGAAGATTTTCGATTTCACCCATCCGGCTGTATATTCTTAATATTTTGACGTGAGTTTGACTTAAGGGTTTATCACACAAGATTCAATAAAACAGAAACCGCATCCCGTCATTATTAAGCAAGTACTGTGCTAATGCCCTCAACAAAAAGACGCTATAGTTGCATCAAACTACCACTGAAGTTCCGAGAATGTTTCCACTTGCTCTTTTTCTCTCGCCGTGTTATTCTTTAAAGAAAACAGTTTAGGAGTAGCACGCATAGTATGTCGAATACCGCTTGCATTCTCTCGATCGACCAGGGGACAACGGGCACTACTGCTCTCCTCGTTGATATGGAGGGCAACATCATTGCACGAGGATACCAAGAATTCGCACAATACTATCCACATCCAGGTTGGGTAGAACACGATCCAGAAGAAATTTGGAGCGCTACACTACAAGCAATAGATGTGCTTTTTCAAGACAATCCCCTGAATATAGTTGCTATCGGAATTGCCAATCAACGCGAAACCACTCTCGTCTGGGACAGAGAAACCGGAAAACCGATTCATCCAGCGATTGTCTGGCAGTGTCGGCGCACTGCTGATGTGTGTGCCGCCCTTGAAGAGCAGGGAGTCGCTGAAGAGATAAAATCGAAAACAGGCCTTGTGCTTGATCCCTACTTTTCGGGTACAAAGGTGGCGTGGATTCTGGATCACGTTAGTGGCGCACGAGAACGGGCAGAGCGGGGCGAACTGGCATTCGGCACTGTAGACACTTGGCTTCTGTGGAAATTAACAGATAAGGCAGTTCATAAAACCGATTATACAAATGCATCACGTACGCTACTCTTTAATATAGACACCCTTTCGTGGGACGAAACCCTTTTAGAAATATTCAACGTTCCGAAAGCCGTGTTACCTGAAGTCTTTCCCTCTGCCAATAATTTCGGCACAGCCAGTTTCTATCGCAATTTTTGGCTTGAAACCTTTGGAAAAAATATATCTTTAGACGGCATACCGATTACCGGCATCGCAGGAGATCAGCAGGCAGCCCTCTTCGGTCAATTGTGCACGAACCCGGGCATGGCGAAAAACACCTATGGGACTGGATGTTTCCTGATGCTGAATACTGGGGCTGAAAGAATTGAGACAAAGACGGGACTGTTGACAACCCTGGCTTGTAGTTTGGATGAAAATCCTGTTTATGCCTTGGAAGGAAGTGTATTTGTCGCTGGTGCTGCTGTTCAGTGGCTACGGGACGGTATTGAGATTATCGGTAGCGCGCAAGAAACAGAAGAAATCGCATCGCGTATACCCGATTCAGGTGGTGTTTGCGTTGTGCCTGCTTTTACCGGGCTTGGGGCACCCTATTGGGACCCTGAAGCACGAGGCGCTATCCTCGGCTTAACGCGAGGGAGCACGCGCGATCAGATTGTCCGTGCTACTTTAGAGTCAATCGCGTATCAGTCCGCCGATGTCGTTACGGCGATGGTAAGCGAGACAGCAGGGGTAATTGATCGGTTACGCGTAGATGGCGGTGCCGCTGCGAACGACTTCCTCATGCAGTTTCAAGCGGATATTCTCGGGATAGATGTAGAACGTCCCGCACAGATAGAATCGACAGGACTGGGTGCCGCATACCTCGCCGGTGTTACAACAGGTGTATGGAACACCATTGAAGAACTGGAGACACACCGATCTGGGCAAGCTCAGCTTGCAAACAATACACTTAAGACCAGAGTCTTTTCACCGCAGATTGACGCAGACCAACGCAATCAGAAACTCTCGCAGTGGAAAAGGGCGGTGCAACGAGTGATGAGTTAAAATGCGACTCCAATGGAAATACTCACTTGTTATTAATCTCTCTGTAATAGCAATTCTCGTGGCGTTTTACTTCTTCGATAGTATCCGCGTCCGGAATGAGATGAATGCCCTTCACGCCTTGGGCGCGGAGCGGGGTGCTGAACTCAAGAAAATCGCTGAAACTACAATTCTTGATGCTATTGCGAGGGAAATCGAAACCACACAGGCGTTTGATGCACAACGACTGGATCAGATGTTGGACAAACTGAAGCGGGAACATCCAGATATGCAAGATGTGCTGAATGTCCATATCTCTTTGAATGATACCCGTATCCGTTCCAGCCTACTTGCAGGCGAAGATGCCGTTGATATTAATCTTGACTCAGCAGATTTGGCGCAAATCCAGACAAAAGGGGCAATAATACACACTGTTGAGGGACAGAACGCAACGGCTATGGTCATTAAGTACACCATTGTTTTGACCCCTCCCAAGCCCATTGAGTTGGAACCCCGCGATTTCGCATACGAACCTATACTCGATGAAGGAACGCTGCTGTACGATGTTTGGTATAATGTTTGGTGGACTGTGTTTGGCGAGGATGTCTACGTACCAGACGGACCCGTCATACCTGAAGAGAAAGGCAGAAGTTGGCGAATTGTCGATCAAGAAAAAGGCGATCTCTACAATTTATGGAAGCACGATGAGACTTTATGGATACAGAGGGCATTAACCGGCTACATACAAGTGCTTTTCGATGTTCCGTATATTGGCAGATCTATTCGATACTCACTGCTGATGCACGCGATACTGATTGTTATTGTTGGGGCGCTACTCGTAATTCTGATTGATTTAACAACAAATCATCTGATTATGAAACCGTTAGAACGGATGACGGGTATTATTCAGAGTGCCGAAAGTGGGGATTTATCACCACAAGAGGTATATTCGTCAGACGAAATCGGGAGAGCGACCTATAACCTCGCGAAGATGCTCTGGCAATTACGCGACTCTCATTCGAGGCGGATTGCTGCCTTAGGACAATTCGCCGCGGGTGTAGCACACGAAATTCGGAATCCACTGAATTCCATCGGGATGACTGCCCAACATCTAAAAGCTGTTTTCTCACAACCCAAGGTTAAACCTGACGATATTGAGGAAGCGAAAGAACTTTTAGAGATTGTCGATCAAAAGATAATGGAACTCAAGCAGGTTTCAGAGCAGTTCCTCACCCTAAACCGCCCCAGAAAGTTAAGTGTAGAACCCTTAAATCTTAATACACTCGTTGATGGTGTATTATCCGAGTTTGCCCTCGTGGTTGAAGAGGCGAAGGTTCAGGTGATTAGAAACTATGACGAAAACCTACCAGATGTTCAATTAGATTCAAGGTTGATGCGGCAAACGCTCTTTAATTTTGTGCAAAACAGCATCCAGGCGATGCCCAAGGGCGGAAGCATTTATATCACCACCATGAGTGAGGAGGCAGATAATACCTCCCGACAGGTTGTCCTTGAAATTCGAGATACAGGGATTGGCATCCCTGAGGAGATTCAGGAACAGATTTACGACGCGTATTTTACTACGAAAGACGCTACCGGCGGCATCGGTCTGGGGCTCGCTGTCTCTCACCAGATTATAACCGCCCATAAAGGGAAAATTGAAGTTCGAAGCAAAATGGGAATGGGAACGGCTTTTAAGATCAGTTTTACGCTTGATCAGGATGAATCCCTGTAAAATAAACCTCGCAAATGAGGAGGAGCCGGACGATGGCATCAATATTGATTGTAGACGACGACCGGGCACAACTGACAATTCTACAGCGCATCTTAAAACGCGAAGGCTATACCGTTGAAATCGTTGGGGACAGCAAAGTCGCGCTTGAAACTTTAGGTAAGCAGATGTTCGATCTTGTTATCAGTGATATGTGGATGTCCTCACGCTTTGAGGGTCGCGATCTGCTGCGGGAAATAAAGCGGACAGATCCAGACCTACCGGTGCTTATCATGACAGCGTTTGCAGAACTTAACGACGCAGTCAACCTTGTTGCTCATGAAGGGGCATTCTACTATCTTGAGAAGCCTATTCAGGTTGACGTCCTTAAACAGGAAGTGAAACATGCACTCCAGACTCGCGGTGCACTTGGAGAAACCGTTGAAGAGACCGATGCTTCAACACCTGAAATTCAGATTGATGAAATTGTGGGTGAGAGTGAGAAGATGCAGGAGCTTTTCAAAAATATGGCACGGATCCTTCACCGTGGGGTTACCCAAGTGCTTATTACGGGAGAAACGGGTTCTGGCAAGAGTCTGATTGCGCGAGCGCTCCATACACACGGAAATCGAAAAGACAAGCCTTTCATAGCCATTAACTGTGGCGCCATTCCCGAAACGCTCATTGAAAGCGAGCTCTTTGGGCACGAAAAGGGGGCATTTACGGATGCGGCGCAGCAGAAAAAAGGACTCTTTGAGGTGGCAAACGAAGGCGTGCTTTTTCTTGATGAGATTGGGGACTTGCCTATTCAAACACAGAGCAAACTCTTACAGGTGCTTGAGGAACGCGAGATACGCCGCATCGGAGGGACCCAGAACATCAAAGTGGATGTCTGTGTCATTGCTGCAACAAATAAGAATCTCATTCAAGCGGTTCGAGATGGTGTTTTCCGAGATGACCTCTATTTCCGTCTGAATGTTATTCCGCTCCATGTTCCACCCCTTCGCGAACACCCAGAGGATGTTCCATTGCTTGTGAATTTTCTAATCCAAAAGTTTAGCAGCGAGTACGCCGAGGCGCTACCTAAACAGGTCACGCCACAAGCGATGTCGGCACTCAGGCGTTATCAGTGGCCCGGCAATATTCGGCAGTTAGAAAATTATCTCCGTCGTATCTTTGTGCTCTCAGAAAATGAAGTCATTGACATGGACGAATTGCCGCCAGAGATTTTGGATACTTCGCTTCCAACCACTGATGTTGAGTTTGATATTCCGGAGGAAGGCGTTTCCCTTGATGAGATTATCAAAGAGTATGTCTGCAGCGCGTTAACAAAAAGCAACGGCACACAGATTCAAGCCGCAAAGTTGCTCGGTATTTCGCGCCGGAAACTTCAGCATCGGATGCAGAAATATGGACTCCAAAGCCAGGATTTCAAAACCGACTCGTAAGAAGAGGAGCGTCTACTTTCTTGGGAGTCGTGAGTCTGTTTTGGGACACAATGGAACGGATGCCACAGAAAACGACAGCATGTTTATCTTTTCAGAATATTGTAGACGACATCATGTTTTCCGATGAAAAACCAGACGAAATCCTCTTCATCTTTAGATGCTACAGCTCGATAACCTCTGGTAATTCTTACCGACCAGTAATCGTATCCCTGAAGTTTTTCTAACCTGAGGGAAGGATGGGTTGGGTCTTCCTTAAGTCGTTGAAATTGCTTGTCTGCGAGTTTTTGAATGGCTGGTGGCAGTTTTTGATAACACTCCCAAAAACGAGGTGTCGTTTTGTGGACGTATCCTGGTAGTTCAGGACTTGATCTATAGATACTTGAATCTCCCTGCTCGGACATCTTCGAGTGCTTCCTGGCGAAGTTTTTCAAGTTTCCCAGCTTTCACGTCTTCTTCAAACTGCTTCTCCCAGGCTTCTTCTTCAGCGACTAAGGCTTCATGAAGTTTGTTTTCGAGGGTTTTCAGGAGCCCGACTTCTGTAGATTCTTGGCACTTGACTTTCGGGACATCTGGAATCCAGCCAAGCCAACCCGTGCTGTTTTTTTGGATGTGGACAGTGTAGGTCTCCTCAAAGACCTTGTCACGAATCTCGACTGTCTTTATTTTTTTCACTGCTTTCTTCCTCCATACCTATAAGCATTAATATCGTAGGATTTGCGTATCAATCTCTTGTGCCCATTGATCAATACCCCCGAGTAGCCGCTTGACCGATTTGAAACCGAGTTGCTGTAAAAGGAACGCAGCATCAAGACTCCGCATGCCGCGGTGGCAATAGACTATCACTTCACTCCCCGGTTTTATTTCTCTAAACCGCTTCAGCAACTCGCCGAAAGGAATCGAGATGGCGCCTTCAAGGTGAACCATCTGATATTCCCACTCTTCCCGCACGTCCAACAAAACAAACGGTCTGTCTCCGTGCATCATCTCTTTTAGCTGCCTTGGCGTGATAGTGTATGTGTCCGTGTCCAACGGAAGGATTGCCTCCATCACACTTGGTGCAGCCTTCGGTAGGTTGCGATCCCGCGCAGGTGCAGTAAAATGCCACCAGATCTTTCTCAATGTTTTTTTGATGTATTCAAACATTTTTATTTTCTTAAAAGTCAGCAGGATTTATGATTTTAGGACATTCTTACAAAAAGATTATCACGGCGTTCACACTGCTAAAAGTTCACCGTGATGCCTAACGTCGGGACAATCGGAAAAAGGGGTTCTTCTTCAATTTCACAACCAATAATAGCATTTGTTTTTTCGTCTCGAACTTCACTGAACGCGTACTGATCTACATTTGTATGATTATATAAGTTCAGAATCTGGAAATACCAAGACATCTCCCATCTTCGATAAGGACTCCTTTTGGTAATACGAAAATCGAGACTATGGTATGCAGGCATCCGCGCTGAGTGGGTATCGCCGAACTTCCGATCACAGGCGATACCGCCATCAGGTAAACGGATCTCTTTGTGAACAAGCGGTGTTCTCGGTTCGCCAGTATAGAAACGCCAACTAAGATAGAGATGCCAAGTGGGCGCAAACTGATAATTACTACTGATGGCGAAGGAATGCCGCCGGTCATGTTGGCGAAAAATTGTTGTGCCGCCTGCGACCTCTTCTGCAACGCCAAAGGCATAGCCGAGCGTCCATGCCAAACGGCTGGAGACGGCATGGGTCATGAATACGTCAACGCCTCTTGCCCTCCCGGATTCAGGTGAGGCGAAAATCTGATTTTGTCGTCCGAATTCACGAAGCCGTCCAACGAGGTTATCAAACGTGTTATAGTATCCTTCAACACTCACCAAGAAATTATCAGCAGGGGTATACTCAGCACCGAGGATGTAATGCACGGCTTGTTCCGCACGTCCCACGGTCTCAATGCCATCCTCTACAGGAATTCCCATCAAGTGAATCGGTTGATGATAAATCCCCCATGCCCCACGCAAGACGAGATCTTTTGTTGGTTTTACAGCAAGTGCAACCCGTGGTCCAATCTCATAACGCTCGATGCCTTCTTCCCGATACTGTTGGTAGAGATAACGTCCTCCGATATTAAGGGCGAGTTTCGGATGAAGCTGCCACTCATCTTGCAAAAAGGTGTTGAATTCGTAACCTGTATCGTCAACGTCAGCGAGAATTGGCTTGTAGACGTTTATACCCGGCTGCCGTTCTTGAACATCGTACTGATATTGTGCTGCTAACCACCGCCACGTCACACCACTACGAAACGTGTGTTTTTGAAAAAAGTTTGCTGTGAGCTCCGCTTTTGTCCCGAAAAATTGGAAATCACGATCATCAAAGTCTGCTTTGCCTGTCATTCTATCTTGGCGAGAGGTGCCAGCAAAAATAAAAACATCTGTCCAATATGAAGGGCTAAATGTCCGTCGCCACTTCGCCCAGGCAGTCGAATTGTCGTATCGGGAATCCAAGTTATTGTCTGCGTCATCTACGCGAATCCGATTTTTGTCCCAACCGTAAAGTCCATTGAGAGTAATGGTGTCTGTCGGTGTAATCTGATAAGTCAATTTGCTGTAGACATCAGCGTACTGTGGCTTATAATTTTCATCGATTTCCATGAGCATAAGAATCAGATCTATATACCCACGTCGAGCTGACAGAAGCCAATTTCCATTTTCAGTGAGTGGTCCTTCTAAAGTGGCTGTTGCGTTAATTAAGTCTACCCCAAAATTGGCAGAGAATTGCTTGGCATTTGGTGTCCTTGTGGTGATGTCAAAAACGCCAGACATCTTCTCGCCGTATTCTGCGGGAAATCCTCCCATGAGTAATTCGGTGTTCTGAATAAGATCGATCCCTATGAGCGAGACGGCGCCACCAAAATCCTGAAGATGGTACGGATCATAGAGTTCCATGCCGTCTAATCTGACTGAAATATCACTCTTTTCACCACCGCGTACGCTGAAGCGTGCGCTGTAATCACTTGAAACGACGCCCGGGAAAATATGTCCTGCCCGCATGACGTCATTGTCGATGAGCGGGAATTGTTCGATTTCCTGTTTGGATAGGGAGATTCTTGCCGAAGTGCCGTCATAAATCGTAAAGCGACCGGGTGTTACAACAATCTTTTCGATGCGTACAGGGGCAGTATCCTCTTCTGCGGAAGCCGTGAGCAGGCTTACGAATCCAAAAAAGAGGACCCAAGAAATTAAACACAAAGTACGCCGAAAATGAGTGTTGAACATCCTCTTGCCTCTTAGTATTTTTTATGATGCAATATAACATATTTCGGCAGTTGCAGTCAACACGGAATACACATCTATTTAGGGGCATTTAGTTTTCGATTCCGATCTCGGTTTACGTTGGCAGATGTTAAGGTTTTTATGCAATGTCGCGAGCATGAAGAAACACCCCAGCAAAAACACTCGCTCCTACAGTGGAATAGTATTCACGTACATAAAGTAAATATGTAAAACTAAATGTCCTTGCACATCTATTTAGGGACATGTATATTAAGTCCTGAAAATATATAGGCACTTGTAGCACAAAGTTGCACAGTGAGAGTTTGTGAAAGGTTGGCACGCAAACTAACAGTTTGCGCTACAAAAGAGGTATCTAAGTAATTCTAATATCTACCATAAATGACCCTAATTTTCTGCTTGATTGTCTTCCCAAAACTTGCTATCATGTCCTTATGTCGAACCTCAACCTTAAACCCAATCACAAAGCAATCCGCTGTGATACAATATCCGTAGGATGAGAACTTTGATAAAAGAAGAAGTTAAATCTGCTTTAACGCGAGGCATCACTTCTCTATTTATACAACAACGCGAAGATGGTGGTTTTGAAGGCCAACTCTCCTCAAGTACGTTTCCGACCTGTGCCTATGTTTGGATTCAGCTTGCGCAAGGTGAAACGCCAGATCCTAATCTCATTGATTGGTTTGTTACCAATCAACGCGAGGATGGTGGATGGGGATTGGATACTGCAAACATATCGAACGCAGAAGCGACTCGGTTTGCCCGTTTAGTTCTGGAACAAATTCACCTGCGTTCACCAGACCCGTCCCTCCAAAACTTATTGGCATCCATCCCAGAATTCCCGCCGTACCTTGCGCTGGTTAAGTTAGCTTATGCTGCTTTTGATCAGTTCGATTGGAGTGAACTTACGCTCTCAGAAAATGCGCTGCCGCTCATGAAACTTGCAAGACAGTTGACAAAGATTCCTATGCTTGGCAGTCGATTGAAGCCGCCACGGCATCGCTTCGCGCCTGTGGCACTGTTCAATACGCCGATGTTTGAAGCACTCTTCATCGCCGAGCAGCATACACTTGTACCTGTTTTCATCATGATTGAACTAAATACAACCAGACGTCCTGAAATGATTGAATCGCTCGTTACCTGGTTGAAATCTCGTGTCCTCGGTGATGGGAGTTGGTTTCGGGTAAACTATATCACAGCGCTCTCCGTTTTGGCACTCATCGAATTGCAGAAAAAGTGGAAATCAGATGAAGATACCGCCGCATTTATTGAGCGGGGTATTGAATGGCTTCGCACCACGAGAAATCCTGACGGTGGATGCCGAGAGGCATTGAATCTAAACGTTTGGGATACTGCATTGAGTGTCATGGCTTTAACGGAGGTGTGTTCTGTAGGTAAGGGTGCCGTGCCGTTGAACGTTGAACTGGCCAGTAAAGTGGGACGTGCAGCACAGTGGCTCATCGAACACCAAAATTCGGACGGTGGTTGGGCGTTTTCAGGATTGGACGACAGCACACTTCCAAGCGATGCCGACGATACCGCACTCGGTACACTTGCCCTGCTCTGTTCGCTCCATGTGAGTACACCCACTGACCGAAACGCTTTGGATGTGTCTGTGCACCGAGGGGTCGCGTGGCTAAAGGCGCAGCAGGATCGCGATGGAGGTTGGAGTACGTATCAACCCGGACAGGGCGATGTTGGATGTGTCAGCATCACAGCGCATGCAATTGAAGCGTTGCTGGCGTTGGATCGGAGTGATGTTGCTGATAAACCTGATATGCAGCGCGAGATGAATCGTGGCATCGCTTGGCTTCGCAAACAAATTAACCGAGAGGGTTACTGGCGAGATCTCTGGTTAGCAAAAGATACCTATGGAACCGCATGCGCCATCATTGCCCTCGTCAAAGTCGGATTAAAAGGGGTACCAGAAGTCCAGCAGGGCGTTGCGTGGTTAGAACGCAGCCAGAACGCTGATGGTGGTTGGGGAGAAGATATGTTCGGAAGTCCATCTGAAAGTACAGTGGAGCAGACAGCATGGAGCACATACTCCCTGCTGCTGGCTGCCCCAGAAAACCGTGCAGCTCAAGACGGTATAGCCTTTTTGCTCAAGCATCAGCGAGAAGATGGTTCATGGAACGAGCAGTGCGTCGGTATTTATTGGGAGATCATCGGTGGATACGCCGATCCAATTTATGCGTCTGTTTTTCCTGTCCTTGCTCTGAATCAGTTTTTGCAAACACCATCTTAGTTCCGCATGGAAACGCCACAAAAAATCTCTGTTATCATTCCGATTTTGAATGAAGCGAAGATTCTGGAGAAGACGCTCTCTCAACTTCAACCCGAAGTGGGATCTCACGAACTTATCGTCGTGGACGGTGGAAGTACGGATGCCTCTGTTAAGATCGCTGAAAACTATGGGAAGGTGATTATATCCGAGCGTGGCAGGGCAAAGCAGTTAAATGCTGGCGCGACAGCAGCAACAGGCGACATCCTAATCTTTCTACACGCCGATATTTGGCTGGAGCCGGGGGCATTAATATCAGTAGCAACAGCAATATCTTCGGGTTACGTTGGTGGTGGGTTTCGTCAGAAAATTGATGGAAAGCGTGTGCTATATCGTCTTATTGAAATAGCAGGAGACTTTCGGGGCAGATATCTAAAGGTATTTTATGGTGATAGCGGTATTTTCCTCGCACGAACGAATTTTCAGAAAATCGGCGGTTTTCCAGATGTCCCCATTCTGGAGGAGATGGAATTTTCAAAGGGCTTGCGGCGGCTCGGCAAAACAACACTACTTGCGCCATATATCCATATCTCTGCCCGGCGTTGGGAAGCAAGAGGAATTGTCCGAACAACACTGAACAATTGGTTGATTATCTTGCTCTATTTCCTTGGTGTCTCACCAGAGAAACTGGCAAAGCTCTATAGCCATATCCGATAATATCAGACAAAATTAGGTAGGCGAGGTCTTCCAACTACTTCCGCTTCATCTTTCCCCATACAGTCGTTAACGTAGCGTTTGTAGGTTCAACAGGCAACTCCGCCGGACTATTGATCCAATCCGCCAGGTAGTTCTCCCCGCTTCGAGTGAGTTGTTGAGGTTTCCCACGTTCTGAATCAACCTTAAAGAGTTGTTTTCGATTGTCAACCCTCTTTTCATAGAGAATCTCACTGCCGTCTGAAGACCAAGTTGGATGGTTAACAACTGGTTCTTTAACAAGGTGTTTTACCCTGGCACCCTCTCGATCTGCAACGTAAAGCGTCAGTTTATCATCTACTCTCAGCGGGCCGACGTGATTTTCCGGCCATTTGAGGGCGGCAAAAGCGATTCTATCTCCAGTAGGTGCCCAAGCTGGCTGCCACCTCACAAACTTTCTGCCTTCAAGAAATACCGTTATTCTGTCGGTATCCAGATTAATGAGCCGAATGCCGCCGCCTCCCTTCCAATTGTATGCTATTTCTGAACCATCGGGGGACCACGCAGGGTACCCATTTCCCCAATCTATCCACGCCAAACGCTTCTCGGAGCGTCCTGTTATTGATGCAATCATTATAGCATTCTCTTCAGGGGCTGCGTAAGCAATCATTTTTCCATCGGGAGACCATGCCGGTTGTTCTCTGTGTCCAGACCTCTGAAAAACGCGCTGGACATTATCTCCATCTGCATCCATTAGGTAGAGATCACGCACGCCTTCGCGGTTTGAGACAAATAGTATCTGCTCTCCATCCGGGGACCAGGTAGGATCGAGATCATCAGCACGGTTCCGCGTTAGATTAATCTCTTTGTTCCCGTTGGCATTCATGACGTAAATTTCTTTGTTCCCATCACGGGTTGATGTGAAGACAATTGAAGCAGTGGTATCGGCATTTGCAAGGGTTGGACACAATTGCTGGCACAACAGGAACGAAATGATAGCGAAGAAAAGTTTTGAAGCGGCGTATTTCATCAGTAGTTCCTCCTAAGCAGTGATAATTCGCAGCCAGATAGACGCTGCTTAAATGATGTGAGTTCGATCTGAGAGATGTATTTGACCTGAAAAAGAAACGTTTCCATTTATTATTGTTAAGACACAATTTTAGATCGGAATGGGTGCATAATTTGAAAAAAAAGTTTCTAAGAAAAAATGCCTCTGCACCGCTCGGACGATACAAAGGCATTTTTTTATAGAAGGTGTATTAAGACAGCGCAATGCTGTCTCAACGGTAAGATGTACGAGATTAGCGACCCTGCTTGATTGCTCCCCAGGTTGTCGCTGCTTTGTTTTTGGCTTCAACGTCAAACGAACCGTTTTCTGTCAGCCAGTTGTTGATGAATTCAGTAACCCCAACGCCACGGATATCTGGTTTGTCTGCCCAAACCGGAGCGGCTTTTTGCCACATTGCTGCAATCATACCGGTACCGTCTTTGCCAGATGTTTTGCTGATTGCGACTGCTGGATCTGCTGTGTTTTTATCCGCTTCTGCAAAGGTAACCACATCCCAGTCTGAGCCATCAAACTGTTCGAGATGCCACGGACGGGAGGACTGAAATTCTTTGATGGACGGGATATATTTCTTCCCTTCAGCCGTCGGTTGCTGCGGTCCACCTCGGTTGCCGAAGGTAAGCCCGTTGATGTCAAAAACATTGGCTGCACCCGCTGCACCGTTATCTGGACTCCGAACGCCACCTTCGTAGCTCATGTAGAAGATCCAGTCCGCCACGTTAATGACGACGTTGCCTTCCTCAATAAAATTTTCTACATTGGAGCCGTCCGGCTTTTTGTTTGGGAACGGATAAAGTGCGCTCGGTGAGGTGCCGCAAGCAAGGACAATGACATCCTGTTGACCGTTGCCTGTGTGTTCCACACACCATTGGGCGAGTGGGGAACCGTCTCCCTCTTCATCACCGTCACCAAAGTCTTCAATACTGTTAAACAGTGCTTTGATACCTGGATCGTTACGAGTCTGTTTGACATTTTCGGCGACTGCGCCATCAGAAATCCAACCTGGATTGGTCGGTCCTGAGTAGAATGCCAAATCGTTTGCTGAAACTGTAGCCACGCAGCTCAAAAGAGCAAAGAGGGCTATACCTACATAGATTTTCATGATGTGCAATGCCTCCTTTTAGGTTGCCATCAGTGTGTTGAGTTTACTGGAGTAGCACGTTAGAGCGCCACCCCAGTTTAATTGAAAGCAGCTATCGACCGGATTTAATTCTGCCCCAGGTTGTCGCTGCCTTGTCCTGGGCTTCTACAGGTGTTGCAATGTCTCCGTGCTCCATGAGCCAGTTAGCGATAAATTCGATGACACCACTTGCCCGCGGATCATCGCCAGCCCACTCGGGTTGTGCTTTTTGCCACATCGCAGCGATAATTCCACCGTCCGTTGTATTAACAGCAACTGCTGGGTCAGCGGTGTTGGGATCGTCGTTTGAGACGGCAAAAGGGATAACTTCCCAATCTGTGCCATCGAACTGCTCAAGATGCCACGGTCTATCGGAATCAAATTCCTCTAAGGATGGAATGTATTTCTTTCCATCATCCGTAGGTACCGAAGGACCGCCTCGGTTGCCGAATGTGAGACCGGGAATGTCAAAAACATTTGCAGCCCCAGCTGCTCCATTGTCAGCACTCCGGGTGCCACCTTCGTAACTCATGTACAAGAGCCAGTCTGCAACGTTAATAAATACGTTTCCATCTTCAATGAAATTTTCGATGTTTGAACCGTCCGGATCTGCATTCGGGAATTGATAGACTGCACTCGGTGCTGTCCCAGAGGCAGCAATGAAAACATCCTGCTGTCCGTTTCCGGTGTGTGCCACCATCCATTTGCCTAAGGGTGAATCGGCACCTACCTCGTCCCCATCCCCATAGTTTTCAATACTCTCGAAAATCGCTTTCATCTGGTCATCGTTCATGATTGTCTCAGCGTTCGCGATCGCAGCATCTTGTGAAATCCAACCCGGGTTCGTCGGACCCGAATAAATTGCCAAGTCTGCTGCAAACGTACCTGTCAAAGCGAGTGCGAAAAGCGATAAACTGAGTGCCGTTATTAGGAAAAACCGTTTCATGCTGATCAAGTCTCCTTTTTGAATAGCTGATTTTACGTTTATGCTAGTTTGTGGAACGTATACTTATGGAAGTTAGAGCATCTACCGTTTAAGGCTTGCCCATGTTAGCGCAAGTTTACCTTCAGGTTCAACGGCGAGGTTCACCTCGCGCGGGTTATCATAAAGGAAAAGATTGTCAATATAGTAGTGTTGGAGTTGATTTGTGTGAATCCCGAGAACCCCTTTAGGATGGAGATTTTTCGGATCTGTCCATTCATAAACCTTATCAAATAAGGGCATGCCCTGTTCTTTGATATAGAGTTGGAACGTATTACCGGCCCCAAGCAACGCGAGCGTGTACCACTTTTTCGATAAAACCTCAATTGGGAATTCCGCTCTGTGTTCACGGTACTCTTTCCAGGTACCCCGATCGTTGCCTTCGCGCTTGTACCAGCGTGCAGAATTCGGGCGACCGGCTCCATCGGCAGGCGTGATAATCAATTGATAGAAGTGGTAATCTACGTTAGCACGGAACAGGAGTTCCATCTTACTCGCAAACGGATCGACGAGCAGATGAAAATCGAGACGTAGCCCAAAATCTGCAAATTCTATCAATCCATATCCAAAGTCTATGGCTCCGTTGCCATCCCCACCAACTCGATGGATTTCTAATTGACCACCTTTCGTTTTCCAAGACTCATCTTGGCCCTTCCAATATTTACCCTTGAGTTTACCTGTAAAGTCATCTGCTATGAGCAGCTTCGCATCGCTTACCTGACACAATAGCAGAACTGACATTATCAGGTAACACAGAATAACAATTTTTCGCACGGCAGTTACCTCCTCTGCATAAAAATCTTTGCTTAATTAATTATTATAGTCTATTTTGTACGCCTTTGTCAAGTAATGTGTAAACATTTTATAAAATCATTCAGTTTCCTTGTAGGAAGGAACTCCAAATTTTGCCCACACGCGGCAAAATTTGTCTTAGTCCTATATTTTGTGCTCCTAAAGTATAATTTGCCTTAGCTTTACATTTCCTGACTCCTTCTTCCCTATTCTTCCACCCTTTTACCCTTAACGCCTCAGATTTACAAGATAAATGCCTGCTGCTATCAATACAGTTCCCGCTAATATACTCAACGACAGTTCATCCCCTAAAAACAAATTGCTAAACAATACACCCGACACAGGCATGAAGAAATACAAAACTACCAATTTGCTCGCTTTGTATTTTCTTAGCACCGATGTCAACGTCAGAAAACAGAAACCGGTGAGTATCCACCCTTGATAGAGCATTCCTGCTCCGCTTGCCAATGTCAATGCAATCGGCTTCCCATGCTCAAAGAAATAACTCAAAACCAGAAAACACGGAATATTTAAACCTAACAACCAAATGAGGAGTCGGTGCGGGTAAATGTCTTGAACAAACACTTTCGTGAGTGTAATGCGGAGTCCAAAGAAACAGGCAGCCAGCGTCACAATCAGGTCTCCAATGAGATATTCCAAAGTGCCGCTGCCTCGTAGGTTCGGCGCGATGGCTGCAATAACACCACCAAAGGCAGAAAGAACCCCCAATATCTTCCTAACAGAGAGCCGATCGTCCGGAAGCCAAAAGTGCCCGAATACAACAGTAAAAA
>JAPPNJ010000196.1 GCA_028818705.1 Candidatus Poribacteria bacterium
CGGCTTGTCCATGCAAGTGGATAGGTGGGTTCGACTCCCACCCTCTCCCGCCATATTGATAGCAGCGCAGAAAAGTCAGGACCGAAACGATGCTCAAAACCCTCCCAATCATTGACGCGAATAGACAGCCAAATCGTCATCCGACCTGGATTAAGGCGAGGATTCCAGGGGGCGGGAACTATGCTGAACTCAAAAAATTAATGCGCGACTTGGAGCTTCACACCGTCTGTGAAGAGGCGCGATGTCCGAATATCGGGGAATGCTGGAACAGTCGCACCGCTACTTTCATGATATTAGGAGATGTTTGTACGCGTCGTTGCATGTTCTGTGCTGTTAAGAAAGGCGCGCCCGGCGGTGTTGTTGATAGCGATGAACCGAGGCGTATTGGTGAGGCTGTCGCTCATTTAAAACTCAAGCACGTGGTTATTACCTCTGTCAACCGTGATGATCTACCCGACGGGGGTGCAAGTGTTTTCGCTGAATGCATCGCCGAAGCTCGAAAAAATCAACCCGGATGTACAGTGGAGGTCCTCATTCCTGATCTTGAAGGGAACTGGGAAGCACTCCAAGTCATCGTGCAAGCACGTCCCGAAGTTCTGAATCATAATACAGAAACTGTCGCGCGTCTCTATCGCCGTGTCCGCCCATACGCCAACTACCAACAGACCTTAACACTGCTCCAAATCGTTAAGCAATTGGATACACAGATGCTTACAAAGTCGGGACTCATGGTAGGCTTAGGCGAGACAGTAACAGAACTTTTAGAGACGATGCAGGACATCCGTAACACCGGATGTGATATTCTCACAATTGGGCAATACCTCTCACCCTCCCCACGTCACCTACCGATCCAACGCTACTACACCCCTGAAGAATTTGACGAACTCAAAGAGGCTGGTACAGAGATGGGATTCCGGCATGTGGAGTCTGGTCCCTTAGTCCGAAGTTCCTACCACGCCGACGAACAGGCAAAATTAAATCACAACTAACAAAGACCATTTATAGCAAAACCCGTAATTACCTATACATTATTGCCTTGTAGGCGGCGAATGCCCGGGGAAGCCCATACGGGCTTCATACCCGGTGAAGTGCCTAAGCACTTCATACCGTTGATTCTGATTCAAGGCATTCATACCCCGGTGAAGCCGGCACAGGCTTCATACCCCGGTCTATGCCCACAGGCATAGATACCGTTGATTCGGAAGTCCATACGGACTTCATACCCGGTTCATGCCCTAAGGCATGAATACCGTTGATTCTGATTTTGATTCTGATTACATGCCACACGGCATTCATACCCCGGTAAAGCCTTTATAGGCTTTATACCCGGTTCATGCCCATAAGACATGAATACCGTTGATTTTGATTCTGATTTACGCGGCAAAATATGTCTTAGCTTTACATTTCCCGACCCTCTGGGTATTGGGTCGGGATTTGAAAATCCCTCCTATGCACTTTAGCCCTGTAACGGCGGCATGTTTATAGAAACGCATCTCCGCCGCGCTTTAGCCCTGTAAGGGCGGCATGTTTATCTGAGGCATTAATTAGGCCCCTTGTAGAGGCAATGATTTATGAACCACCGTCAGTTATCTATACCGATGGGTCGTGAACAGTGGGATTTTCCGTCTAAACAGAGGCTTCTGTCTGTGTTATAGCGCAACCTGCGAGAAACACCCAAACCAAAAACCTACACTTATACAGGCATTTTTTTAAACTTACGTTCCTATAAGGTTGTAAGGGGGTGCGGTGGAGCAACCCGGGGCAGACGCATTAGAATTCGCCGCCGGGATCTTGGCCATCAAAGGGATCTTCATTGATGAGCTCAGGGTCAGGTTCGGGCGTAGGTTCGTCTGGTTCTTGTGTGGGTTCAGGTTCAGGTTCAGGGGGGAGTGGGACTTCTTCAATCGCTGCGTCAGGTGTCGGGAGTTGTGTGAAAACGCTGTCTTTAGGTGCCTGTGTGTGGCAAGCATGGCAGCCATCGCTCGTGCTACCGGGAACATCGCCGTCTACTGCTACGAACTTTGCAGTCTCCGCCTCGCGCATGTATTGGCTGTAAAACCACCCATTGTGTGTTGCATAGGCTGGATCGTCGGTTTTCGTCATGCTGGCGACGTGTTGGACGAAGGTGTTGGTGTTATCGTTGATCTCTTTGATAATGAGCGTGCCGATGGGGAACGTCTTGAGGATATCGTCTTTAAGGGCAGCGACGCCGATGCCGTTAATATAAACCGAGCGCGTGCCTGATCCGTGTCCAGGATTTCCATTTTTTGTGGGTGTGATTTCAATGCGTATGCCTGGTGCTGACAGTTCAGGTGGCACGACAGGTTTCATTATCTGCTGTGCCTCATCACAGGCGATGAAAGCGAGGCAACCAATCAGTGCAAAAATGAGAAAGCAGTGTGAGCGGCACATCCATTAGAACTCCTGACTTCCGTATCAGCATCTTCGGCTTCTGTTCTCTCTATGTTGTGAAATCTTGATCAACAACGGCGTACTTTGGGTGTAGGTGAGTATCTCTCTGGGGCGAATTTGCATATTTTAAGGATAAAGCATTTTTAGCAAATTGTCAACCGTTTATGCTACAAATGTAGGGTCATTTAGTTTTCCAGCAATTTCTGCTCGGATGCCCGAACTTGTTCGGGGCAAGTGTGCTATCCCGAATAAATTCGGGCTTCCATCAAGACATCTCCTTCACACCAGTAAACTGATCTCTTAAAACTGAATGACCCTGGTTTATGCTACAAATGCGGAACTCGCGTTAGTTTTAAGAAACACCTATTCGTTAAATAAAATTTAACCGAAATCCACTTTCACGGAGAATGCATAATTCCGAGTCCAGAAACCCAATGAAATCAAGGCTCCAAAAAGACCTCCGTGAAGCCTCCGTGAAAACCTCTGTTAAAATACAATCCTGATACTACCAACTGCTAAAGACTAAATGCCCCTTCGGACAGATTTGGGTGTGTAAAGTTTTTGACACGAAATGGGTCACGTTGTTTTTTAAGCAAAACTTCGGACATAATGTTCTCCCAGAATCAACCCAAATTCCGAAAACTGAATGGCTCTGTTCCGACAGATTTTTGGACTTTACATAAAATCCGATTTTTGGTACACTAATGGCTTGAGGTATCTATTCCTGAAACGATACGAAATACCTCGCGTTTCCTTATGACACGACTTCTAAAAGGGTAGAAAACTGAGATTGTATCATTTCTAAAACCAAGGAGCAGGGAGTATGAACGGGTACACTATCTTTAAAGCGATAAACCACCGCCTACATGCGAAATGTGTGGGTTTTGTCATCTTTGTGGTGGTCTTAGGACTTGCTGCGATACCGGGCATTATTACAGCCGGTACGGATGTAAATAGTTTCCAGCCAGTTACCAATGAAATGTTACTTTCAGCACAAGAGGATCCCGACACTTGGCTGATGTATGGACGGGACTACAGAAGTTGGCGATACAGCGAACTTACACAGATTAATACCGAAAATGTTAAAAAACTCGTTCCGAAATGGGCGTTTCAAATCGGAACGGAGTTCGATAAGTTTGAATGCACCCCACTTGTTGTTAATGGGGTAATGATTATCACCACGCCGTATAGCAGTATCTATGCGGTGGATGCCAGAACTGGTAAGGAAATATGGCGATACAACTATCCACTCCAAGATGGGCTGGCGATTTGCTGCGGCATGGTCAATCGGGGTGCCGCCATTCTGGGGGATAAAATCTTTTGGACGACCCTTGATGCACATCTGCTTGCGCTCGATGTGAAGACTGGAACGGTCTTGTGGGACCGAGTCGTTGGCGATTCAACCAACGCTGAGTCCCTGACGGTTGCCCCGTTAGTCGTCAAGGACAAAGTGGTTGTTGGTATATCAGGGGCAGAATACGGCATTCGGGGTTACATTGATGCGTATTACGCCGAAACGGGTGAGCAAGCGTGGCGGTTTTACACTGTTCCCACAAAAGACGAACCCGGTGGCGACACATGGGCAGGTGATTCATGGATGACGGGTGGCGGATCGGCTTGGGTCACGGGTTCTTACGATCCGGAATTGAACCTCGTCTACTGGGGAACGGGTAATCCTGCACCAGACTGGAACGGGGCTGTCCGGAGAGGCGATAATCTTTATACTGACTGTATTGTTGCGTTGGATGCCGACACAGGGAAACTCAAATGGCACTTTCAAGCCACACCACACGATGTATGGGATTGGGACGGCGTGAGTGAACCTGTCCTCATTGATATGGACATTGATGGGAAGCCGACTAAAGCACTGATGCAAGCAAACCGTAACGGCTATTTCTATGTGCTTGATAGAACTAACGGAAAATTCTTATATGCGAGTCCGTATTGCGAAATGAACTGGTCTGCAGGTCTTGATGAAAATGGCAGACCTACTGTCAAACCGGGTGTGTTTACCACAGAAGAGGGGACGATTCGCGTTTGTCCGGGTGTCGAAGGTGGAAAGAACTGGCCCCCTTCAGCCTACAATCCGCTCACAAACTATCTCTATGTTCCGTCCTTGGAACTCTGCGGTTCCTTCCATCAGGGGCGAGTTTTCTACGTGAAAGGTTTGCCCTATCTTGGAAGTGGTATGACGGCAGAAAGGGATGCAGAGGGCGACATGGAGATGTGGGGGCACATTAGCGCGATTGATGTTTCTACAGGTGAAATCAAATGGCGGCACAAAACGAACTTTCCACAATGGGGAGGATGCCTTACAACGGCTGGCGGTCTCGTTTTTGCGGGTGATTTAGAGGGAAGATTTATGGCACTCTCGGCAGAAACCGGTGAAGTGCTTTGGGACTTCCAAACTGGATCCGGGGTTCTCGCGCCACCGATTACCTATAAACTGGATGGCGTCCAATACATCGTCATAGCATCGGGTGCTGTGAAATATGCCGAAGTTAACGCCCGCGAAGGTGGAACGCTCTTCGTGTTCGCACTTTTTGATGAATAACGCTACAGGAGGTTTGCACTGTGAGATACCATATCCCTTTGTGTGTCCTGCTTTTTACACTGTCTGTTTTGATGTTTTCCAATGCAGACACTGACGATGCCTTGGAACTGATTCGAGAAAAAGGGGTGCTAACGGTCTGCATGGATGTTCGGAATCTGCCGTATTCTAATGCCGATCCTGAACTTCCTGGATTAAATGTTGAGATAGCACATCTATTGGCTGAGGAATTAGGGGTTAAACTGGAACTCCATTGGCTTAACACACTCCGAGATAGCTTACTCGCCGATATGTTAAGAGGACACTGTGATTGCGTTATCGGAGTCCCTATCGAAGAGCGTGCGATGAGCGAAGCCGTCCAGTTAGGTAAACGCGTTGACTTTTCAAAACCGTATTACGGCACTGGCTATGTGTTGATAAAGCGGAAGGATTTGCAAAAGTCGCCGAAAACGCTGGAAGACATCAAAGTGGAAACGATTGGAACAGAAGCAGGATCAATCGCAAGCGATGTGCTTCGACAGATGGACTATAACCGACGTATCTACCCCTCGCAAACTGCTGTTCTGGATGCGCTACAGAAAGGGGAAATCGCTTACGGATGTATGTGGGCAAACTCCGGTTGGTTGATTGAAAAGGGTTCCCGTATTCAGCGAGCAGCACATACAGAAACCGCCTATCCCGAATTAGAAGTTGTTGATGGATACATCCCGCCGCCTCGTCTGCGCTGGAACGTCTCTATCGCTTTTAGCAAAAGCACGCCAGTGCTAGACACGCAGGCACTTCAAGAGGCTGTTAACACAATTATCGAACAGAAATGGAGTGAGGAAAAACTGAAAGCACTTTCTCAGAAGTACCATTTACCTTACCTTGCTCCGTTTCAGGAGGATGAAAAGCAATGATACACGCTACTCGTAACTTTATAGGCGTGCTTTACAAGCGCGCGTCCAAAATGTTTGAGCGTACAACTTCTACCCTATACATAGTGTTGGGCATTCTCCTTTGCTTTTCAGGTGTGACTCTATTTCTCCACGCGCAAGACTTGGAGGTGAACATTGCGCCAGCGGCACCAAGTGAAGTCAATTATGATGAAGATATTATAGATGGCGCGTTTTATTTTCGATTGATGTGTTGGAACTGCCACGCTGGACGCACTCGTGGTGGACAAGCGCCCGATCTCTTCAAAGCAGAATGGCTCTACGGATGGACGGATAGTGGTATCTATCAAACTATTTTCGACGGTCGTCCGGGAACCGAGATGCAAAAATTCGGTGGCCTACTTTCCGATGAGGCGATTGATATGATTGTCGGTTACCTCCGCACGGAACAAGCAAAAGCGGCAGGCGTTTCCTTGGAAAAAATAAAGTCCGATGAGGAATTTACCCCCTATATGGGGGGCGATGTCAAAGCCGGAGAGGAAATCTTTTTTTCCGAAGGGTACGCTTGTGGTAAATGCCATGCAGTTCACGGCAGAGGTGCTACTGGGACTGGTCATGAGATAGGTCCAGATTTGACCAACATTGCCAGCACCCGCTCCTTGCAATTCATTGTGGAGTCTATTCTCAATCCGCGCGCCTATATCGCGCCTGAATATGAGATGATCACGCTTCTCACTATAGACGGCGAAGAAGTCACCGGTAGGAAAAAGTATCTGTATGATCACAGAGATAGAGAGAATACTAATGTTATACAAATACTTGACGAATCAGGGAAGCTGTGGACAACTTACCACAAAAAGGATATAAGGGCTACCAGCGTGCCACAAGCCGGTGTTATGCCTGAAAACTTTGCAGATATTCTTTCAGTAAAGCAGATGCACGACCTCTTAGCATATTTGATGACATTGAAATAGCAGTTAGCGGTCAGGTCAGGCACTGTCGGTTTTCCCTTAATTTACCATAGTTAACAGTTGTTAGTACGGGTTTCTGGGAAACCCTTTTAGTTAATAGTTGTTAGTCTAATAACTATTAACCAACAACCAAAAGTGGAGCGCAGCGGAACGTACCAACAACTAACAACCAAAAGCGGAACGACCTAAAAGCCAACAGCCAATAACCAAAGGAAAATAAATGATACGTGTAATTATTAATGGGGCATGCGGTCGTATGGGACGGCTCATTACCCAAGGCGTTACCCAACAAGCCGATATGGAGCTTGTCGGGGCGATTGAATACCCCGAACACCCACAAATCGGGAGTGACGTTGGTGTCGTTGCCGGCATTGGTGAGACTGGGGTCGTCATTACAGGTGAACTTGCGGATGTGCTTGAAAGCGCAGATGTTGTCATCGAGTTCTCGAGCCCAGAAGCGACTGTGGAGCACCTCCAACAGGTTGTCAATGCTGACAAAGCAATGGTAATCGCGACAACCGGATACGACGCTGATGAACTTGATACCATCAAAGAACTTGCGTCACAGATCCGCTGCGTGATGGCACCAAATATGAGCCTCGGTGTCAATGTGATGATCCAAGCACTGGAATTAATTGCGAAAGCCCTCGGAGATGATTACAATATTGAAGTAATAGAGGCACATCACAATCACAAAGCGGATGCGCCAAGCGGCACTGCGCTTCGTTTAGCGGAGACAGTTGCTACAGCATTGGGACGTGATTTAGCAGAGGTGGGTGTCTACGGTCGCCACGGTATTGTTGGCGCGAGGTCGGAAAAGGAAATCGGCATCCATGCAGTTCGTGGTGGTGATATTGCCGGTGATCATACGGTGTTGTTTGCAACCGAGGGAGAACAATTAAGCGTCGTCCATCGAGCACACAGTCCAGAGGCATTTGCCAAAGGTGCGCTTCGCGCGGCGAGGTGGGTCATCAATGCCCCTAAAGGATTGCACGATGTCAGCGAAGTCCTTTTTGAAAAACAATAAGAACTGGTCACCCCCTCAAGGAAATCCGTGATGATTCGCGTCGCTATCACCGGTATCTGTGGTCGTATGGGTCGGTGTATCACACAAGGCATCTCCCAACAAGCCGACATGAAACTTGTTGGGGCTGTTCAATATCCGGGACACCCACAAATCGGTCATGATGCTGGCATTGTGGCAGGCGTTGATGAGATCGGAGTGACTGTCACAGGTGAACTTGCGGATGTGCTTGAAAGTGCGGACGTTGTTATCGAGTTCTCGAAACCAGAAGCGGCTGTGCAGCACCTACGGCAGGTTGTTGATGCTGATAAAGCGATAGTCATTGGAACAACAGGTTTCAGCCCTAATGAATTGGCTACTGTTAATGCGCTTGCGTCACAGATTCGCTGTGTGATGGCACCGAACATGAGCCTCGGTGTCAATGTAATGATCCAAGCACTGGAATTAATTGCGAAAGCCCTCGGAGATGATTACGATATTGAGACGATAGAGATCCATCATAATCGCAAGGTAGATGCCCCAAGCGGCACTGCGCTTCGTTTCGCGGAGACAGTTGCCACAGCATTAGGGCGCGACTTGGCAGAGGTAGAGATCTACGGTCGTCACGGGACTGTTGGACCGAGACCTGAGAAACAAATCGGGACCCATGCGATCCGCGGCGGAGATATTGCGGGTGACCACACAGTCTTATTCGCAACCCAAGATGAACAATTAAGCGTCGTCCATCGCTCCCACAACCGAGAAGCGTTTGCTAAAGGTGCGCTTCGCGCGGCGAAGTGGGTCGTTAATGCCCCCAAAGGATTGCACGATGTCAGCGAAATCCTTTTTCAAAACCATCGTTAATTGGACATTGAAACAAGGATCGCGAGTCTTTTTAGCGCCTATTGTGTTGTTCATCAGTATTCTATCCTTTATTGTCAGTTGCGAAGATACCGCGTCCAAGAAACAGATCCAGTACGAATGGAAAACCGTCATGGAGGGTGATTGGAGTTCGCATCTCTACGATGTACATTTTATTTCGGCAAGAGACGGTTGGGCAGTTGGCAATGCGATAGACGTAGTGCCCGGTCAAGATTTCACGGAGGACGCTGAGAGTCTCATCATTCATACAGACAATGGTGGACAGACATGGCACAAGCAAAGTAGTGGCGTTTTCAATAAACCGCTGCGTAATGTCTATTTTCGCTCTGCATTAGAGGGATGGTGCATTGGAGAAAGCGGTGTCCTCATCCATACCACCGATGGCGGGCAGACGTGGGACGCTATTGAAACAGGCACCGATTATAACCTGCATAACATCTTTATAGGGGAAGCTGCAGGCTGGATAGTCGGGGATTGGGGGACCTTGCTCAAAACAACCGACGGTGGTAAAACCTTCACTAAGGTTGACACCAATGTGTTTGAAAGAAAGTCCTTGAAAGGGATTTACTTTGTAGACGACCAGCTGGGATGGATTATTACCTACAATACGCCAACATCAGGAGACTCGCAAGCCCTACAACACCAAAAATCCGGTTACATCTATCGAACAGTAGACAGAGGAGAGACTTGGGAAGAACAGTTTTCGACAGAAGAAGCACTCTTCAATCTCCACTTCATAGATAAAGAGACTGGCTGGGTTGTGGGTGATCAGCGGAGTGTCTTCACGACAAATGATAGCGGAGAAACTTGGAAATTCCTCACACACGGCAGCAATCAACGGCACACAAGCAGTTATGGGCAACCGGAGTATCTCGGCAATGAGCCGCTACATACATTTACACTTTACGACATCGATTTTACGGATTCCCACAATGGCTGGATTGTTGGCGATTTAGGTGTTATTCTTCACACCTCTTCTGGTGGGAAAGGACAATGGAAACATCAACGTGGAGGACCTCGGTTTCATAACAGCGCTGACGCTGTCCTGTTAGGTGTTGACTTCATCTCTAAACAACTCGGTTGGGCAGTCGGTGAGAATGGCACGATTTTACATACTCGGAACGGTGGCATAACTTGGGAATCACAATCGAGTCCGAGCCACCTCCTTGTGGATGTCTGTGCTGTCTCTTCAAAAGAGGGATATGTTGTCGGTGATCGGGGTGCGATCCTACGAACTGAAGATGGTGGAGCTGTATGGGATGCCCAAGACAGCCGTACGACTGAATGTTTCGGTGCGACGCACTTTGTATCTCCACAAAAAGGGTGGGCAGTCGCGGAAGCCGGTGTGGTCTTGCATACCACAAACGGTGGAAGTGTGTGGCAACGTCAAACCTCTGGGACAACACATGAACTCCTCGCTGTTTTCTTCGTGGATGAAAATGTGGGATGGTGCGTCGGGAGCGCAGGCGAAATCATTCATACAGAGAATGGTGGAAAAACATGGCAACGCCAAGAGAGTGGAACGACTTGGAATCTCTTTGACGTTCACTTCACTTCAAAACAGCGCGGTTGGGCAGTTGGCATGAGTGGTACAATCCTTTCTACACTCGATGGCGGTGCACATTGGAACCTTGCTCCTATCAGCAGAAGTCATTCATCTTTTTTCTTAGATGCTGTTACTTTCGTCACAGCAGACAGGGGATGGATAGTCGGACTGGACCTACGTAGTTTGGGCATGGATGGGCTGATTCTCCATACAGAAAATGGCGGAAAAACATGGCAACGCCAAGAGAGTCATACCCCTAACTTCCTTGACGATGTATTTTTTACTTCTGAAACAAAAGGTTGGATCGTCGGAAAAGAAGGGCTTGTACTACATACAAGGGACAGCGGGCAGAATTGGCGACCTCAGCGTACAGACACTCGAACAGATTTGAAGGCTATTTATGTGAGTAATTCAGACAGTGGATGGGTAGTTGGTCAAAACGGAACAATTCTCAGATATGAAGCCGTTCCGTAAATGTTAAGAAGCACATTATAAGGAAAAACAACATGACGGACGAACAAAAATATCTATTTGACTTGCAAGGTTTCATTGTGCTAAAAGGTGTTATTCCGCAAACGATTATCAATTCCTGCAACGAGGTGCTAGATCAATACGAGCAGATGCCACCTGAAAATTATCCGCCGCCGCTGTGTCTTGGGACCCAGCGAACGGAAAAGGAACTTTATATCTCCAACATTTTGGAAGCGGATAGTGTTTTCAACCCGTTGATCGATATTCCAGAGGTGCTCGATGTAGTCCACGGCGTAACAGGCGGTCCATATCGACTCAATCACACCTATACGATTTACCGATGGGGTGGCGGTTATACGGGACTGCACATGCACGGTACACCGATTATCCCAAAATGCCAGTATCACTGTAGAAACGGGGAGATGGTATCCACTTTAACAAAAGCAGTCTTCCCAATGCTGGACTGTGATGTGGAAGACGGGTGTTTCGCTGTTATACCTGGAGCACATAAGAGCAATTTTCCGAAGCCTTGGGGAGGTCACCCGGATGAAAATCCTGTGCTGACGCCGATCCCTGCAAAGGCAGGCGATGCTATTATCTTCACAGAGGCACTAACGCACGGGTCTGTCATCAACGTTTCTAACAGACCGCGGCGGACGCTTTATTATTGTTACAGTATCGGTTATATGCCGGACTGGGGTGGTCAAGGCTTACACTTTAGTCAAAACGTTATGGAGAGCCTCAGCGAAACCCAACAGGCAATTCTTGAACTTAAATAAAGATTATATCTCTGAGAAATTTTCTGATATCTTGAAAACTCAAGGCTACTTATTGGCTAAAGATTGCGGAAGTGAGGAACTATGTTTAATTTTCGTAGAATTGCTATAAACCGCGTAGTAGAAAAAATTGCTGAATTAGGGCCACTATCGCTGGTGTTGATTGTGTCAATGGGGAGGATAGAGCCCTTTTTGCAATCCAGATTAGTGAACAGGTTCGCGGGCCTTGCTGGACCTTTGGGGACATTCGCTGGATTCGCACTATCGGCAATTCATAGATTTGGATCTGAGGCACTCTTCAATAGAGTACTTGAGGAATTAAAAAAACAAGGCAAGACCGAAGAGCAGATCTTGGAGGAAATAAACAGTTACCCAATTCCCGGATGGCTAAAGTTGAGGGTTAAGGGTTATATAGAAAATGTGGACTTTGAAACAATAGAGTCTGATGATCTATCTAATCAGAATCAAGAGATTTTTAGTATAATACAGCAATCCATTGGGGAGGATTTTGAACACCTTGAATCAAAAATCGAGGAGAAAACTGACAATCTTAAGAGACAGCTTGTGCAGCTTGAATCACGTCTTAACGATAAAATAGACAGGTCAGAAGCCAAGTTAAAGCAATTTATAGGTATAACTGTAGCTGCTGGGACTATTGGTACAACTGGTATTGTAGCTTTGTTAATATTTATTTTTTAGCAATTCTCACCGCTCCCACATATCTTGGCACCGCAACGGTACTATTAAAATGATCTGCACACGTAATTCCAAATCGCGTGTGTTTACGAAAATACGGAATTAGGAGTACAACTTTGATTACAATCGCAGAAAGGTTACAGAAACTTCCACCCTATCTTTTTGTGGATATACGCCAAAAAATGCAGGCGGCACAAGCACAAGGCGTTGATGTGATTAGCCTTGGGATTGGCGACCCGGACATCCCGACCCCGGATCCAGTCGTCGAAAGTTTGACACACGCCATTCAAAATCCAAATGACCCCGATCGCCACCGTTACGGGTGTGACAATCCGGTCGACGATTTTCCACAGGCGGTTTGTGATTTTTACCAGCATCGCTATGGTATTACACTATCCGATGATCAGGTTGCAATAACGCTCGGAAGTAAAGATGCAATTGTCAAGTTAGCACTTGGGATACTCAACCCCGGTGATATTGGCATCGCGGCGAGTCCCGGCTATCCTACCTATAACATTGGACACGTTTTTGCGAGTGCGACGACTTACTATGCCCCGATTCTGCGAGAAAATAACTTCTATGTCGATTTTGATGCTATTCCTGATGAAATAAAACGCCTCGCCAAAGTCCTTTGGATTAATTATCCAAACAATCCGACGACAGCGACCGCAGACCTCGATTTTTTTGAGCGTGCTGTGGAATTCGGACGGCAAAACAACATCCTCATCGCGCACGATAACGCCTATAGCGAAAATACCTACGACGGTTACCGTTCGCCGAGCATCTTGCAGGTAGACGGTGCCGCTGAGGTGGCAGTTGAATTCTTCTCGTTGAGTAAAGCATTTAATATGACCGGATGGCGATTAGGGTTTGTCGTCGGTAATCCAACCGCTGTCGATGCCGTTAAAACTGTTAAAGATAACATAGATAACGGCTCACTCCGGGCACTTCAATTCGCAGGTACGAAGGCACTGTCAATTGCCGACGAAATCACACCCGCAATAAACACCGTTTACCAAAGACGACGAGATATGGTGGTGGATGTGCTCACAGATAGCGGATGGGATATCGAAAAACCGAAAGCGACGATGTATATTTGGGCGCCAGTTCCACCGCGTTTCAATGGTTCAAGTCGCGCCTTTGCAACAGCACTCCTTGAAGAAGTAGGAGTTGTGGTGACACCCGGACTTGGTTATGGACAGTGGAGCGAGGGTTATTGCCGCATCTCTCTTACGTACCCAGATTCGGTAATTGAGGAAGCGATTTCACGGATTCGCGATTTCGCACACTAATCATTAGGCAAAATTCTTGAATCGATACTCATATATCCGAAACCTATAAGCCAAACTGTGCCTTATGGCGATGATATATCGCGTCCTTTGCTCGGAAGATTGTGCCGTGATACAAAAGCTTCGACTAAGATATCTCAATGATAAGATAGTGAAATGATCTGGCTCATAAAAAGCTTATGATACACACTGATCTCTGCTTAACAAGCTCCAGAAACGTGCTGACTCCAGCAAAAAGTTTCGCCCTGATCCTTAGCGCAATCCTTGCTGCATTTTTTGTCTGTGTCAATATCCATGCGGCTGAGCAGTTGCAAACCTACACCGTTGCTGATGGATTGGTGGGTCCCATCGTCCCTGTTATTTTTCAAGACAGTCGAGGTATGCTCTGGTTTGGTTCGGACCAGAATGGGGTCAGCCGATTTGATGGTAATACGTTTGAACCTTATGCTGGGTCCCTGAACACTTTGGATGCAGGACCTTCTGATAAAGTTAAATCAGGTGCGCTGCTCGGTCGGACGCTACAAATCGTCGAGGATAAGTGGGGACATATCTGGTTTCTCACGCGGATGCCTTCAGAACCGGAAGGACGAGTGAGTCGATTTGATGGGACCGCAATCAATTTGATTGGCAATGGGAATACACTGATTGTTGATCGACTCGGCGACGTGTGGGTTGGTGAAAACCAACGACTGACGAAATACGTTTCTCCAGACGCCCAACGACCGCCACAAGCACAACCAAATGAGATTATAGGTGAAGATTTACTCCGCTCAACAGATTTGACAATAAATGTCATCTTTCAAAGCGAAGATGGAACGCTCTGGCTCGGGGGAAGTGAAGGAGAAGAGCAACAAACGGGTGTAATTCTGAGTTTCCGAGAAAGTCGTTGGAGGCGCGCACCTTTAAATGATGACGAGAGCGATAAAACAGATGATGGTACACCACGTATGCAAGTAAGTAGCGGGTTTGTCCGTTACGATATGTCAGATCTGCGCACTGTTGGGGCGGTTGAGGCAATAGCCGAAGATGCTGCTGGGAATATCTGGTTCGGCGGTTATAACCTCCTGCTCCGGTTTGATGGCAAAAACTTTGAGCAGATCCTCCCTTTGCCTTGGGCATACAGAGGGTCGACACCTCGCCGGTCTTTGGTGTCAACCGCAACTCGAAAACCTACAACAATCCGGAGCGATTCGCGGGGCAGAGTTTGGTTTAGTGATGAACACACCACAAGATGGTGGGACGGTTCGCGGCTGCGTACAGGTACAAACTTGTCCGGATATCTTGAGGCAGAAGATGCGTGGGGCAATCTATGGTTTACCAATGAAAACGGACCACAGCAATACAATGCCGACCTCGAACCGATCTCTTATACCACCAGCAGCGGACTTGAAAACGATCAGATCCACACGATTTTTGAGGCTGTTGATGGCAAATTGTGGTTTGGACACGATAACGGTGCTACAGCATTCGATCCAATCCCCGCTATTAGTACACACGCTGGGATCGGTACGAACCGAGTGAGGATGATGTACGAAGACAGTCGCGGTTATCTCTGGTTCAGTGTTCTTGGCGGTGTTGCACGGTATAATGCGGATACAGAAGAAACCACCACAGATTCATTGAGTTTAAGTTTTACAGAAGATATGTCATCTCCTGCACAAGTCAACGCTACAAATGAAGGGCAAACTCGGGTTGGCTCTCGGACTGAAATCGCAAAAATATTTGAAGTCGATGGACACATCTGGTTTGTTAACTTTGTGGACCCAAGATTGGATGGAAGATTTACGCGATATACCTTCTTCCGATACGCAAATGGAAAATTTGATGGAGTTTCTATATCCATTATTGCACGGATCGGCCCTGGTGGAGAAGGGGCAGATATTAACCCTGAGGTCCTCGTTACCGACGGAGAACACCGATGGATGGCTTTCGGGGGCCACCTGTTCAAAGCGGATACCAGTGGATTGTTACGACTTACAAAGACTGGTTTCCAGAGAATTCTCTTTGGTACAACTTCAGAAATAGACCACGGCGAAGCCGCTATCACTGACCTGTATAGAGATCCCAATGACAGGCTCTGGGTGCACTTTGGAAATGGGAAGGTCCTCCGCTATCCGAAAAAGATTCATCTCTCAACGCCCAGAACCCGTGCCATTGGGCCGGAGATCCTTCCACTCAAAGCGACAATGTTGTTAAAGTCGGCGTTAGGCAGCAAATGGCTCTTCAACTCGGTAACAGGAAAATTGATACTTTGGAGTGATACTGAACTCGGCGAACCGCTCCTTCTTGACGGAGAGTTCAGCTCAACCCCACTTGCAGTTTGGAAAGACGCAACACAACAAAACAACCGAATAACTTTTCTCTTTTCAGATGCTCTCAAGACCTACCAAAGTACGAAGTTAGTCACAACGACGAACATTGAACTTGCGCCAGTAAATGCGTCATTGATCTCTCAGGACGGAGCTCTCTGGTTGGCAACATCTCAAGGGGTGGCTCACTACGATGGGAAAAGACTAATAACGTATACAACAAAAGACGGGTTCCTTGTGGATAATGTGCGCGATGTGATGGAGGACAGTCGTGGTAACATCTGGTTCGCGACAAGAGGTGGAGGCACTGTCCGATATGATGGTGAGACTTTCTACACACTCACGACAAAAGACGGTTTGGCGCACAATAACATCTGGAAACTTTACGAATCCACAAATCAAGACATCTGGTTTGCGACTGAAGGCGGTGCCACGCAATACACACCTACACGCGGCGGACTTCCATTTTGTAGGTTAACCACTTTGGAAGCTGACAAAATTTACACCCAACTTTCAGCGAATCTAACGCTCCCGGCACGCGGCACCAGAAATATCATCTTTGATGTGCAGGGTATCAGTCCACTGCGAGAAAATCTCTCATATCAATTTAGATTAATCGGATTGGATACCCCTAAATGGACAAATGTTTCGGGAGAAATGTTTTCGCTTTTAACAACCAATACCGGCACCTTACCTGGTGAGTGGATTAACCCGACTACATTCACGGCGGTGGATGTACAACCACTGAGTGATAGTGGCGTTACACAAACACTCCAAAACCGGAAAGGTACGCTGCGTATTCGATACACCGGTCTCAAAGCTGGAAACTATAGCTTTCTTGTTAAGGCATTCCGAAAAGAGTGGCCCTACACCCATCCGCCTGCAGTAGTGGACTTCAATATCTTACCGCCTCTCTGGACGCGATGGCGTACATATCTCCCAACGCTCATCTTCATAACCGTCGTTTTTGCTTTGCTGGGCCGGCTAATTGTCAATCGACGGCACACAGTGCAACTCCGCAATGAAGTACGCCAAAGGGAAGAAGCGGAAATGAACCGTATTCGCGCTGAATTGAGCGAGGCACAGAATATTCAAATGGGACTTTTGCCTACAGAGGCACCTGATACGAAAGGATTTGATGTAGCGGGGATGTCGGTCCCGGCAACGCAGGTCGGCGGCGATTTCTTCGACTATGTCACCGTATCGAATGGACAGACAGCGATTGCTGTGGCAGATGCCGCAGGAAAAGGGCTGCGCGGCGCAATGAATGCAGTGCTGACGAATGGGATGTTGTACGAAGTTTCACGTTTCAAATCCGAGGCAGATGTCATTCTGAGCGATCTCAATGCAGGCTTAGCACCACGCATGTATGGTCCGAGTTTCATCGCACTCAATCTTGCAATTCTTGATGAAACTAAGCGGCAGATTGACTATGCCAACGGTGGGCAACCGTATCCTGTTCTCAAGCGCGGTAACAACATAATTGAGATTGAGAACAGCGACCTCCCGCTAGGCAGTATGAAAAGGGTGCAGTACGAATCCGCCACCTTCAATTTAAGCGAGGGCGATATTTTAATTTTCCATACGGATGGTCTCATTGAGGCACTCAATGTAGAAGAGGAAATGTACGGAACTGACCGTTTAAAAGAATCGGTTTCGCGAATTCCTGATAGTTGCAATGCGGCAGAAGTAGTTCAGCACATTGTTAACGATGTCCACAATTTCGTTGGTGAGGCGGAGCAATATGATGACATGACAATCGTTGTTGTCAGAATCCCAGAGGTATCGTGAGCAGGTAAGCACGTTAGTATAAACCAGAATTTACAACCCAGATGCACAAAACGGAAATCTGCTTGCTATGCGTTCCTGAAACCGATAACTGTTTGTCGATACTCCTCAGGGAGACCGATGTCAAATCGATGTCCCTTAACAATATAGCCTGAAAAACCATCCACCTTTCGCAATTCATCTAAACAGGAAGTGAGTTGGAATTCACCACGCTCACGCAGATTATGGGTGATGTTCTGTTCGAGAAACTCGAAAATCTGTGGTTGAAGGACATAGATACCGAACACCGTTAAGAAGTAGTCTATATCCATTCCATCTACGTGTAGATGCTCCATTGCATACTCAGGATCGGGCTTTTCATAAATCTCTGTCACCGAAAGCATTGAGCTTTCTTCCTTCCATACACCGGTAACACAGCCAAAGTTTGAGAGTTCTTCAATCGGTGTTTCCTGTAACCCAACGACGCTATGTCCCACTTGTGCGTAAGCATCCAACACCTGTTTCGTACAAGAATCCGCTCCATCTGAACTGTAGAGATGATCACCAAGCATCAACAGAAAAGGTTCGTTCCCAACCCATTCCCGCGTACAGTAGACAGCATGTCCAAACCCCTCCTGAACGTCTTGTGTAACGAATGTCACCCGGCTTCCAAGTTCCAGCAAATAATTGCAGTACGCCTGATTTTCTTTGCTGAGTTTGTTAAAGTGTTCAATTCGCGGTGGTGTTTTGAAAAAGGACTCAAAAAGTTCTATATCCCCACTCTGGACGATGAGGCATACCTCCTCGATTCCGGCGTTTACCGCTTCCTCAACGATTGCCATAATTGCTGGCTTGGCACGCCCATCACTGTCAATCACAGGGAAAAGCTCCTTCTTCATCGCCTTTGAAGCCGGGAAAAGTCGAGTGCCAAATCCAGCAGCGGGAATGACTGCTTTACGGACATGTCTGCGCGCTTCAATAACCAACTTCAGGCACGACATCTTCAAATCACGTTCAATAATCTCAATAACCTTCTGTTGGCTATCTTCGTCCCTTGCAATGAATTGAGCAGATCCATCGCCTTGCGATCCGACCCCTTTACCACCCCAGATATAGGGTTGAATTGGTTCATAATTGAGGACTTTGTGGAGAACGGGTGCTGTTAATTGCGATGGACATGCTGGAATTAGGTGTTTGTCAAACTCCATCTGTGCGCGGGTCATGAGTTTGCCTACTGTTTCTGCATCTCCGTCGCGCAGTGCTTGATATGCCTCTTGTGTAATCTGTGCGCTCAGTGGACCGAGGTAGTGTTGAACATTTTCATCCAATTCGCTCTCAGCAAATGGGTAACAGTGATTTAATTGATTTAATATCAGACGTGTATCTTTACCTGCACCGAGGTCAACAATTACAAGGTGCATGTCTTTTGGCACACTGAGCTCTCGAACATCAATACGGTCTCCGTCAAACGTCATGAGGATAGGTTGTTGATAGGCGCACCCTTGGTCCATCCGTCCACAGCGTGAAGGAGTTGTCGTCTCCCCGAGATAGGCATATTCCATTTCACCGCGAGTTGTCATTTTAAGATCATAAGTGCGATTAAAAGCGCGTGCTACCAATACACTGATGGCTGCACTTGAAGACAAGCCTTTTTTAACGGGTAAATCGGTGAGATAATTATCAATTTCCAGCCCTTGGACGCGGTAGTTGGTTAAAATTTGATACGCGACCCCAGCAGCATAGCTAAAAAAACCACCCTTTTCAGCTTCAGCGAGAAGTGCGCTCCCCTCCATAGGTAGACTGTAGGGGCCGTGGTGGGTGCCATCACTGAGAGTTGTCCTCAAAATCAGACAGGTCGGATGCGGCTTAACCTCGGCGTATACACCTTGGTTCGTGCTCGCTATTAATGTATAGCCTTTTTCGAGGGCTGCGTTATTCCGCCGGTGCCCGCCTGCCCAATCGCTGTGTTCCCCGAACAGGCAAATTCTTCCCGGCACGAAAAGTTTCATAACAACTCCTTTGATTTTAAGGATTAAGATAAAAGTCCATTCTCAGGTCGATTCAATTAGACGAAGATTTGGCAATTTTAGCTGAAATCAAAACCGATCCGAAAACCTAAGCCGTGAATTTAAGGCTATGGACTCATGGTATCCTGTTGATGCGTGTGCTGTGCCCACTGACATCGCTGTCGCCATTCATCCGCTTTTAGTGTAGTCCCGAAGGGTAATACTTCATTTTTTGCTATCGTGGAGAATATCTTTGCTGCTGTCTCGTAATCTTTCTGATGATAGGCATTAATACCTATTGTTCTCTGTACGTTTAAGGCAAGACTTTGGTATTGTCGGGATGTTAGCTGCAAAGATGCTGGTATTTTAGGTGAATTTTCATCCTCAATTCGTGATTTTTTTAAGAGTGCTGCTGCGCGTTGGAAATATCGATTGCTGCTCTGCCATGCCTTTTCCTCACGAAGCAATTCACCTGCCAAGAGATACGTTAACCACATATCTGGCGCGGTTTGTATGCAAATTGATAGGTGTTCCATCTTTTCTGCAGCGTCTTTTGATTCTACCAGTACAGCACGAAGCAAGTCTTTTAGGGAGGCACCCTCCTGCTTTATCTCAGTCAATTGCGAATTCCAATCCGTTGGCATTGTATCCAAATAGGAAAGTGCTACAATTCGTTTAACACGCCTCAACTCAATTGTCTCATATTCCGTTTCAAGCGAGAGATATACGTCCAGTGCTTTTTCGAGGTCATCCCTGAGCCAGTGGATGTCCCCTTTCAACAGCGTCGCCTCTGGACTAAACCGTGTGTCCTCCTCACTTGCGATGCGAGTTGCTAACGACAGTGCCTTGTCATAATCTTGCCCGCGATAGGCGCTGTACATTAAGCCGTGCAGTGTGCTCAAGTTGTTAGGTTCAGCGGACAACATTGTTTCAAAGGTTTGTTCGGCGGTGATAAAATCTTTCCGGACATACGCTCGCCATGCGGTATCCCGCAAGACAGCCATTTCATGGGCACAAACTCGCTCAAAAACACTCCGCTGCTGCAAACGGTATGTTGTGTAGGCAACATCGTCGTCTCCCAAAGGAATATTTTCCAAAAATCTAATCCACTCGGCTTCCAGTGAATACAAATTCTTCCCGTAATGTTTCGCAAAATTACCGGTAGGAAACACACCTTTAAATTTTTCTATGCCATAAGTGTCAACAAGAAACCGAACGAAGGAGCCAGCCAGCAGATAACTTCGCGCACCTGCGTGCCCCCAAAACCCGAACCCCATAATTTCTGACAAGGGCGGCGCAATTTCCATTTGCCGCATCGCTTTTGCCCACTGATGCCCGGTAAGTCTGCCCTCATCCCAATCTGCAGCCACTGCAATCCCTTCATGGAGTCCTATCTTCAAACTTACCTTCAGAGGCGACCAAGGCACAGTAAAGACATGTGCTAATTCATGTTTTAGCACAGGATGCGGAAAGCCTTGCGCATGGATGTGAAATCCGTACCCGAATGGATCTTCTATGGATGTATGGCGAGCACCAATCAACCGTTTTTTCTGTTCAGGAGAGGCATAGATATATGCCTGAACCTTCCAAGGCAGCGTAGCACCATCAGGCATGAGATAAGCAGATAATTGGGCGTATTGAAATTCACAATCCTCAACAATTTGTTCAATCTCAGCCTCAAGCTCACGGGCATAGAAAATTTTAAAATGTGTTGTTTCCCGAAAACCTCCGAGTTTTCGTGCGACATCCTCGCGGCTTGGACGAATTCCGAGAACTCCTGCGTAAAATTGGAAACCCAGTAAGCCGACGATCAACAGATAGAGTAGCACACGTTTTGTAAACGGCCCAAGAAATTTACGCCACCGCAGCTGCGGCATTAATCCGGTTCCCCTGCTTACTTCACTGATACTGACAGTAATCACCAAAAACAGTAGTGTCCAGAGGAGCGTTTCTGCCCGGGCAATCAGCAGTGTCCCTGTTATAGGAATAACAAAATCGTAGATCGGTCCTGGAAAATACCCGAAAGTCGGGTGATATGCGAACACCGGTGGATGAAATATCAAATTGATAACCACCGGGATACAAGAAAGTAAAAGATAACCGAGATACGCCAGATATGCCAACCACCGTCTTTTAATCCAGAACCCAAAAAACACACCTGCTGCTGTCGCGTACAGGCAACTAATTAGGGGTAGAATAGCAAAAAAGAGGAACCCTTCACCAAAATTGCAATTTTTAGCACGGAAAGCGTTTAGCAGAATTATGCCCAGCGGTAGCACGAGTAGACTCGCGTTAAATACCAGTGCATTCCAGAAACATCGGAAGACAATTTGTCTGGAGGGACCGGCAAGTGACTCAGGGTCCCGCTTCATTTGCTGAAGTGTTGTTAGTGCCAGATGTGCGCCTGCGAAAGAGATACAGAGTGCCATCATGGCACAAAACTCAAAAGCAAGGATGTCAAACAGCGGGACATTGGCAAGGACGAGTGCTAATACTCCGAATGTAACGAACCACAGCCAATATGAGAATACCCTATGTATCATAGGTTTTACGTGCATCTTTTGAAGATTAGAAGTAGTGTTTAGCGTCTATTTTACTTGAATGCCTGCTTCATGTCAAGCAGAATTTAGCCCAGGGTCATTCAGTTTTCTTGTAGGAGGCGGTGAATGCCATACGGGGAATGCCATTAGGCATTCATACCCGGTGAAGCCCATACGGGCTTCATACCGTTGATTCTGATTCGCATTCATACCGTTGATTTGATTCTGATTCTTTCCTAATCCCGACCCCTCCCTGTAGGTTGGGTGTTTCTTTATGCTCGCGAGATTGCGTAGAAACGTTAACTCCTGTAAACCAATCTTCTGTAGGAGGGATTTCCTAATCCCGACTCCTTCTATTTTTCATCTGTAATGCAAAAGTAATTCTAAAATCTACCATAAATGCCCCTAAAATTTCTTTGCGATTTTGGATAAAATATGTTATAATACGGTATTATGGGTGTCTGGGTGCGGTGCAAAGCCGTGCGAAGTGGCACCGGCATAACTCGCAAACCAACACAGGAAGGCTGCATTTCTAAGACACAGCCTCAATAGGAGAAACAACAATGGCAAATGGATTCACACGATTTTTCAAGGCTATCTGGTACACATTGACAGGTCGCGCACATGAATCCGCGGATAGAATGATGGAAAACCCCGAAGCGGTTAGAGGGGCTTACGAAGACATCATCAACGACAAAAAAGGGAATATCCAACGCTATAAGCAAGCAATTGGACAACTTATTGCGCTCGTTGAACAGAAAAAAACCGCGGTTAAAACCCTTACCGATGAAGTCGATCGGTTAGAGGAACTAAAAGCTGGAGCGATTGCCAAGGCACAGCAGACCGCTGCGCAGTTACAAGGCGACGGGTTATCACAAGAAGAAATTAAAGTACACGCCGAATATACGCGCTGTGTCACCGCTTATCAGGACTTCAATTCCAATTTGGTCGAGAAAAGCGGCCGCATTACGGAACTGGAAAATGAGATTGAAGGCGCACAAGCTGATATCGAGTCCCATAAACTTCAGATTACTAATTTACATCGCGATTTAGATAAGATTAAGTCCGAACAATCTGAAGCAGTTGCGGATTTGATCACCGCACGAGAACAAGAAGAAATCTCCGATATGCTCTCTGGTATCAGCATGGATGGCACCTCCGCTGAATTGACGCGCATGCGCGAAATACGTGAGAAAGCGAAAGCACGTTCAAAAGTTGCACAAGAATTAGCTGGAACGGATTCAAAAAGCGATGAGGAAGAATTTCTCACTGCAGCGCGCGCTTCTGCGACTTCCGATGAATTTGACGCCTTGATTTTCGGGGCACAGCAGACTGACACACAAACGAAAACTGAACCTGAAAAATCAAAAACGGATTCTGATTCTGAGCTGCCGCTGTAACGCTTGCTATACATAACAGAAGGGGGCGATAACCTATAGCCGTTAAAAGCCCGACTTATCCATTCCGTGCAGAAGCTGGAATGCTCATCAATTCTGGAACGTCTCGGAGCCTCGTCCTGTCTGGAAATATCCACGATCTCTTCTTCATACGCCAGGAAGAGGATACAGACTACATTCCACTCGTCCCCTTTTTAACCCGCAGTTGGGATATTCCTGGGTTCATCTTGATAGTCTATGAACTTAACGGACCCATACGGTTTGCACAGGAAACTGAACGGGAAAAAGTTGAGCGGGCGTTCAATCTATGGCGAGGAACAACCCAGTCGGACCTCGACATAAACGCCAATACAAACATACCACATTCCACCGGAACACCAGCCCCTACCACAGCCCCTGCCGATACATCTTTTACGCAGTATATGAACGATGCAATCGGCAGTCCGACCTTGGCCCTCGAACTCCTACGTCAGTTCTGCCTGCTCTCCCGAAGCACGAACGCACAAGGAGAAAAATTGCTGTCAGAAAAACTGATAATCCTTATCGAAGCGGCAGATATGCTGCTTCCAGAAGGTGAAATTCGGAGTTTGTCTCTTCCAGACAGACATCGGATTAGCATCGTTCAAGATTGGATATCAGATTCCAATTTCATGAACGGTAACGATACTGTTATCTTTATCACAGAATCTGCGAGTCTTGTGAATTCTCGAATTATCAGGTTGCCACAGGTGATCACCGTTGAAATTCCAGCACCTGGACTGGTGGAACGCCAGCATTTCATCTCGTGGTTCAATAACACACCGAAACTGGTGGAAAAACCGCTAAATCTCTGGGGCACGCAATTCCAACTTGCGATGCTCACAGCAGGTTTATCCATACAGGCACTACGCCAACTGCTTCTCTCTGCCCGCTATTCCGGTGAAAAATTGCAACCCGAGGAGGTTATTAACAAAGTCTCGGAATTTATCCAAGGGCAGTTGGGTGAAGATGTGGTAGAGTTTAAAAAGCCTGCACACAGTCTTAAAGACATCGTCGGTAACCAGAGACTGGTAGACTTTCTTAAGATACAGTTAATTCCGCGCATTACCTCAACGGGTCCCGATGCCATCTCCGGCATGAGCGTTTGTGGTCCCATCGGCAGTGGAAAAACCTTTATTTTCGAAGGACTTGCGGGTGAACTCGACATCCCTGTTCTCGTACTCAAGAACATTCGGAGTATGTGGTTTGGACAGACGGATGTCATCTTTGAACGACTGAGACGGTTGCTGATGGCACTTGTGAAGGTGCTTATCTTTGTTGATGAGGCAGATACACAATTTGGTGATGTTGGAAGGGATGCACATAGCACGGAACGGCGTTTGACTGGAAAGATACAGGCGATGATGTCGGATCCGCAACTACGTGGCAATATCACGTGGCTCCTGATGACTGCGCGTATCTATAACCTCTCACCCGACCTACGACGAGAAGGTAGAGTTGGCGATATGGTCGTTCCAGTCCTGGATCCGATCGGTGAAGACCGCGAGGCTTTTCTCCGCTGGACGCTTGCTAAAACCGTTGCTGGTCGGATTGCTGATGGAGCCGTTGAACGGCTCTTGGAACTGACTAAGGACTATTCTGCTGCGAGTTTCGCATCATTACGTTCCGACTTAGAAGCCGCCAGTCTTATCAAAAAAGGTAAATTGACCCTTGATGAAATCATCGCTGTCGTTGAAGACCGAATCTTACCGAATATCGGTCCGATCCGACGCTACCAAACCTTGCAAGCCTTGGTCAATTGCACACGAAAATCCCTACTCCCATGCGACTATTCTCCAGAAATCCGAGAATCTTGGGTAAAACAGATTGCACAATTTGAAGCCATAGGTATTAGAGGTTGATGACCTCTCCAGTCGCTGCTGAACGATATCCAGCACAGATAATCTCGACGGAATGTGCTGCAAATTCGGCGTTCATTTCACTTTCCACCCCATTTTCAACACAATCTACAAACGCCCCGAATTCCTGCTGTCCATCGTCACCACCACCGACATCTATCCACTGCTGTTTAGGTAGCATCCCAATCCCTGCTTGTGTGCTACTCCACATCCCCATTGGATCCAAAGGGTGCGGCTCTGGTGGTTCAAATGCCGGTTCAGCTGCGAAGACCTCCAAGCGATTTGCTGAGGCATCAAATGTCAAAGCACCTTCAGTGCCAATGAGATGCACTTTCCGAACACCGCCTTGTGCGTGACTCTGCCACCCATAGCGTCCACCAACAATCGTCGCAGTAATACCATCTTCTAAAGTCAGGACTAATGCACCGAAGTCCTCAAGACCGCAGTTGCGATGTTCCTGAAAGAAATAGTTTGCTGTTCCACCGAACACACGCTGTACGCGTTTTTGTGTCAACCAATTCACCATAGACACCGCGTATACGCCTACATCAAACATTTCAGGTTTGGCTTCAACGAAACTATAGTGTTCTAATGTGGGTTTTTGGATTCTCTTTTCTCCGACGGGTGCTGTGCCGGGATGCCCCTTGGAAAACAGGACATCACAATGAATTGCCTGAAGTTCTCCGATGCGTCCACTGGTCAGTGCTTGCTGAACGGTGCGTGCCCACGTACTATAAATGTTGCTAAACATCTGAGATTTCACGCCATTTTTCGCAACAGCGGCGACGATATTATGGGCATCTTCCGGATTGAGCGCCATCGGTTTATCAAGATAGACGTGCTTTCCAGCTTCCGCGCATTTTGTGCCTATGCGTCCGCGGCGTTCCACATCTGTGCAGAGACTGACAATATGCACATCCTCGCGCGCCAACGCGGTATCAAGGTCAGGGATGAAGGGTAGATCCAACTCCTCTGCGAGAGAACGTGCCAACTCAATTCGCATCGGTGGTGCATCTGGTTCATCAGCAAAGGCAACCAATCGACAGCGTTCATCCTGTGCGAAATTCGAGGCGTAATTTTCTTGATGTGTGCGATGTCCACTGAGCAAAAGAACACCGTATTTTCCGTTCTGTTGCATGTTTAGTCCTCCAAGATTATAGGTTCACCGCTTTCAAGCGACTGCGTGATAGCGTCTGTGAGTTCACCTGAATCACCGAATTCTGGCGGAATGGCATTCGGGTAGTGCCTACCTATCGGTGTCTCATGGTAGATAACCCCTTTATTACCGACCAACATAATGTCAATTGCAGTCTCTATATCAACCCGATTGACACTCAACAGTGCCATCTGTCCCCCTATATAATGCACCATTACCGTAACTTGCGTTGCCCCTACATTGCCCTGTGCGTAGACGCGCGCAGGTGATGACGGTATCCACTCATTCGCGAGCGCAGCTATCTCAGCTGCTGACGATAGTAGATTCTGACCCTCACCAGCGATGTGAAGAACACATCGTAGAAATACCGGACTCCCTATCCGATCTTTCTCAAGGACAGACTGAACAGATTCTTTAAGCAATTCCATTTTTTCTCCTCTGTTTTCTATAAAATCAATCTCCCAATCGAAACACACCCAGACTTACAAAACTCGCCAGAGTCATTCAGTTTTTGGCTTCCTCTCAGTCCTATAAGGGAAGTCGGGATTTGGAAATCCCTCCTACAAGAGGTTCTGATAGATGCAGAGCCAGTTCTTGAGGAAGAACCGAACGCTTCTGCAAAACTCACCAAAAAATGTTGATGCATCCACCACATTATGCTATAGTGTGTTTGGTTATCGATTATCGGTTTTCAGTTACAACAAGGTTCTGTTAGACAAAAACCGCTTAACTCTCACTGCGAGGCAAACCGAAAGGGTTTTCGTAGAAAATCCCGGGGAATGCCACACGGCATTCATACCGTTGATTTACCAACAACTGACAACTATAAATGGAGGAAAATTATGCCACTAAAAACCCTTGAACAACTGGTTGCAGAAGCAAAAGCAAACGTTGGACACATTTCAACTGACGAACTCACGGAGACAGAGCAACCCGTTGTTATTTTAGATGTTCGTGACGAATCGGACTACGACGAAGAACACTTGCCCAATGCGGTCTCGCTCCCGCGCGGATACCTTGAACTTGACATTGACGAAGTTGCGCCTGACGCTGACACGCATATCATCACATACTGCGGTGGCGGGACCCGTGCGACCCTTTCCGCACATACCCTAAAAAACATGGGCTATGAAAACGTTTCCGTACTAACTGGAGGCTTCCGCGGTTGGAAAGCCGAAGGATTGCCAACCGAAGGGTCTGATGAATAAGCACCTCTATGGTACGTAGATTAGCATAGATAACAGACCTTGTCAATAAATTGGTATTGTGCAGGCAGGGCGATTCTGTTCTTTCGCAAATGCGATCGTCCTGTCCAGCGCGATCTGGGAGTAACATCATAGAACAGATACTAACGGAGAAAATATGCGTAACAAATATATCCTCTTAGCATTTATATTCCTCGCACTCTTCATCGGCGATAGCGATGGACAAAAGAAGCAACTCAACGTTTTTACATGGGCAGGTTACGTCAGCGATGACATCCGCGAGGGATTTGAGAAAGAATATGGGGTGAATGTCCTCGTTGACACTTATGCCAGTAACGAGGACCTCCTGGCGAAGTTGTTGGCAGGTGCGACGGGGTACGATATTATCATGCCGTCTGATTATATGGTATCAATTCTAATCAAACAGAATCTGTTAGCAGAATTGAATCGCGGGAACATCCCTAACTTCCAAAACATCAGTCCACTGTTCCTTGGCAAATACTTCGATACTGAAAACCAATATTCTGTCCCTTATACATTCGGCACCGCCGGTATCGCTTATGATTCGGCTGTCGTTTCACCGGCTCCTGAGAGTTGGAAGGTGCTTTGGGATACCGAATACAAGAACCGATTCAGTATGTTAGACGACCAACGTGAGACGATTGGCGCCGCACTTAAAATGCTCGGATATAGTCTGAATACAACTGATCCGAATGAGATCAAAGCAGCGAAAGAGAAACTCATCGCACAGAAGCCGCTTGTCAAACAGTACAAGAGCGAAGCGGAAGAGCTTCTCATTGCGGGGGATGTGGTTATGGCGCATTGCTGGAGTGGAGATGCGTTCCGGGCGACTGAAACCCGTCCTACAATTCGGTACGTCATTCCCAAAGAAGGCTCAAGCCAGTTTATTGACGCCGTCTGCATTCCAAAATCGGCACCGCATAAGGAACTCGCTGAGCAGTTTATCAATTATCTCCTGCGTCCTGAAGTCAACGCTAAAATTACGGCTTTTACGAAATATGGGACGTGTGTGCCTACGGCGAAAGAATACTTGCCAGAGCATCTGCGGGAACATAAATTCATCTATCCGTCGGCAGAGGTTTTGGAATCCCTCGAATGGCTGAAGGATCAGGGGGATTTCACCAGACACTACAACCGCGCATGGGAGGAAATAAAGGCAAAATAGACTTCAGTTCTAATCTTCGGTAGAGGTGCTGATGAAGAAAACTGGTACGTCATACAACAAAGTTTCAAACATAGCACGTACCTGTGAAAGGAATATCATGGGAATCCCAAAAACACTTCTGCTCATGGTTTCTAAGCCGATAACCTTTATAGTCTCTTTGCTCGTGAGTTGGATTTCATTTTCCGCTCTCGTTACACTTTCAGATGACCCATTCATATACGGCACATGGCCAGATGTAGTTGCGGCAGCATCCCTCCAGAGAGCCTTCTCGCTCATCATTGGAGAAATCGTTTCTGATTTCTTATACGAGGCGTATTGGATCGCTGTACCGTGTGCGCTCATTATCAGTTGGCGGGCGGCGCGGGGGTCCCTAAAAGGCAGTGTCAAAGAACGTCAGATTTGGACATCTTGGTATCGCCAACAAGAGAATGCAATCACAGAAGGAAAGATGCTTGGAGAGTCTCCGCTCGCATCGGAACATCAGCGATCCGACTCCTATTTCAGGAGCACACAAAGTATTTTGTTATACCCAATCCGACTTCTGATGTTCTTCATTGTTCACTTTTCATGTTGGTTTTCTGCTTTTGTACTGCTCGCTATTATTATGCAACCTGGCAGCGGAATTAGGGAAACAGCCTATTATCTCGTGAGATTTTTTCCTGATATTGCTATTCCGGCTGTTATCCACGCGTTTCTCTCCAGCTACCAAGAGGTGCTCGGTCGTATAAAGGGGGCTGCTAAAGAACGATCGGTGTGGACGCAGTGGTATGACTCGCGGCTGAAATGGTATCAGAGACAACAAGGGGCAAAAGTGTATGGGTATACGCTTGCCGAGGCATCCCCACCTCCACCGTTGCTGTCTGATTAAAGTTTTTCATAGAAAAAGCACCCATAAAGGAGGAAAAGTTGAGCAGACCTAATATTCTATTCATCATGTCCGACGACCACGCCTCACACGCTATCAGCAGCTATGGCAGTCGGATTAACCAAACCCCGAACCTCGATCGTATCGCAGACGGCGGTATGATTCTCCAAAACTGCTTCTGTGTCAACTCTATATGTACACCGAGTCGGGCAAACATCTTGACTGGCAAACACAGCCATCTCAACGGGGTCAAAACGCTATCAGACCCCCTTGACGGAAGAAGACCGAACGTTGCGAAGATGCTCCAAGCAGACGGTTATCAAACAGCAATGGTAGGGAAATGGCATCTTGGCCACGGTGGGAACGCAGACCCAACGGGTTTCGACTATTGGAACGTCCTACCCGGACAAGGACTCTACCACGATCCTGTAATGCTTGAACCCGATGGTGAGAAAACGCATAAAGGCTACACTACTGACATCATCACTGATTTTTCATTGGAGTGGCTGCAGAATCGGGACAAGGAAAGACCTTTCTTCTTGATGTGTCATCACAAGGCACCACACCGACCGTGGGATTCCGATGAGAAGCATGCACACATGTTCGAGGACGAAGATGTCCCGATGCCGGACAACTTCTTCGACGATTACGCCAACCGCTCAAACGCAGCAAAGGAAGCGAAGATGCGCGTCTTCGGACACATGAGCGAAAGAGACCTCAAGATTGATACACTCGGTCCGCCGCCTGACGGATTATCGGAGAAGGAGTTAGCGAACTGGCAATATCAGCGGTACATTAAGGAGTATCTCCGCTGTGTCGCTTCGATCGACGATAACGTCGGACGGATGCTCGACTATCTGGATGCTGAAGGCATTGCTGATGACACTATGGTTATTTATACCTCCGACCAAGGGTTCTTCTTAGGCGACCACGGTTGGTACGACAAACGGTTTATGTACGAAGAATCCTTACGGATGCCTTTTCTCGTCCGCTATCCGCGTGAGATCCAACCCGGCAGTTCATCCGATGCAATGGCGTTGAATATCGACTTCGCAGAGACTTGGCTCGACTACGCAGGACTCTCTACTCCAGCTGATATGCAAGGTACAAGTTTACGTCCAATCTTTAATGGTGAAACACCCGATGACTGGCGAACGTCAATGTACTACCGTTACTGGATGCATCTCACACATCACTACGTCCCAGCGCACTACGGGATACGAACGCACCGCTATAAACTCATCTATTACTATGGCGAGGCACTCGGTACAACCGGATCCATCGATGAATCGAAAGAACCTGAATGGGAATTCTTCGATCTGGAGAAGGATCCAAACGAAATGTATAGCGTCTACGACGATCCAGCATATGCAGATATTGTTACCGAATTGACAGCAGAACTCTATCGTCTCAAGGCAGAGGCAGGCGATGAGGAATAACCTCAATATGTCAACAAAATGGAGGGGTAAAATGGCAACTCAGAATCCGTTAAGCAAGATTGAACCGGGTATGAAAGTTACGGCACAGATGTCGCCGGAACCAAGCGAGGCTGACCTGCAGCTTGCTAAGCAGATGGATGTTGAATACGTCGTCCTCTGGACGAACGGTGAGAATGCAAACTACGACTATTTCATGAGCCGACGCGAGATTTTCGAGAACGCAGGACTCAAGATTTATGGGTTTGGCAACAGCGATGTCCACAATCAGGATGGGATAGTGCTTAACTTGGAAAATCGAGACGCGAAAGTTGAACAATACAAGCGATATATCCGCGACCTCGGTAGAGCCGGGATCCCGTATACGACATACGCACACATGGGTAACGGAATCTGGAGCACGGAACGTGAAACCACCCGTGGTGGCGCAAGCGCGAGGGGATTCAACCTTGAGAAAGCCCAAGAAGGACATTGGGGCGGGAAACTGTACCCGATGCCGCTCTCACACGGACGCGAATTCAGTGAAGAAGAACTCTGGGATAACTATACGTATTTCATCAAGCAGGCAGCACCGGTCGCCGAGGAAGCCGGCGTGATGATCGGTATCCACCCCGACGATCCACCCGCAGTACATCTCGCTGGCATTCCGAGGTGTATCTTCAGTAGTTTTGAGGGCTATAAACGCGCCCTTGAAATCGCTGATAGTCCAAACGTGGGCATGTGCTTCTGCGTCGGCTGCTGGTTAGAGGGTGGGGAACTCATGGGCAAAGATGTGATTGAGTCGATTCGCTACTTCGGCGAATGGGGTAAAATCTTCAAAGTGCATTTCCGCAATGTAGATCAACCGCTTCCGCATTTCGTTGAGACCTTCGTTGATAACGGTTATCAGGATATGTACGAAGTGGCGAAAGCGCTCCGTGAAGTCAACTTCAACGGTGTGCTGATTCCTGACCACATCCCACAAATGGCAGACGACGGTCGCGTTGGAACGGCGTACACGATCGCCTATATGAACGCACTCGTGAAGCGGGCAAATGAAGAGGTCGCTGGATGAAGAGATCGGTATCTGCGAGTTTACGCGAGGTCGTAACTCGCAGAACAAATCAGAATGCTTAAGTAAAGGAACCCTTTATGAGACTCAAGATTTTACCTTCAATCTTGTCCATATTGTTTTCATTTTCTGTTATTTTTTTCTCTGGCTGCGACCGGATGATCGACCCACTGCGTATTATTGATTCTGTAGGTCGCGAAGATTTACTTATCGGTGAAACGATAAAAGTCGGTATCCTTCTTCAACCGCGTGAACATTTTGAAAGTTTTACGAAGGGCGCGAGACTCGCTGCAGCGGAGATTAACTCAAACGGTGGTATTCTTGGGGCTAAAGTTGAACTTATCGAAAAGAATACTGTGTATATAGTGGATGACCTATTTCTTCCTGCTACCAACATGATGCCGTCCGTGGTCAACAGTGAGTATTTCGACCAAGTTGTTAATCTTGACCCCGATTCAAGCAAAAATACCGACCCTGTTCAAGTTGCAAAGGATTTATTTGAGAAGGCGGGGGTCGTTGCGATTTTGGACCCCATTTACCCAATCGGTTACGACATCGATATAGTCGAACTCGCACCTGCCTTGCGGTTGTCGCCCCTAATGCAAACGACGGCTCATCCCTCGTATTATAGTCCTAATGATCTTGTCTTTCCTGTTGCCGATTCAAATACGCTACAAGGCGAACTGCTGGCTGATTTCGCTGTTAAAGTACTTCACGCGAAACGGGCAGCCGTGGTTTATGAAGTGGGGGATAGGTACTCAGAGGGTCTGGTTTGGGCAGCGATGGCGGAATTTTCTAATCAAGGGGGGGCATACGTCGGCGATACCGCCTACTACCCGGGACATACCAATTTTGCGACCCCACTTTCGCGGATTAACATGACGAATCCTGATGTAATTATCGTTTCGGGTTTTGGTGAAAAAACGGCTTTGTTTATGCAAGCAGCGCGAAATTTTGGCATTGAAATTCCTATTCTTGGCGGTAACGCGACAGGTACGCCAGGACTATTTGATATCTTGAAGGATAAGGAAAACACTTACTATGTGACGAATTTTATTGAAGAGTGGGCATTCGCAGCGGCCTACGCTTCGGCTTATACCTCAATGTTTGGGAATCGTCCAGATGGCACAGCTGCTGCAGGTTACGATGCGTTATATCTGTTAAAAGCTGCCATCGAAACAGCACGCTCAACAGACTCGGTTGATATGAGAGAAGCATTATACAACCTAACGAACTTTCGGGCGGCGACATGGATTTATCACTACAATTTGTTCCGCCATCCGGTCAAAAGCGCGGGTATTGTGGATGTTTTGGGGAAATATAGACCATTTTATGCTATGATTGAACCCTCCTCTGTAGATTTTCGCCACTCCCGTGCACATTGGATCGTACGAATTATAGAGCAGGATTGGTGGCCTGAACTTGAACCGTTGTCTGAATAATTATGGGCTTTACTATAAACTATCCCACCCTTATCAATATTCTGTATGCCTACTGTCAGCTTTATATTGCCATAAACGGTCTGAAGAAAGCAACATCTTTATGCAACCTTACAACCCCGCCAGAGAAACAGCTAAAAACATTGTCTTAAGACTTTCCCAATTTGTATACGTCCTTTTACTAACACTGAACCTCCCTCTGGTAATTCTGGCAGATACAAACACTTTGGACTGGCCGGACTTTCTCGGCCCAGCGCGAAACGGTAAATCGCAAGAGAAAATAGAAATCACGCCATGGAGAAACACGGGGCCTCCGGTCATTTGGCACAAGAAGATTGGCACCAGCTACGGGGCACCCACTGTTTCAGACGGGCGACTGTTTATTTTCGCGCGGCACGGCGATATGGCGCGCCTCACCTGTATGAAAAGCACCACGGGTACGGAACTCTGGCGATTTGAATATCCCACAGACTACGAAGATATGTACGGATACAACAATGGACCGCGGTCTTGCCCCGTCATCGATGGAGAACGGGCCTATATCTTCGGGGTTCAGGGAAAGTTGCACTGTCTGAGCGTTTCAGATGGGACTCTATTATGGAAGGTAGATACGGCGGCGCGTTTTAACGTCGTTCAAAACTTCTTCGGGACCGCTTCAACACCCATTGTTGAAGGTGATCTACTCATTGCCCAAATCGGCGGCTCTCCACCGGGAACGCCGAAAGACGTTTGGGCATCAAACGGTAAGCCCCCACCAAACGGCACCGGTATCGTCGCATTTAACAAACACACAGGCGAAGTGGTTTATAAAATCAGTGATGAATTAGCGAGTTACGCCAGTCCCATCACGGCAACAATTAATGGGCGACGTTGGGGATTCATGTTTAGTCGTGGCGGACTTGTTGGCTTTGAACCGACAACTGGGAAACTCGACTTTTACTATCCATGGCGCTGTTCAAGAATTGAATCTGTCAACGCCTCATCTCCTGTCGTTGCAGACGATCTCGTCTTTATCAGTGAATCTTACGAGGTCGGTAGCTCTGTTCTCCAAGTGTATCCGGGGGGCTACAAAGTTGTTTGGAAAGATTCGCCGCGCCGCGAGCAATCAATGAAATTGCACTGGAACACGGCAATCCATCACGAGGGCTACCTCTACGGTTGTAGTTCACGACATTCTTCTGGTGGGGAACTTCGGTGCGTAGAGATCAAAACAGGTAAGGTCGTATGGGGACAACGCGTTAACGAACGCGCCTCACTCCTCTGGGTGAATGACTATTTCATCTACCTCGGTGAATACGGGCGGATGATGCTGCTCAAATGCACACCCGAAAAGATGGACATCCTCTCTGAAGCAGTTCCCAGAGACGAAAACGGAAGGCAATTTATAGAATATCCTGCGTGGTCGGCACCTGCCTTGTCAAATGGACTGTTATACGTCCGAGGCAAAGATCGATTAGTCTGCCTTGACCTGCGTTCAGAGACAAAGTGATTGCACCTTGACGACTTGAAACCCATCAATCACGGCTGCCACAACGTCGCCTCAATGAATCGCTCACCATCAGGTTCTTCATCAAAATAGTAGGCAGTTACCACAGTTCCGTCGGGACGTTGGATTGTACGTGGGTAACCGATATCGTGGTCGCCGCCGCTATCGCGTAGAACGATTTCTTCACCCCACGTCTCGCCATCATCCCCACTTAACTTAGCACAAATCCGATGTGGTGCGTCCCGATAGCCGTAGATAAGACACAACCTTCCGTCGTGGAGTTGGGTTAGCGTCGGAGGGTTCCCGCCACGTCCTGTGTTGTCTACAGGTCGATTCATGTAATTCCAGGTTTGTCCGTTGTCATCTGAGGCGTAAAGATCGATCCAGTTCTCCCATTTCTGCCAGTCTGGATTGGCATAATCACTATCGGCACGGCAGCGAACTGCCACCAGAATTTTTGAATCAGATAGCCTCACACTTGCAGGCATAATCGCGAACCCTTTGGGTTCTGGTCCAATTTGAGACAGCAACGAGAAGGATTCACCGCCATCGGTTGTCCTGGCACAGAATATTAAACCTTCCTCACCGTCGGATTTTGATGCAGTCAGGAACAAGATGCATTCGTCTGGGCTTGAGACGAGATAATCTGTCCGAGCGGCGATGCCGGTATAGTCAAACATGGGGAGTCGGAAGGGTCCATCCCAGCTTTTGCATCGGTCTGTAGAGATATAAAACCACGAATAGGCTCCGGCTCTTAGTCCGGATCTGCTACACATCATCGCGAAATCTGGGTGCGTAAAATCGATGCGCCGTGGTGTCTCAAACGAAGCTTCCGCTTCCAGTCTATGCCGCTCTTCGACGTGTTCGTCTGCGGAGAGTGTGCCTCTCGCTGGCAAGCGACACGGTGTTTCGGAGACATTCCATGTTTCACCGCCATCTAAACTTCGTGCTTGCATCCCCACAAACGGTTTATCCCGATCTCGGCGATGAAACCCTGCATCCGACTTGTGATATCCGACAGTAAACCCGACAACGATTTCGTTGTCCCACGCCCAAATGCCGTAATTCGCTGGCCAGCCGGCGTAACGACCGGGTTCGCGATAGATTGTAACTTGTCGCATTTTATTTTTTTCTTCCTTATTTATTATAGTAAATTTTAGAATTATCTATACACTTTGAGGGGCGAGGCACAAAGCCGAAGCCATCCTCGCCAAATATCTGCTGCAGGTGCGAGATTAGCTTAGGACACGTGCGGTTTCACGTGATACGATGAGTTCCTCATTCGTGGAAACGACCAGAATTTTAGCGCGACTGTTGTCCGCTGAGATTTCGGCTTCTCCAGTGACTTGCTCGTTTTTTACCGGATCCAAGTGAATCCCACACCACTCTAACCCTTCACAAATCTTCGCGCGTGCGATTGGACCCTTCTCCCCGATCCCCCCCGCGAAGGCAATAACATCCACCCCACCGAGGGCAGCGATATACGCCCCGATATACTTTTTTACGCCGTAGCAGTATGTATCCAGTGCCAGCCGTGCTTTATCGTCCCCCGCTTCTATTGCTGCCTCAACATCACGCATGTCACCACTCGTGCCGGAAATACCCTTCACACCAGAATCTTCAATCAACTGACGACGGATTTCATCAGTAGAGAACCCCTCTTTATCCATCATATAAAGCACCGCAAAGGCATCAAGTTCACCACACCGAGTGGATTGAATCATTCCATATTGCGTTGAGGTACCCATCGACGTATCAATAGACTTTCCGTCTTTGATAGCACAGAGAGAAGAACTGCCTCCGAGGTGGCAAGAGATAATACGAAGTCCTTCAGTTGATTCGCGTTTCGGGGAATCCCCTACGGGGAATGCCATAGGGCATTCATACCGTTGATTCGCATTCATACCGTTAATTAGGAGTTGCGGCACACGTTCCGAAATATATCGGTGTGAGGCACCGTGGTAACCATATCGGCGAATGTCGTGTCGCTCGACCCAGAAACGTGGGACACCGTATTCAGCGGCGTAATCTGGGATCGTCTGATGAAACCACGTCTCGAAAACAGCAACAAGCGGTGTTGCCGGGAGGAGTTCTTGAAAGGCACGGATAGAGGCGATATAAGCGGGATTGTGCATCGGCGCAAGCGGCGTTGATGCTTCAAGCGCGGCAATTACATCTCCAGTAATTCTTGCTGAACGCCAATAACCTTTGGCGAGGATAGTTTTGAACCCAACACCATCGAGTTGTTCCAAATCTGTGAGGCATCCGACTTCAGGATCAATGATTAGGCGAATTGCGTGGGCAATTGCGTCGGTATGGGTTGGTGCGTCTATTTCACCTTCAACGGTTGGTTTGCCCGGCACGGCATGGGTAAAGGCTGACGGAGAATCGCCGATTCGGTCCACACCACCCTTGACAAGCGAGGTTGTGGTCTCTATATCAATAATTTGGTATTTGAACGAGGTGCTCCCTACGTTCGCACAGAGTATGCGCATGTAACTTGTTTTTCCTATCGCGGATGATAACTGTAGCGTAAACTGTTAGTTTGCGTCTCTACTGCACAAACTGACAGTTTGTGCTACAACGGATAGGACGCGAAATATCTAAGTCGAACTGACGTTGTGTATAGAGACTTTTTAAAATTGTCTAAAGCTTAGTACTTACCTATAGGCATTTGTTAAACGAACTAAAGCAATTACAGGTCGGGGAAACGTAGGATTCGTTTTGCATTCCCACCCATAATGTCTGCTAACTCTGATTCAGATAGATTAGGCATCAGGGTTTCGATAATAGTTGTGAGTTTGTCGTAGCCCGGATCTTCCAAAATCCATGGAAAATCGGTTGCCCACATCAGCCGTTTTGGTCCAAAATCGTTGAGGAGACTCCGATGCCATCCTGCCAAATCTTGATATGGGAACCCTTCCTTGCTGAACGCGTATTGACCGGAGAGATGCACAGTAACATTTTCAAATCGCGCTAACCGATATGTGGTGTGCATAGCGAGATTGTAGCTTGTTACCTGAATTTGTGGACGCCCAAGTTCATCCCAACTGAATTTACCCTTGCCTGGAGCCATGCCGAGGTGGTTTAGCACGACACGCACCTGTGGAAACGCCTGTATTAGGTATGGAAGGAGATGTGCCTCAATCGCCTGTGGATAGAGCCAAAGCACACAATCGTGTTCAGCGGCATATTCCCAGATAGGGTATGTTTCAAACTCGCGGACATCCATTTTCGCGAAAATATCACGCGGTCCACTAAATGTAGAGAGTCGAAACCCAATAATCCCAGTGTCATCTGTCAATTGCGCCATGTGTTCGGCAGGATTTGGATGTCCGTCTGGAATAAGCCCAATCCCTAAGAAGCGATTCGGGTAATTTTTGAGGCACTGCATGAGGTAGCGGTGCTGTTCTAAACTCGTGCCAGCCATCTGGACGAGGACTGCCTGATCAATCTGATTTTTCTCCATCTCGCCCAACAATTTTTCGACAGGCTCCTCCCGTTCGGGGGGCCAGACATCACTTGTCTCTCGCGGAAACTCAGGAGAGGCATGTGTGAATACGTGCAGATGCGCGTCAATTCGTGGCATAGAATCACTCTCCTTCGATTAGTCGCCCAAACTAAATAACTTGCGACGCTCCGAGGTTTGGCAGTAGGATGCAATGGATGAAAACTGCTCAGGCCCAACACGTCCGGGTGTCCGTTTCTCATAAATCAGTATGATGGATTTCCGCGGGACGTCCGAAGCGTTGTCCATTGACACATGCCATCCGTAGGAATTGAACATAATCGCGGTTCCTGCTTTACCTGGGAAAGTTTTATGCCCCGGCATACTCTCTTGGCGAAGCGGACGTGTATAAGGACCTGCCTCTGGTTTGTGGCTACGAGGCACAAAAGCGAATTCGCCGCATCCGGGAGCAACATCATTCACATAGATTTGCACTTTAATGTGGAGCGGATTGCTTTGTGGTACATCAGGATGCCAACCAGTATAGCTTACGGGCCAGGGTGCTACAGTCCGAACTTGGGGTCCCAATATAATCAGGTCGTGGTCTGTGAAATCCATCAATGCGCCGTAGTAACTTGGATAATCGACAATATCAATGAAAACCGGGTCTTTTTCAAATGGGTTTGGAATATCGTAAAAGGTTGCGGCAGCCTCACCTGCTTCAACTCTATCCAACCAGTCCGCTTTACACGCATCTGCCCAATAATCAAAGGCGGATTGGAGTCGCTTGAGATCTTCACCTTGAATTGCGTTTTCAAAGACAAGATACCCCTCTTCTTCCCACTGTTTTTTCTGTTCGGGTGTCGGTAGAATCATTTTTTAATTTTTCCTTGCGGAGGAACGGCGGGCGTTTGAACTTCGGCATGCGTTTCTTATATCCGCCCTCCATTTCATTACGGGCTACGGGTTCGTTACGACAAAGATTGGATCAAAAACCTGTCTTTACAAGTTTTGCATGAAATTAAAAGACTTTACCTCTACCAGCAATCCGCCAAGTTGTTTCAACTGCATCGCCTCGAATGCCTACGAGTTCATTGTGAAGGTTACTCGTCATCCCTTGGTGCAGTGGAATGACGGAGAGTTGCTCGCCGACCTTAAATCGGTGTGAACATTCACTAACATCGACATGTCCATGTTCGACCGACATGCCGTAAATCTTGGCATCGGGATGCTCAATGATATGTCCGTAAGGCGTTGGTGGATAACTGGCGAAAGTTTTCATCCCGCCATCAATAATAATCCGCTCCGGTGTTGGCGTGCTGACGACGGTTGTGATAACACGGAGTACACACCGTTCAGGTGCTAACATCTCTGAGTTACCGATGCGCGTCATGCCTTCGTAGACGTAGGAGCCACTACGCGTCTCCGTGCAGCCGAGTTCCTTTGATGCCGCCTCCGAACCTGTCCCACCGCCACTAATGACATCCACGGGGATTCCGTCGCCTGTTAGGAGGTCGAGCGTCTCTGCGATAAAGGGTTTCGCTCGGATGTTGCTCGGGTACGTCATCACGCCTTGGAAATTGATACCTTGCATTTTCATAATCTGCTGCGCGAGGTGTTGCGCTTCCTGCGGTGATTGCACGCCACAACGACCACTTCCGGTATCGAGTTCCACAATAACAGGCACGACGCAGCCGTCAGCAATCGCTTGCCGAGAGATACCCATTGCGGTCTCCTCAGAATCGAGTGCAACGGTAATTTGGGCGCGTTGAACGAGTGTAGTTAACCGTTTTAGTTTGGGTTTGCCAACGATATTATAGGGGATCAGAATGTTGTCAATTCCGGCATCCACCATCACCTCTGCTTCGCCCAACTTCTGACAAGTAATGCCTTGGGAACCGGCGGCGACTTGTAATTTGGCGATCTCTGGCACCTTGTGCGTTTTGGTGTGAACGCGGAGCGGAATGCCGAGTTGGCGGCAGTGTGCAGCCATACCGTCAATGTTCCGTTCAAGCACATCCAGATCTGCGACGAGCGTAGGAGTATCCAAATCAGCAATGTTCATCGTTTTCCTCGGTAACGTAGGGTTGCAAGCAACATCTTATACTAAACAGATTACTGTGCTTAGTTTACCCATTCCGCGCTTTTCTGTCAAGTTTTCGATTTGTCATCGGTTTGTCAGAAGTAAGCTATCTATAACCCAAGTTGCTACTTACAAGATTTTAGACATACATACCTCGTTTTTTACTCAAAACTGTCAATGATCGAGGCATTTTGTACCGCAAACTGTTAGTTTGCGTCCTCAGCTGCACAACCTAACAGGTTATGCTACAAACTGGCAACTTGCGTTATCTATAGTAGCAGATTTTATAACAAAAAACAGGGCAGCGAACTGGAGTCCGCTGCCCTGTTTACAAAAGGGAAGACTTATTTCACAATCAACATTTTCCGGGTTGCGTTGAAATCTCCGACTGTGAGTGTATAGAAATACACGCCCGTTGCAACCGTTTCACCGACTTCATTTCTGCCATCCCAATGGATAGCCTGACTCCTTCGGGTATATATCCCCGCAGGTTGATGCCCTAACTTCAACTGTCGAACAACGACACCCCGCATATTGTAAATCGTCAATGTGACTTCTGCCGGTTCAGCGAGCTGATACGGTATCCACGTCTCAGGATTGAATGGGTTGGGGAAGTTGGTCAGAAGTGAGGTGCTCTCAGGAATCACAAGAGATGTCTGAAGAGATGGCGCAGCATTCACGACATCCGTGACATCGATTGTGACGGTGATGCTATCGGTACCACCCTTCCCATCAGAGACTGCCACCTTGACTGTATAGGAGGTTTTGGTTTCATAATCAAGTGCCGCCTTTGTTTGGAGCTGCCCTGATGTTCTAACAATACCAAACGATGCCGCATCCGCGCCCCCGAGATGATAAGTGAGTGTGTCCCCAGTATCCGCATCTGTGGCAGAGACGGCAGTGCCGATGTTTTCACCGGAGGCTGTGCTTTCTGCTATAGAACGGGTTGTGCTGGTGCCATCGGTAAACGTAGGGGCATTATTGTTAGGGTTAGGTACTGCAAGAATTGTAATATCTAAGGTTAGACCCGGATGATCTTCAATCACCTCGATTGCTGCCTTGAGCCGATGGAGGGGACCATAATCTGAAATCGGATTACCCCGCAGAAAGAGCATTTCCAGGGAAGTCATGCCTTCAAGCACTGATATATCAGTGATCTTATTCCCCTTCAGAAAAAGCCGTTCCAGGGAGGTCATGCCTTCAAGCACTGATATATCACTTATCAAAGTCTTTTCCAGACCGAGATATCTCAGGGAGGTCATGCCTTCAAGCACTGATATATCACTTATCAAAGCCTTTCCCCCCAGATAGAGCGTTCCCAGGGAGGTCATGCCTTCAAGCACTGATATATCACCTATCGAATTGCCATACAGCTGGAGCGACTTCAAAGAAGTCAAGCCTTCAAGTGCAGATATATCACTTATCGAATTGTCAGTCAGATTGAGATATCTCAGGGAAGTCAAGCCTTCAAGTGCGGAGATATCACTTATCGAATTATTCTGCAGATAGAGCGCTATCACGGAGGGCAAGCCTTCAAGTGCGGAGATATCACTTATCGAATTTTGATGCAGCTGGAGACCGAACAGTCCGGTGAGTCCATTGAAATCGCCAACTTTCAGAGAACTGATTGACTTCCATAAATTCAGTTCTTTAATCACTGCAAGGTGTTCTCCGGTCACATCATTAACATTGCTAACGCCTGGCCACTTAGCAGCAATCGCATAAGCAACAATCGCATCACGCACGGCTGGCGTGCGTTCGCTGAGCGGCGGTGTTATTGGAAGTTCGGCTTCCGTTACATCTGTAACATTGATTCTGACAAGCGTTGAACCTACGAGCCCCGTGCTATCGGTCGCGCGGACCGCCAGATCGGTGTAAGAACGCTTGATTTCATAATTCAAGGCTGCATGGGTTCGCACCTGCCCTGTGTTGGGGTCAATACGAAATCGCCACGAGTCCCGCCGCTGGAGCGAATAGGTCAATGTATCCCCACTATCCGGGTCTGTGGCTGTGATGGGATCGCCGATGTCTGTGCCGGATACCGTGTTCTCGGCAACGGTGAGTGTGACACCACCCGGTGCGAAACTTGGTTTTTCACTGACATCTGTGACGTCAATCGTCACAGTAATGCTATCACTTCCACCATTGCCATCTGAAACAGAAATCGTGACGGAATAGGAGGTCTTCACTTCATAGTCTAATGCAGCATTGGTTTGGAGCTGCCCGGTAGTGCTGACGATACTGAACGCTGTCGCATCCGTCCCACCCAGCCTATAGGTAAGTGTATCGTTATCCGCATCTGTCGCAGCAACCGCACTGCCGATATTCTGTCCCGATGCCGTGTTCTCTGCTATGGTGCGCGTCGCGCTGCTACCCTCTGTGAATACAGGTGCGCTATTCTCGGCAACATCCGTCACATTGATTGTGAGACGAGTTGAACCTACGAGACCGGTGCTATCGGTCGCACGGACCGCCAGATCGGTGTAAAAACGCTTCGTTTCATAATCCAGGGCAGCATGGGTCTGTAATTGCCCCGTGTTTGGGTCAATACGAAACGCTCCGGCATCGCCCCGCTGGAGCGAATACGTCAAGGTATCTCCACTATCCGGGTCTGTGGCTGTGATGGGATTACCTATGTTTCTGCCGGATACCGTGTTCTCTGCGACGGTAAGTATGACACCACCCGGTGCGAAACTTGGTTTCTCACGGACATCCGTGACATCGATAGTCACAGGAATGCTATCACTCCCGCCATTGCCATCGGAGACTGAAACAGTGACGGCGTAGGATGTCTGGGTTTCATAATCCAAGGCAACATTGGTTTGCAGCTGCCCCGATGTGCTGACGATACGAAACGAGGATGCATCCGTGCCACCAAGCGTATAGATGAGTGTATCATTATCCGCGTCCGTTGCGGCTATCGCACTGCCGATGTTTGTGCCAGAAGCGGTATTCTCCGCGACACTCCGCGTCGTGCTGCTACCCTCTGGGAACACAGGCGCGTTATTCTCGACGACATCCGTGACAGTGATCGTGACATCGATGCTATCTGTCAAACTGCCATCCGAAACAGAGACCGTCACAGCGTAAGACGACTTGGTTTCATAGTCTAAGGCACCACTGGTTTGGAGCTGCCCGGTAGTGCGGACGACACTGAACGATGACGCATCCGTGCCATCAAGCGTATAGATGAGCACATCACCATCCACATCCGTCGCAGCCACAGCAGTGCCGATATTTTGACCCGATGCCGTGTTCTCTGCTATAGAACGCGTCGTGCTGGCACCATCGGTGAAACTCGGTGCCTCATTGACATCGGTCACATGGATCGTAACAAGGATTGAACCCATGGAACCCGTGCTATCGGTCGCGCGGACCGCCAGATCGGTGTAAGAACGCTTCGTCTCATAATCCAAGGCGGCATGGGTCTGCAACTGCCCTGTGTTCGGGTCAATACGAAACGCTCCGGCATCCCCCCGCTCCAGCGAATACGTCAAGGTATCCCCACTATCCGGGTCTGTGGCTTGGAAAGGATCGCCGATGTTTCTGCCGGATACCGTATTCTCTGCGACGGTGAGGGTCACACCACCCGGTGCGAAAGTTGGCTTCCCATTGACATCTGTGACATTGATTGTGACACGAATTGAACCTACGAGCCCTGTGCTATCGGTCGCACGGACTGCCAGATCGGTGTAAAAACGTTTCGTTTCATAGTCCAAGGCGGCATGAGTCTGCAACTGCCCTGTGGTGGGGTCAATACGAAACGATCCCGCATCGTCCCGCTCCAGCGAATACGTCAAGGTATCCTCACTATCCGGGTCTGTGGCTTGGAAGGGATCGCCGATGTTTGTGCCGGAGGCAGTGTTCTCTGCGACGGTGAGTATGACACCACCCGGTGCGAAAACTGGTTTCTCACTGACATCGGTGATGTCGATCGTCACAGTAATGCTATCACTCCCGCCATTGTCATCTGAAACAGAAACAGTGACGGAATAGGAGGTCTGGGTTTCATAATCCAAGGCGGCACTCGTCTGGAGCTGCCCGGTAGTGCTGACGATACTGAACGATGCCGCATCCGTCCCATTGAGGCTATAGGTGAGTGTGTCGTTATCGGCATCCGTTGCCGCGATAGGCGTGCCGATATTTGTGCCGGCTGCTGTGTTCTCTGCTATAGAGCGGGTTGTGCTGGTCCCATCGGTGAATACCGGGGTTATATTCGCATAACCTGACATAGATGTGCCAAAAACTATTAAAATCGCAGTGAAAATGGCTGTAACGGACTTTTGATTTTTCATAATAATATTAAATCTCCTTTACGTTGGTTGTTAAGAGTAAAAAACATACAAAAAAAGAATCACCCAACGCAGCGAAACAATTTCGCTTCTGACATTGGGTGATTCTTTTAGATTTATTGCAGCATCCAACCGTTTGCGGTTTACCATCAACCAGCGGATAACTCACGATACAGATTTCTAAATACTTATTATTTAATAAGTGAACGGAGGGGGTTTTAAGGGAATTGGGGCACAGACACACAAGCGCAGCGACACCACTGACACGCCAAAACAGTCCCTAAACCCGCTAAATTGGGATCCAGCGTCGAGGCTTTTATTTCTGTAGAAAACAGTGTTTACGCCTTGCATGTTCATTACCTTATAAGGAATGTGCGCCTATAGGAAGAATCGGGATTCTGACAAGTTTAAGACGAGCTGTTTGTCGCACAAACTGTCAAGCTGCGGTTCTCTGTGTGCCGAAACTATAGTTATTAAAGTTATAATAGGTCAATTTTTATTTTTATTCAAATTAAAAAATTGTTAAGTCTATAAATAACTTTAAAATTGTACAACATTTTCTGGGAAAATGCAAATAAATTAACCTAAATTGCCACTCTTGTAGCATGATGCATACCGCATCTCGGCGAGTACGCCGCAAATCTGTTAGATTGTGCAGATAAGCCCGCAAACTAACAGTTTGCGCTACAAAATGTACAGCCATGCAAGCCGTTTCAGTAAAAAACAAGGTCTGCACATCTAAAGTCTTGTAGGTAGCAACTTGGGTTAATTAACAGGAGCCCCTATTTTTTTATCGCGCAAATGATTTACTCTTGACTTCTTCCGAAAAAGAGATATAATAGTTACATCTGGCAAACGCGTAGACTGTCTGAAGTTGAAGGTGATTTCCTTCGAGGAGAATTTAACAATTGAAACGATTGATTGTTGGGATAACAGGGGCAAGTGCGGGTATCTATGGTGTTCGACTGCTCGAAGTCCTGACGCAGCATGAGGATATAGAGGTACATCTGACGATTTCCTCCTCCGGGGCACGCGCCCTGTCAGAAGAACTCCAGATTGAAATAGACCTTGACAATTTCAAGTTAGAATCACTTATCGGCGTATCCTCGCCGAGAGTTGTCTACCATCATGAATCAGATATTGGGGCATCTATTGCCAGCGGGTCTTTCCGTACGGAAGGGATGATTGTCGTGCCGTGTAGTATGGGGAGCATTGCCTCTATCGCAACAGGTATATCAAGGAATCTTATTCAGCGTGCTGCGGACGTATGTATCAAGGAAAACCGTAAACTCGTCCTTGTACCGCGCGAGACTCCATTGAGTTCTATTCATTTAGAAAATATGCTCAAGTTATCGCGGATGGGAGTATGCGTTTTACCAGCGATGCCAGGGTTGTACCACTTCCCAAAATCGGTGGATGATATGTTTAATTTTGTAGTGACAAAAATCTTAGATCAGTTCGGAATAGACGCAAAACTCATCCAACGATGGAAAGAGTAATGGATTGTCCAGTCTGAAATTGGGTGTTCGCTTGCAGAGTTTCAGCAAGGGACCCCAAATGTGTTGGGTTTCGCTTATGCTCTACCCAACCTACGATACTATGTTTCCGGCGGGATCCATTTTCCTGCTTCAGCCGATTTGACTAAATCGCGTAAGTAAAGCGGTGAACAAGAATAATGTTGTTTTTCTCTGTCAAACACCAGGTAGTAGAGAAAAACATATATTTCAAATGGGTTAGGTCCTCCCTCTGTACCGAAATATTCCGAGGGTTCAATCTCCTCCATATTTTGGATCTCGAACTCTTCACAAAATGCCTCAAGCAGTTCATAACCATCGTCCCCCGCTATCCCTAAGTCGTCCCCCAAATGCGTCTCTGGCATGAGTTCTTCCTCCGATGCCAAACCTGTCTTTGCCACCAAAGTTTTGACGCGAGCGTAAAGTTCAGGATTCATTTCTTCTTGAGGCTGTTCCTCTCTTAGGAAACTACGACAACGTGGGCACCTGATAGTTTCTTTACTTACCACTTTTTTTCCACAGTTGAAACATTTCGGTGCCAAGAAAATATAGCAGAAAGGCCAGTAGAGAAACATGATCACATACAAAACCATAGAAGCAGCGAAAGAGATGCAGAAGAATAGAACCAGCCCCAAAAAAATATTAACAATAACAGATTCCATTTGCGTCTCAAAGTTTACCTACGGGTTTTGATTTCGCCCCAAGTTGTAGCGAGTCTGCCTTGAGGCGAGACTGGCATTGCTTCAAGGAACTTAGCGAGCCCGTCGTTGTAGAGTCCTTTGATCTCATAGGTAGAGAACCCAGTTTCAAAGAACCCAACTTCGTCAATCAGGGTCTTACGCGTACTATCTGGAGACGATATGAAAAACAAAACCCTATCTCCAAAATAACCCGGAAAGACAGTCGCCTCATGTTTTAGTACAGCTTCTCCGTCAATAAAAAGCGTATAAGTGTTCGCAAACAGTGTGTAAGCAATGTGATGCCACTTATTGTTGGAAATGTTCTCATCTTGAGTTGTCAACACCGCAGATGTGTCGGTAGGATAGGTGGTATGTGTACCTTTGATGTTTCCTGTCGGGGTAACACCAAAGTCTATTTCACTAACAACATTCTCACCATCTTCTTTGTAGACCGAAATCATAGAAAACACAAGTCCGCCATTTTGTTGCGGGCGTTTTACCCACGCAACAATTGAGAATCCTACAGATGCTAAGTGTGGAAAGGTATCGGTTCCCGCACCGAATCTATCATCACCTACTAACGAAAGGCACTTTCCTGATTTACCACCGTTCGCAAGAGAGGCACCCTCAAAAAGGAAACCGGGGAGATTTTGAGGTCCACTGTCCTCAGTATACAACAAACCTCCATCAGTGTTCTGCGTAGATTCAAAATGATAGACGGCTATCACATGGTTGAACAGAGCATCGGTGTCTAAGCCAGCATGTAGGATGTTGGCAAGGCTAAGGGTCAATAGAATGGTCAAAACTGTTAGAGTTTTCACTTGAAACCTCCATTGGTGGTTTTTATATTTTGCGTGTAGACTCACTTTTTTATTCCGGTTTTTTGTGTCCAAAACTACTCACTGCGATCTATTTTTTTATCTCCAAGCACACCAGATTCGCTCAAAATATCCAAAAGGAGGCGGAGACGGTTCAGAATCCTCATCCTCGCTCTTGTCTCGAGCCTGAAAGCGAACTCTATGGCCACCCTCGAGTTGCTTCCAGTACGTCGCCTGCCAAGGCGCGATATAATCCCATTCAATGGACTCCGAAGACACTTCCAGTTGTTCATAAAAACACAAAGAGTCAAGATACATCTCGAGCCAATCTTCATCTGCACAAATCACCTCCCACATTTTATTTTCACCGTCCTCATCCAGAGATTGAGAACTCACACCTATGTATTTTTGCCACTCTGGGGCAGCGAAGGTTTCCCATTGAACGCCGCCTTCCTGAGTCAGCCCATAATACGTGATTTTTCTCACATCCACGGGTTCAGTGCGTGGAGGTTTGGATTCATCCGGGGCAATTTCGATGTCCCCGTCAGCTGACATAAAAACATGGTGGGTGTCCCAGGGCACGCGTTCCCCTAAAGCAAGTTCAATGTGTTCGACTGTTGAAATGAAACCCTTCACCTCACTTTTCGCATAAATTAGCCCTAAAGCGAGAAGTCGATGGAAGGTCTCAATCAGTGATGATCGCGTTAGCCCATGTCCCTTTTTCCCCAAGAATGATTCAAGGTCGCTTTCAATAAGCGCACAGATTTCAAATTCACGTCTGACGACGGTATCCAGTAGCCAATACTCGCCGCGTGTAAATCGTGGTTCCATACTATAATTCCTTTCTTATCTATTTCCGAATCAGCATCTTTCGTGTCGCGGTGAAGTCGCCTGCCGTTAACGTATAAAAATAGATACCACTCGCAACAAATTCACCCACATCATTTTTGCCATTCCAATACGCTGCCCTACTTCGGCTCTGATAGATACCAGCAGGCGTTTGTCCCAATGCCAACTTCCGAACCAATGTGCCATTGACAGCATAGATACACAAGGTAACTTCCGCAGGTTCCGCGAGCTGATAGGGTATCCACGTCTCTGGATTGAATGGATTTGGATAGTTAGGCATTAGTGCCGTCTTCTCTGGAATCAACATTGCTAAAAGCTTCTGAAGGTTCGCAATACCCTGTCGGAAGGCGATAGAACCGTCACTTTCAAACTCTGCATGTTCTATCCATGCCTGTATCATTGCCGGATCCAACCCCTCCACATTGTCTATTGTGATAATAGCAGGCGCAGCGGCCCCTGTTGATTCGCCAAGATGTTGTGCTACAAGGATGAGGTCTAAGATATTAATAATACCATCACCATTTATGTCAACTTCGGAGTTAGCAGTTGCGGTTTCACCTAACCGTTGTGCTACCAGAATCAGATCAAGAACACTTACCTGCCCATCCGCATTCACATCCCACTTCGGTTTGGATTCCACAGTGATGGTAAGCGGACGCACACCAGCAGGAATCGCTTCACCGATTGTAGAGCCGAGTTGAAAGTTATGCAGTGCCATTTGGCTGTTGCCATCTGCCTTCGCGGAGAATCTCACTGACAATAGTGTTCCAGTGCCGGTGACACCGTTTTTGGAAATCAGTGCTGCACTTAAGCCTGCGATTCTACCCTCAGTATTATCAACTGTGCCTTTCTGAAAGAAGGTCGTTCTACCCCCTCTCTTCAGAAAACCACCCTCGTTTACATCGACCACTTCAAGGACCTCTGGATTAAATGTGAGATCAAACTGCCATCCAGCGAAGCCTGTGACTTTTTCCGCATTGATTCGGAGTGTGAACGTATCGCCGACGCGAACACTTGTAGTATCTGTCGAAAAAGCGAAGCCGGTTCCTGGGGATACCACGGTATACTCTGCATCAGGGGCAAACCCAAAGAAGCCGCTCCAATCACCCCATATATTGTCAACAGCGACTAACAACATATTTACACCTTCATTTAGAGTTACAGGGATAACATGCTGATAATTAATAGCAGACGGATTCCAACCCGGGCCGAACTCCTTGTAAATCAATTGTCCATCGAGCCAGACTTTGACCCCATCATTGGCTCCCACAAACATTTTTGTCTGTTGTTCTCGCGGTGAATTCAATAGGAGGGAACCGTACAGGATATAACCAACCGTCTCTTCACCAGTTGCCCAATTGAGAGCATTTATCATATCGCCGATATTATTTTTACCTACAGGAGAAATCTCGTGTGGAGTCCATAGGCTTTCTCCGACAATCGTTCCCTCCGTCGCTCCATTAGTAGCAATCTGTAGTTCAGTTACAGCCCCGCCACTCGCTTGAGACAGAAAATCCGTCTCGTTATTAAGTTCTGGGCCCGGTACCATTGCCCATAACCAGGGACCTTCTATTTTCGGACCGCCCTGGGGGAAACCTGGATTCTCGTACCAAATGATACTTGTATCAGAGGGTAATGTGTTCAAATGCGAGATGTCTGATATATCGTTGTTACCCAAGTGTACCCATTTCAAATTGTGCAAAGAAGCTAGAGGTGAAACATCTGATATGTCGTTGTGTTGCAGGTGTAGCCGTCTCAACTTGTGCATGGAGGCAAGCGGCGAAATATCTCGTATTCCATCATTCTCGAATAGTTCCAACTCTTCCAAATTAATCAATCCTGTTAACGGTGAGATATCTGATATCCCACTACGCCCAGCAGATAGGTACTTCAGACGCGATAGTCCTTTCAAAGGCTCAAGACTCGGCCCTTCTGCGTAGTAAAATTGCAGAGTTTCCAAATTTGTTAATCCCGCCAGTGGCGACAGATCCGATATTGGTGCGTGATTAAACCGTAAGTACTTCAGTTTTGAGAACTTCGCAAGTGGCGATAAATCGGATACATCGGTTACAAACAATCGAAGATGCTCTAAGTTGACCAATCCTGCAAGTGGCGACAGATCCGATATTGATTTTCCGGAGAGATGGAGATATTTCAATTTTGATAATTCAGCGAGAGGCGATAGATCAGATATTAACCCTTTATCATCCACCGTCCTTAGAGAAATGATTAAGCTTTCCAGATTTGTAGCAAACTCAATCCCCGTCAAATCATGCACGTTCCACCCTTCTACCCTAATTCGCTCAATGCTTCCCATTTCTGGAGCCATAATCGAATCACCAAGGGATTTACCGAGTGCTTCTGCAATTGCAGCGCGAAGATGCGCGTCAGGAATATGTACAGAAGCACCGGGGATGCGCTCTGTCCGAGGGACAACTGGCTTATCCAGAGTGCTGTCAGGGGAACCCAGTGCAACAATAACTTCACTAAATTGCTCCGTCCACGTATCTCTTTTCATCGTACCGTTCTCCAGCACCAGCAGACCCATATTTTGTAAGCTTGTATTTTTACGTATCCTTTCAAAGAACGTTTCGGTCTCCAAACCGACAGCCGCCGCGGCATGTGCAATGTCAAGAGGGGCGCGAAATGCTTCATGGAAGCGTTGCACGGGTTCAATACCACCAAACACACCGCCCGCTGCTCCTAATGCTTCCCTGTAACGCTGTGTATCCTTCAACACGAGTTCGTCCATCACAGATTTCTCTGTGTAGAGCCGCAACGCACGCGCTTTGTCGAAGGGCGGATTCGGGTTCTTCTCAACAACAGCACGCACACCGTCTTCAAACTCCTTCATACCCTTGGTGTGGCACCCGATGCAGGAGAGTCCGTTATGCACAGTTGGATCGCTCGCAGCGGGATTTGAAACAATACTTATCGGTGCCGAATCCAGTCGGTCGCCTCCCGCATCTACCAAATAGTATGCCTGCAAACCGTTTGGGAGGTTGAAGATAATCTCCCCACCATCGTGTGTGAAAGAAAGCGGATGCGTAAAGATATTCTGAGTCCCGACACTTCCAGCAAAATCGTAACTTTTCCAATACGCACCATATCGAGAGGTGTGGCGCTCCACAACGCGGTTGTGATTAGACACTCCAGAATTGTTGAAACCCGCACGCCAGACGCGCTTGCCAGCGGCATTGCGGATATTCTCGACGACATTCACCTCAAGTCGTGCCTCTAACTCCCGATCCGTCTCAGGAAGACCGAGGATGTCGTGATAAAGTGGTGGTAAAGAGGCAGTCGCAAGAAACCAATCCACATGGATAAACGGCACCTCACAATTCATTTCTTGACGTAGCGTCGTCAATTGTTCGCGTAGATCTGTTTGTGTTGGCGCGTTGAACCCAACTTTATAGGGATACACCTGTTCAATCTGTGTCCATCGATTGGTTCCGATCTCCCATTCGTAGTCTCGAAGGTCAATGTAGAAGATCGTTCCTTTTGGATCAATGGGTTGTGGATTGACAACCTCGCGTCCCCAAGAGAGGCTATTTACCAGTTTTGAGAGTGCGCGTTGATAGGCGTGGAGTGCTTCAGTCGTCTCACCAGCGTTATACAGATGCGTCAACGTGAAATAGCGTGCGAAAGCCCGGTCAAACGGGACGAGCGAGTTAACATGGCTCTCAATCGTCTCAAGCATTTCCTTGGGTGTAATGAAGGGACCGTCTGTCTCAGAGGTATCCTTCCAATCCGGTGCGCCTGCTTGAATCCAATTGCCAATCGTTAGAATCGCGGCGGCAGAAAGTTGGGGTTGACCCAAAGGCATCCGCTTTGCGAGATTGACTTCACGGAGTCGCCTATAGAGTTCGGATTCAAGAGGTTTTCCCGGGACAACAGCTCCAGTTTCGAGGAGTGCCGTATGCTCAATGATGATTTCCTCGGTGTAGGCACCATGTTCTCCGTGGCAGTTGAGGCAACTTTGCTCAAAAATGGCATACGCCTGTTGCGCCAGGTTCTTTTGCGCATCAACACTTTGATAGTTACCCAAGATTAGCACCAATAGACAGACCAATGCGATAAATACTCTCCAGTTTTTCATGTCTTTACTCCGTTGGATTATACAGATAGTTATCCACTATTTTATGACTTCGCGCGAATTGCTCGACTCACCAGATGCATGAGTTCGTCCACTTGTTCATTGGGAATTTGAGGGGCAATACCTTCAATGCTTTGCGCTACTGCTTTTAAACTTCCTTCTTGTGCCCAAAAACTCTCACGCAGAATTTCTGCGAATTCCGCTATCGTCGCAGCAAGCTGAAACTCAGAGGATGCCGCTTCAAATCTCCCGCTCAACTGTGTTGTGAAAATTTCCTCGCTGATTTCCGAAATTCCATGGGTATCTGGGTCCTCGTATCGTATAAAGACAGTTGCCAATTGTCCGTTGGCACCTTCATGAAGTTTAATTTCATAGAGTGCCGTGACGCTGTGGCCTGAACCGATTTCTCCGCCATCTGCCTTGTCGTCCCGGAAGTCTTCATGGTCGAGACGACGGTTTTCATAGCCGATCAGTCGAAAGCGGCTGACGACTTGCGGATTGAAGTCAACCTGGACCTTGGCATCCTTAGCGATCAGTTGTAATGTTCCCGTCAGGTTTTCAACAAAAATGCGCTTTGCTGCGTTGAGGGTATCAACATAAGCATAACTACCATCGCCCTGGTTGGCGAGTTGTTCCATGAGAACATCGTTGAAATTACCCATTCCAAACCCGACTGTCGTCAGGGTAATCCCCTCTTCAACGTGAGCGCGAATTTTTTTCAGAATGGCATCAGCCCCTGTTTCCCCGACATTGGCAACGCCGTCTGAACAGAGAACCACGCGATTGATCGTATTAACCCTTGCGTTGCGCAGAGCGAGCGTGTATCCAAGACGGAGTCCGTCTTCAGCATTTGTTGCGCCCTCTGGTTTCAGTGAACGAATTGCCTCTAAAATTTCCTCACGCGCCTCAATGCCTGTATGAGGCAGAACGACCTGTGCACGCGAACCGTAAACGACAATAGCAACCGCGTCGCCCGGACGGAGTTGTTCAACCAAAAGCGTTAGGGCACGTTTGACCAATTCCAACCGATTTTCCATATCCATTGAACTGGAGACATCAATTACGAAAGTCAACATGGCGTCCTTGCGATCTTCGCTGGGGATAACGCGGCCTTGGATACCGATTCGCAACAATTGGAGTCGTTTGCCATCACCAAACCGGGAGGGTGCTCCCTCAACGTGAACAGCAAATGCTTCTACCGATGGTGGTAGATAATTATAATTAAAAGCATTGACGAATTCCTCTACACGAACGGCTTCCGGTGGTGGAAGGTCTCCATCCCGGAGATAGCGTCGCGTGACAGCGTAGGAGGCGGTATCAACATCCATACCTAACGTAGAAAGATGGTCATCCTCTGTATCAATAAATGGATTTGTGCCATAATTCTTTAGGACTTACGCAGTTTCAAATTTGAGTGCGGGTGATTTGAGTTGCTGACAGA
>JAPPNJ010000120.1 GCA_028818705.1 Candidatus Poribacteria bacterium
CTCCCGTGCAGTCAGGTAGTAATACTGCTGAGAGAGTTCTTTGGACAAGAGGAACATAACGGCAGGGTCTGCGCGTGCGGCGTGGTTGGGAGCTAACACGGTAGGGTATCCATCTATCGCTTTTAGACGGGCAATGGACTCTGTATTAACATCCAACTTCAACCCCTTCAAACACAAGCGGTTGATAAGCGGCATGATGGCTTTCGCAACCTGAATTGCGGTTGTATTTAGTTTAGGGGGTTTAAAATCTAACATTTTATAGTTTTTAGTCTTCAGTTAACAGTTAACAGTCACAAGAGGTTTTGGGTCAAAAAACCCTCTTTAACTGACTGCTGACAACCGATAACTGACGACTATTCTTCAGCACACAGGGCGTACCTAATTTAAAGATTCGGTGGATAGCAACAGATGATCTCCATGGGTGTATCGCCAGTGCTAACAATGACGTAACTGGACAAGCATCGTGGAATAAAGACGGATTTGCCGCGTTTGAGGGGCACATCTTCAAAATCACCGCGCAGTACGCCCTCTCCACCTAACGTCACGAGTGCATAGAAACCTTTGTCGGCAGGCATACTCAGCGTCGAATTCACCGTCAGACGCGAGCAACCGAAGAATTGTGAGGCCTCCTCTGGCACGATCCGATCCTCGCGGTTATCGCCTTCCGCTCGGACGAGTTCTGGTGTGCGTCGGATGTAGTTATTAAGATAGTCGAGTTCCAATTTATCGAACTCAGCGGCATCCACTGCCAGATCCCATCCGAGACCGAGGTGTCCATCATCTCTTTCAAATGGGAAACCTTCCCATTCAGCGAGGATATTCCAGTCGGTAGGTTCTTGTGGTTCGAGGACACAAAGTCCTGTACCGAGCGAATGGACAATGGGCGTGCGTAAAAAATAGACCTCGCCGACCTTCGGTTCAACGACGTGCATGAGGCTCCGCAGCGTTGGTACATCTTGTGCTTCCATCAGACGACGGAATTCCGCCTTGTCTATCGCCTCTTTCCAGCCTATCCACGCCTTCGCGCCCGGACGTGTGCCGATTAAAATCCACGCTTCGTTCTTGCCGAAGGGTGAATTCAGATGTTTCTTTGAAAAATCTGGATTCGGATGCCAGTGGATAGGAATATGTGCGCCTTCACCGACATCAAAGATTTTGAGTAGCACACCTAATTCAGTGCCGTATTTGTCGACATGCGCGCTACCGAGTGTTTCTTTGGGAAATGCTTCGAGCAGTTCTTTTAGTAAGACGACCTCACCGCTTGGGAGTTCGATGCGACTGAGTCCCTTGTCAGGCGGATTCTCTCTGCCCGGGGTAATTGCTCGGTTGGTGGAGAAGATCCATTCTTCGGAGTAGTAGTCATCTTTCGGATCGGGTTCGCCCATAAACTCAGCGCGAAGTTTTCCACCGTTATAGAAATGCAGGTAGGTGTTTGGCGCTAAGGCGATGGGGGCGTTTAGCATTGACTGTAGTTCGTTTTGTGATGCCACGTTGTTATCCTTTCTTTATCTTTAAAAACTCAAGGCGTAAGGGTTTCCCTTGTTTGAAGTCAATTTATCATTTTAGACAGGTTTTGTCAAGTGACTTTTTGGGAGTCTTAGGGGTGTTTCGTTTTTGATGTCAGAATCAGGATTTTCAGGATTATGGTAGGCCTGTATTTTAACAGGTTTTAACAGACGGATTCACGGAGGCTTCACGGAGCTCTTTCTGGAGCCTTGATTCTACTGGGTTCCCGAAACTGAATTTGTGTCTTCTCCGTGAAAACGATTTAAAGGGTTTTTAAGTTATATTCTATTTAACGAATAGGCATTTTTTGGAAGGATAGTTTTGAGTTCTCGCTTACTGGTTTGTTACAGAATCCATGACTGTATACGCTCGGCGATGACCTCAATATCGGTTATAGTTCCGTCTGCAATCTTAAAGCCAAGATCAATAATCGAATCATCAATGTCAATACGGTAGGAGTAACCATTTAATTCTAAAAACCGGAGTGCACACGTTAGGCCAATACGTTTGTTTCCGTCCAAAAATATATGCCCGGTAATGATATGATGTGCATACACAGCAGCTTTATGGAATGCAGTTGGAAATAGATCAGTATCACCAAATTTTTCACTCACTATTTCAACCAAATAGTGTAACTGATTTTCATTTAGTAACTGATAGGCACCCACATGTCCGACGGCAATGATCAGAACATCTTCAATTGTCAAATATCTCATGCGTTGCCGAGGACCTTCCATGCGCGATCGTGGTCTTGCAGTATCTTATCCAAAGCAGTGATGGCATCCGCCCCCATGTTTCTGGCGGTTGTCAGGTCTATTTCGGCTTTCTCGCGTTCGTCAAGGCGTAAAAACGCGCCACCTCGACTATAATAGGCATCGGCATAATCGGGTTTGAGCGTTATCGCTTGGGTGTAGTCCGCAATTGCCTTTTCAATCTCACCTCTTTTGCTGTAAGCAAGCCCGCGTTGATAATACGCCTCGGCAAACTCCGGATTCAGTTCTATTGCCTTGGTGTAGTCCTCAATGGCTTTGTCAACCTCGCCTTTTTCGCTGGAGGCTATACTGCGCGTGTAATATTTATTAGCAAGTTCTTGATTTTGTTTTGGCATCATTTTCTCCTCTACAATGCAAGTTTAGTCTATAAGTGCCCGTTAATCTACCTCATCTGCTTCTTGCAGTGCGTTATTGATGAGTAATTCGCTTAGGTGCATTCCGTTATCCCGTAACCCAATTAAAAGAGGCTTGATAGCATCAATCAAGCCTGCTTCCTTTGCCTCCAGCAAGATGCCTACTGTGCCTTTAAAGGGTAATCCGATTCTTGCGGCGTGCTGTCGCGCCTTGAGTTCATCAATAATGACAAATTGGGCATCGTGTTCTTTGGCAAGAGCGAATACAGCCGCTTCACCAAGGTCAAGCCCGCTTCTCACATAAGTTGATATGTCTTGCACATCTGCCAAAGAGACGGTTTTAATCCACGGAGCATTGTTGAGTGCCTGCTGTCGGGGCATTCTTTCTATTCCAAGAAACTCCTCTTTGACCTCTTGCGGAATCCACACCTCGGTGTAGAGATCTCGTAATAAGGAAAGGCGGTCAAGTCCCAAGAGTGCGACAAGCGGACTGTTATTACTGATAATTGGCTTTGGAGGCATTCTCAAGTTCCGCTAGGAGATCTTCAGTTGGTTCAAACAGAGATAACCCGTAATCCCCCATAAGATACCAGAACGCTTCTCGGGATATACCTATCAATTGGGCAGCGAGTCCTGTACTGATTGCCCCGCTTTTATAATATTTCAGTGCCAACGCCAGTCGAGTTTCCTTTTCAAGTTCGGCGAGACGTTTCCGGGGATTTTCGGGAATCAGGAGCCCGACTACGTCTTCGGGCAAACAAACACTCGTTTTCTGTTCAAACGCTACAACAGTTCTGTAGTCGCTATGAAACGCCTGCATGATAGCCATACCTCTATCCTTGGCAGCAATCAGGTCATTTTTCGCTTTTTCCCACTCCTTCACATACAACCACGCTATCCCGCGCTTGTAATATACCTCCGCGTAATCAGGGTCAAGGGATAATCCTATGTTATAATCTTCAATGGCTGATTTCACTTTGCCCTTCCAGAGATAAACCGCCCCGCGATGACTATAGGCAATCGGGAGATCGGATACGAGAGATATGGCTATCTTATAGTTTTCGAGTGCGGCGTCCCGCTCGCCTCTCTTGTCATAAGCCACACCACGATTGAGATACGCCTCAGCATAATCAGGTTTTAAAGCAACCGCTGTGCTATAGTCTTTGATGGCGGAATCGCTCCCGCCTTTTTTGAAGTACGCTCTTCCACGATTGAAATAAGCCTCGGCATAATCGGATTTCAAAGCAATCGCCTTGCTATAATCTTCAATAGCAGTACAGAGTTCCGCTTCACTGTAGTGCCCTTCTCCGTAACATATAGAGACTTTAGGGACTTTCGCCTCCAATCCTACCGCTACCTTATAGTGTGAAAGGACAGCCAGAATTTCGCTTCTCTTTTCGTAAGCCACACCACGGGCGTTATAAAATTGTGAAGATTTTGGGTGGCGTTCTATTACCGTGTCATAGTCTTCAATTGCCCTACCATAGTCCCCCTCTTTGAGGGAATCAGTGCCGCGGTTGTAATAAGCCTCGGTCAGTTGAGGATCCAGTCTTATCGCTACGCTATAATCTCCATAGGCTTTATGAGGGGTCCCTTTTTTCTTATGTGTGTTACGTCGGTTGTTATATGCCTCGGCAAACTTTGGATTATGCTTGATCGCTGTGCAATAGTTTTCAACTGCTTTTTCATAATCGCCTTTGTTGTCATAAACGAGTCCGAGATTGTAACAAGCCGCGGCAAAATGCGGATCCAGTTTTATGGCCTTGCCGAAGGCTACGATAGCGCGGGTATATTCACCATTTTTGCTGTAAGCGATGCCTTGGGTGTTATGTCTTGCGGCCTCGTCTTCTCTTTTCACTTCGGCAAAATCGCTGTTGTAATAGGTATCCACAGAACCTTGGATCAGTTCTTGCATTAGTTCTCTCCTTCACAAGGCGAGTTTCTTGAGAGTAACGATAACAGACAATATGCTCTGATTTCAACGGAATGTAAGAGCGATCTCCTGATCGCGACTATTTTACTTAACCTGCTATGTTACGAAGGTCAGGTGTTATTTCAGAGACAACGGGTGCTACTTCTTGAATAGCATTCCAATCAATCACTGCTGTCCACAACTTTTCTTCTTCGGAGTAATGAACAATCGCCTCAACTTTTAACTCTTCGCTATAGAAAATAAGAGATTGTCCATTTCGTAGCACGATTTTTTGACGTTTGAGATCCACCACCGTACCAGCGCAGTTCAACCACACCCTTCCTTTTACATCTGCGTTGTGGAAGTCTGCGAAAACGCTTGGTTTGTTCATCTACCTGTTTCAGCAATTCACCTTAAAATGGGTTCGATTAAAAGTAGTAGGCACACGTCGTGTGCCGTCACAGACGGATTTTTGTAGCATAAACTGTTAGTTTGTGCAGAATTTCACCAGCAAATTGACACCGGACCCTACAATAACCGTTTTACCGCGCTCACGTTATCCGAGGCATATCCGTTGCTCATCGTCTGAATCAGAATTTAAAAGATTAGAGAACTACGAAGATAAACAAGGCAGACCAAGTGCTTTCCTATTTGAAACTGGCAGCGGTTTTGAAGCGATAGATTAGGCTTTGCTCCTATTTCGGTGTCAACATTTCGGCGATGTCTGGCGGCAACTGAATATCGGTTTTCTGCTCAAAGTCTGCAACACTTACATAATCGTTATGGAACGAAGTAATAATGTCTACTCCCATATTTTGGGCCGTCGTGAGGTCTGATTTGGCTTTTTCCCATTCTTGTAGGCGTAACCATGTTATACCGAGATTATAATAAGCATAGGTATAATCAGGTTGTATTTGTATTGCGGTATTGTAGTCTCTTATAGCATTATCAAACTCGCCTTTCTCTCTGTAAGCCTTACCCCGTCTGTTATAGACATAAGGGTCATCCGGTTGTATTTGTATCGCAGTGTTATAGTCTCTGATGGCATTATCAAACTCGTCTTTTACTCTGTAAGCACTGCCTCGTCTGTTATAGGCATAGGTGAAGTGCCTACGCGTATTTAGACCACAATTTCGCAAAGTTAAGAGAAGGTTTG
>JAPPNJ010000135.1 GCA_028818705.1 Candidatus Poribacteria bacterium
ACCCAAAGAACCTTGATAAACACTGCTTTATCATAACTTCTGAGAAATATCAGTCAATTTACGGAGAACGATAATGCAATCAATTGAGAATCGTAATATTCCCAAACCATTGACGCTAACCCTCAAGCAGCAGGATGTATTAAAAGCACTACAAAGTGAAGAAACGAGAGAGTACCCAATAAGCAATTGGTACCTTGGCGCACTTTATGCATTAGATAACCATTATAACCCTGATCGTATCGCTCAAGCAGCCCATTCACTACGGGAACTTATCGAAAAACTACCAAGCGTCATTCATCAAACCGATACCCAATCAAACACTTCTTCTCTCTTCCACAACATGCGGACCAATATAAATGACCTCATTTCGAGATCCAAAAAACGCTGTCCAGAAGGCTGGAAAGGTGGACAAATTGATAAAAATTTAGCCAAGGCACTTACAAAAGTTGAGGAATATCTTGAACTCAATAAGCAGCCAAATCGGAGAGAACGGATACAGCAAGCAATTGCTACTATTGACCCGATGGTAGACCGATTGGACAGTAAAATTCAAGAAGCAAAACGGAGTCAATTGTTTAATTTATGGGAAAGGTTAGAGGGCTTTGCCCATCATAAAATCAACCCTAACGCTGTAGAGTTTAACGAATGCGTGGAAGAATTAGAACACATAGTATTTGATCTTCTTGCTCCTATAACTGCGCAAGATCAACGGGAAATTCAAACGATTTTAAACAATTCTCACAGGTCTGAGAGCAATGTCGAACGTATGTTTTCACTAATTGAACGCAGAGGTGCCAACTTTGTGTTCTTTTTTAAGCAAATATCCGAAAGCGCAGATGTCACATGGTTGCCTTTTTTTAACAAAAAAGGATATTTTGCACATCCGCCAAACGTACAACTAATTGATGGTTCTGTGATTTTTCCGTTTTGGTGGCCAATACGTTATCTGGCAAAAATTTCCAATTACGCCCCAAATAAAGTCGTTGAAATTGTGTTACAACTCCCTAAAGTTAATAACCCATTAGTCTATGATGGCATCTTGGATGTTGCTTTGCAGCTTTCGGGAGAAAAGTCTGTAAAACTAAACTCCAAAATACTTGAATACACAAATATAGAGCATCAAACGCGTATCCATAAATACGGAAACCTATTAGCACATTGGACAGTGGAAAACCAAACAGAGGTAGCTGTGGAACTTGCAAAAGTCCTCGTAGCATTTGCCCCCGATCCTCAGTCAGAAGAAAAGCAGAAACGACGAAAAGAAAATCCGATGGACTGGGGAACCTTACTTCATCCGGCACCTCGAATCAATCCTTCGGAATACTCCGAGATAATGACCAAAGGAGTTTGCTCTCTTGCTGAGAGTGAACCTTATGAAGTTGCACGTCTCCTTATTTATGCTACATCAAATATGTTTCGTTTGCAAATACATCAGGACGAACTTGATAGAGAGCAAGATTTCTCTAATATCCAGTTTCAGCGTTTGCATGGATCAGACAAGAGTTACGACAATCCGGATAAAGCCCTTGTTTATGGGCTGACCTTTGCTTGTGAGAAGGTCTTTGAAAAATCACATGATGCAATCACGGATTTGGACCAGTTACTACGAAAACAAAAGTGGAAAGTCTTTGAACGCTTACGCCAACATCTTTATGCCCAACACCCAAATGAGAAAACCAAACCGTGGATACGGGAATTGATTCTTGAGCGTAAAGATTATCATGAATGGCAACACCCTTACGAATTTCAGCAGATGATACGGAGTGCCTGCAAGCACTTTGGTGAGACCTTACTTACCAAAGAGGAACGCGCACGAATTTTTGATGCTATTCGCAGTGGTCCATCAAAAGAAGACTTCCGAGAACGGTTAGGAGAAGAATTCACAGAGGAACGTTTCCTGAAACGCCAGCATTATTTTTATTGCCGGCAGTTCGCACCTTTCGCATCTGTGCTATTTGGTAAATATAAAACTTACTTTCAAGAATTGACAGATGAAGGTGACGCTTCAATTTCTGATGATGACTATCTTCCATTTAAAACAAAAAGCGGATCGGTGTCTAAGCGTAGCCCCCGATCACTTGATGACCTTGCCAATCTTACAGATGTGGAGTTACTCTCCTACATAAACGAATGGGAAAATGAAGACGAATTTTACGGAGACGATGAGTTTGTGGAGATTAACATCAAAGCACTCGCTAATACTTTTCAGACCCTTTTCAAGGAATCAATCATTCCAGACACCAGCAGGTTCGGATTCTGGATGGAAAATCGAGAAAAGATTGAACGCCCCATTTATGTGCGGATGATGATTAATGCGATGCAAGCAAGTGTACAAGAAAAGTCCTTCAAGCAACTCAATGAGTGGTTAACATTTTGCGAGTGGGTGGTTTCACACCCTGATCGAGAGGGCAACGCGGACTATAGACTCAACGACGAATCCAGAGAGAATTCTAACTGGTTTCATTCACGGCGAGCAGTTGGTGACTTTATCGGCGCATGTTTGGAAGAACGCGCGGGAGTACCAGTTTCCGCACGAGGACATCTCGCGAAACTTCTGGGAATACTGTGTGCACAATTTGACTCACGCTTAGATCGGAATTTTACATCAATTGACTCATCCATTGATGCCCTTACCGAAGGCATCAATAGTACACGAGGGCGCGCGTTAGAAGATTTAGTTAAATTCGGTTTCTGGCTGCGAAGACATGATTCAGAGAACAGCATTTCCGAAGTAATAACGATTCTTAAAAAACGATTCGCTTCAGAAACAGAGCGAGCTTTAACATTGCCAGAGTATGCTATTCTGGGCAGAAACTACCCTTGGATTATTAATCTTAATAAAATATGGGCTATAGAGCATAAAACAGATTTTTTCCCACAGGACGAGTTACCAGCATGGGCCTCGGCATTTGAAAGTCTCGTGAGATATAGTGAACTGTCCACGACTACATTTAAAATTCTTCAAGAAGACTTCGATTTTGCCTTGCAACATCTGTCTAATTTCAAAAATTGCAATCGCTTCGGGGCGGATCCAATTGATATTCTCGGCGAACACCTATTCATCTACTATTTGTGGGAGCTGTATCCACTTAGAGGAAACAGGAGTCTGCTCGAGAAATATTACCAACAAACCAAAAGCAAACGAGGACATTGGGGAAGTTTATTCAAGGATATTGGTCATCGTTTGTCAAAGACTGAAAAGGACTTAGATCAGAACCCAAAAGAAAAAGTAATAAATTTTTTTGAATGGCGTCTTGAACAAGAAGAACCAATGGAACTAAAACACTTTACCTTTTGGTTGCAAGCCGAGTGTCTAGACGCTGAGTGGCGATTGAAGGCATATTCCAAAGTCTTGGATGTATGTGAAGTCGAAGACTGGGGATTCCATTTTAAAACATTATGCGAAATGTTACCCAATCACACTGCTAAAGTAGTTGAGTGTTTCTTTAAGTTAACTGAGCGGGTTAAAAAAGACAACTTCTATATTCAGATCGAAGAGGCGAAAACCATCCTTAAAGCAGGAGGTGAAAGTAGGAACGAAAAGGTGCGTCGCTACGCTGCAGATGCACGTGAAAATCTGCTCAAGTCCGGTAGGTTTGTTTTACCAGATTTGGAAGATTGACGAGGACATACAAGGTATCGAACTCTGAGAAACTGGAACGGTTATTCAAACTCATACCCTCATTTTGCATATAGAGTATAATATCTCATAACATTTTCAAAGGAGACGATATCACATCAACCTACGAACAAGGGATATTTCAGATAAATAATTCGTTGCCATCAGCAGAATGTTACACTCCCCTTGGTAACATTTTTTCTCAGGCGGAGATCGCAGAAAAAACGCCTATGAACCCTTATAGCGACAGGGTTCACAACCATATTCGGAAAATTACCAAAAAACGAAAAAAGTTACCATTTGGTAACTTTTAAGATGGAATTACATCCAAATTTTCAGTAGAAAACGACTTTTAAAATAAAACCAAACACCCTATGAAATGCTTTCAATACGTAGAGTTCTAAAATCCGCGAAATCTGATAAACCCGAGCAAATCTGCGATTTGCGGCGTACACGCCCAAATGCGATCTGCATTCAGACAATATTCACACATCTAATGCCTAACAATTAATGGCTTAGGAAAATGTTACATTTTTCATCAAATTATTTTTTTTACCGCGGAAAACCTGATCCCAAAAATGCCTCTGAACCCTTACAGCAGCTGGGTTTTCTACCGATGACCGTTGTACGCAAATGTTACACTGGTGTAACATTTTAAACCGGTAAACCCACAAAAAAAACTTGACACTAAAATCTAAACAGGCTAATATTGTCTTATCATCATCAAAACCAGTCCGAGACTTTAAACAAACTTAATCGTTACAAGGACGGTTGAGGTTCATCGTAAACCGGCTTTTGACATCGGAAAAAGCCGAGCAGAAACCCAATCGTTAAAAATTATGAAAAATTACCGCGTTGCTATACTGGGGTGTCGGAGTCGTGGCACTTCGGCAGCAAAGGCATACCACGCACATCCTCGCACTGAAATCGTGGCACTCTGCGACCTCGTCCAAGAGCGTTTAGAGACACTCGGCAACATCGTGAACGTCTCCGCACACTTCACCGATTTAGACGAGATGATCCAGCAGACGGCTCCCGATATTGTTGCGATCCCCACGGCAACAGAGGCACACCATCCACTCTGCATGCGTGTCCTTGAACACGGCGTGAACATCGAGGTAGAAAAACCTCTCTGTATTAATCTCGTTCAAGCGGATGAGGTGCTGGCGAAGGCAAAAGCGAAAAACGCTCGCGTCGCTGTCCATCATCAACGACGTACCAGCCCATCAATGCAGGCAATAGCAAAAGCCTTAGACGAAGGAAAAATCGGTGACATTCGCTACATTTATGCCAGTGGGAAAGGCTACTACGCCGGTTACGGGTTAATGAACATCGGAACGCATGTCGTCAACAACATGCTCCGTTTCGGTGGGAAATGCCGAAGCGTTGTGACACAAGCGACAGCAGGTGGACGCGCCATCGAACACGACGACGTACTCCCCTCACCAGCAGGTATGGGAACAGTTGCGGGCGAATACGTCACAGCAACACTTCAATTTGACGGAAACGTCACCGGTACCCTTATCCAACACAGATTCCCAAAGGTGGATACCGATGCGTACATGATGGAACTCTACGGCACTGAAGGCAGACTCCTCTGGTCGGAATTAAAAGGATCGTGGTGGCTACCGACACCGCATTTCGTCCCTGACGGCACACACGACCAGTGGCAGGCACTCCCATCTATCTACCCTGAGCATTTTGACCCAGACAAAGGCGCGGATGCCGACGATTACTGCTTCGTTGACGAATATGTGAGTGCATTAGACGAGGATCGAGAACACGAATCTAACGGCGAAGAAGGTCGTCACGTTATCGAAATTCTAATGGCAATCTTCGAGTCTGCTGTTCACGGCACACGGGTCGAGCTGCCCCAGAAAAACCGAGAACACCCGCTATTACAGTGGCGCGCCGAAGCAGGCTTAGCGGAAACAACAGAGATGCCACGCGACTACGGCACATGGCTATCATTGGAAGACGAACGTTTGTATAAATAGTTTT
>JAPPNJ010000163.1 GCA_028818705.1 Candidatus Poribacteria bacterium
AAATTAAAAAAATGAAATGGTCATTGAATACCTATCAAACCTGCCAAGAGTGGGAGTTAGGACGGATACTTGACACCGCCGAGGCTACCGGTTATCACGGTGTTGAATTGTTAATGGACTACGAACAGCAGCACGGATTTGAGTGGGATACACCGAGAGAAGCTTGGGACGGATTAAAGGCGCAAGTGGATGCGAGCGGCGTTGTTATCTCTTCACTCACGAGTTGCCAGAATTTTCACTCCGAAAATTCGGCGGATCGCGAGGAGACCGTCCGGCGGGTTACGCGCGTAATCGATATGGCAGAATTTATGGGTTGTGACCATGTTCGAGTGCTCGGTGACCGGTATACCGACGAAAACCGCGATGCGATTGTTGGTTACGTTACAGATGGACTGAAAACTCTCGGTGCTTATGCTGGCGAGAAGGATATTACTGTCTCCATTGAGATGCACGGATCTTTCATAGATCCAGATTCGGCGATGGAGGTAATTGAAGGTGTAAATCTCCCAAACGTCGGTTTTGTTTTCAACTCACAATTCACCGGTTGCGATGCGGGGAGTATTGAACCCCTCTTTTCACGTGTTGCTTCTCATATTACGGCAGTGCATACACACCGAGTAGAGGAGCCAGAGACCTTTGATCTCTACCGTCAGATGTTCGAATGGCTGGATCGCATCGGTTTCACAGGTTACATCTCCAACGAGTGTGCTTATACGGGACCAGATCCTGAGAAGGTACTCGCGCTCTACGTTGGACTTTTCAAGGCGTTTGTTTAAAATGGGCACTCCACAATTAGCACATCTTTATAAGCGGGTAGCAATTCCAGAGGCGTTTCTGAACGAAACTGATGGAAAGGCATGGGGCGGCGATATCCGCATCGGTGATTTGACCGGTGATGGCACTGCCGATCTTCTGGTGTACAAGTCGCTCGGCGGTATTCATCCTTGCTTTCTCGGTGCGTTCACACTGGAAGGCGAACCGATCTGGTCGCTCGGTGATAAGCATCTTGAAATCACAGACGCAGATGCGAAAGGGACACCTCTAACGACCACTTCACCCGACCGACCGGGTCCCGTCGCTATTCACGACATTGACGCCGATGGACAGGCAGAGGTTATCTGTTTCTGGGTAGATACGGATGCCTCTGAGGTGAGTAAGTGGGATTTGTCCGCAATTCGTGTGATGATTTTAGACGGTGCGACGGGTGCTGTTAAACACACACTTGCACCGGACGCCTTGCGTCAGTGTAATGCGTATGCTGAAGGTGAACTCCATATCTCCAATTACGTCCATCAGCGGCTGATGATCGCCAACTTCAGTGGAAATGCACAACCACAAGATTTCGTTGTGAAGGTAGGCGTGAACGTACTGGCGTTTAATCATAAACTGGAATTGCTCTGGCAATACACCGATAAATGGTTCCGCTATCCAGAGCATTCTGCCTATATTCCAGCAGTTGGTGACTTTAATGGCGATGGGCTTGACGAAGTTAACGGTGGCAATTTTGGGATCGCTGCCGATGGCACGATACTCTGGCATCACTACTTCGGTGCTAATATGGACTCGGTATTAGTTTCTGAGTGGGATGGCAATAAACGCGCTATTCTCTCTGGTGGTGGACAAGTGGTTGATGCTGAAGGCAATCCGATCCTCTCACTCGGCTTTGACGTTGTTCCACACGGACAAGAAATTCGGTGTGGCAAATTCCTGCCCGGTGTGTCCACGAATGCTCTGGTTATCCGCTACAACGGACATCACACGGATCTGATGGTGGTAGACAACGATGGACAGATCAGAAACCGATTTCACGTCGATGAAACGCCGAACAATACAGGTTTGGAGGTTATCCGCTGGCACGACACGGAAACTCATGAGTTAATTTATAGTCCCGCTGCGCTCTATGATAGTGCCGGAGACAAGGTGGTGACATTCCCTAACTTGCCACCACCGAGTGGCGGTAAAATGGGTTGGTACCACTGCTTCCCTGCGGATGTCTGTGGCGATTCTCGTGAAGAGGTTATCCTCTACGATCCGTATAGCGATGCCGTCTATATCTACACGCCGACTCCTTTTCAACCTGATTTGTTCGGTGGGTATCAGCACACCGAACGACAATACAATACACGGTTAATGGATTAACAATGAAAACCAATACCGTCAATAAATTTCTACTTATCTCAATTGATTGCTGGCGATTCGATGCGCTCAGTCGGACGAACCCTCTTTTCAACACACCGAAGTTTGATCTACTGACACAGGATTTTTCGCTTGCTGAAAAGTTCTTTGTGCCTGCCCCTGCGACGCGTCCGTCTCATACCTCCTATTTCACGGGACTCTACGCGTTTGAACACGGTGTCTACGGACAGACATATCTCAAGATGTTCGAGGGCATTCCTAATCTGTTTCAGACATTCAGTGATGCTGGCTATCACATTACGGGACGTTCTGAACGTCCAGAGGTGTTCCGATTCCTTGACTTTGAGCCGTTTATCACATCAATTGACCCGAATGCGGAGGCGCAACATCTCGGTTCGCTTGAGGACCTGATAGAACAACTGAAGCAGCCTTCGGACGTGCCGCAATTCTGTTTCCTGCACTTTTGGTATACACACGGCGGTTATGGTATGGGCGGAATTCCGGGTGCGCCAAGCCTGAGCTGGCTCGTTGATAACGGCAGGATGGATGAGGCGTTGCGTATTTACTACGCTGCTGCGACGCATATACTCGAATTTAAGTTGGTTGAAATCCTGAAGCAACTCCGACTTTCAGAGTGGGCAGTTTTCATTTTCGGGGATCACGGTGAGGGTATCTGTGAGGAGATTACCGATCACGGCGGCACACTCAATCAGAACGTGCTACACGTGCCGTTGTTGGCACATATCCCCGGCGTGCGAAATTTGGAGTTTCCAAATCCACCGATTTCAGCGATTGATCTGTTTCCGACAATTACAAACCTTGCCGGTATTGATGTGGACTATCACGGATACGGACAAGACCTGCTATGTCCATCGAAAATCGACGCAAACCGACTGGTATTGTCGGAGTTGGACAGTCTCTACGGCATCGGGTTTCTCAGTAAAAACAACTTAGAGATGCCGCACCACCGCGTGACTTCCCGCACCTCGGTTGACAATGTGGAAATTAACAAGTATTCGGAAGGGGTTCGGCTCTGGTCCCTAACGGATGGTGAGTATTTGTATCGTGAAGATGAAGAGACGGGTGAGTTTGTGTATCGACATGTGCTGAACGGCGAAGACCTTACCTGCGAAGATCCGGATCGTTTTCGGGACGCTTACGACGAAATCCTGATGAATTCTAACTACCAGCACTTGCAAGCGCAAGAATCCACTGCTGAAGAAACAGAGATTTTAGAGGGCAGATTACGAGATCTTGGGTATGTTGAATAGATTCAACATTTTGTTATGAAACTTTTTATATTTTGAAAACAATGAAGGAGATAATAAAAAATGAAAACGACAGTTACAAGGTTAAAACTATTATGTGTCAGCTTAATGGTTATAAGTCTGATGTTTGTAGGTACCGGCTCTGCTGAAATCGACTTTAAAACTTGCGTTGGCATGTGGCTCTTTGATGAGGGTCGCGGTGCCAAAGCCGAAGATTCCTCTGGATTAGGCAATAACGCCACGATTGAGGGCGGTGCAAAATGGGTGGATGGCAAGTTTGACAAGGCTTTGAGTCTTGATGGTTCGGATGATTACGTGGAAATTCCTCACGATGACTCTTTAAATGTTGGTGCTGAACACACGATCGCCCTTTGGTTTCAATTAGATAAGCCTCCTGCTGGTGGCATGGCTGTTGTGACCAAAGATGATTGGGCTCCTGGATTTTGGTGGGATGGGGGGAGAATCCGACATCACACGCATGACCCAGATGGTACGCTTCACTTTATAGATGCCCCTTGGAAACCAGATACAGATTGGCATCATGTTGCCGTTACTTGGGATGGGGACGAGTTTGGCGTATATCTGGACGCTGATCAGATTGGTTCTGGTATAACTACACCAAATTTAGGAAGGAACCCGCTAACCGACAAACCTTTTTTAATAGGTATCTATTTAGCCACAGGACAACATGGTAAGTGGGGTGCGTTTTTCCCTGGAATAATTGACGATGTTGTTATCTTCAGTACGGCGTTGGATGAGGATGACCTTGGTACCCTCATGGATCAGGGATTAAAAAAAGCAGCTGATATTGAACCTTCAGGTAAACTCGCCACGATCTGGGCTACCATTAAAGCCGATTAACACATTTTTGAAATTCGTCTCTATATTGGTGACAAGGCTGAGTGTGCTTCAATACTGGACACACTCGGTCTTGTCAAAAGTATCAAGAATAGTGAAAATATTAATGTTTGTTGGCGGGAAAGACGCTTTCACTGTCAGGCTTGAAAGGGTTGTTGTTTTCCAAGGGAATGTTTCCCTTTTTCCGTTCAACAAACCTCCAATCACCTGTTTTCCAGTGCTTTTCATAGGCATAAATAACGGGGTGTGAACACCAGTCGGGATTCTCAAATCCGAGCCAAACGCACTTCGCCTGTGGATGAATCTCATCGTATATAGAGGCGACAGCGTGTTCGTGGTTTTCAGACCAGATTAGGCATTTTTGATTAGGTTTTCCTACTTTTCCGTGCGGCGGCGTGAATAAATCTTTGTACCTCATTGCCTGTCTCTATAGTTCGTGAATTGTTGCCTCAAGTGTCTCCAGATCTACAACAGCAACCGTTGCCTTTCCTGTCGTCCATCCACCGGTTTCACCGGGATTTAGCAGAAGTGATTTGTCCTTTTGGATGTCTATCTGATGGGTGTGTCCGTAGATGACGATGTCGTAATCACCACTTTTTGCAATTGGAATAGCAAGTTCAGGATAGTGCATCACAGCGATGTTTCTGTCCTCAAGGGATACACTTGCGAGATTAGGATGTATCTCACCACCGATGGTTTCAAAGCGTTTTGCAACAACCACGCGCTCGCCGTCATTGTTTCCAAAAACGCCGACAACGCGGCAGTTTAAATCCGCTAATGGATCAATGGCAAATGGGGCGATGAAATCGCCAGCGTGAACTACCAGATCTACACCGATTTCGTTGAAAAGTGCGACAGCGCGTTTGACGTTTGGGATGTTGTCGTGGCTGTCGGACATAACACCAAGTTTCATATTTTTAAGTCCTTTCTACTTATGCACCTATAGAAATAGGCACCCTATGGATAACGTTTCCGAGGTAACCTTTGGGGTTCCAGGGTTGGTTGAATGGCTGCGCTGCACCTGTATCGTCATAAGCGCGTGCCCAGATTTCATAGTAGCCTCTATTTGCAAGAGTGAGTTCGGTTTCCCAATGGGACCAAGCGTATCTATTTGATGGCGGAATCAACTGCGTCTCTTGCCATCGGATACCGAAATCCGTCGAGACAACAACCTTATCAATTTGATTTTCTCCTGCCCAGGCGTGCCCTCGGACCTTTATAAGTGTGTCCTTGCTGAGTTCCAGATGCGGTTGGGGAAGTGTAATGAGCGACTTAACTTGCCATGCGGTTGCAATCTGCATATCTTCGACCGGAGGCTTATCTCCGGGTGCTATGGGGTAGACTGGAATCCGATAGGAATACCCACTCATTTTTTCGGAGTCGTGAACTTGATCCCTTACCCAGATACGGTTGAGCCACTTTTGCATTGCGCTCCCGATCCATCCCGGAACAATCAATCTTGCGGGGAATCCGTGGGCTGCTGATAACACTTCTCCATTCATTTTAAGAGCGATGAGCGTGTGTTCGTCCATCGCTTTTTCAATCGGAATCCCTCGTGAAAAGGGTTCACTTCCGTCATTGGATAGATCTTCGCCATAGTTTCCAGTATAGACAGCACTCGGCTTCAAACCTGCGGCTTGTAAGACATCGCGCAAACGTACGCCAGTCCACTGACTACAAGCGACGGCACCGCGTTGCCACGGCGTTCCGCTGACTTCCGGTGAGAACAGACTTCTCCCATTCCCTGCACATTCCAACACCACTTCCATGGTGACCTGCGGAAAACGCAATAAGTCTTTCATTGACAATGCCAGTTCTTTATGCACTTCACCGTCTATGACGAGTTTCCATCCACGGAGATCTTTTGTTACCGCTCGTTCTGGAATACCGCTGTTGTTACGGACGAAATGCCGCGCTGTGGGTGTGACATCGTCGTTGAGGAGGTGCGGCGCAAACTCGCCATTAAAAGGACTTTCCGAATGGACAAGCATGTCGGGTTTCGGGAGTCCTGCCTCTTGGGCATCTACCAAGACGATAGGTAGGAGTCCCCGACTCAACAGCCCTCGGTCGGCAGCTTCGCAGCCTGCCCCAAACACCCCCAAACTGGCGAGCAGTGCGCCTTTGCCTATCTTGGCGAGGAACTCCCGTCTTGAGTCAAGTTTATCTGTTAGATTGGGTTGATGTGCCATTTTTTGCATGTGTAAAAAAAACAGAAAGAAGTCGTGCTTACAAAGCACTCCCACAAGCAGAAGCAGCGTTAAGATTTACGGTTGCTTTGTTTCTTTTCACGATACGGTGAGAAATCTATGTACTTTTTGCTCTGCTTCAGACGTTGCTCCCGACGTTTCATCAAAAAATCCATAAGGGTATCCACATCCCCAAACAGGACTGCAATTCGCTCCTTCGCTTGTCGGCATTCGTTCAAAATTTTATCATTCATGAGAGTTCCCCCAGGATCACCTTTGGGGATGCAATGCGTTTTCTTCAGGATGGGTTTTCATCCATTAAAGGATAACATAAAAAACTCTTTAGTGCAAGTGTCGGAGGGTTCGTTTTGCCTGAATCAATCACGGGTTTCGCACCGCAATTTAGACAACACTGATTCTAAAAATGTATATCCCATTAACCTTAACATTCAGCCCACACTCGGTAGGTGCGGTTTCCTAACCGCACCGGGTATAGCAAAAAAATAGCAGACCCTTTTAATCAGAATTGGTATTACCTCAATACCTCTGCAATTGGAATTAGGTCATCGTCCGGGATAGAAGAAAGTTTCATGAGATTGAAAAGATCCTCACCGATTCCATAGATAGTCATCCTGCTCGGTTGTATGTTCATATAACCAATAGTGATTTGACCACTGAATGTTAAAGGTATTTTGTAATCAAGATAACTCTTGAGACAAAGATCATGGCACTCGTGAAGCACTTGATAGAGTTCCTTTGAGAATTTTTGATGATTTTGATAGTCTTCACTGCGTAAGTCAAAACGATCCTTCACTACGGCAAGTTTTAATATACAGAGTTGTCGGTAAGTCAGTTCTTCGGCTGCCTTTATGAGTTGGTGCCCCATATCCACGCTGATGTTGGAATCAAAGGCAATACTTGCAAGCAAATATCCCATATAGGGAATTTTCTTTTCTTGTGGTTCCCTTTGGCACTTCAACAGTATGCCTTCAGCAACCTCCTCTGCGTCCGATCTACCAGTTGGCTGCTTATCAAAAAATCCATCGTCCCGGAAATCTTCATCATTTTTTCGACGGTGAATTTCCTGTGCAGTGATTATGAGTACCTTACCTACCCGAAGATTTTCCTGAGAAGACAACAGTCGTTCTGAAAAATCCTGTCCAATAGTTTTCAACATTCCAGCGGCTGCGGCACCACCAGCACCAGAAAAAGCAGCCGTAATTGGATCACCAGCGAGGAAGCCTAACACAGCTCCGAGGCCACCACCGACAATTTCTGCATAATTATTGAAAAGTTGCGTTACATTATCTTTCTTCATCCTTAAACCCCAACTGTTCCCCTAAGCCCCAACAGAGACACACAACGTTGTGGTATTTCCATTGGATCTTATTCTTATTTGAAACAATTGTCAAATACAGCAATCTATTTTCATGGTTGTGCCCACGGAAGTATATGTTTCCATGTTGCAGTGTAGTATGCCACTACAGGAGTTTTATCGTAATCTAATTGTTCACAAGCTATATACAAAGCATAAACTAGCGCACGGTGGCCGCCATCCTCAATATAGAATGAACCTTTTATACCTCGTTCGTTTTCATGTGCACGCAGGTCCCTTATCCATAAATGCCCGATTAACCGAGGATCAAATCGCGCACTAAGAACAAAATGAGTTTTAAACCAACCATCTTCCTTAGACAACTCGCGAAGAATTTCGATTGGATTGTTCTCTTTACGTTTAATCTCTTTAACTATCATTCCCAAAGTTTTACCACACAAGGGACTACGGATAGGATGATTTTTGTCCCAGTCTTCTTCCTCTGGTGCTTGCATGAAAACTAAGTTATGAAATTGTTTAAAGGAAAGCTTTATCTCCCGGAATTCCACTTGTCTAATCTCTGCGCGACTTCGTTTTAGCTCATTAGGATTATTGACAAGTTCTTTTGCATCTTCAAGCAAAAGATCAAATGACATTTGTAATCTCCTATAGTTAGAGTACTTTACCTAACTTTGTTATTTTACCAGACCTGCTTTTTTAAGTTTTTCCCATTCTTTTTCAAGATCGCAACGGGATTTCTTTCCGCCGTGGATGCTCGGTTCGGCACACAACAATTCGCGAAGTCGATGCATTGCATCGTGGGCATCTTCGGATGTGATGTTTAACACCTCAGTTAGCAGAAGGCGATCAAGTTCGTGACGCACTGGATCATGCGCTGCCTCGTTGAAGGGTAACATACGCTGATATTTCAAAGTATGAAAAATGCGCTCGGCATTCGCCAATGCTTCATCTGACAGACAACGGACATCAAGGGTAGGCATTTGAAGTAATATTTTCCGCGCACTCATGCCTCTGCCTGGTTGTTGTTTCCCACTATGTGCCCAGTGGAGCAGAAGCCCTAAGGTTGAATTGCCCCAGAGTGTCCATGCATAATCATACTCACGATTTTTATCCTTAAAGACGATATTGGGCATCAAAGCAATACCGATTGTCGGTTCTGTAGTGAAAAGGACCCCAAGGGAATTGGCGTTAAACCTCATGTTCATGTTAAAATGTACGCGCCCGTTGAGTGACAATATCTTTTGCACTTTGTCATGACGGTTGGGACGGGGAATAAGATGGCAGTCAGGTTGAACAACCATTGCCCTTTGCGCTGGTGCCTTAACATGCCACAACCCTGGATAGAGATCAGTATCCGTGTAACCCTTTTCCACGTCAAACGCGCCACGCTCACTCTTTTCATAAATATCCCGATGCGTTACACCAATCTCAGCAATATCGACTACATTGCATATCGGAATCTTCAACGGATCCATCTGCGTAGGCAACCACATTTCACCGTTTGCTAAACGATGTGCGGATTGGATTAATGCCATTTCTTTAATACGGACTGCTTCCCATGCTCTGTCTGTCCACAATGGACAGTTAAGGGCATGACCAAGGATCTCGTCGCCCGCTTTGAATAGATCACCGCCACTCGGTTCATCTTCTAACCGTCGTGTACTGTTAAGCCTATGGATAGCATTGGCTATCTCCAGTGCCTCCAGCACACTTCGAGGACGGTGATTGAGGGATATAAACGTGCCTCTGCCCGTGCTATCGGCTTTCTTCCCTTTCGTTGCCACCACCATGCATTCTGCCATACTCGTATCAGCAGAGAAGGCGCAGTTTTCACCTCTGGCATCTGCGATGGTAATCACAACCACATCGTGATACTCGGTCGCCCACATATTTCTTACTTTCCGCCAGTCGGACGTTGTAAGACACGTAGCAGGTAGGATGAACCCCATTTTACTCTTCCCGTTTGCCTTCAGCATTTTATCTGCGAGATCAACAAAATCAGAAGGAAGTCCTGCATTCCCATCTCCGACGCGCCAATCTTTTTGTCGGCGCGCCCTTCGCATTTTTTTCTCTTCATCTTTGTCCCTGTCCCTCCCTTTGAACACAGCTTTAGGTGTACTACTATTCGGATCAGAATCTGGTCTGGTAAACGGAGGATTTAGGACGACAATATCAAACTCGTTATGACGAAATTCATGCTCTGTAATCACGGTTGTATCGTCTGCTCCACCGACCTGTTGAACTTCAACGCCCATCATCGGCAACGGTAGCGTCTTTTCAGGAACATCAAATAGATCAAGTGCACCGAGGGCATAGACCCCATCTCTCTGCCTACCATAAGGCATTGTATGGATTCGAGTAGCACCGATTTTCAGGTCTGGATAGGTACTTGTCAGAAGGGAGGCAGTGAGGTGGCTGGCATTCGGCATAACGTCGCATCCAACAAGATTTTTCTCAATCATTTCTGTGTGAATAAGGCTACCTTTACCACCAGTGTGTTCATGCAGTTCAAGGATACGTTGATATACGCCGTTGAGAAGTGAACCTGTTCCACATGCAAAATCCGCTACCTTTAATTTACTCACATTTTCCTGTGTTTTGGGGAGAACCAACGCTGATAGCAAGGCAACGGATTCAAGGCGAGTGTAGTTTGCTTTAACATATTTTCGGTCAACGATAAGACGTTGGAAGACGGTTCCAGCGAGCTCATGGATCTGCGTAAGCCGCTGGTCAACCAGTTCCTTCGCGGTGTCACAGAGGGTTGCGAGTATTCTATCAACAAGTTCATCATCGGTTGCAATTGCCTCTATGATCCGTTTGGCGACATGGAAAATCGGGCGGTAATTTACCTTAAGAATAATATTCCAACCCGCTATGACCTGCGCGTAGCGGAGACGTTTTGCATTGTCAGATAGCATCCGTTTGAGGGACATAACCCTTTCCATCTCAGGTTTACCCGCAAGAACGCTCTGGAACACAAAAGCATTGGTGACGATAAGCATCGCCATTCGCGAGGTCTGTTCACCGGCTTTTTGGAAAAGAATCGCTTCGATTTCTGCGCCGATACCAGGACGTTCTTGAATTGCTGCCTCAAGCTGCTGCGCGGCGGTCTCTATCCGTTTCTCCAATAAATCAGCGGCGGCATCTATTTTAGAAATAGGAGCTGTCCTGACGCGAATAGCGGTTGCGATGTCAGCAACACTACCTTTTAACCAACCACTTTGCGGGAAAGATTCGGGTTCTGTCTCGTTATCAGTCTCTGATTCAGCGATGAATAGAACAGGCTCAGGGTCTGGCTCGCTTCTTGGCTCGGGTTTATTGAGCAGTATATAGGCGATGTCTTCGGCACTCCGCATCTCTGACTCGATTTTATCTTGTGGCATCGTTCTAAATCTGGCAGGCATGCGGACGCGCAGAACGTTTTCAATGACATTGTAGGTGAGCTTCGTAAAGACACTCGGATCGAGGAGCATTCCAAAATGTGCTTCCGCCTGTGTTTCGCCTGAAAAATTTGGCGTGTTGCCATCAATTTTCACTTCAATGACGACAGGATTTCGGCCGGCTTCAGTGACAATCACATCAGGCTTTTGTGTAGCGTTGAGAAAGGGTCTCGTAATTTGTTCGTTGACGCTCCACGCATCCCGCATGTTGCGTAGAACGTTTACAAACATGCTGGTGATGGTATTTTCGCTATTTGCCATAGCTTTTGATATGGAATTATAACCTAAGTTGCCACCTATGTAGCACAAACTTTATGAAGATTAATTTATTAATTCGGTAATTTTTAAACGTGCGATAAATCGCACTACTACGAACCCGTCCGTTTGTAGTAGGGCAATTCATTGCCCGTCAATTACCGAAATATTTTCTGAAACCTCATTTAGTTTGTGCATATACAGACGCAAACTAAAAGTTTACGCTACAAAACCCTGGAGAGCTTCAAAAATTTTGTAAGTCGCAACTTGGATTATATTCAAAAAAAAGATTCGGGCTTTCGTCCTACCGCGTAAGCAGTGGATTCCAGCCCGAAAAGTTAGAAAGGACGAAATTCCGGTATTAATCATCATCGCGTTCGCTAAGCAACTCACCTCGCGCGAGACGTTCGGCATTCTCTGTGGACCACAGAATGTTCTTCATCAGTTTCTGTGCCGTGATGTAACGCGTCGCTGCCAACAGATGCATCCGCTTTTCTTCAAAGTCGTCTGTCAAGTCGTAATGCCGGAAGGCGACTTCGAGGACCTGGAACATGTGGAGTTCTGCGTCTTCACGTAGTAGAATGTGTGCGAGCGTCCGTTTCAGGGCATCGATGTCATGTCCTTCTTCGAGATATTGATTCACGAGAATTTCCGCTTCATAGACTTTTTGGAAGTCGGCAAACTCTTGGATTCGATCCAACATTTTGTCAGCAGATTCGTAAGTTTCATCGAGCCGTTGCCCGGGTCTGGGAATACGAGCGGCAGGCATGTTCAACCAACGCAAGTATGCCAAGAAAACGACGCCGTGAAAAATTCCGCGCAGAAGATTAGCACTCGGCGAATAGCGGAAAGCGTGATAAAGGGCATGCGCATAAGAGTAAATGTTGGCGACATCGTGCCAGTCCCCTTCGTTTTTGAGATGGAATCGGGCAGTACGAACTGCCGAGGCATAGGTCATGGCACGGCAGATGTCGGTCAGCTTGACCCCTTTGCGGATAGTCTGCTCAACCTCAGCGACAACGGGTTCAAAGTCGTCACCGAGTAGCGTCTGTGTAAACGCTGAAATATCAAGTTCTGCCTCATTCGCTTGATTATCTTCCCACATACTATCAAGTCTCTCAAAGATGGGTTCTAAGACGGGGACAGCGTCAGCCCATCGAGAGGTTTCCTCATGTCGTGTTCTACTGACCAGATCGACGACGATCGGGCGCAAAATCTCGTGTGATCCTTCCCATTTGACGTAATCCAACGCTTCAAACATTTTATTCGCAAAATCAAGAGCGTGTCCGTCGCCGGTGAAGTAGTAGTCGGTCGCTGCTGTATAGACGAAATCCGCAATTACTGATTTATCGTAGTCGCGGTCGTTAAGCGTCAATAAGATGCGTTCCGCTGCACCGGCGTGGCGTTTATCGACAAAATAGCGGAACCATCGCTTCAGTGTTTCAAGGTCGTGTTCCTCACTCACTCGTGGAAAGGGAGCGCGATAGGCACGGGCACTTCCTGTTGTTCTACGGCTAATCTGGCTTAACCCGTGTACGAGAAACAGGTTATGGTCTTTCGGGTCAACGTCATTCCATAGGTTCGCTGCGAGTGTGAGGATAGCAACACCTGACGACCATCCATCGCTACTTTTATGTGCCCCGTAGTGGAGCCCCTGTTGAATAATCTCCTCTGGTGCTGCGCCTGCATCGCGAAGTGCTGTAACGGCTTTCGCGATAAAGAAGGTACTGCGGTCCTTGAGTCCACGCTCAAGTGCGCGCTTGCCACGGTCAATGACTCGCCGTTTTGCTGCCTCTCGCTCACCTTTTGCTAATCCAACGTACAAATAGCCGTCATCCCGCGCTTCAACAGGAAACGCTTTTAAGTCATCACCGAATGCCAAGAAGCATGCCCCCGACTTGAGATCGAATTCCCAGTGATGCCAGTGACAGATAAGCACGCCATCGCGGACACTGCCTTTGGACATTGGATACCCCATGTGTGGACAACGGTTGTCAACGGCGTAAAATTTGTCACCAGTCTTGAAAACAGCGAGATGTGTTCCGTTGACATGAAACGGTTTGCCTTCGAGTTCCTGAAAATTCTCAGCGGGGCAGAGTTGGTGGTAGACAAGTTCGGCGGCTTCTATTTCTATTGGTGGTAATTCTTCAACGTGGATGGAACCGATACCGGTTTCCTCAAGAGCAGAAGTCGGAGTTTGCATGATGGACCTCCTATTGAAGATTTTCGCTTCTCACTTTTGGATAGTAAACATTTTGCGTATTCTATACTAAAGTATATTCCATTTTCCAAACAATGTAAAGAAAAAACAGCAATATTTAGCTATAAATTTGGAACGAAGGGGGGACGTGGCTCGACTTCTGAAGGCGCATCATCTGTTTCTTCAGGTGTTTGGGTTTCTTGAGGTTGTTCTTGTGTGGGTTCGGGTTCGGCTTCCGGTTCAGAGGGTGTTGGCACGTCTTCAACCGCTGGGTCAGGGGTCGGGAGTTGCGTGAAGACGCTGTCTTTGGGTGCCTGTGCGTGGCAAGCATGGCAACCCTCGCTCGTGCTACCAGGAACATCGCCGCCGACTGCCACAAACTTCGCAGTCTCTGTCTGTCGGGTGTGTTGGGTATAAAGCCACCCGTTATGGGCGGCATACACTGGATCGTCGGTTTTCTTCATGGTGGCGACGTGCTGGACGAAGGTGTTGGTGTTATTGTTGATCTCCTTGATGATGAGCGTGTCGATGGGAAACGTCTGGAGGGTATCGTCTTTGAGGGCTGCCACGCCGATGCCGTTGATATAGACCGAACGTCTGCCGAAGCCGTGTCCCGGGTTTCCATTCTCTGTGGGTGTGATTTCAATACGCATGCCTCGTGCATCTTCTTCTGACAGAATGGGTGGCACGACAGGTTTCATTATCTGCTGTGCCTCATCACAGGCTATGAAAGCGAGGCAACAGAGCAGTATAACCGTGAAAAAGCATTGCGAGCGGTGCACCCCTTAGAACTCCTTACTTCATACTCCCCTTCGGGGCGCGTTCCATTCGATGTCATCAAGCGTCTGTGCCGTCGCAGCTGCTTCAAAGAGGGCATCAAGCCGGGCATGGCTTCGGATCGCAGTAACCTGTCGTCTCACAACTTCGGGAACCTCTCCAAATCGCAGGTGCAACAGTTTAAGAATATCCTCGCGTTTGGTTCGCGTCTCGCCGCGCTTTTCACCGTGCTTCTCGCCTTGTTCAAACAGATATTCAGCCATCGTCTGTTCCATGGTTTCTATCTCCTCTTGATAGACTGTGTCTTGGATATGCTGATGAATCAGCGTCTTTAGTTCTTCATGCTCAATAACCGGCCGCCGATGCGATATGAGAAGGTAGAGATACAAAAATGCCTGACCCCACGCCTCTGAAGTTTCAGCATCGAGAGCAGAGATATGTGCCAACGCCGCCTCTAATGCCTCAAGTATTGATGCCTTGTCCGCATGCTCATTTTGAAGCACTCGCAGCAACCAACCCAACGGATGTCCCGTCTTCGTCAATGCCGCTGCATCGCTACCTTTTACACTCAGAAAGAGCGTCTCAAACTCCGGCACGAACCGAGACAGTTCCGCTGGCACATCCATCAATGCACTCAGTGTCAACGGGGTATCCCATGCCGCCTCACCCGTGTAAAGCACAACCGGCAGGATCGGATGGAAACGCCACTGACTTTTCGGGGTCTGCTCGGCTTGCCACTCTCGCCGCTGGGCATCCCAAATCTGAAGCATGTAAAACAGCACACGGAATCCCATACTCATATCAACCGTGGATTGGTGTTCAATGAGGATGTAGATAACCACTTCGTCGGTTTGTGATTCGCTCCGAAATGGGACGCGATAGACTAAGTCAGACTCCTGTTCTCGGAGGTTGTCAGGGATAAAACTGGTATTAATCTGTGTCAGTTGACTAAAATCGAGCCGGTCTACAAGTTCCTCAGCGACGATTTCGATTAGTCCTCGGACGTTCTCCTTATTTTCGAGCAACCATCGGATGCTCCTATCGGGGAACTGTTGAATGGAGAAGTCAAAAAATGTGAGTTTTTTCTGACGTTCTTTTGCCATAGGTTTTCTGGGTCAAACTGATGTTGTATAGAGAGCCTGAAAAAAAATGTCTAAACTTTAGTAGTATGATAGAGAACACCATATTGATGTAGGATACCATCTTTTGACAGAAAAATCAACGCTTTTTGCTGTCAAGAGTGCCTCATTCCTTCTAAAACTTACTATAACATTGTAAGGGGGGTGCGGTGGTGGGCTACCGAAGACAGACGTATTAGTAGAAACCATCGCCTAAGCCATCGTCTCCCTCATTAGGAGGAACCTCTTTGTCCGGTGTAGGTTCTCCATCCTCTTCCTGTTCAGGTGAAGGATCGCCTCTGTCTAATGTGGGTTCAGGTTCGGGTTCAGGTTCAGAGGGTGTTGGCACTTCTTCAACCGCTGTATCAGGTGTCGGGAGTTGCGTGAAGACGCTGTCTTTGGGTGCTTGTGCGTGGCAGGCGTGGCAACTCTCGCTTGTGCTACCGGGAACATCGCCGCCGACTGCCATAAACTTTGCGGTTTCTCTCTCACGGGTGTGTTGGGTATAAAGCCACCCGTTGTGTGAGACATGCGCCGGGTCGTCGGTTTTCTTCATGATGGCGACGTGCTGGACGAAGGTGTTGGTGTTATTATTGACCTCCTTGATAATCAGCGTGTTGATGGGAAACGGCTTGAGGGTATCGTCTTTGAGGGCAGCCACCCCGATGCCGTTGATATAGACCGAGCGCGTGCCGAAACCGTGTCTGGAGTTTCCGTTTTCTGTAGGTGTGATTTCAATGCGTATGCCTCGTGCGTCTTCTTCTGACAGAACGGGTGGCACGACAGGTTTCATTATCTGCTGTGCCTCATCACAGGCTATGAAAGCGAGGCAACAGAGCAGTATAAAAATAAGAAAACAGCGTGAGTGACGCATCCGTTAGAACTCTCTCCGTGCGCATCAACATTTGCCGAGTTGCCGTAAACTCTGTAAATCATATCGTCTACTCGAATAATGCAGCATCAGGTTGACCGCGATAGAGGATGACAGTATATTGCAGTTTCAAAGTTTCATCGGAGGCAAGATGGAGCGGTTGATAGTAGACAAGCGAGGGATGGATTAAGCAGTAGTTCTCGCGATTGCGGACCCACCACGTTGTCGGATAGCGAGGGTTATCTGGATGATCAACAATGGCAACACCGTAGGTTTTATTGTCAGTGGGATGTTGCGAGGTGAAACTGCACCAACGGCTCTGTTTGCCGAAGATGTCCATCGGTTCAGTGCGACCATCAGCATCCAGTAGGGTCCCTGGTGTGATAATATTGTCGAATCGGATTGCCAAGCCGCTATAGAACCTACCGTCTGCGCCGGGTTCACCGCGCCGTAAGTCTAAGACGACCTCACGCTCGTTTGGATGGAGCGTTAACGACACGGAAATCTGCATCGCCTCTGCTGTAGGTGGATGGACAGTTATTTCCCGCTGTTCCGTTAGATGCGTTGTGCCTTGCCAATCTATCCACGCGTTTTCTGTTGTTAGACTTGCGCTGTTGGCGTCTGCCTTTTGTGCGACAATCCGTTGATGGACGATTTTACCGAAGCCTGTTGGGTCAGTCCCGGGGGGTGGTTGTTCCCAAAAATTGACTTCGTTGACTTTTTTCCATGCAACCCATAGCCCTTGATGATGCACATGATCGCCGGGTTCGTTCATTGTGAGCGGCGGTGCCCCAGGTAGGTTCAATGGATGACAAAAGGGACGGTTACCATCTTCAGGAAAACGGTAACCGAGGACTTGTTGTCCGTCCCAAGCGACTGCTAAACTGTGTTGTGTTTGTGAGAGTGAAAACATCTTTTTACCCATTTGGTAGTTTTTAGAATTTCTTATATGCACCCATGTTGCCACAGAGAATGCTACGCTGTTCAGCATCGTCAAGTTCTTGTTGAGATAGAATTGCTATTTTCCTACGCATCCTTTCTTCTAACAAATTATAGGTTTTGCTCTGCACGATAACCGTGTTCTGCAAGCGCAGTAGATACAGATGTCCAGATGGCTCGTGCTTGCTCAACTGCCTGGGTAGCCTCTGCTTTGGTGGCTCCCTGCATGTCCTCTGGGTAGCGGGCTTCAACTACCCATCGGGTCAAATCCGACAAGTCTGGATGTGTGGTTTTGAGTTGCCAACTATCAGGCAACAGATCTCGTAGAACATTCAAATTATGCGTTCTCCGAAAATCGATCTGCAAGAAAATTAATGCTGCTTTTAACGCCTTTTCAGCACTTTGTTGTGCAAACCAACAAGATTGGCGAGGCGGTACATGTGGATGTCCTAAAAAGGTTTCAGCTGTTGTTAAGTCTTCCTCTGCATAGCGGAGCCAACGGGCGGTGTCTGCGAGTCTATCAGCTGTTTGCATAGAAGACTTTATCTCCTTGTTAGGCATACCGCAGCACCGATCCGATTCGCGGACGGCTGCGTTCACGTTTTTCCAAAGGATTTCACCCTCTTGTTGGGCATACCGCAGCACCGATCCGATTCGCGGACGGCTGCGTTCCAACTCTTCCGGTGTTGATACAATGATGTCCTTTGCCACAGGCACATCAGATAGTGCGCGCTCAATGTCAATGGCAGTTTTCCGTTTATCCGTGAGTTCCGCGAAGACCACGAGCAGATCTATATCGCTATTTCGATCTGCGTCCCCTCGTGCCTGTGAACCGAAGAGAATAATCTGTAGTGGGTCAAACTCACGCACAATGCGATCTGTCATGATTGAGATAAATTCGTTATTCATCCAATCTTACCTTACCAATTTCTAACTCGGTGCTCTCGCACGATTAAGCAATTCGCTGAGGTTATAGGATTGTAACTCCCATCATGTGCACACAAGAACGCCATCTCTAATTGAGATATAGGCTCACGACTTCACGCTCCAAGGACAAGCCTTCCCATTCGTCATCGCCCGGTCCATCGTAGATGAGCGTATGCGGTCCAGCGAAATCGGCTTCTTGGGTAAGTTCAAGGCATTGTACGTAGTCTTCTTTGTCCATCTGGCGCGGTGCAGCGAAATGCGCCTTGGTATGACACGATTCTGCCCACGAGGCGATTGCGGCGAGGTCTTCATACTTTGTATCGCCACGCCAGTTGCCGAAGTCGAGACAGAGACCTACCTTACCGTCTAATCCTTCTAAAATGGTGTTGACGTTTTCAGGCGTAGAGAAGATAGAAAACCAGTTTTCACTCATCAAACGGATGCCTGCGGTGTCAGCACGTTCGGTGAGTTGTGAGAGGACATCGCGGCTCTGTGCGACGGTTTCTGGAGATGGTGCAGCTTTGCCGCCGATGACGCGTGCACACTTCGCACCGAGTTCACCAGCAATATCAATCCACTTTTCAATCCACGCTATATCGCGTGCTGCCTCAGATGCGTGGGTGATGTCGCCATCGTCAATCAGCAGAGAGAAGAGTTCTACCTCCGCATTTGCGAGTGCGGTGCGAAGTTCGGAGAGGTAAGATTTCTCGACTGAAGGTAGATGGAAATGACAAATTTCCAAGGTGCGAATGCCGAATTCGGAAACGCGTGCGGGTAGTTCGAGAAGCGAAATAGGTCCCTTGTTGTGGGTTTCAACTGGAATCTGCATACCATGGGCAGGTCCGGTAAATCCGGGTTTTCCAAGTTGTCGATGCAAGCTCCACGTTGAGACTGAGAGGCGCGGTGTTGCCATAATTTAATTCCTCCAAGGTCCGCGATCAGGAGATCATTGTAACGGATTTTGACAATAGGTTACTTTTTTGTAGCTCTCCGCACGATTCTCCCAAAAGTAATGAAAAATGCTATAATAAGACCCACGATAACTAATTCTCGCCAATCCATCACAGTTCCTCCAATTCATTCATTTTTCGGCGTGCGCTCCTATCAATTTGGTCAATTACAAACATTATTAGGAGGGCAGTGAACGTACCAGCCAGATAAAGGAACAGGTTCACTTTCCCGTAATTTAGAACCAGCCAGGCAATCAAGGAAATGTCAGTCGCAATCGAAAGGGCAAATACAACCTTTAACCAGCCAATTTCCTCCTTAACTTTATCAATATGTGCCATGTACACTCATTCCTCTGAAGCGTGATTACAGTTTTTGATTAATCCATGCGACGACCTTTTCAACCATGACAGTGGTGGCGTCACCAGAAAAGACGTGGTCCACGCCGGGGAGTTCAAGGAGATCCGTTCGCTCGTTTGCGTGCTGAAGAATGTCGTGGCTATCCCCAATTGGAACGATATCATCCTCGGTTCCGTGAACTACCAGCCACGGCACATCAAATTTACTTGCCTGCTCTGCGACGCTGTCGATCGTTGTCATGTCATCCATATAGGCTTGCGAGAGAGGGCAATCGGGTTCGTCCCACATAAAGCCTGCGTCGGGTGTGACGTCGCCGAATTCGCGTTCTGCAAACGCCTTTGTATGTACCATCCCAGCAAGCGAGACAAGCACTTGGATGCGTTTATCGGTGATGGTACGTAGCACACCGACAGCACCGCCCATACTATGCCCGACATAGCAGACGTTATATTCTTTGAGGGCATCAATAATACTACCGAGGTCGGAGACCTCTTTCGTGATAATGGAATCTGTAAACGCGCCTTCCGATTCACCGTTGCCAGAAAATGAGAAGCGCAGGGCAGAAATACCAGCAGCAGCGAGACCTTCCGCCAAAGCGACAAGGGCAGGTCGATCTTTGTTGCCGGTGACCCCATGTCCAATTACTACAATCCTGTTGCCTTCGCCTTTGTGGAAGGTATAATCGAGACGTTCGCCGTGCTCGTTTCTAATTTCACCAAATTTTGCCTGTGAAGGCAAAGTTTGTCCTTGCTTTACATTCATAAAATTGTAGGGCGGAGGACACTCCGCCCAAACTTCCTCTCTATCGTAGGGGCGATACCATAGGAATCGCCCCACCAGTTATCCAAATTTACAGACCCTTAGTGTCCATTGCTCTTCAACGCCTGAACGACCTTCTCAGGTTTGATCGGTAATTCGGTAACCCGTACACCTACGGCATCCTTGACGGCATTTGCCATGGTTGCCAATGTTGGCGTGATCGGTGGTTCACCCACACCTTTAGCACCATAAGGACCGTTGGGGGCAGGCACTTCAACAATAACAGATTCTACTGTTGGGAGGTCTGCAGAGGTCGGAACGCGATAATCAACGAAACCCGGATTGATATTGCCACCTTCGCCGTATTGCATCTCTTCCATCATTGCCCATGCATAACCCTGGACGGTTCCACCCTCAATTTGTCCTTCAACAGCCATGGGATTGATAGCAAAGCCGACATCCTGGGAAGCGACCAACTTGAGAACCCTTGTTCTGCCGGTCCCTGGATCTACCTCAACTTTGGCAATCTGTGCGGCGAGTGCCGGCGTGCTGGATTGCCGTGCGAAGGAGCCTTTTCCGACGATAGGACCACCGGTCGTGGAGAGACTGTACGCAGCGAGTTCGCCTAACGAGATAGACTTCGGCGGATCGGCACTTACAACATGAACCCCTCCATCTTTGAGTTCGAGGTTGTCAAGGTTCGTGTTGAGCCGTTCCGAGGCGAGTTCAAGAATACGCTGGTGTGCATCTTCAGCGGCTAATTTGGCGGTATTACCCATCGTGAAGGTAACGACGCTTCCGCCTGAACCGGTTGAATACGGCGCGGAATCTGTATCACCTCGCCGAATTGTAACGCTTTCATACGGCACTGTCAGGATTTCAGCGACAATCTGTGAAATCATGGTATCCGTTCCTGTGATGTCCATAGAACCGTGGAAGATACGAACACTTCCATCTTCGTGAACGGCAACATAGACACCACCCGGTCCACATCCGTTTGTCCAATCACCGACTGCAACACCCCAACCTTGGTTTTCGCCTGCTTCACGATCCCACCATCCGGCGGCATCAGCGACAGCTTGCAAAGTCTCTTTGTAACCCACTTTGGGTTCAGTTGCACCGGCTGGGATAGGATCACCTTCTTCGCGCATGTTCATCAGGCGGAATTCAACAGGATCCATGCCGATGCGTTCAGCGATTTCGTCGAGTTGAGATTCACCGGCGAAAACGGCTTGTGGTGTGCCGGGTGCCCTATATGCGGCTGTACCAGATTTGTTGGTGTGAACGCCGTAAGCGTCTACCTTGAGATTGGGAATCTTGTAGACTCCACGAACTCGGATTGTGCTACCGATGGATGCGCCAGAGATGGACCCGGAATCCCAAAAGGCGAGCGCTTGTCGAGCGAGGATACGTCCGTCGTTTGTGGCACCTGTTTTCAGTTTGATAACACATCCGGGTGCCGGTCTACCATCAGTGAACTCTTCCTCACGTGTCATCTGTACACGAACTGGACGTCCTGATTTCTGCGAAAGTAGGACAGCGGGGACGTGTGTAATGATGACCCCAAAACGTCCACCAAAACCACCGCCCATCGTTGTTGCGATGACGTTAATCTGCGTCAGTGGGATGCCCAATGTGCCGGCAATACCGGAACGGATAGCAAAAGGACCTTGCGTTGATGCCCAGACGGTGACTTTGCCAGATGAGTCGGCACTTGCCACAGAGACATGGGGTTCCATGTAGGTTTGATGTACACGCGGAATTACATAAGTATCTTCAACAACGACATCGGACTCGGCAAACCCTTTTTCAATATCGCCTGCCTCGGAGTGGCTTTCAGCAGAGATGTTATAGTAAACTTCGTCTGGATATTTTTCTAATTCTGCCTCCAGTTTGCTGATTTCGTCGCTGTGGTCGTTCTCTTTATCGCGCGAGAGTCTTCGGATTTGGGTTGAGATTGCCCGTCGGTTCGGTCCATCCTTTGTAGCATCGCCTTGCAGATGTGGTGCTGACGCTTTAATCGCTTCCATAACGTCTTGTACAACCGGTAGAACTTCGTACTCAATCTTAATGAGTTCAGCGGCTTCCTCAGCGATATCAGGATCGGTTGCAGCGACAGCGGCGAGCGGTTCGCCTAAATACAAAACTTTATCAGTCGCAAAGACTCTGCGACCGCTCGGCACATCATCTTGCGTAATAATTGCCTTGACCCCAGGGAGTTTTTCGGCTTCGCTGGTGTCAATACTGAGTATGTTAGCGTGTGCTTGCTTGCTACGGACGATTTTGCCGTAGAGCATCCCCGGTGGATGCACATCTGCGCCATATTGGGCAGCACCGGTCACTTTTTCGACAGCATCAACCCGTGCAACTCCTTGCCCAACAACAGTATAGTCTGACATCCTAATGCTCCTTTCTTATTCGTTATAAGTTGTTGGCTGTCAGTTGTCGGTTAAGAGGTTTTTGGTATCAAATCACCTGCGTCTGGCGTGTCCGAAGTACGGATACCTCGCTATATATCTCTATCTCTTAACTGAAAACCGAGAACTAACAACTATTCTGACCTGACATATTTTTGTTAAGCGGTCGTGCGGACCTCTTCTGCGGCTTTCAAAATTGCCTCAAGAATTTTTGTGTACCCGGTACAACGACAGATATTCCCGCCGAGGGCATGTCTGAATTCCTCTTCGCTCCGGTTCGGATTTTCATCCAAGAGTGCCTTTGATGCCATGATAAAACCGGGCGTGCAGAAACCACACTGATAACCACCCGTGTTAATAAACGCTTTCTGAACGGGATGGAGTTCGCCATCACTGGCTAATCCCTCAATAGTGGTAATCTCTTTTCCAGAAGCAGTGACACCGAGCACCATACAAGACGTGACAGCTTCGCCGTCAACGATGACAGTGCAGGCACCACAGTCGCCTGTGCTACATCCCTCTTTCGTTCCAGTCAAACCAACCGTATCGCGCAGTACCGCTAATAAGGTTTTACGTGGCTCGATAAGTAAATCGTGTTCGTCGCCGTTAATCTTCAGGTTGACATGGTGTTTTGCCATATCTCGTCTCCTTTACCTATCCTATGATTCCGTGGTCTAATGCGAGGCGAAATTTACTATGCCTCGGCGTATTTTTTGTAAACAAATGTCAAGACTTACGCCCTATTAACAGCCTCTTGTACGGTTCGTCTCGTAAGCACATCAACCATCTCACTGCGATGTTCTGCGGAGCATCGTAAATCAGATATTGGGCTTGCTGCGGCTGCGGCTGCCTCACCAGCTTGTGTTAGAAGTTCTGCTGTGAGTTCATTCCCTTTTAGCAGATCCTCTGCTTCAGTCGCACGAATGGGTGTAGGTGCGACAGCTGCGAGTCCGATTCGGGCATCCGTAATTACACCGTTGTCGAGATTAACAGAAGCAGCAACGCCGATAAACGCAAGGTCCATCACCTCTCGGATCTTGTGCTTGATGTAGTGGGAACCCGATGCTGGACTCGGTAGACGAAAGCGTGTAATAATCTCACCGGGTGCTAAGACGGTCTGTCCGGGGCCTGTGAAAAGCTGGTCAATTGGCACGGTTCGTTCGCCATCGGCACTTGCAATATCCACCTGTGCATCAGCAACAAGTAAACCTGCGACTGTGTCTGCTGCGGGGGAGGCGTGTGCAATGTTTCCGCCGATAGTTGCGAGATTGCGAATTTGGATAGACCCGATCTCTGCGGCACCTTCTGCCAGTGCGGTGTGGTGTTGCTGGATAGCTGCCGATAATTCGACCGCACGCACGTTCGTCATCGCGCCAACGCTAATGCTGTTGTCGGATTCCGTGGTGATGCCTGCTAATCCGGGAATTTTCTGCAAACTAATCACAGACTGCGGCGCTTCGGTGAGTGCCTTCATTCCAATAACGAGATCTGTTCCGCCTGCGAGAAGTTGCGCATGCTCCTGTGCAAACAGGCGAGAAGCCTCCGCGAGGGTGGCAGGTTCAAAAAACTCAAAATTTCTCAAATTTAATCCTCCGTTTCATGTCATTTTAGGGTAACATATCCGCTTGTATCTTTTTTGGATCGCGAAACCTGATGACATATAAAGCATATCTCATTAGAGAAGATTCGTCAATCTTAAATTCACCGAATGTGCTGTCATGGAATTGGCCAACCCGGTACCGGTTCACTACGAAGTGCCTCTATCTCATAAAGCTCCTCAACGCTAATTTCGCGACCGAGCTTTGCTGACAAGAGCGCGCCGCTCATAATCTCTGTAACGTTCAAACCGATGTCGCCGTTGCTAACAGGCTGTGCGTCGCTATTACAGGCATCGAGAAAATCACGGAATTTGTCTGGGAAGTCCCTATCTGGAAGCTCCAACGGCGTTTCAACAAGCTCCCCTTGATAGCGTCTGCGATTGCCCTGATTGTTAGTACCCCAAGTTCCTTCTTCAAGAAAGAGTTTATCGCTGCTAAACGAACCTTTAGAACCGAAAATGAAAATGCCTTGTGGCTGTCCCGCCATATTGCTTGACCAGCCGTTTTCAAATGTAAAGGACATACCGTTTGTGAACCGGACAAAGACGGAGGCGTGTTCTTCAACGTCGTTAATCTCATCACCTGTATACTCAGGCAGCATCCCACGATAGGCGATACCGCTGATTGTGGCAGGTTGCGGTGAACCGAGTAGATAGAGGGAACGGTTTATGAGATACACACCCGTATCGTATATGGTGCCGCCGCCGCTATACTTTGAATCGAGGAACCATCTGCCGTAGCCAAACATGTCCACATTGGGTCTGCCGCGGACGCGGTAGCTGGTCAGTCTGCCGTAGTAGACATCGCCGAGTTTTCCAGAAATGATGTAGTCGCGAATCGCGTAACTCGTTGGGTCGAGGCAGGTACCACCGCTCTGATACGCGAGTTTTACGCCAGCGGCATCACAGGCATCCCGCATATTCCTTGCCTCTGTTGCCGTGCGCGCCATCGGCTTTTCGCAGAAGACGTGCTTCCCAGCTTTCGCAGCTGCGATTGTTGCAGGCTCATGAACAAATGGCGGTAATGCCAGGCTGACGGCATCTAAATCACAGGTCTTCAACATCTCATTGTAGTCGTTAAAGATTTTGACACCGTTGTTGGCATACTCTGCCCAGAGCGCAGCGTCTGCTTGCAGTTGTTCACGTGTCTCTGGGGTCTCCGCTTTCTCTGCCTCGGCGGTTGCAGATTCGGCGCGGGAGGCTGCGCCAGAAAGGACTTCGGCATGTCGCCGCTCTACATTCGCTTCTACTGTATCACAAACAGCGACGATTTCTGCGTGCTGCGGATGTGCAAGGTATCCGTTGACGTGTGAACCGGATACCATACCACATCCAATAAGTCCAACCTTAATCCGTTTTGACATTCTATGCTCCTTTGGACGTTCTTCTAACAGCAAGTTTTGGTTTGTGTATATCAATATACGAAATCTGCCACTCTTTCATATAACGGATTAACCGCGATCGGGAGATTGCTCCACTATAGTAAACCTGACGGTGTATGTCCGGCACCTACTTTGACGTGTGTATTCGCCAACTGCGCTTGCACGTGTGCAATGCACTCTTGAAGATTCGCGAAAGGCGAACTCGGATATGACTCTATGCTAAAGTTAAGGTCATTTTCGCCAAAGGTGACCATATCCACGCCGGGTTTTGCGAATTTGCTAACGTTAATCACGGCATCAACAGACTCGATCTGCAAGATAAGAATACCGGTGTTGTTCCACCATTCGGCATACTCAAGACGATCCATGCCCTGTTTGATACCGTAGCCGCTGCTGGGACCCCAACTCCGTTTTCCCATCTGTGGATAGTAGAAAAAGTCAAGCGCTTCATCAACGGTTTCGATGGTCTCGACTTGTGGCACGACAATTGCCAGAGGACCGAGATCTAACAGATTGCCTATGAGATATGCGTTACGGGTATGCTTGATGCGGAGCTGCACACCGACGTCGAATTCGCTTGCCATTGCGCAATATTCAACGAGTTTGTCTTCATTTGCGGCTCCATGTTGATGGTCAACACTAACTAAATCGTAGTTGCCTTGACCGAGAACCGCTTCCATCTCGTCGCGGGTGCAACCGAAAGGGACCCCAGATGCAATGTTAATCGCCTCTTTATTATGAATGCGTTGTTTTAAGGACACTGCTTTAGCCTCCATAGCGTTCAATCAGGTTATGATGTCTATTATAGGTGTTTTTAGATTTTTGTCAAGGAGTTTTGAAATCATTTTTATGGGTTTTCAGCTTTCAGTAAGAAGCGTCGGGGTTACAAACCTCTTTTACAAACGCTGCAGCGAAATCTTGAAAATTTTAGGAAATTCTGGTAATCTGTATATCCAACACTCATCGCTGCGGAGAGGAATTAATGTTTACGATCCATTCTACTTTGACCGAAGAGGAGAAATGGTATTTCGACTTACATGGGTTTTTGGTCTTAAGGAACGTTATCCCGAAGGACGAGATTGAAGAGATGATAAAGGTGCTTCAGCACTGGTTGGCAATGGATGCAGCTGACCTCCCGCCACCGCTCGATCGCGGGCGACAGGAGCCTTGCAAAACACATATTGGACATATCCAATATGGACATTGTCTCTTTGAAGACTTAGCGATGAATCCAGATATTATGCGGGTTGTTGCGGGGTTAACGATGAACGCCCCACGTCTATTTCACTGCAATTTCACGATGATGACGAAGCACGATGCGCCGCAACACTTTCATCGGGACGATAGCGGGTTTAAATTTCCACCCGGGTTCCGCAACCCACACAACGATTATCAAGCCGCCGCGGGTCATATCTATTGCAGTCACATTGCGACTTGGGTTGCGCTGGTAGATGTACCACCCGGCACTGGTTTTTGTCTCGTACCCGGCAGTCATAAATCTGCGTTTCAGACCCCAGAAAATTTACCCGTGAGGCACGACCCGCCTACCTCAATTACGCTTCCCATGACAGCAGGTGATGTGGCGATCTTCTCAACGAATCTGCTCCACGATGCGAGTCCATGGACAGAAGACTATGCACGGATGAATATTTTTCAGCGTTATCAATTGAGTGCATATTTCAATGAAACTGGAAAGAGTGGATACCCTTTCGATGAATATCGTGATAAAATTTCGGATGCCCAGTATGAATTAGAATCACTATCAAAAGAGATAAAAATAGCAGTGAAACCCATTTTACCTAATACCTAATGGAGGTGAAGAATGCGTTTAAAGGACCATGTATGTATCATCACAGGGGGCGGAAGCGGTATCGGTCGCGGTGCTGCCCTCACAATGGCAGAAGAAGGTGCAACGGTCATTATCATCGGTAGAACTGCATCGAAATTAGAATCTGTCAAGGCTGAAGTTACGGCAGCTGGAGGAACAGCAGTAAATTACGCACTCGATGTGGCTGACTATGATGCTGTTGAAGGGATGGTTGCAGATGTGCTTAACCAATTCGGACGGATTGATGTGCTTGTGAACAACGCTGGACACAGTTCACATCACCGGCGGATTCTGAACACACCCCCTGAAGAGATGCGCTCAGTTATTGATTCAAATCTGATTGGCACGTTTTTCTGCACGAAGGCGGTTGTGCCGGCGATGTTGAAGGCAAAATCGGGAACGATTATCAACATATCGTCGCTTGCTGCGGTTACCCCAGGACCGTTTAGCGGTTTCGCCTATGGCGCTGCGAAGGCTGGCGTTATCAACTTCACCGAATTTCTCAATGCCGATCTACGGAACACAGGCATCCGCGCAAGTGTAGTGGTCCCTGGCGAGGTAGCAACCCCAATTCTGGACCTACGTCCGGTTCCGCCAGATGCTGACGCTCGTGCTACGATGGTAGATGTTGACGAGACTTCAGCGGCGATTCTACTTATCGCGACGTTGCCCCAACGGAGCAACATTCCAGAGTTAGTGATCCGCCCGACAATGCATCGCAACATGACAGGTGAAATTGTTGAATTAGATGATTAATATTCCCTGCGCTTGGTGAGCCGAATTAGCGATAGATAGAGGTATCAGGATAATAGCGTGCCCAGGCGAACCAGTAGATATTAATAGCGGGTAGGCGTTGCAGACGCGTTCCTTTCTCTTTACTGGATGTTGCCTCGCCTGTAATGAGATTCCAGCGCGTGCCCGTGTTGTCCTGTACAAAGTGTTTGTCTTTCACACTAAAGGTTCGCACATCCCCTGCTACATTCCGCGTAAAGACCGCTGTCGCAAATGAGGTTTTATCGTGAAAAATAAGCAGTGGGATTTCACCAAGCGTATCGTTAATAATGGAAGTTTTCATAAAGTGCGTCAATGGGTAAGCGCGGAATTGCGTCGTGCCATCTTCCACCGGCACTTGAACCCCAATCACGAGAGACTTATTTGGAAGTCTGTCATCGGTGTATTCCATGCCGCTCACACCTGCGCGTTGGCTGGCGTGATAGTCTGCGTAGACATCTTGGTTCAGGCTTTCACGCCTCCCACCTCTGGTAGGTACAGACAAGACCCGTGTTCTTGGATAATTTAGCTGCCACGTTTTCCACGCAATCTGTGGTGTGGAGGCTAACGGTTTCAACCGTTTACCCTTGAGTGGTCCCCGTATTGCTTCTCCGGTTATATGTGACCAGAGAGAACGGGTCTGATGATCATACATCAATAGCGCATCTCGCCATAATTTGCCACTGACGCCAAAAGTATACGTCTTACCGTCAAGATCCCGACTATACACGATAGCCGTTTTGCAGAGCGGTCACCACGTAGTGGCAATGTTCAGTCCACCGACAACATCGTTGACGATTTCGTGTCCATTCAGTAGATAAAGCGAATAGGCGCGGCTGTCATCGTTGAAGGTTACACCGATAACAGGGGCGTCTGCATCAAGCTTCGCTTCATTGGCAAACACAAATTGGGGGTCGGTAATAGCGGGTATAGCATCAAAAGGCAATAAAGTTCGGATTGCGTCATCGGTATAATCTTCGGCTGCTGCACAGAAGGCAACAAAAAGTAGTAGTGAGAGAGTGAGGATGTAGCTTTTCATAGTTATTAAATCCTATGAGAAAATTAGTGTTTTTAAGTTTGTAAATGTGTCAATTATTTATTAAAAATTGTAGCATATGCGAAATCGCTTTAGCAAGTCTTATTAGGGTATTTATAGGGCTATTCACTTTATAGACTATTGGTTTCCAGTGGTTAGCAGTTGGTGGTTGGCGATTGGCATCGCATTGATTCAATGGAAAAGAAATAATAACAATTAAGAAACCTCTTACGTCTTTGGAAATTCTTTTTTAAATTTTTTCTGAAGTTCTGTCCGTATTTTCTCCCCAATATCACTCGCCATCTTTTCCGACATTTGTTTGATCATATCCTCGCTCATTTCTGTCTCGTGAATACTTTTTCCCAGTTGTGCTTGGAATCCAGCATAAATCTTTTTCTCTATGGTGCTGAGCATTTTAGGTACAATTTTTTTCAGGATTAATTCTACATCCGTTTGTTCAAGTTCCTCACCAGTTTCTTGTGTCCCGATAAATGCTCCCCCTTGTAAACGTTTCCGTGCGCGATAGAGCCAACTTTGAATCGTGTTCACTGAGACTCCCAAGAAACGACCAATCTCCCTGGTTGTCATTTCATCAAGATAATAAAGTGTCACAACCGTGCGTTCTCTCTCTGGAAGTTTTTGCAAAAGATTATCAACGATTTCACAATAATCTTCTATGGATTTTGTCTCATGCTGCTCGGATATATAACGTGTATAAGAGATTTGCTCCACTATATCCATACGTGTATCATCCAGCGATTGCATCGTAGGTTTTTGCTTTCGCACCCAATCAACACAAAGCCTGTCGGCGATGACATAGAGCCATCGAGCAAAGCGGTTCGGATCCCTGAGCGTTGCGAGTTTCTGATATGCCTGCAGGAAAGTGTCTTGTGTAATTTCCTCGGCATGGTGGAAATCGCCGATTTTCTGCCACACAAGGGTGTGAACAGTCTTTTGGTATTTTTGAACTAACGTGCTGAATGCGGTATCGTCGCCTGACAGGATCTTGTGAATTAACTGAGCATCGTCTTTTTCCATCAGGATTCTCCGTGATGATGAGTGGTTTATAATAAATTTTTAGACAGTAGCGTCTTCAATCAAATATCTGATCTGAAGAATTTTAGGAACGTGACGGTTATCAATCCACCTGCGAAGAAACAAAGCAGTAGCAGATCCAGAGCAGCGTGTTGGAACGTCTCACCCAAGGTTAATTCCACGATCGGCGGTGGTGGTTGTGGAGATGGGATTTCTTCTGTTTCGACCAAAGTACCCTCTGCCATTTTGCTGAACATTTCTGTATCAAGTGCCTCATAGTAGCGGTTTCCCGTTTGAAAGTAGGCATTTCTTTTTGTCTGCCCGGTTTGTGTGGCATCCGTTGCCAGAAAAATAAAGGACGCTGTAGGCGTGATTCGGGAAAGGTTTATACCGATTTCATCTTGGCGTTTCCTTTCTCGCTGATAACGTCTGTCAAGCTCTGCTGCAAAGTCGCGGTATTTTAACCGAGCCACCTTTTCAAGTGGGACCAGCTCCATATTCATTTTGCCGAGGAATACATGGTCTAAATGAAATGCCCCTGTTGTAGTACCTTCTGGTATGGTTTGAGATTCCCTCAGGAGTCTAAACATAATTTTCTGCCTTTCCGCTTCAAGTGTGGCACGCAATTCTGCTCGCTGTGCTGCCTTGCCCTTGTAAACGCTCTCGGCTGTTGGCGCAGGTGCGACGATTTGTGCGGCAAGAAATCCAACGCGGGGTAGGATAAGGACTGCGAACACCCATACAGTGAAGGCGACGATGAGGGCTGTCTTGGAACTGTCGAAATAGACAGAGATTACCGCTCCAATCGCAAAGAAGCCAGCAATATAGAGCAGCGAGATGCAGATGAGGTAGAGGGTGCGCGGAAAGATGTCGGGTTCACCCAAGGGAAATCCTTGCCATACGAGCACGAGTAAGCCAATGATTAACGAGACTAAGAACGGAGCGATGAATACGAGATAGCCGCCGATGAGTTTGCTCCATAAAAAGATATCGCGTGGCAGGGCGTTGGCGAGTGTTACCCGAAGGGTTCCAGCCTCTCTTTCACCTGCGACGGCGTCAAATGTAAACAGGAGCGCGAGGAGACTGAAGACGGTACCAACGACAAACACAAAATCAAGATGTCCCAATAGAAAGGCGATCGGTGCGGTAGACAGCGCCGCTTCGCCCCGTTGTATACCGTTGCGGCTCATGCCGAGATGACTGGGTAGCGCGGATTCTAAACCTGTTCCAAACACACTTAGTGGTGTCGGCTTAAGTATGAGTTTGGAAACTTCAAGGTTCGGATCTGTCGTCTTTCTCCCTAACCACGGTTGCTCCGCTGGATCCTTGTTGTTTTCGGCTTTGACGGCTTCTTGATAATCGACTTGGCGTTGGCGGTAACGATGGTAATTGATATGGAAGTTCAGTGGGATAAGCAGTACACACATCACCAGGAGCGCAATAAACCGGGCACTCAGAATATGATGCATCATTTCTTTCTGAATTAGTGTTATTAACATCATAGTATCTCCATTCCGATAGGACACATCGTGAGATCTGCATTTCAAATTATAGCATGTGGTAAAGATTATATCCATTTGGATAATACCCTTGGACGTTAAAGACGGATTTTTGAGCGGAATGCGTGCAAAAAACGAAAAAATCTTAATTTTTATCCCTTGTGTATTTTCTCTGGAAAAACTGAATGCCTAAGGACGATTCCCGATTGTCTTGACAAATTGGGTTGGCCGTGCTAACATAAAAACAAACAAAATTCCTAATAAAGACGCACACAATTACCGAATAGGTACAACACCTGCTAAAACAGGATTTAGGGTTTCAGTACAGAGGAAGCAATCATGAAACTGACAGAACATCAAGTAAACTTTTTCAATACTTTCGGTTATCTGGCAATACCGAACCTGTTTTCTCCGAGCGAGATAGAATGGATTACCGAAGAATTCGAGATGACGATTCAGGAATTCGGTGGTGGCAAAAACCACGACGGAACACGTCGTACAATGTTCGGCGGTCCGATTGAGCATCGTCCTCGGCTCTGCACGTTGCTCGATGATGAACGTATCAAGGGACTGATCGGCGGTGTAATCGGTGAGGACTTCAACTACGCTGGCGGTGACGGAAACTATTACAGCGGCGACACCGGTTGGCACCCTGATGGGAACTGGGGACAACTCTTCGCTTGCAAGGTAACATTTTACCTCGACCCATTGACCAAAGACACCGGATGTCTACGCGTTATTCCGGGGAGCCAAAACCCATCTCACTTCGTCAGGGTAGGAAAGATTGATCCGAATCAATCGGAGGCATTGTACGGTATTCCACCGCGCGATTTTCCAACGAGCGTCGCATTGGAAAACACACCAGGAAATGTGGTGATTTTCAACCACGACACCTATCACGCATCGTTCGGAGGTGGTACTCGACGGCGGATGTTCACGATGAACTGTACGCGCCATTGTACAACTAAGCCAGATTTAGAAACCCTGCATCAGTATCTGAGCGTCCATTCGGCAGGCGGGTACCAAATTGACACAGGTGCCGGTATGTTCTTTCCAACGATGGTTGACACTGCAGATGCCACTCGGCAAATTCACCTGCAACAATGCAGTGACATCCATGACGAACTGTTCCCACAATATGCCCGGCGTTCTTAGAAGCGGACAGTAATTTTACAATTACTGATACACCACGAGTTAGTGAGGTTAAGAAACGCCTCCCTTCCGAGTAACAGGTTGTGTCTCTTACCGGAGGAAGATACCTTTCCGCGCCTGCCGTTTGCTGAGCTGTTCGCATATTTTGATAATTTACCATAAATTCCCCTAAGAGTCATTGCATTTTTGTTGCAATCTTTGCTATTTTGTAGTATCTTAATGACATATACTGTATGTACATCATATATTTTATATTACGAGCTGCGTCTCTTAAATTCATATTGAAGTTCACTCTATGTTTCCCCCTCTATTATTTAACAACTGCTTACGGTATATTGGTAAAACCATCATCTCAGTGGCACTGATTTACGGGATTGGTACGCTTTCTGCCACTGCGTCACCAAAGACACGTACGCACCTACCTTCCAGTTCTATTGCCGTCAGTGACGACGCCTTAGCCACCTTTTTCAACCCATCCGGACTCAGCACAGGGCGCGGTTTAAATCTATACTATCTCCGAACATATCAGAGCGATTGGGCAGGCGATGACGCTTTCTTCCTCGCTGTGCCCAATGGTGGATTTGGTGTTGAATTCGCCACTGCTAATGCCAATACGACCTTCACACGCTATACACTCTCCGGTGGACATCATTTAGGACATGCGCTCTATCTGGGTACAAGCTACAGTTGGATAAATTCAGACGATAAAACCTACGATGCATTCCATTCCCTATCCTTCGGCTTAATGTACCGACGCCGCTATCTCTCAATCGGTGCAATGGCGCGCGATCTCAATCAACCTGAATTACTCGGTGAGAAACTCGGACGCACTTATGACTTGGGGTTGGCAATTCGTCCAGGAACATGGCGAACGACCCTCTCAATTGACATGCAGAAAACACAAGGTGTAGAAGGCGTAGATCTGCACTATGCCTTGGAAGTCCGCCCAATCCGCGAACTTATGCTCCGTGGAACACTCAATAGTGATTTGAGTTTTGATGTCCGTTTTGGTATCAATATCGGCAATTGGGGAATCGGGACAGGTAACACCTTCAACGAAAACCGGGAAGCACAGACCGGTGTCGGTTATTTTTATTTTTCTAATATCCCCACAACTAAGCAGCTCCCGCGCCGCCGCATCTTTCTTGACTTACAGATGCACTCCCTCAAAGAGATACTGCCCATCGCGAAATTCGATGAAGATATTGCTGGTATTCTCGTCCGTATCAACGGAAGTGGCTACGGCATGGCAGCCCTTCAGGAAATGGCGGATGCCATTTTGGATTTCAGGGAATCTGGACGCGTTGTTCTTTGCTATCTTACCAATTGCTCCACAGGAGATTATATTGTCGCGGCCACCTGCGACGGTATCCTGATACATCCGTCGGCGGAGGTCCGGTTGATTGGGTTACGTACGGAACGTTCCTTCTATAAGGGTGCCTTAGACATGCTCGGTATCAGAGCCGATCTCGAACACATTGGTAAATATAAGTCTGCGTCTGAGGCATTCACAAGGAAGGAGATGTCTGAAGTCCAACGCGAAATCCAGAATGCTATTTTGGACGATCTCTATGAACAACTCATAGATATTATTGCAGATGGACGGGGATGGACGCCTGAAGAGGTCAAAAAACACATTGACGCGGGCCCCTATACAGCACGGCAAGCTTTCGCCGCTGAACTCGTTGATAGGCTCGTCTACGAAGATGAGCTGACAGAGGTCGTAACCGAACTCACCGATGGCCGGACAGACTTGGTATCCGCCAGTGAATACGCAGAAAGCAGCATACATACGCAGGATTGGCGGGTTCCACAGCCGAAAATTGCAATTATTGAGGCGAAAGGGCTGATGGTAACGGGGGACAGCTTTATCGATCCGTTTACAGGTACACAGGTAATGGGGGCTGATACGATCGTGAGCGCAATTCAAGAAGCGAAAGACGATGACTCCATAAAAGCAGTTGTCTTGCGAATTGACAGTGGCGGCGGTCTTGTTGTAGCCGCTGACATTATATGGCGTGCATTGGTCCAGCTGACAGAGGTTAAACCGTTGGTGGTGTCAATGGGTAATGTAGCAGCATCAGGGGGCTACTACATTGCAGCACCTGCAAGCGTAATTGTCGCTGAACCGGGAACAATTACTGGCTCCATCGGTGTTATTAGTGGTAAGTACAGCCTGAAAGGCCTCTACGAAAAACTCGGTATCCAAAAGGAAATTCTTAAACGAGGCGAGCATGCTGATTTCTATACAGATTACGGCGATTATCCACCTTCAGAACAGGAAATCATTCAGAAACAGATTAAGGAAATCTATGACGACTTTATTACAAAGGTAGCACTTGGACGAAGCGAGTTAACAACGGTAGAAGTAGATAAGCTCGGACGTGGACGGATCTGGTCGGGTAGACAGGCAAAAGAAAATGGATTAGTAGATGAACTCGGTGGTTTAAGCCTCGCACTCGCCATTGCGCAAGAATACGCCGGACTGCAAGGAAAAATGGTTGAGATAACCCGCTTCCCTAAACAGGCATGGGTATCCCAACTCTTCGGCAATCTTCAGGTTTCGGCTGCGCCGCTCTATCAGATTGGATCCAAGGGCACCGATGGAGAAAACAAGCTTGCAAGATTGCCACTTACTACGCGGTATGGAGGTTTCAGGGACACTATAAAACTTATAAACGTTATTATGCAACAGAGGCTTTTCCTTCTTATGCCTTATCAGATAGCCATGGGTAAATAGAATCAAATTTTGCCCCCCGGTGAATGCCATAAGGCATTCATACCGTTGATTTGGAATACCATAAGGCATCCATACCGTTGATTTGATTCTGATTTTGATTCTGATTCACGCGGCAAAATTTGTCTTTGCTTTACATTATCGTCTCAGAAGCCGCCGACCAATATTTTTGAATGATTGAAACACCACACTGTATGATGTTCTGGAGCCAAAATTAAAATGCTATTTGCCAAAAACTATGCAACCTTACGCAAGAAAATGGTTCGAGATCAAATCGAAGCACGTGGTATCCGTAGCCCACAGATACTTACTGTCATGCAAAAGATAGAGCGCCACCTGTTTGTAAGACCGGAATATCTCAATAGGGCGTATCAGGACGGTCCACTGCCAATTAATTGCCAGCAAACAGTTTCACAACCCTATATTGTTGCTTTAATGACGGACCTACTGAACCTTACCCCGGCTTCAAAAGTGCTCGAGATCGGAACTGGATGTGGTTATCAAACAGCTGTATTAGCGGAGTTGGCATCAACCGTTTACTCAATTGAAATTTTACCGGCGCTTGCTAAAAGTGCGAAAACCCGATTGCAGCGCCTCAACTACCAGAATATCCATTTCAAAGAAGGCAACGGGCATTATGGTTGGCAAGAACACGCGCCTTACGACGCGGTGCTTGTAGCAGCTGCACCTAAGGTCGTCCCGGAGCAACTCGTTCAGCAACTCAGCGAAGGCGGAAGGATGGTCATTCCAGTCGGTGATAGCGAACAAAGTCTTCTTTTAATTCAGAAAAAAATCCCAACTGAGGATGGCATTAAACCCGCTGTAGAAACCACAGAAGTTACGGGAGTCAGTTTCGTGCCGATGGTAGGTTCGGTGAATTGAGTTTTTAATGAAGATTCACAAATATACAGGCAACTTACTCACAAAATACACTTACCGAGCCAGAGACGCATCAATCCGAAAAAATAGATATTGCAAAAGGAAACAATAGATTGAAACATATACTCCATATAATTCTATGCATTGCCCTGTTCCTCCCTATCACCGCTTCTGCAACGTTCAATGACATTGGTGTTGGGGCAAGACCGCTGGGTTTAGGTGGCGCCTTCGTTGCGCTCGCTGATGATAGCAACGCGGCAAGTTACAACGCTGCAGGATTAGGTTATATTGATGCCACCCAGGTTGGTATAACACACGCCCAACGCTTCAACGGACTCATCACCTATAATAATATTAGCGGTATCATCCCGTTCGGGAGAGCAGGTTCGCTCGGTGCGAGCCTCGGTATCTTGGGAGAAGATTCCGAAATCTATGAAGAACGGGTAGTGCGTATCTCCTACGGGAACGCGCTTTTCAAACAATTGGCGATTGGGGCAAATTTGAAACTCTTCGGTACCTCTTTCGACGAATCAAACGAATTCGTTGCGGAGAACCCGTATTTCGTCCAAACCTCCAGCTCAGCCACTTCATTTGATCTTGGTGTGATTGCCAGACCGTTCCAGAGCCTGAGCATTGGTGCATCTGTGGAGAATTTGCTCCCCGCCAATATGAGCATCTCCGAAACGCACACAGACTCGGTGCCGTTGAACATCCGCGCCGGTTTGGTATATAAACTTGAATCTATAGCAGAGATGAGTGCCCAAGGTGAAGCAGTCAGCAATTTGTTGAAATCAAGTTTAGGAACAGTAGAGATTGCCTCTCGTAACGGTGAAATTTATATCCGCACAGGCATAGAAATCTGGTTGAACAGAGCCATCGCTATTCGCGGCGGATACAGTGCGAAAAATGGAGGAAACTCTGCAACAACGTTGAATTTCGGGGGAAGTGCCAAACTCCCAATTAGCAGCACTAACTTCCAACTCGACTATGGACTTCAAATACTGACTGGGGACTTCCAAGACAATATAACACAGCGGTTCTCCGCCAATCTGCTGCTTTAGAAAAAAGGATTATCCAATGAGAAAGACTTTCATCGCTTTGATAATTATCGGTAGTCTGCTTGCCGCCAGCAACAGTAATGGTGCGGTTACCTCGGTTGGAGAAATTAATGTCGCAGGCGAAACTAAAGGGGTTGTTCCCGCCAGTTCAACGGTCCCGTTGGTCGTGACACTTGTTGTGGATCGGTCATTGGCAGAACCGGGTGAAGAAATTAAGACGATTGAAATCGTAATGCCGTCCGGATTCGTGACCCAATCCTCCTTTTTCAAAGGCATTTCGCGGGACGGAAACCCAGTTGTAGCGAGGGCAGTAGTTTCCGGTGGAACCACTTTGCGTGTTGAGTTAGCGGACGCTATCGTCGATTTCCAAAATTCGATATATGAAATCATATTCGATACCCGAACACCAAACACCGTTATACTGGACGCTGTGTTTAGAGTGCGTCTCCGTAATCTCCGTGATGGTCCCATCGGTGAATTTATCCGACCTGGACAGGCAGATGGAAAACTCAACAACGATGACTTTACTTTAGAAGTAATTCCCAATGTACCACCCGATCCAGTCATAGGTTTCATCGCTGAAGCCGATAGCACTGGTGAGAATGATGTGACGCTGCGTTGGGAAAAATCAGAAGACTTGGATGTCAATGGCTACTTCATTTACAGGGATAAAGAAGAACCCATCGATATTAAAAATCGTTCGTCAACAACATTTCGCGATGTAAACGTGATTCCAGGCAGTCATACATATCAGATAACTGCTTATAAGACGCGTTTTTTGCAATCGGAACGCTCTCCAATGGAAATAGTAGAGGTATCGCCCGACACTGCTGCGCCAAAATCTCCGATGATGCTCAGCATTGTTACCTCAAGCGATGGAGTTGAAATTCTCTGGAAGCCGAGCGACAGTCGTGACGTAACAACCTACCGAATTCTTTTTGGGTCATCGGAAACCGATGGACTTACGCCACTTCCTAATGGAGAGATAAGTGAGTTAAAACCGGAATATAAATTCATTGATAATCGTCCTTTGTCCATAGGCAGCTTCACTTACGCGGTTATTGCTATTGACGAGGCAAACAATGAATCCGAACCGATAGAGAAAAAACTTCGCATATTTGATAAACCCTATCCAAATCCGTTTACGCCGCTTTCTCCAAACGAAGATTTCAATCAGATTGTGTTTCCCGCTCGCGCGCTTGAAGACGCTTCAGGCGAATTCACCGTGTTTATCTACGACCTCGATGGCATGCTCGTCAAAACTTTAGCTGCATTGCCAGGTGAAACAGAGTTGACTTGGGACGGGCGCGATGACACCGGTGAGGTTGTAGAAAGTGGTGTTTATGTCTATCAGCTTCAGGTAGGAGAGAGTTTCAATACTGGCACTTTAATTGTTGCCAAATAGTTTGTTATGTTAGGTGAAGTGTTACGGGTACTGCTCATATTACAAAAACCACTTCAGCACTATAGAAAAGCAAACATAACAGACTTCATAGGAAAAAATGTGTTGACATAATTTTTAATTGAAAGTTATACTATAAAAATGACTTTGCCGACGTAATATACCTTTACGATAGGTATCCAGATGCTAATCTCCGAAGAGATTAAAGTCATATTTGACTCACTTTTTCATATCCAAGGTGCCCGTCGGCAGAGCAACGTTTTCGGTGTGCCCCACGAACCGAAAATTTGCTATAGAAATTAGAATAAAGGAGAAACGATAAAGATGAATAGATTGAGGTCATACGGACAATGTAAAGCAAAGACAAATTTTGCCCATCAATCAACGTCAGAATGCGCGTGTGGCATTCCGAATCAACGGTATGAAGCCCGTGTGGGCTTCACCGGGGGTAAAATTTGGTTTGGGCAGAAAAGTTTAAAACGCACATTGCACTTAGCGATTCTCATAACCGTGGCAACTGCTTATTCCGTTTTTGTCTCTTTACCGACCGCGGAAGGGTGGACAATCCTACAAGAACGCGATCCAGACTTTCGGGATTATATGTCCATCACTTTTACGAGCAAGAGTACCGGCTGGGTAGTTGGTGCTGCATCGTTTGAGGATTTTGAAAATCCTGGTTTTATTGGTTATACGACAGACGGTGGCGCCTCATGGCAAAAATCAGAAATCAAAATTTCTGCTGATTTAGCCGAGGTTTACTTCTTAGATGAAAAACACGGCTGGGCGGTCGGGGCAGACGGCACAATTGTAACAACCAGTAACGGGCAAGATTGGGAACCACAGACAAGCAAAGTCGGCAATGGACTTAAAGGTATCTACTTCGTTAATGAAGAGGTTGGGTATGCCGCAGGAGAAAGTGACACTATTCTCTCCACGAAGAACGGAGGACGTTCCTGGAAAGTGCTCCAAGGTGGGCAACTCGGTGCCGTAGGCGATGACGATGCTAATATGTACAACGCAGTCCAATTCCTTGATGAAGAAACCGGATGGCTTGCTGGCGTACGCGTTAGCCCCAGTACACAAGGACAAAGTGCCTTAATTCAGAAAACCACAGACGGTGGACAGAGCTGGGTTACCAAAGAAACTGGCAAAGAAGATATTCTCGAAGACATTTTCTTTCTCAACACCTCAATGGGTTGGGCAGTCGGTGAAAACGGCATAATTCTTCATACTGACAACGGTGGGGAGAGTTGGACAGAACAAACCAGCGGCACACCAGAAACACTACGAAGTGTCGGTTTTGCAGATGAGAATAATGGCTGGGCTGCAGGTGGTGACTTTGGTGTCGGTGCCATTCTACGTACAACTGATGGCGGCAAAACTTGGGAGCTTGAAGATTCTAAGGAGAAATTGGTTAAAGTTTTTGTGCTTGACGAAAAAAACGTGTGGTTAGCAAGTTCCACAGGTGCCATCATGCGGGCAGAATAAAACGAGACATTAGGGAGTAGAAGCACTTTCCAATTCCACTACTCCCTAAGTCTACATCTCAGACGAATACTTAATTGTATGGCAAAGGGTTAGTACCCAGCCATGCAAGCTGAACGAATTATTTTTTGTGGAATCGGAGGTATAATTTTGGAAACATCCACGTTCGCGACGCGAATGGATCGATTAGGAACAGAATCTGCTTTTGAAGTGCTTGCCAAAGCCAAACAATTAGAGGCACAAGGCAGAGACATCATCCACTTAGAGATAGGACAGCCGGATTTCCCGACACCGATTAACATCATTGAGGCAGCGTATAAAGCCATGAAGGACGGGCATACTGGTTACTGCCCATCGGCGGGAGTGCCGGAGTTTCGTGAGATTGTCGCGCAACACATAACGGAGACACGTGGTGTCAGCATACACCCAGACGAGGTGACGGTAACACCGGGAGCTAAGCCGATTATCTTTTTCACCATTCTGGCTTTAATCGATGATGGCGATGAAGTGATTTACCCAGAACCGGGTTTTCCGGTCTATGAATCAGTTATCGACTTCATCGGTGGCAAAGCCGTCCCGCTGCCCCTTCGCGAGGAGGTAGGTTTCCGATTCCGACTTGAAGACCTCGCGGATGCAATCTCCGATCGAACAAAGCTGCTGATCCTTAACTCACCACAGAACCCCACAGGCGGAACCCTAACCCCAGAAGACCTCACAGCGATCGCTGAACTGGCACAGAAACACAACTTTTATGTGCTGACAGATGAAGTGTACTCCCGCATCCTATACGAAGGCAAACACCACAGTGTCATCAACCTTCCCGGTATGAAAGAAAGAACAATTCTCATCGAAGGACATTCCAAGACCTACGCAATGACAGGATGGCGGTTGGGGTACGGTATCGCTCCGCAAGAAATCGCGGATAAGATTACACAGTTAACAATCAATTCCAATTCTTGTACTGCAACTTTTACGCAAATTGCCGGAATAGAAGCATTGACAGGACCTCAAACGTCTGTTACAGAGATGGTAGAAGAGTTTCAGAAACGACGTGATGCGATTGTGGGCGGGCTGAACGCCATTGAGGGAGTGAGCTGTATCAAACCGCTTGGCGCGTTCTATGTATTCCCCAATGTTACACAACTCCCTCTTTCGTGCGAAGCTCTCGCTGATTACCTGATGAATGAGGCAGATGTCGCGTTACTACCCGGCACCTCCTTCGGCAAATACGGCGATGGTTACCTCCGTCTTTCGTATGCCAATTCATTGGAAAATATCCAAGAGGCATTAGGCAGAATGGAAGCTGCGATTATGAAATTGTAGCAGCGTTGACAGTTATTGGTTGGTAGTCTTCAGTTAAGAGTTTTCGTTGAGAGAAGATTTTGTGTGACTGACAACTCAATACCGACAATTAACAATAGGAATTTCTTGTATGCCTCAAACCTCTAATAGCGAACTAAGAAAAAAAGTTACTGCCCGTATTCCTGCAAGTACGACGAATTTGGGTCCTGGCTTTGATGTGCTGGGACTCGCCCTACAACTCTATAGCACAGTCACATTGGAACCATCCGAAACCGACACTGAAGTCATTGTGAACGGCGTAGATGCTGATAAAATACCGAGTACATCGGAACACGTCGCGTTTCAAGCAGTAGAATTAGTTTTCAAACGAAGCGGTACAAAACCTCCTAAAGGCTTCAAATTACACATAGATAATGGAATACCCGCAATTCGTGGGTTAGGCGGCAGTGGTACAGCCATTCTTGGTGGATTGCTAACAGCAAATGTCCTGTGCGGCACGCCATTCTCTGATGCAGAACTTCTTAATTTCGCGACAGAGATAGAAGGACATCCGGACAATGTGGCGGCTTCTTTATACGGTGGTATCGTCGTTTCAGCACAGGAGAACGGGCATGTACACACTGTTCAGTTGGCGTGTCCACCTGAACTTTCAATTGTGCTTGCTATCCCGGATTTTCCGCTCTCAACGAAACAGGCACGAGAGGTTTTACCAAGATCAGTGGACTTCGCGGATGCCATCTACAATACGAGCCGCAGCACTCTACTAATTGCCAGCATCGCTACGGGTCAATTTGAAATGTTGAGAGTAGCCATGAAGGACAGGCTCCATCAGCCATACCGTACTTCACTAATTCCAGGATTTAACGATGTTGCTGAAGCGGCTATCTCCGCTGGTGCGCTCAGCGTCGCGCTGAGTGGTGCGGGACCTACTGTAGCGGCTTATTGTATAGAACACGACGAACAGATTGCTAAACAGATGCAGACTGTTTTCAATATGCATCAAATAGTATCCGATATTAAGATTCTGAAGTCAGATGCCGATGGAGCGAATGTGCAAATTTTTCGTCCCAGTGCATAGGTGATGGGAGTTTTCCGAGTTTTTAACACTTTGTGTTCATAAAAAAACGATGTCAAATTTTCACGCGGAAAACATTGCCTCCATATTGAATAGATTCAACTCCAACATGGATCAAGGGTTGAGTGCGGATGCCGTCCAGAAAGCAGAAATGCAATACGGCAAGAATGAACTGGATCCAACGGAAAAACTTTTTTCCTTTAAGGCGTTCTTTCAACCATTCCTCACATGGCGCATCCTTGTCTTGACGCTAACCACACTTATTTTATTCATCTCGTTCGTTAATGGGGCAAGCGGAATTAATCTCTACACAATCGGGGCTGTTGGGATTGTTCTGATTATACATATTGGCTGGGCATATGTGACAGATTATCGCAGTCGCATTCGTGATGACAACATACGTCAACGGATGGTACATAGTATCAAGGTCATCCGACAAGGGAAAATTGACAAATGCGCACCACGAGACATCGTGCCGGGCGATTTACTCATTTTTAACGCAGGCGACTATGTTCCAGCTGATGCTCGAATCATCGAATCCGAGGGTCTAACGATCGATGAATCAGCACTTTTTGGTACTGAGGAACCAGTCTCAAAGACAAGTGCCGATCTTTCAGACTCTGCTGTACCACCACAAAGACAGAAAAACATCGCATTTGCTGGAACGTATGTTACAGCAGGACACGGCTTTGCGATTGTCGTACAGACAGGAAAAGATTTAGAAATGTGGAAGCAACGTCGCGATCTGCGTCCACCTCCCATCCCGTACACCTTAGCGGAAAACGAGACACAAAGCCTGCACACCGTTATGAAAGTGGTAGGAGTGGTAATTGCTGGCGTAACCGTGGGAGTTGCATGGTGGTTTGAATATCAAAATCAGGTAACCGATTGGTATGCGCTGACACACCTCGGTCTACTGTTTATCCTTGCATCTGCTTCGCATGATGTTATTGCCCTACTTCGGTTATCTTTCTCCCAACATACCCAAAAATTGTTGGAAAAAGGCATCATACTACGAAACTCACATAGCATTGAAAAATTGAGCCGTATTACTGCCTTTTGTGCCAATGAAAACGGTCTCTCTACCACACGCTCTCTGACGATTTCTAATCTCTTTGTAGATGAACAACTAATTGACGGTAATACGTGGCAAACATGGTTAGATTCCTTGCAACACTTCACGCCTACGGAGCGACAAGAAACAATTGCCGCAATGCCGTCTGGAGGGAAAATCCCACAAGGTGCCTCCCACTTAGTGTTCACAGCTGCCCTCGGCACCTTTGGTGGACAACAGACGGATAATTCCGAGTTCTTTAATATGGAAGAAAACTGGGAAATGGAGCAGATCGAGGGAGCATCTTCACCACAAGCAGTAATCCATAAGGCGATGGAAAAACTCGGCTACCAACCAAATACCCTAAGCACCAAACTTCCCTTGGTAAATTCATATCCTTCCACGCGTAATTACGGATACCACATGCAAGTGTTCGAGTCAGGTCCAGAAAACTATCTCAATGTCATCTTTGGTGAAGGACAAACGGTGCTTGACACCTGTGCGCATGTGCTCATTGACGGCGAACTTGAACCCATGTTAGATAATCGTTATGAAAGGTACTACGAGGTCATTGACTACCTACTCACTACCAGAGCCCATATTTATGGGGTTGCCTTCCACTCGTCCGATGTTATTTTGAAACCACAGGAGATGGAAGACAATGCAATTTTCTTAGGATTTATCGCTCTCTCTGTCAGTAATGGTGAACAGACAAAAGCGGTCCTGAAGTCCAGTCTCGATACCGGACTTAAAGTCATTCTCATGGCGGAAGATAAAAAACAACAGACGATTGATTTTGCGAAAGACCTTGGGTTGATTCACAATCGAAAAGCAGTTGTATCAAGCGAAGAACTCAATGAAGTTCCGCGTGAACAATTCGATGCCCAGACCTCACAATGGTTGGCTTACTCTCAACCGACATCGGAACAGCGTCGGAATATTGTTCTTAGCTTGAAACGCCAAGGACATGCTGTCGGATTCCTCGGTGAAAATAAAGCCGATTTGCGAGCAATGAATATCGCCAATATCACGCTCGCAGATAGCATTAAGGCACCGCATGTCGTACAATCCCTTGCCGATGGACTGATTGATAAAAAGGGCTTCCAAGCAGTAAGAGATGGCTTGCTTTACGCGCGCGAAGCGTATCACAATATAGCGGGTTTCCTAAGGTGGAGTTTCTCGTGCACGCTCTCCTTGCTATTAACCCTTACCTTTGGAACAGTTTTGCATTACCTCTATAAACTGCCAATGCCTTTGACATTAACACAGATAATTTGGGTCCAATTTCTCTTAACCTTACTCCCTTCATTAGGTGTAGGCACTGAAAAGATATTCGCCGACGAAAAACATCATCGTCCGACCCTATTTTCGGCTTCACGTTTCCTTTCCAAAACAACGCCTATGGACATCATTTGCCGTTCTGTAACTATCAGTCTGATGACAATTATTTCCTTTTTCCTTCTTCTCTGGCACTCTGCTGCTCTATCCGATCCACTTGGCGTCTCGACCTTACTAAGAGATGTATTTTCGACTTCAAATTCGGCAGATCAAAATGCCGCGGATATCTCGGTAGCACGCACAGTGGCATGTACCACGCTGATTTTTACGCAATTGACTACATGTTGGCAAACGCTGCGGTATCCATGGGAATCACTGTTTCAGAGGATGTTTGCGAACACTCGACTTCTCATTATCCTGCTTATTGTTATCGGACTTCACCTGATTGCTGTCTATATCGAACCTATTAGACAATCCTTGGGAATGGCACATCTCAAATGGGAATGGCAATGGGCACTTCTGTTTAGCTTGATTTTGTTCTTCTTGCCGTTAAATCTGGCGATAAATGCCCAACCTGATGATGATTATTAAAGCGTTTGACTCAATTTGTGCTGGAAAGTGAAAGATTGGCTGCTGGATAGATTAAGCCAATTAGACCCAAAATCCATAGGTAGGGATTCCCGCAATAATTCCAAGGATTGTCCAGAGACTGCCCACCGTAAATTCCCCCAAGATTAACCCTAAAAAGAATGGTGCTATTTTGCGATGCCTCACTACGCCACCATACTGAAGAATAAGCCATTTGATTAGCCAACTCATGAAAAGGCAACTCCATGTAACGTTCATGCCCCAACTCGTGGAGATGGCAAAGCCGGCGGGGTGAAATGGCCACCAGACAAACCGCATCCGAAAAAACATCAGCACCGTTGTTATTAGAAAGCCAATACCCATAAATCCACTTTCAGGAATAAGTGTTTCTTCAGGCGCTTGCAACCACCCTGCCAAGCGGCGATATGGCTCTATGCCGAAAGCACTCAGAGAGGGCCAATAGGCACGCACCTCCATCCCCAATCGATAGCCGCGGTCAATTAGTGCCCAAAATCCTGCCAATGAACCTAAGATAGTGGCGAGTGTTAGGGCAAAGATGATGCGATGCATTGTCATGTTCGTTCGCTCCATGATTTTGAAACCTTCCAACTGGTGTGGCATGGGATGGCTCCGATGGGCACGATTGATGAACCAAAACATGGAGAACATAATAAGATTGCCTCTCCCCAATCGGCGTGTGCCGACAGTCCGCGTCAATATTTCGTCTGGACCGGAATAGTGTAAATCATGTACAGGGGTGCCTAACTCAGCACGCATTCGAGTTATAGCGATGGAAATCATATAATAGATTACGAAAAATGCGAACATCACCCATAACTCAGCACCACCATAGTAACAGAAAACTACGAGGAACACCATCACCGCGATGAGACAGACCGTCGCGCTCCGATAGGACATCGGTTCAGATGTATCGCGTCCTTCGGCAATAACTCCTGCATTTTTCTGTTGGGCACCCAGTCCGAGAACAGTCTTTCCAACGTGCAAAAGATGCCTCCGACTCGCCCAAATGGCTAAAACACACAGCGCAAGATAACCTCCTGATGCCTGCTCATTCATGTATGGAAAGCGCGGCAGACTGCGGAGCCCAAGGGCAGCACCAAGAACACGCATAAATCGCCAATACCAAAAGAAAAACCAACAGGAAAACGAAAGGTCCAGCGGAATAAAGAAACCGAGTCCAATAGCAAACGGATAGAGTGAGAATGGGATTCTACCCATAGCGTTCCAAGGACTCTCTGTAAAGATCTGAAAACTCCGCACACGCGTCCTAAGCTCTGGTAAAATCGGATAGAGAAAGTTGACACCATTCCAAAGCGCAAGTGCACCCGCCAGTCCGAAGCCGAGCCACATCAACTTGTTTTGAAAAAGGCGATTTTGGGGTGTTTCTGTCAACTGGAGTGGAAGTTGAATGATGGGATAACTCAGTTTCTCATGTTCGATCCACTGTTTCCGGACAATTATATTGATGCAAAGCATACCGAAAATCAACACAGTAATAAAAGCAGTCCACCAGAGTACAGGTGTTGCCCATCCGAGTAATGTTCTAACCGTATAAAGGGGCAGCTCCCCTTCATAATAGCCGTATAAAAGCGATGTGTCACTAACGGTGAGCCACTCTGGGAGAAATGGAACAAACAACTGCTGCCACTCATTTTCCGGTGTTGCGAATCGGAAGGCGTGTCCGAGCATCGGCACCAAAATTTCAAGCATATCGTGCCCGGTAATACCTGAAGCAATAGAAAGCATTAGGTAAACAACGACCAATTCGCTCTGTACCAACGCCAGACTTGGTAGGAAACGTCGGAACAGTTGGTTCACACCGATCACCACGAACAGACTAAAGATCACATTAAAAAAGAGGGAAATTGTCACAGGATGCCCCGAATATCGGATAACCTCCATCTCAATAACCCAATAGCAGTTAATCGGTATGAGGATAACAGCAATAAGTATAGATTTGAGTGTGACACCGTGGGCAGGAACTTGAGATGTGACTAACGAAGGGGAAGTTTCAACTTCCATATAAAATTCGGCTCCAGTAAATGCAAGATGATTTCGATCTGTGCAACGGGTGGACTGGTAGACGTGCTTCGGTTAAACCTACGTTCTATAGCACGCCTCCATGTATATTGAGGATAAAGTATATTGAGGATAAATTTATCACATAACTCACAACATGTCAATTCTTTAAAGTCGTTAGCCAAGACCAAACCGTGATATTGCTAAGACACAGCAATCTGGCAGAGAGATTGTAGTCGTAAAATAGACTTTTCTTTATAACTTCTCCATGTTATAATAGCATGTGTAATATTGGCTTGCAAGCAGCACCCGAATTTGCAACTTGTTACAACAACCCAGGACGCGAATATGAATCCATTCCGCTACATTAAAAATCGAATCGAAAGATTTTTTTATAACACTTATCAGAAACGTTTAGAATCTGAGGCGAGTACGTGGAAAATCCCACGCCATATCGGCGTAATCCTTGACGGAAATCGCCGTTACGCTAAAGCGAGCGGACTTGATAATATTATTAAAGGACACTATGAAGGCGCGGACAAGTTAGAAGAGGTTCTCCACTGGTGCGATGAACTGGGCGTTGAGATTTTCTCGATCTGGATTTTCTCGCTCGATAATTTTAAACGTGCAGCACATGAAGTAGAAGGTATTCTCGGACTTATTGAAGGAAAAATGCGTGAACTTCCCACAATTGAGGGACTCCATGCAAATCAGATTAAAGTGCGGGCAATGGGGCAAATAGAACTACTACCACCGAGTCTTCAAGAAGCGATTCATCAAGCGGAAGAAGCAACGCGGAATTACGAGAAGTTTATCTTAAATGTCGCTGTTGCTTATGGGGGACGAGAGGAAATTATAGAGGCTTTTCGAGGGCACTTAAAAGCCGAAAGTGAAAGCGGCAAAACGATTCGTCAAATCGCCGATGAACTCACTGTGGACAAGATAACGCCTTATTTATATACCTCAGACCTACCAGATCCTGAACTCATCATTCGCACCAGTGGAGAGGTCCGATTATCAGGATTTTTACTGTGGCAGAGCGTTTACTCAGAATTCTATTTTTGCGACACATATTGGCCATCATTTCGGAAAATCGATTTTCTCCGCGCCCTGCGCGCCTACAGCGAACGTAAGCGGCGATTTGGAAAATAAAGGGTAGTTATGACTTCTCTGCTGGGAATTGCTAAAGTTTGTTATAATCTCTATCCTCATTTCCCGAACACAAAAATAAAAAGGAACGAATGCATGCGATTTGGAATTTGCACCAGTTTAGAAAATGTCGATCGTCTCGCAGAAGTTGGGTATGATTACATTGAATTAGGGGTCAGCCCGGCGTTAATGCCCGAGGCAGACGAAGTCGAATTTCAGAAGGTTCGCGAACAGGTGGCAGCAGCACCCTTAAAGCCAGAGTCCTACTCAGGGTTTATCCCAGGGGATCTGCGCGTGGTAGGCGATACCGTGGACTTTCCACGCCTGTCTCGCTATGTAGAGACCGCGTGTCGCAGAGCCAATGAAATTGGCGGCGAAATTATTGTCTATGGAAGCAGCGGTTCACGGAGTATAGAGGAAGGCTATTCACGCGAACGGGCATTAGCGCAAATCGCTGAATTTCTTGACATGGCGGCAGACCACGCAGAAGCGCACAACATGACGATTGTAATTGAACCAATCTGCTGGCGAGAGGGAAACATCCTCCGGACAGTCGCGGACGGACTCGCCATGGCAAAACGTGTGAATCGCACGGGCATCAAGGCGTTAGCCGACCTCTACCACATCTGGCAGGAAGAAGAGCCGATGCAAAACATCATCGATGCTGCTGAGTGGCTTGCGCACGTTCATATCGCAGAACCTGTCAAGCGGTCCTATCCCGGAAACGATGATTTTGATTTTACTGATTTCTTTACAGCACTTCAGAAAGCCGGATACGACGGTCGCGTCTCGTGCGAGTGCAAGTTTGATAACTTTGATGAAGATGTTGAGACGGCTTTGAAAACCATGAAGGCTTACATCTAAAGGATTCTTAATGTAGCATTAACTTATTCTACGCTTTTAGGAGGTGGGACTTATCCTAACCAGCGAACAAGGTAGAGTTATCCGTGCGCGAACAGGCTTTTATGATGTTCAATACGGAGTCCTTACCTTGCGATGCACACTCCGTGGCACTCTCAAACGGAAACGTCGCTCTGAAACCGGACGTAGATTATATGCCGACCCGGTTGCTGTTGGGGACTGGGTTATTTTCACGCAACTCGATGAAGAGGAAGGCGTGGTAGAGGATATTTTGCCTCGTGAGACAAAATTTTCACGCCAATATGCTGGAAAACAGGGCGACATTGAACAGGTTATTGTCGCCAATGCCCATCAAATTGTGGCTGTCGCTTCGACGCTCATGCCCCCACTCAACTTTAGGACGCTGGATAGATTTCTGATCTTGGCTGAGGCGGGTAACATGGAAGCGGTTATATGCCTGAATAAGATGGATTTAGCGGACACAACGCAACGAGAAGAATTTGCAGATGCTTTTGCCAATTATGAGCAGTTAGGGTACAAAGTTCTTTATACCAGCATCAACATCCCAGATAGTCTTGAAACACTTCAACATGCGCTGAAAGATAAATTCAGCGTTATTGTAGGGGCATCTGGCGTTGGAAAGTCGAGCCTGTTGAACGCACTCCAACCGAATTTAGGGCTACGCGTCGGTGAAGTCGGTATCAAAACCCAAAAGGGACGGCACACGACTACACTCGTGGAACTTTTCCCTTTAGATTTCGGCGGTGAAGTTGCAGACACTCCGGGTATCCGGGAGGTGGGATTGTGGGGTGTTGATACCGAGAATTTAGAATACTATTTCCCGGAAATGGATCCCTACCTTGGTAATTGCAAATATAACGATTGCGCGCATGTCGCGGAACCGGATTGCGCTGTTCAGGATGCTGTCGAAGTAGGCGAGATACACCCTGAACGCTATCGGAGTTATGTTGTGCTACGCACAGGGGATACGACAGAAATCTAATGTTGATTAAACCGTAATTTCATAGCTGTGGGAAGTGTTCGCGCGCATAAGCCAATCGTTCTGGCACACCTATGTCAATCCAGTCCGCATCCGTTTGTAACGCATAAAGATTCGAGACAAACGGAAAAACGTCCCGCTCCAGAGAGAAGATCTCTTGTCCCTTCGGAAACGTGTTAGCAATACTCTGATCGAAGAGATATATCGCACTGTTAATATATCCGGGGCGACAGGTAGGTTCTTTTTCACGGAATGTTTGAATTTTTCCATCGCTGTCGGACACAATTTCACCGTAAGGACGAATATCGGGAACATGCACACTGAGTAGCACACCCGCCATTCCTTCATGAAACTGAGCCAGCATTTCTCGGAGTGAAAAATTCGCCAGCAAAATATCGCCATTGAGAACAAAAAAGGGAGATGTATCGACCTGTTTCATAGCATTCTGAACCGCCCCACCAGTGCCGAGTCTTTTCTCCTCTTTGGCATAATGAATACGCATTCCGGTATAAACTTCACCGACGCGCTCATGGAGGACTTCGTGTAGATGTCCAGACGCAAGGACAACCTCCGTAACACCGGCATCCTTCAATAAGCGGATTTGCCACTCCAAGACGGTTTTTCCAGCGATTTCTAATAAGATTTTCGGGAGCGTTTTCGCTGTCTCACCGAGCCGCGTCGCGAGTCCCCCACATAGAATGATGGCTTGCACCGTTACATTCCTCAACAGAGAATATATCCCACAAATGCAGATATTGTATATAGTGATATACTAAAGTTTGGACAATTGAAATGCCAACGCTAATTAGGGCCAAAATTTCGTAAAGTTAAGACAAGTTTTTTCGTT
>JAPPNJ010000131.1 GCA_028818705.1 Candidatus Poribacteria bacterium
ACAATCTTTGCTACGCTATGTTGGATTATTACCGAATTAAATTCTGAAACTTCATCTAACCGCACCGAACATCATTGCGAAATTATCCATTCTATTTTTTTATCCGTGTGCCGTAACAAAATGCCAAATATAGAAAATACCCTTAAAACTCGAATTGAAAACGATGAGGCACACACCTTTGTCGTTATTGTGCCGACCGATTCTGCCCGTTTGCATCGCCAACGTGAATTAGTCGGTTATCACCCTAACCAAGCAATTGCCAACCTGCGTGTGTATACCAGTAAGGATTTCATCCAAAGGCTATACAGTCAAATTCGGTCACCAAGACAACATATTTTATCAGGGATCCAACACCTTTGGCTTCACGAAATAGTAGATTCTGACGCTGGCAATATCAATACCTACCGATATAACGCATTACGCCCAACCCAAAATACTACTATCCCTGATAGCACACTCTCCCTCATTTTAGACACGATAAATCACCTTAGGGATCAAGGAGAGACTGAGCCGAACTTTATAAAAGACGATCTAACCAAGGTAGACCTTGCTCACATTTATAACGATTATGAGGCGAGACTTGGAAACCGATGGATAGATGAGAAGGGAAAACACTATTACTTGGCAAACAATTTCAAAGAAAAACTTATCAGGAGCGCATTTCCTGGTGTTAACCTCGTTGTTGTTGAAGGTTTTACTTTGATTTCAAAAGCCGATATTAAACTCTTGAAACACATTTCCGAAATATCTGGTATAGAGATGTGGTTTCGCACTGATTGTGTTGAAGATAACAAATCCCTCTATAAAAATATTATTAATCTCGTCTCACAATTTAAAGACACAGATGCTTACATTGATACCGACTATGAACGGGATACTGATCGACATCGACATTTCGCTGAGAATCTGTTCAGAACGAATGTTACCTCGGACTACAAAACTGATTTAACAGATAAGATTAAGGTTTTAGAACCATCTGATCGATCCGAGGAAGTAGATCAGATCGCTCATCTAATTCAGAAACGGGTCTTAAGTGCTAGTTGTAAACTGGGCGAAATCTGTGTTGTATTTTACAATATGGGTAATTACCAACAGCGAATTGCAGAAATTTTTCCCACTTATGGCATCCCATATTCGCTCGTTGAAAGCGTTCCGTTGATGAAGTCGGAGATTGTCAAAGAATTTTTTTCTCGTCTTTCACCGCGGCAAGTTCCTTTCGGCAACACTTACTTATCTGGAGTTAAGTCTGAACCACCTATAGGAGATTTTCGTCTCGACGAATTTAAGAATTACATTGACAACTTTCTCGAATCTGCGGAAGTCATTTCCAATATTTTAAACCCAATGCTACTGAAACATGGAAAAATTGTTGAAGGTGAGATAAACGCATTCCAACAGTTAAAAAAAATAGTTAAAGGGCTTTGTGACATGTTAAAATCTGAAGAAGATAGGTTATATAAATCTGAAGATTATATTAATAAACTCAGATATATTGCAAAGTATACCCACTATCAAAATAGCGCACCGGTAAATGCGGAAACCGTTAAGATTTTCCCACTTAGTGAACTCACAAAGTTAGCATATAATAATGGACTCAGAAGCCAAGAGTTTGATACCATGTTCTTGGGTGATTTTGTAGAAGGCAGTTTTCCAGAAAGTTATCGTCCAGATCCGCTGTTACCAGAAATTCCTTACCGCACCGAAGAGGAGCAGCTACACGATAATCGCTTTATGTTTTATCAGGTTCTTAAGGCCTTTCGCAACAGACTCTACCTCCTTGTACCACAACGCGAGCGCGAAGCAGAACTGATTCCTTCGCCATTTCTTGAGCAATTGAGAGCAGTCGCTGATGTCGAAGAAATGAAAGTTGACGATCCTACACAGGGGAGTGTCTCCGGTTTCCTCAGCACCTACGGCAATCATGTATGGACAGCAGAAACACCTGCTGATATCGCGTTCCCCGATAGGTTAGAGCACAGACACTCCCTAATAAACCATGTCGTTAAGGTTGAAAAGAGCCGCGAGGAGACGCATAAACATTTGGCTTACGAAGGCGTGCTAACTGCAGAAACGCTTTCCTCTGAAAGTCGGAGGCATTTGGAAGATCGGCGGCAGCAGACTTATTCTGTCACAGCATTGGAGACTTACGCCAAGTGCCCATTCCAGTATTTTACTCGTAGTGTTTTGAAACTTCTCGTTGAAGATGATGACGAAGAGGATGAACTATCCAGTCTTGAAAAAGGGAAATTACTCCATAAAGTTCTCTTCACTTTTTACAACAATCGCAAGGAGCGAGGAGATCCATCCATCAGACAGTGTGATGAAGAGGTTTTTGAGACTGCACAACAGCAATTAAATGCAGTGTTAAATGCTATATCTGAAGAACAGCGTCGAAACCGAACTGAACCCCCTATCGGCGAGAACAATCTCTTTTGGGAAACAGACGTAGAGACACTTCGCGTCGCTCTCCACAAATGGCTCGAAGCAGAGCGGACTTTCGATTTGCCCATCATTCCCCGTTACTTTGAAGTTAATTTTGGACAACCTGGTGAACCAGCGGATTCAGAACTTAGTTGTACTGAACCAATCTACATCGGTGATGTGCGTATGAAAGGCAAAATTGACCGCATTGATATTGTCAACAGCACCTTTAATGTTATTGACTATAAAACTGGAAATTCTACTATTAGGATGCCAGAGATTCTTAGCGGACGCAGCCTTCAACTCCCTATCTACCTTCAGATAGCGAAGAAGTTGTTAGAAGTCCGTAGAGAGACTGGGTTCGAGCCAGCAGCCGGATTGTATCATAAAGTCAGGCTGAACGAATGTAAAGTTGAACTTGGTATTGGAGAGCAATCTTTGAATGAGTTGGCTTTCAAACATTACAACGGTAAAGAGTGGAAAAAGTTTTCATCCAGTGGTCAATTATTAGACAATGAAGTTTTCAACGATAGGCTTCTGCGCGTCAATGGTTATGTTCAACAGTACGTTGATGGTATTTCTAAAGGTAACTTTCCCCTCATCACCCGCGTCAAAATCTTTTCACCGCCTGAAGAAGAATCTGAGGAAGTCGGCGTTGTAGAGACTGACGAATACGGTTTTGTAGATTCTGAAGAACACGGTGATAAACCACTCGTCCCTCGCAACAAGACACAGCCTTGCAACTATTGCGTCTATAAACGAACTTGTCGGGTCGGCGCAATTTCTGAAAGCAGTCAATCCGACGACTAATTTCCGCCCACTGTACCCCACTGCTGAAGTTTGAAATCTTACCCTTCAGAAAAAACTTGCACACTTCCGACAAATCTGCTATACTTTCCCGAATCTTGAGCATGTTGCCAGCACACGCTTAGCGCGCAACTTGCATGGACATCTTAAAAAAACAATATAGGAGGCTATTTTTAAATGGCACACACATTACCAGCGCTCCCTTATGCCCACGATGCTTTGGAGCCCCACATTGACGCACAGACGATGGAAATCCACCACGGCAAACACCATCAAGCTTATATCACTAACTTGAACACCGCCTTAGAAGGGCTCGGTGCTGTCGCTGACATAGATATTCACGAATTGCTTAGCAATCTCGATCAGGTGCCAGAAGACAAACGCCAAGCTGTCATCAACAACGGTGGTGGGCACGCCAATCATTCGCTCTTTTGGTCTATTATGAGCCCTAATGGCGGCGAACCTGGCGGAGAAATCGCAGCTGCGATCACCTCAACTTTCGGATCGCTTGAAGCCGCAAAAGAACAGTTTGTCACAGCCGCAACCACACGCTTTGGCTCCGGTTGGGCATGGCTTGTCCTCGGTGACAACGGCTTGGAAATCTACTCCACAGCGAATCAGGACAGTCCGATTATGCAAGGACATGTTCCGCTGCTCGGAATTGATGTCTGGGAACACGCATACTATCTGAAATACCAAAACCTCCGTCCAGCCTATGTTGAGGCGTGGACAAACGTCATCAACTGGACACGAGTCAACGAACTCTACGTGGCAAATGCCTAATTGACCATGGCGCGTTTTGGATTTTGGTAGTTGGAGGCGCGATTTCCAGATCGTGATTCCTCATATTTCGCTGACGCGGTCTATCACCGCGCCAGCGAAATCAAATTTTTCTTGACACATGCCTTTAAATGTGTTATACTTAAAATGTAAAGATAGTTCTTTTTAGCACGTCTGTGAAACTTCATTAAAATTGCGTGCGTAATTAACAATTAAATAAATTACCAGAGAAAAGCATTGAAGGGGAGGAGTAAGTCGTCCGAGCTTGAAAGAGATGGAGACTCACGGGCTGAAAGGTCTCCTCAAGATTTCACGACTGAAGGTCGCCCTGGAGCTGCTAATCTGAACAACGTCCAATCGCGACAAGTAGGGTTAGCCGGTGTGATGCCCGTCATCGCGTCCCAAAGAGTGCTCTTTCTTTTTGCAGAACGGCTTTGTAAGCCCGATGCCTTAACGAAGATGAGGAAGGGAATTGGAGTGGTACCACGGTAAGGTCAGTGTAAATGTCCTTCTCGTCTCCAAAATTGGAACGAGAGGGCTTTTTTAATTTCAACGACTCCCCGTAGGGAACAGGGAACCGCATCCCTCACCCTCACAACTTATGAGGAAAATTGGCATGGAACTTTCAGGAGCGCAAATCCTTATTGACGGTCTCAAGCGGGAAGGTGTCGAATATATCTTCGGTGTGAACGGTGGTGCAGCGATGCCGATTTTCGATGCCTTATATAGTGAGCAAGACATCAAATTGATTCCGATGCGGCATGAGCAGGGGGCTTCCCACGCCGCTGATGGGTACGCGCGCGCCACCGGAAATGTCGGCGTTGCACTCGCAACCTCCGGTCCCGGGGCAACGAACCTCGTCACCGGTATCGCAACCGCCTATATGGATTCGATTCCTATGGTTGCGATCACTGGGCAGGTTTTCACACACTATATCGGTAGCGATGCCTTCCAAGAATGCGATGTTATCGGCGTAACACGTCCAGTCTGTAAGCATAGTTATCTCATCAAGGATACCGACGAGATTGCAGATGTCGTCGCCGAGGCATTTCACATCGCGAAAACCGGAAAACCCGGGCCCGTCATCATTGACATCGCCAAAGATGCACAGATACGTGAAGCACTGTTTCAGTATCCAGAAACAGTTGACATTCGCAGCTACAAGCCACAAGTACATGGTGATCCAGAGCAAATTGCGAAGGCAGTGGCACTAATTAAAGAAGCCAAACGTCCGATGCTTTATGCCGGCGGCGGTGTAGTACTCGCCAACGCCAGCGAGGAACTGCGACAGCTCACCCTTAATACACAGATTCCGATTACTGTTACCTTGATGGGGCTTGGCGCATTCCCTGAAACGCATCCATTGGCGATGGAAATGCCCGGGATGCACGGTTCCTGTTGTGCAAATTACGCCTTTACCGATGCCGACCTTATTATCGCTGTCGGTGCGAGGTTTGACGACCGCGTTACCGGTGATCTCAGCAAATTCGCTCCTAATGCCAAGAAAATTCACATTGATATTGACGCCTCATGTATTGGGAAAAATGTCCCAGTAGATGTACCTATCGTCGGTGATGCAAAGAATGTTCTAACCGAGCTGAACAAGCAGGTAGGGGCAACAGACATCGACCCGTGGCGGGCCCAAATTCAAGAATGGAAACAGAAGTATCCATTTGAATACGAGCAAAAGGGTGATAAGGTAATGCCACAGTTCGTCATTGAGCAAATTTATAAACATTACAGCGATGCTATAGTCGTCGCTGATGTTGGACAACACCAGATGTGGGCAGCACAATACTTCAAATTCACCGAACCTCGACAGTGGCTGAATTCTGGAGGGCTTGGCACAATGGGCTTTAGCCTGCCTGCCGCAATCGGTGCGCAACTCGGATGTCCAGACAAAACCGTCGTCAATATCAATGGGGACGGATCTTATATCATGACAATCCAAGAGTTGGTGCCAGCGATTACAATGAACCTGCCGCTCAAGGTCTTTATCATCAACAATATGTATCTGGGGATGGTGCGTCAGTGGCAGGAACTCTTCCACGGCAAACGCTACTCCGCTGTCGATTACCATGATAATCCCGATTTTGCTTTGCTTGCAGAGGCATTCGGTGCTACCGGACTTCGTGTCGAACACCCCGATGATGTTGAACCCGCATTACAGAAGGCAAAGGGGATTAACGACGGTCCCGTCGTCATCGACTTCATCGTTGACGAAGAGGAGAATGTATTCCCGATGGTGCCAGCGGGTGCCGGTCTTGGAGACGTTATCCGTGGGTTATCTTAACGATTTTTTTTACTGTTTTAATGGTTGTCAGTTAAGGGGTTTTTGTTTAACAAATCCCTCTTTAACTGATAACCGACAACCGAAAGCCTGCGCAGCCGGGGAATGCCTAAGGCATTCATACCCCGGTCTATGCCCACAGGCATAGATACCCGGTGAAGCCCACACGGGCTTCATACCGTTGATTCTGATTTTGAAGCCCATGCAGGCTTCATACCCCGCAGAATGCCACACGCGCATTCTTGCTTCGCAGTGAGAATGATTTGAATGCCATTAAGGCATTTATACCGTTGATTTGATTCTAATTTGCGAACCGAAAACTATAAAAGAATGAATCCTGAAGAACGACACATCTTTTCCGTTTTAGTTGAAAACCGATTTGGAGTCCTCGCCCGCGTCGCAGGACTCTTCAGCGGACGCGGCTTTAATATTGACAGTCTCAATGTCGCCGAAACGCACGACAAAAGCATCTCGCATATAACCCTTGTCACACATGGAGATGCCCAGATTATTGAACAGATCTATCACCACTTAAACAGACTCATTGACGTTATTGAGGTGACCGACCTCTCCACCGGAACTCATGTTGAGCGAGAACTTGTCATTATCAAGATTGCTACCGATGATCCTCAAAAACGCACCGAGATTCTACAAGTCGCGGAAGTCTTCCGTGGGCGGGTCATAGATATGAAACCTGCCTCCCTTGTCCTCGAAATTACAGGTGATGAGGGTAAATTGAAGGCAGCAATTGATATTTTCAATACGTATGGTATCCTTGAATTAGCCCGTACCGGTAAGATAGCGATGCTACGCGGATCTGAAAAATAGTATATAGTTGTCAGTTCCCAGCAGTCAGTGGTTAGGTAATCCTTATGGCAGCGAGAGTGCTTTATCTGCTACAAACGAATTACTGACAACCGACAACTGACGACTGATAACGAAAGAAGGAACAGACTTTATGGCAACAATTTATTACGATAGTGACGCCAATTTTGATTTACTAAAAGAGCGCACCGTCGCCGTTATCGGTTATGGCGCGCAAGGACGGGCACAATCACTAAACCTCAAAGACAGCGGGGCAAACGTCGTCGTCGGATTGTACGAAGGCAGCCGTTCAAAACCACGGGCAGAAGCGGAAGGCTTGACCGTCAAAACCGTTGAAGAAGCCGCAGCGATGGCTGACATCGTTCAAGTTCTCATTCCCGACGAACGCCACGCTGCCGTCTACCGCGACCAGATCGCTCCGAATATGCAAGCCGGGAATATGCTCCTCGTCTCACACGGGTTCAGCGTCCATTTTGGACAAATTGTTCCCGCCAGTGATATCGATGTCGCGATGATCGCACCAAAGGGTCCCGGTTCTCTTGTTCGTGAGGTCTTTGAAGGTGGTGGTGGCGTTCCATGCCTAATTGCTATCCATCAAGACACCACAGGTCTTGCCCGCGATGTTGCACTTGCTTATGCCAGAGGCATTGGTGGCACGCGCTCAGGCGTCATTGAGACGACCTTCCGTGAAGAGACCGAAACCGATCTCTTCGGTGAGCAAGCCGTCCTCTGTGGTGGAACCGCCGCACTCATCAAAGCTGCATTTGACACGCTTGTCGAAGCCGGATACCAACCGGAAATGGCTTACTTTGAGTGTCTCCACGAACTCAAGCTGATTGTCGAGCTTATCTACACCGGCGGATTGAGCAAAATGCGGAATGATATTAGTAATACCGCTGAATACGGAGATCTCACGCGCGGTCCGCAACTTATCGACGACGACATCAAGGACAAGATGCGCCAGATCTTGAAGGATGTGCAGGAAGGTATCTTCGCTCGCGAGTGGGTTTTAGAGAACGAGGCGAACCAACCCGTACTCGGAGCACTCCGCCGACAGGAAGCGGAATTAAAGATTGAAGAGGTTGGCAAAAATCTGCGCAGTATGATGAGCTGGCTCGACGAATAGAAAATCCTTTCATCGGCTAAGGTAGGCGCTGTTTCCAACTGTGCCAATCAAATGGGTGTGTCCAATACAACAGATACTTTCTCCATCCGGGAGTGCCGTCCAGAAGAGGCAGAAGCACTCCTCACATTGTGGCAGGCTGCTGGAACATCTCCAAGCGTCACTGATACGATCGCAGACATCCGAGGCGCAATAGAAAGTCCTGCATCGGTGTTAGTTGCTGAAGCAGATCAACGCATTATCGGTTCCCTGATCGCAACTTTCGATGGATGGCGAGGCAACATGTATCGGGTAGCAGTTCATCCTGACTACCGACGGTGCGGTATTGGACGATCCTTAGTCAGAGAAGGCGAGAGATGTTTGGTAAAGCAAGGCGTTAAACGCATCACCGCGCTCGTAGAAGAGAAATATCCGTGGGCTACTGCCTTCTGGTCATCGGTCGGATATGAAATAGAGCCTGGGATAATTAGATTTTATCACAATCCGTAATACCAAATTACGAATTTTCTCAACAGCGGTAGATGCGGTTTCCAACCGAAAGCCGAAGCCATCCCGCCCGTTACTGGGAAGGGGCACCGGTCTGTGAAGCATCAACCTGTTCCGCTTATTCTATTTGTACACCGATCATTGCCCCATAATTGAGGAGATCAGCTATGAAATTCAAGGGATATCTGCTTGACGACACCGTCAGAAGTATTTACGGATTGGCAGTCGCTGATATAAACGGCGACGGTCAGCTCGACATCATCGCCGGTTCTACAGGTGAACCCATCGTTGCTTGGTACGAGGCACCCGACTGGAAAAGGCATCTCGTGACCGATCAGGGCAGCGGGCACATTTCCATTGCGCCTTACGACCTAACCGGCAACGGCACCCCCGATCTCATCATCGGAAGTGGATTCAATCGTGGCGTGAACGCTGCCGGTGGATACCTCCAGTGGCTTGAGGCACCGTCGCAAGATGGACAAAACTGGAAAAGCTACCGCATCGCCGATGTCCCCTTTATTCATCGCATCGCACTGGCAAACTTGTCAGGAAACGCCTCAACCGCTGCACCTTTCCTCATCGTTGCATCAATCCGCGGTGAAGATGGCAAACCCGGTGAGTGGCACAGTCCCGGCTCTCTCTGGTGCTATGAATTGTCGGATACCCCGCGAGACGTAGACTCTTGGGAATCCCACCTCCTTGACGATGCTCTACACATTAACCACGGCTTGACTATCGGTGATGTTGATCAGGATGGGCGCGACGATGTGCTTATTAGCTGCACAGAGGGATTGATTTGGTATGAACCGCCTATGGCACCAATGACAGAAAAATGGGGCAAATGGATCATCAGTGACCGCGAGTGTAGCGATACATTCGCCGCCGACATTGATGGCGATGGCGTCAACGAAATTTTAGCGATTGAGCCGTGGCACGGCAATAATCTTGTTTGGTATAAAGCCACCGGCGATCTGCGGACCGATCCGTGGCAACGTTACCTCATCGACGATACACTCAATCGAGGACACTCCCTCGCCGCCGTTGATGTGGATGACGATGGTGTGCTTGAAGTTATCTGTGGCTACAACGGCGAAGGCACAAGTTTACATCTCTACCGTCCAGGGGATCTGGCACAGAACCGGTGGCGCAAAGAGACGATTGACAATGGTGGCTTAGGCGTTGGACAGATGCACATCTTAGACATGAACGGAAACGGTAGGTTAGACATCGTCGCCGGCGGTCTCAGCACAGGCAACGTCAAGTGGTATGAAAATCAATTCAGACAATAACAACTTTACCTACTGACAACTATTCCTCAATCGTTTCAACATTCGCGCGAGGCAAAGTCGTCTGTTCACCATTTTCAAGTTCAATCCGCAACACGCGTACCCGCGCCTCTGTTTCCAGGTTCTGAAGTTCTACCGGCAGCTCCGTAACGCGTCCCAATTGCCCGAAATACGGTTCCCGAATGATACGCACCGAGCTGCCGACCTCCAGAATGCCCCCAGCAGCATCGTCTTCCGCGTCCGACACTGATCCTGCATCTTCTGACGCCAACGGAATAACAATCTCTGGGCGAACAACCCCGGCACGAATCTGGGTTGCCCCATTGATAGAGGTCTTCATCCATTGCCGCGCTTTCAAGAGTGCGAATGTCTGTTCCGCCATCGCGACGCGTCCGAATCCTTCTGTAATAACCAGTGTTATGCCAATCTCCTCGGAACCGGTAATCGCGACACCGAGTTCATAGCCGAGAAGTTCCCGCAGATCCGCGTCATCAATTCCGCCAGCGATGATACCTCTCACGCCGTGTTGAATCGCTTTCTGAATCGCATCTGTCGTAACCAACGAACCGCCAACCAGAATACTATCCCGGTGTTCTGAAAGAATCTGTTCAGCCGTCAGCTCATCACTTGATGATTTGGCGACAATGACCAAATCTCCTACCGTCTCGCCGCCAACCCCGAAAATGCCTTGGATATAAGTGCCGTACGTCTCTACGGTGACCCCTTCAGTCGGAACAGTCTCTGTTACCATGCCATCTGTATATGCCTTGACCTCAACTGGGATAGGTGGTTCACGAAGGATAACCTGTCCTGTGACATCCGATACCGCTTCAATTGTGCCATCAATCGGTGAACGTGCCTGTGATTTGAAAAGCCCAAAGAGCCCTTTCGTTGTGGCAATAATCTCATCTTTTGAAACGGGTTCGCCGACGGGTTTGAGCATATATTCAGCGATTTCGTTTGGTGGGACACTGAGTAGATTCGCGACATTCAGTAGTTGAACTTTGCCCGGCAGATCCGCTTTTGCAACGACATCTTCTGCCTTGACTGTCGCACCGGCTTCAACGAGTACCTCGCCTTCAAGCGGAAGCCGGCGTTCTTTTTCAATAGTCATCCCCTCGGTAACCTTAAGACCGGGGGTATATGCATGCGCCATTAATTAACCTCAATTTCAAGATATAATCTATTTCTAAAAATTCTGTAAGTATGCTGTCTTTGTTAACTTAGGATCGTTGAAACTTCGTCAGCGAAATACATTAGCAACCTTTGGTTGTCCTGTAAGCGCGACCTCTGGGTTACAATTCTTACCCGCTGAATGCCATGCGCACATTCGGTGTTGATTCAACTCGCAACCCATAACCGACAACTGACTGCTGACTGCTTTTTACCGACGACTGACAACTGATAACTGAATACCTAATATATTATACCATTTTCGTTGTGTTTATGCTAAAATGAAACTATAGGTTCATTCAGTTTTCCTGTAAAAGCGAGCTCCTGCTCGCAAATTCACCCACAGAATAGAGATAAACCAAAAATTTGATAGTCCTGATGAAATCAGAATTTAGATAAGGTGAAGCAACAATGTCGAACCAAGGCGTAACCTACAAAACCGACAAAGTCATGCCGACATGGGAACAACTCGCTGAAATGGGACGCAATCTCCAATTTTATCCAAGCGTCACCGAGCATCCAAAGGTGCTAACCCAGAAACAGTTGGCAGATTTCAACCGCGTCGGTTATATCAAAGGTATCCCAATTTTCGATGAAACCGAGATCGGTGAGCACCGCCGGTACTTTGATACCCTATTGGCAAATGTCCTTTCAGCAGGCGGTAGTAGTTATTCCATTATCTCCGCACACATGAAATATGGAAAGGTCTATGACCTGCTCACACATCCAAAGATCGTCGCCTGTGTAAAGGACCTGATCGGCGAAAATGTTATCGGTTGGGGTGCACACTACTTCTGCAAAATGCCACACGACTCACAAACCGTTGGCTGGCATCAAGATGCGGGTTACTGGCCTCTTACACCTTCCAAGACCGTTACCGTTTGGCTTGCAATTGACGATGCTACCGTCGAAAACGGTGCGATGCGGTTTATTACAGGTTCGCATCACCTCGGGCACTTAACAGCCCGACACAGCGCACCTGACGATAACAGCGTGTTGGGTCAGATTGTTGAAGATGCTGAGCAGCACGGCGAACCCGTGGATGTTGAACTCAAAGCAGGCGAGATCTCTATCCATACTGACCTGCTTTTACACGGATCGAACGCCAATCCCTCATCGAAGCGGCGATGCGGTCTCACTTTTCGCTACTGCACCACTGATGTCCAAGCGTCCTATCGTTGGGATAGAGAAGGGGTCGTCGTGAGCGGAGAAGATAGGAACAGACACTGGGGCAACCCCCCGCGTCCGTCTGTTGATTAGTCAATAGATGCCAAGATACCACAATCGGTCGGTAGACGAGGTTTCTAACCTCGCCGGTCCTTCCACATCTCATCAAGTAATGATCTCTAAAAGTTCGGATAGGACATTGATTTGGAGGTCTGGGTAAGTTGTAAATCCATCTGGTAACGAATCGTTATCCTTATTAAACCAGATTATCGGCATAGGGACCTTCTTAGCACAAAGGATATCGAAGGGGTGGTCCCCTACATATACCGCTTCTTTGGCTTTAACTTTTCCTCGCTGTAAAGCCAGATGGAATATTTTCGGATCTGGCTTTGAGATGCCAACTTCTTCAGAGGCGATTATAAAATCAAAATAGTCGGCAATTTCCACCTTTCTACACAAATCGGGTAATGTCTTAGGAAAGTTGGAAACGATACCAAGAGATAAATCTGTCCCTTGGAGTCCATCTAAGACCTGATATGTCTCTGGAGTCGCCCTCCAGTTTTGTGTCGGTCCCCTAACATCCTGAAGTTTTTTTACCAAATCATCAATATTTTCTTTCCGACCTTTTAAAGCTTCTTCAAGAACAATGGACTCCCATTTCATGTCAAACGTCTCGTCGGACATTCTCGGCGCACCTCTCTGTTCTTCCATTATCGTTTGGGCAACCCATAACTCACCCGCTTTACAACCTCGTTTCAGGTCTTCCAATGCAACATCTATAGCAAGTTGCTGACACCTATCAAAAAGAACTTCCTCTGAGGACGGTGTCAGGAATAATAACGTCTGTCCAACGTCAAAAATAACAAGTTTGATTCGAGTTACGTCCATACTTGATCCTGCTGTACTAACAACTGACAACTTTCCACTTTTATTTTACATCGCTTCTCATAAACGCTAAGGAAGCCGCCATAAACAGGAGTAGCGCAAGCGAGACCAATAGCATCAGGTCCAACGCAGCCCCTTTAAAAGTGATACCCAAGGTCAGTTTTTCTGAAAACTTGGGAATGCTATTAAAAGGCACAGGTTTTTGGGACAATCCTTCCTTTACAAGGTAAACGTGATAACTTTCGTTATCTCCTCGATCCTCCGATTGGATGAAGTCAATAAACTGTTGTCTGTAGCGTCGCGCCTGTTGGATAAATCTTTTGTGTCTGGCGAATCCTGTGCCAGCCAGAGATTCTACAGCGTATTTGTAGATAGATGCTGGAGATATCCGCGTTATTTGTTGCGTAAAGTCAACTTGAGCAAACTGTTTATTGAGATGTTCATCATTGGTGCTCCTCTTTGCATCAGCGTGTTCATTTAAATAGTCCGCCCACATTCTTAACACCTCAATTTTAGGAGGCGTATCGGAAGGCGAACCTGTTCGGTAAAGTTTGTTCCCTTCTTTGTGTCGAGTGTCAATTTCCGCTTCTTTTGCTTTTTCTATCCGTGATATTTCGCTTCTGGAGGGTACCTGCTTGAAGCCGCTTGCCAAAACTCCCATCGTGTTTGGGATAAGCACCACAAACACTATCCAAATCAACAGCAATATCAGCAAGCTGCTTGACGAATCAGAAAATTGGCTTGAAATAAACAATCCAAGCCATAAGAATATTGAGATGTAGACAGCAGAAGTAACAAAGATTATCCCCACCCGCGCCCATTCGCCGCCGCTCAACGACACCAATCTTGACGCATTAACAATCATTAAGTTCAGCAGTATCCCAATAAACAACGGAATCAAGATCGTGAGAAACGCACCAATAAATTTTCCCAGAAGCACGGTGGCACGGGACACAGAGTTAGCCATAAGTAGACTTAAAGTTCCTGTTTCACGTTCACCAGAGATTGCATCGTAAGTGAATAGAATCGCCATAAAACTCATAACCAACCCGATAATGAACACCCAATCTAATTCTGTAAAATTCGGCAATGAATCGTTTTTGCGGGATGTATCTTGTGGGTACTGAGGCCACCAGTTTGCTGACCAAGAATAACTGAAACTAAAATCGGGCGTTGTCATACCGATACCATAGCCGCCACTGGGGGCTCCTTCGACTCGCTTTGGTAAGTTTGCATCTTCACCCGTAGCGATGAAGGTTAATGGGCTCACGGATTTGTACAAATTTCCTGGACCTTTTACAGCAAGTTCACCTAAATTACTGCTTTTCTTCTCCAGTGATTCAACGGCTTTGTGCGTGTCTTCGGAATACTCTGCTATCCTTCGCGGATATTGATTGCTCACAAATATCACGGCATTCATTACCATCAGCACCATTACCAGAATCAGCGTGAGCGCAAATCGAAAACGCGTCAAATTATCAAGGATTTCTCGTTTTACGATGTGCCAGATCATTTTTTTTAACGTCCTCTCACAATTCAATACCACCACTATACAACATCGTAGCGCAGAAATGAGAAGAATGCTCCCATGAAAAACAGAATATTTAATACCGCGAGGATCATAATATCTAACGTTGCAAGTTGCAGACTGCTGCCGATACCTGCGCTCTGTTCCTTAAATCTTGGAATTTTGCTCAAGTCAAAAGGCTCTTCGAATTCGGTCGTGAACCATCTGCGTGAAGAAAATATTTCTTCATCCCTTAGATATTCGAGCCATTCACGACGATATTGTCGCGTCTGTTCCATAAATCGCCAGAAACTTCCGAGGTCTGTTTCTGCCAGAATTGCTGCGGCATTGTAATAAATCGCTGCCGGAGATATACGAGATATGTTCAGTGCCAATAGAGACTGTCGGTTCGGATTTCTGTCGAGATATGCTTTGCGTATTTGCCATATCATATCTGCATATTGTGCCCGGAGATTTTCCTTGAATCCGTAACATTCTTGAGCAAAGGATACACCATCTTCGTTCCGAAAACCGCTCGCGGAAACTGTCTCACCACTGTCGTAGTCGCCGGAACCTGAGTTGACACCAACCCCACCAAAACTGGCGCGATCCAGCGGTCCCTCAACCTCTCGTTTCTCTAAATAGTCTTTGACTTCGGCTTCATATTGCTTCCACTGGTCCCGTGCCTGCTTTTTATACGGTTCCTCTGATTGTATTGGACTCGCGTGTTCCACCAATAAAACTGTTAGGTTCGGAACGATAAGCACAAAGAGCACCCAGACACACATTGAAAACATCAAAGTGATAGAAGATCGATCTGTCCGAGTAGACAGAAAAAGTCCGATAAGGAAAAAGAGAGAGATGTAAAGCGTGGATAACAGGAAGATTAACAATATTCGTCCCCAATCTGAACTGCTAAAAGAAACGTAGGGAGAAAATTGTATCACCAATAAGCCTGCAACAAAACTCGCGATAAGTGGGAAAGATATAGACACCATCCCAGCGATATATTTTCCCAAAAGCAGCGTCGGTCTCGAAACTGCGCCTGAGAGTGCTAATCTCAAGGTTCCTGCTTCCTTCTCTCGCGATATCGCGTCGTAAGCAAAAAGCAGTGCCAACAGACTCATTACTACTTGGCAGATGACCGTGAAGTCAATAGAGGAAAAAATGTTCAGATACGGGTTGTCAGAACCGTGTTGTTCGGCAACGGCAGGGACATATCCATGTGCGACCGTTACAGTATTGCCCTTTCTTTTATCCACGCCTTCGTTGAAAATGCTAAGTAGCTTTGGGCTTCTATCACACTTCAAAATGTGAGTAAGCCCGAATTCAGAGTATCTTGTTACCTGACTTATCTTATCTTCATTTTCTCGGATAGCAGTACGGTAGCTTTGCAGCCTATCCTCATAACCTCTGGTCAAAACGAAGAGATTTGTCACAATCAAGGAGAAATAGATGAGTAATCCCATTAAAAATCGAAAACTCAAAATATTTGCTGTAATTTCTCTTCTAACAATCGTCCAAAACATTATATTCTCTCGGATTACGGCAAGAGGTGTCTAATTTTATTTTTTGGTTCTTCCGATGGGTGTGATGTGAATTCAAAAATTTTCAGTGACACGCCACTTCTCAGTGACCGGTTCGCTGAGGTAGGAACTGATCGATTGATATGTGTACGTAGAGCCGATCTGCAAAGGGAGATATTCTTCTGTCTTACCCGGAGTTTTGTATTCCATTAATTCTACTTCCGTTGTATTACCGTTGGAATGATCGTAGCGCATTTTCACAAGTCCGACCCCATTGGCGAACCACAAATAGCGTACACCTTTAACATGAGGACTCATCTCTCTGTCCGTTGGTCCATAGCGTTTACCATTCGTAACGATAATCAGGTTATTCTGTGAGCGTGGATTGGTGTCGATCAGGATGCTCTTATGCCTGAGACACGCTGGGAAAATTCCAGCGGAAACTTCGATCTGTTCATATCCCTCCAAAGTTGTTTTTGTCTCTGAATTCCAGAACCCTTCTTGACGCCAACTATCCCCTACATTTGTGGGAAATCTGAGCAGGAGGGGCGTAGTGGACATTCCCAGCAAGGCTATTGACATGTGCTCAAGTGGACCATCTCCTTCCCAACCGAAACTGAAACTCCTAAATCGCAAAAGTGCATCCTTCTTTATCAAAGAGGTGCTTCCCTGTCCTGATTTTTTGCCGTTCTCAGTCGTGGCATCAAAGCTTATTTTTATGTTACGTTCGTTGGCTGCCTCACTGAGCGTAGCGAAAGTTTGGAAGTCGTCAAGCGTAGATTGCCCCGAAGGTTCGTGATCCTTTAATCGCTGCCGTGCCCGGTTGAGTCGACTTTTTATCGTATTAGTAGTTACGCCTAAAAAAGTGGCTATCTCTTCACAGGACATTCCATCGAAATAGTGGAGGGTGACGACAATGCGTTCGCTTTCCCGTAATTTCGCAAGCCATTTTTTGACAATTTCGCGTAGTTCTTGTGCTGCTTCTTTAGCTTGTTCTTGCACCAGATACCCAGAATATGGGTCGTTGTATTCCATGGCAATATTCATGTTCTTGGAAAGTTCGGAATTCAGATGTCTCTCGCGAAACCATACCAGGCAGCATCGCCTGGCAATAGCGTTGACCCACCCAGAGAAGCGATGCGAATCTTTCAGCGTCCCAAGTTTCCGATGTGCTTTCAGGAAGGTCTCCTGCGTAATATCTTGAGCGATGTGGAAGTCACCAATGGTCTGCCAGGCAAGCGCGTGTACCTGTTTTTGATATTTCTCCACTAACATCGCGAAGGCTGTTTCGTCATCTGCGAGGGCGCGATCAACTAATACAACATCATCGTTTCTCATCAGTACCTCCGAGTCCGAACGAATTTAAGTCTCAACCCGTAGTGTTCATCTGATTTTTGATTTAGTGACGCGAGTTGCGGAGAAAAGGTTGCATAATTCTACAAATAGACAGATAACTACCTTCTAAGGAAAGCAGCTTCAACGGTTTAAGAAAGAAAAGAAAATCGTTAGGAGTGAAATAGGAAGAAACTGTCCTTGAGAAAACCCGTATACCGCACTATGGATTAACCCAAAAAGTCGGAAATAATCACAATGAAGAAAGGGATAAGCACGCTAAGCTTGAGCAGGATTCAAGAAACCCAACTCGCCTAACCGATTGATCCAACGTTGTCGCTTTTCACTTCCCTCTGAGTTTGCGATCCAATGTGGATCGTAGAGTGAGGCACCGGGTCGGTTAAAGTGTTCAGGACTTTTAGCATTGCTGCGCGCTCGCTCGCGGGTCGCAGCATCTTCTACAGGGGTTTTCGGGTTATTATAGTAGACTACCGTACACATCCGACGGTCGTCACTACCGCCCCAACTCGCGTGCCAACACCGCATATCAAAAGCGACTACATCACCCGGCTCCGATTTGCAGACGTAACCTGGAACGTCACGAATCTCCAGACCCAGTTCATTTAAATTCTCGCGTAGGTCATTGTGCAGCGGATTTTTGTGGGAGCCTGGAATCAGCCGCAACGCTCCGGTTTCGGCATCAACAGGTTCAAGATAATACGCAAATTTCACCCCATAGCAATCCTTGGTCGGGTCAACATTATGATCGGGATGCCAATTGGTGTTCCCCACATAACGGTTCGCGTCCGAGACACAAAAAAACACGTCGTCGCCGTAGAGTTGCTCTGCCACTCCGCTGAACCGTGTATCTTCTGGCAAATTCGCGAAGAATGGTGTTTCGGGTCCCAGCATCGGCAGCCAATGTCGGCGTGTTCCATCAAATGGTGCGTGCTGATATGCCGCCTCCATCGCTGCTTCAAACTCAGCGTGTATCGTTCTCAGTTCATCTTGGCTGAACACTTGCCGGAAAATCAGGAATCCCAAGGTGTCAAAGTGCTTGGTTTGCTGTTCTGTGAGCATCATATTCCTCCGCATTTTGTGGAATTACAATCACGTTTCCCAACTCATAACAAAATCTTCGACGCTAAAATTCGTAGGCATATCGTTTGGATTATATTCAGATGTCCGTTGGAAACCCGGTTGGTGGGTCTTCTCTGAAAGCTTAAGTTTTTCATCGAGTACTTGGAATCGGTACCACAGTTCGGTTGCCTGTTCGGGGATAAAATGGGTTCCGAGATAAGTAATGTCTCGACCGTTACCCCACAAAGAGGCTGGATTGGCAGTTGTGTGCTTCAGTTTATACAGCTTATTAGCCAGTTTTGAAAGCATGATAACGCTCACCATTTCTTCATGGGGTGAAGGGTGTAATACTTTCAATTCAGCACGGAATCGGTCTCTATCCCTGTTGATAATGCTATGAAAGATAGCGGCTACTCTGTCGAACTCCTCGAAAAAGAGTGTATCCCACGCCTCAAACTGTTCTCGGGTCGTGTGTGAGAGATGGTGATAAAATCCAGGTTCCCAGTGTCGCCAGTGAACGTTGGGCAGCGCCGCAAATCCAAATGGACGATAACCCGGATGAAGTGTGCGCCGCATCTTGCTGCTGTAATAACTTCCCCAGTGCAACAGCAGATGCATGTACACGACACCGTCTCCAGCATTCAGTTCAACAGAAATCCCGCCCGGCAATGGAACGGATGGATTTTCTGCGAGTTGGCGACGTTCTATCTCGGTGTTAATCCGACGATGGCTACGCGGGACAATCCAGAAAACACTGTCGTCGTACAAAGCGATATTCCACTGAAGATAACTCGGACCGTGGTGCTCCATGTTTGAAATCATGCCGCACAGTGGAGCAGGTTCACCAGGACCAATGTCACGATGCCAATGCATCGGACCGACATCGCGGCTCCCACTGCAGATACAAGTAAATTGGTGCGGTACAACGTGTTCTGCTGCTATCAACTGTTGGCTGACCCCCAGCGTATTTTCGTGAAGCAGAAATTCAATCGCTGAGGCAGACGTTTCATCACAATCGGTGTCAAATCTCAAACGCGGTTGCCCAGAACTCTCCCAATCACCACCTTGTGGATCGCTCGGAAAACGCCATTGCGCGGAAATTTCCTTTCTCTGATCGACCATGTGTTCGATGCTACGCCGCAGCGGTTCGAGTTCTGCTTTCGGCACAACTTCACGCAAGATATTGTAACCTTCTTCTGTGAACTGTTGCCGGTCAACTTGCATGATATTTCTCCTCTTCCTGAGATGATTTTTATCGTGCTAACTTTTCCTGTAGTTTTGGACTATCTATAACATCTCGATTGACAATATACGACGGGATTTGCCCTGAAGCTACGCTGATGATACTCCCACATGCACTCTTAGCATTACCGTCGAAACATTCGTCCGTCCAACAGATACTATGCGGTGTAACGATGACATTGTCCAGGGTCAAGAGTGGATCATCGTCGTCAATTGGTTCTTGTTCGAAGACGTCAAGTCCGGCACCTTGGATCCGTCGATTCTGGAGTGCTTCTGTAAGTGCCTTCTGGTCAACGATCGGACCGCGGGCGGTGTTAATCAGGTAAGCCGTCGGTTTCATCAGCCCGATACGCCTGGCATCGACAAGTCCTCGTGTCTCTTCATTCAATGGACAGCAGACACACACAAAATCAGCCGTTTGCATCAAGATATCCAAGTCAACGAGTTCTACACCGACTTCTGCCGCCTCAGCAGCTGTGACGTAGGGGTCGTAGGTGATGTGGCGCATCCCAAAGGGTTCTGCCAATTTGAACGCCTCTTTCCCAATATTGCCCATGCCAACAAGCCCCAGCGTTCTACCAACTAATCCCATGCCCCTGTAGTTTTGTGTATTTCTCCATCCACCAGCACGAATAAGCCGATCCTTTATCAACAACATGTGACTCAGCGATAAAACAAGAGTCATGATAGAAGTGGCAACGGGACGACGCACACCATCAGGCGCAATCGTCAACAATACACCATTTTCGGTACAGGCTTCCACGTCCACCTTATCATATCCAACACCAAATCGGGCGATGATAGCCAACTTGTCAGCACCTGTGAATGTCTCAGCTGTGATGCCCGCACCCAATACTAAGAGCGCGTCATAATTCTGTACCTGTGCCCCTGCTAATGCCGGTGTGTTTTCTGCGATATATTCCCAATGCAGACCAGCACTATCAAAAAGTGGACCGACGATGTCGTCTAAATCAGAAGTGCCATCGGGTCCCAAGAAGTCCCGCGTGACACCCACGCGAAATACAGATTTGTCCATTTTCTATTACCTTTCAAGCCAAATTTGACGGAAGTATTTCCATGTTAAGGGATGGAGTTTGAGATTCTTAACCTTTTTGTTAATAACCAGGATCTGTTGCGCGTGCGCTAACGGCACCCACGGTACATCTTTGTGAAAAATATGCTGTGCCTCTTGATAGAGCGAAACGCGCTCCCCCTGATCCGTACTCGCTCGTGCCCGTTCGAGTACATCTTGCATCGCATCACTCCGATAAAACGCGATATTCCCTGCCGGTTTTTTGGCAGCCGTTTTACTCAAAAGATAGTAAAAGAAGTTGTCTGGATCTCCTAAGTCAGCAAACCACCCTAACATTGCTATGTCGTGTTCACCGTTTTTCGTTTTTTCCAAATACGTTCCCCAGTCGTAGGTCACGATTTTTGCATCAATACCGATGTTTCGGAGTTCGGATTGCAGCACCTCAGCAAGTGCGCGTCCGTCTGGGATGTAGGGACGCGGGACCGGCAGTGCCCACAGGGTCGTCTCAAACCCATCAGGATAACCTGCCTCTGTGAGGAGCTGCTTCGCCAGTTCCGGATCGTAAGGATAATCTTCGATTGTGTCGTCATAACTCCAGAGTGTCGGCGGAATCGGATTTTTTGCCGGGATACCCATACCCTGATATAGGTGTTCAATAATGACAGCTTTGTTGAAAGCATGATTTATCGCAAGCCGCACCTTTAGATTGTCAAAAGGTGGCTTGTCCATATTCATCGCCAAATAACCGACACTCATACCGGGTTGCATCAACAATTCAAGCATCGCATCGTCTCGAATCTGTTGAAAATCGTCAGGGTTCGGGAATTCCATCGCATGTAAGCTTCCCTCTTGGAGTTTGATAAGCCGTACCGAATTATCAGGAATAGACTGAAAAATAATCCTATCCAATAATGGTCTGCCTCCCCAATAAGTATCATTCGCTTCAAGTACAATCTTATCGTTCCGATCCCATTGCACAAACTTGAAAGGACCCGTACCAACCGGATGATTTGTGAAATCCTCACCCCATTTTTCCAATGCCTTTGGACTCACAATTGAGAACGCGGGGATTGTCAGCGTAGGGATGAACGGTGCGTATGCCGTTTTGAGCTGAATTTGAATTGTATATTCATCAACGACAGTAATTGTATCCACAATCTCTGCTAAACCGGTATCGATCCAATAGTTGTAGACACCACCGACCTTGTGGAACGGATGTGTATCGTCGTGTTGTCGGTTGAGGGAAAAAAGAACTGCTTCAGCATCGAAGGGAGTTCCGTCGTGAAAAGTTACGCCTTGGCGAAGGTGGAAAGTCCATGTTAAACCGTCTGCTGAGCTCTCCCAGTTCGTGGCGAGAGCGGGTTCAAGTTCCGTGCTATCATCTTTGTATTGAACGAGTGTATCGTAAATATTTTCGCAGACTTTGAAGGATTCTCCATCTATTTCGTGACTTGGATCAAGTCCAACAGAGTCGCCACCGCGCCCGAAAATCAGCGTGCCACCCTGTTCAATATGTGAATCGGCAAGCAACGGCGAGAACGCTGTAAGTGGCAAGGTTAGAAGGGTAAGTAAGAAAAAACATACAGAAAACCTGTTGTTCATGAGTTCCTCCACTATTTACTAAAAGGATGCCTTTATCATACAAACTACTTTGCGAAATGTCAAGCACCCTTTTCGGATAATCAGAATCCTTCAATCTACTCCTCTGTTTTACGGTACTTCATGTTTACAACCTTTTTTCAATCATGCACGTTTTCACCCCTATCTCCCGTCACTATATAGTAAAGACTTCACAATAATTGGGAGGCATAAAATGCAAATAGTTGAAGGACTATCCATCGGAATTTCTGCGATCTGTAGCAACAAAATGCGGTCATTGCTGACAATGCTTGGCATTATCATCGGCGTTGCTTCGGTGTTAGCAATGATAGCGATTGGTGATGGTGCCAAGGAAATCGTGATCCAAGATGCCCAGAAACTGGGCGGTGCGAACCAACTCGTAGTGTATCGTTCATGGTATAAGCGCGTAAATAATCGATGGGTCCCCAACCGTAGTGCTGAATACCTGAAATACGAAGACGTCCTCGCAATCGAGGCGGAATGCCCGTCCGTCAGTGCTGTCGCGCCGCGAGTTTGGAAAGGGGGCGGCGTGCTCATCCAGGCTTCAGGCGGCATTGAAACTCGGGCAGGCTGGAACGGCGTGGATGCCACCTATAACACCGCAATGGATTGGAAGATTAAAGAGGGACGCTTCATTACAGACGAGGATGTCCAGATCGCAGCGAAAATTTGCGTCCTTGGGGATGAAGTTGCGACAGCACTGTTCGCTAACAAATCGCCTCTCGGACAAGAAATTAAAATTGCACGCAGTGGTAGCAGCTACAATCAATCTGCCCGCAAAGATCGCAGGCGTTTTACGGAACGGTTTATTGTTGTTGGCACATTCATGCCAAGAGGCAGAAGTTTACGATTCAGTTGGGGTTTAGACAATCTCGTCTATATTCCACTATCAACTGTCCAAGAACGCTTCACCGGCAATGACAGGATTGACGAGCTTGTCGTCTATGCACACACCGTCGACCAAGTCTCGAAAGCAGCTGAAGAAGTGAAAGCCGTCATTCGGAAACGACACAGAAACCAAGACGACTTCGTCGGTATCTTTGAGATGCCCGCTGGTATAGCGCAGTTAGAGAAAATCAGTAAGATTATTAAAATCACTTTAGGGAGCATCGCCGGTTTCTCGCTCCTTGTTGGCGGTATCGGTATTATGAACATGATGCTTGTCGCTGTCACAGAACGCACCCGTGAAATTGGACTCCGGAAAGCACTCGGTGCAAAACGTCTGGATATTCTGCTCCAATTCCTCATAGAATCCATTATGATGTGTGGTGTTGGCGGCATTATTGGCATTGGATTGGGCATCCTCGCTGGTGAAGGGATGGCAATGCTTGCTGTGAAAATTGTGAAAATTGTTCCCGAATGGCCCGCCGTTATTTCCTGGCAATGGATACTGATCTCCGTATCTGTATCGGCGATCATTGGTATCTCTTTTGGGCTCTATCCTGCAATAAAGGCATCAGTCCTCTCACCGATCGAAGCACTCCGCACGGAATAAATGTGCTTACACAGCCAATATCGGCTCACTTTAAGAAGGTCGCCAACAGGCAGGATCAAACCCTCCTCTTTACTTTTCATAAACCCTTCGATTTCAGTTGTCAGTTATCAAGGTGTTCGCTCTGCTTACTTTCAGTTATCAGTGGGATTTACATTGAATAACTCCTATTTAATTCCACGTAACCGTACTGACAACTGTTAAATAATAACTGACAAGTAAATAAATGTACCCATTTTCTATAAAAATCGTTTTATTAAACGGATTAGTGCCTTAATACGATAGTGGAATTGTAAGTCCGACGAATTCAACATAAATACATGATTGAGGCTTATTGGCGCAATGCGACGCATCGCCTTTTGTTAAATAAATATTAAATAAAAAATATGTTATCTTTCGACCAACTCATTCAGAGTTTAACAGACACAACCCAACCGAGCGTCGTGCGTAGCACTGCTATTGAAAGTCTTGTGGAGCGAGGGGACGCACGGGGAGTGAAATTCCTAATTGACGCACTCGCCGATTCTGATTCAATGGTACGGCGCGAGGCGGCAAAGGGACTTCAGAATCTCGGGGCAACGGGAGCAATAGAACCGCTCCTTGAAGCGTTGCAAGCCGAATCAAAGGATTTAACGGTTTGGGCAATGCTTGAAGCCATCGGCGAGTTGGGAAATCCCAAGGCACTTCCGCTGTTGGAATCGTTGAGCAACGTTGACTCTATACTCACACGAATAGAGGTGAAGAAATGCATTAGTAGGATCCATGAACGCTATGGCAACGGAAACGCACCTGAAGTTCCAGAAGCGGAGGAGACGATACCTGCTCAAACTCACACCACACAGGATCCCGAATTGGTCCCATCCCAAGAGACACCGCTCCCGGATTCAGGTGCGGTAGAAGCGGAAGCAGAAGTGGAAGAGATGGAAGAAAATCCGGACTCACTTCTAAGTTATCTGATTAACAGAGCGAACGCGCAAACATCCCGTTCTGCCAAGGCAGCAACAGATGAACCTGATGAAGAACAAACAAGTGTTTCCACAGAAGATACCTTTGAAGAACCCTCGGTAGACGCGGATCAAATAGATGGGATGGATCCCGAAGAAATTGCGGACGAGCAGAACTATTGGCAATCTATCGAGGCGGAGAGAGAGAACCTAAGTGAAGCAGAATTTGATGAAACAGAACTCGCAGAAGATATAGTAACAGATACGGAGTTTCCAGAAACTGAAGAAGACGCTGAGATATATGACACCGAACCTCCAGAATCAGAGGTAGACACAGAAATACCCGATACGAGGGCACGAGAATCTGATGAAGACACGGAAATAGAGAATTTAGTAAAATCCATCTCACGATCGCCACGTCTCGCCGGTTCGTCTGTTGCCCTACCTGTATTGGCGCCGAATGCCTCGACCGTGCCCTATCATCCGAATGTAGCACCAACCGAAGAGAAAAGTGAGAACTTTTTCCTCGCTGTTCTGCACCCAGGCAGGTATCTCTCCAAACGCTGGGTGTCCCGTACGCGCGCTTATCTGATATTGTGGATTGCTCTTCTCGCTGCCACGATTGGTTTCACTCAATTTCAGAAGCATCAACGAGTCGAAAAGACACCACTGTTAAGTATGGGACTCTCTGACACGGAAGTTCCCGGATTTGTAAAGCGCGCCTTGGCAGAGGGCGATTTTTACATCCAGGAGGGATACTATAGGCACGCCATTAGCGCATATCAGTTGAGTCGAGACCTTGGTGCCTTACCTGTTCAATCTTATAGGAAACTCGGGTTCGCATACTTCAAGGAAGGTCAGTATGCACTCGCAGCTGAAGCGTATGAGTTATTTCTGGAGGAGCGAAAAAAGGTGTCACCAAGCGCATTTATCGCTGAAGCCTCACTAAGCGGTATGTATCCGTCCAGTTCTGTTGAGGCGAAGGTTGTACAGGACTACGAAACCTACAACATCCTTGGCACAATCTATATGAAACTTGGACGCTTGCAGGACTCGCAGCGCGCCTATGAACAAGCGATACATCTCGCACCGAAATATGGCGAAGCCTATAACAATCTTGCACGTCTCTACGTTGACGGTTATCAGCAGAAACTCAGACTCGCTGAAACGTTAGCCTATACAGCAGTTACTCTGAACCCTGATGTCGCCGCTTATTACGATACCCTTGGTTGGATTTTGTCAAAGCGTGGGCAGGTGAATAAGGCAATGAAAACTTTAGAACGCGCTATCAATCTTCAGAGAGATGCCGCTGAATCGCACTATCATCTCGCTCAAGTCGCACTGAAAGCCAATAAGCGACAGAAGGCAATAAAATCCATCCGGCAGGTACTCAAACTCAACCCCGCTTATGTACATCTGAATACGGCGAACGAAAAACGGTAGTAGAAGCTTAGCGGATGACGGAAAGTTTGCCGATTCGTCGATCTGTCTCTGATTCAAGAACATAGACATAAGTTCCGCTACTAATTCCAGAAAGATCCCAAACCTTTCTGTCCCTTTCACGTTCTGTCCCCGCAAACGACGCAATACAGTTGCCTGCGACATCATAGATATAAATATGAGTGCCTATAGGCAGTCTGTCAAACGTAACCTGACCACATTCCACCGGATTGGGGTAAACAATTGTTTCCGTTAACGTTGGTGCCGGCAGTAGGACCGTCAGTACGCTCGCGGCGGCGTCAAGTTCAGCACCGGATATATCCGAAATTTGCAATGCTTCAATCTGATAGCGATTGCCTGTCTGGAAGGCAGCAAGAGGGAACGTGAGAACCACCCGCTGGAGTGACCTATCAAGAATCGCCGAAATTGGTGTATAACTCCCTAAATGACTTTCTACATCTCCCTGTTTATGCAAACGGTAGCGTCCAGCGTGAGTCGCTGAAATCCCCATCGGTTTGTCAAACTGTATCAAGAGTTGATTTGGCGGTGAGTAGTCCGCAGTACGCAACCTCGGGCGCCGCGTCGGCATAACAGATACCAAGCCCGATTGTTTTGAAAGTTTACCGTTTGAAGCCCGTGACGCAAGCGCGTACCAATAAGTTTGTCCCGTTGCAAGCCCTGTATCCATAAACTCCGTTTCCCGAATCCTTTCACCGACCTGTTTCAGCGAGTCTTGGCGTTCCCCACGATAGAGGGTATATGTTACAGACTCACCTGCAGCTTCCCATGAAAGAAGAACCGAGTTTTCGCCAATAGGTTTCGCAGTAAGACCCCACGGCGTGCTAATCAGATGTCCTGATTGCGTACCTGAGGCGAAAACTGTCAAAGCACTATTGCGATTAAACAACAGCACATTTGTGCCGTCGTTGTTAATATCAGCCACAATCGGATTAAAAGTGCTTGTAGCGGCGTGATGCCAAATAGGGCGGTAATCTTCTCCGTCATATTGGATAAGATAGAAGTTCGGAGAAACAGCGATGCACAACTCATTTTGTCCGTCGTTGTTTGCATCAGCAATAGTCATACCATTTCCGCCATCTCTCACATCGCGAATGCGTTGCGTCCATACAGCGCGGTAGGCATCGTTGCCATCTGAAGCGAAAATGGTCAACAGCCAATGATAATAACGGATGTCCAGTGGTGTATTGCCGATTTCGGTGCCGGTCTGGGCACAGATAGCGAACTCTGCCTTACCATCACCGTCCATATCACCAGCGGCGAAGAGTTGTGGTACACCTTCGGAAAGTGTATGTGTCCATGTTTGTTTGTATTGATTATCCCCAACCGCCTCGTACAAAAATATATCGCCATCCTGATCGCCTGCTAATATCTCCATCTGTCCATCGCCGTCAAAATCATCCGTAGCAAAATTCGCACTCAATCCGTTGTTTCCAAACGTCGGGTTTTCAAGTATAGCCACATTGTGGTGGTTGTTATCTCCACTTGCCTCGTATACAAAGATAGCGTCGGTAACATCATCACGCGCGAAGATTTCATCTCTCCCATCTGCATCCGCATCTATGATTGTGCGGCTCCAGTTGCCTTGTGCTTCCCAGATGCGTTCTGTCGGAAACTCGCCGTGTGCAGGCTGCTCCAGAAGAAGTATTACATCTAAAGCGTTGCACAATACCTCTATCAGTCCGTCGCCATCGGTATCTGATATCGCCTGCGGCCATAGCGATTCAGCAAACGAAAAGATTACTTTGAATTTGCCGTTATCCTGTGTCTCAAAAATCTGCGCCAGACCGGTGTCCATATCAGCAGCGATAAGCTCTAATTTCCCATTTCTGTTCATATCCACTGGCGTGACGATGGCATGCAACCCTTGTTCAGCAGACGCGATTTGCGAGAGATGTAACGGATAAATCGGGGCATCTTGTGTATTGATTTCATACAACGCACCGTTGTTGTCATCAATTCGTAGAAAACCTGCACTATCTTCTACCGACAGTCGGTACAGGTATCTTCCCACCGGTACGCCTAAATCGGACATATTCACAATATGGAATAAGTTCTCTGAGTCCGAGTATGCAGTCCTGCTAACGTTTCCGACTGCATCAAGGATCTCTACCTTACCGATAGATACCTCGTCAGTCTGCCACATAACGACCGAATCAATTCTGTTTCCAGCAAGCCATTTCTGTGATGCATGTCTCGAAATAAGGGGTGCTGTGTGACTCACGTCAACTACGACTCTATCTCTCTTGATTTCGTCACTTTCTGTTTTGACATTGAGCCTCAGTGTATATCGGTTCTCCGCTAAATCGGAAGTGTCCCACTTGTACAAGCAGACGTTGGACTTCGGTTGTGTCTGCACAGGTCCTAACGGAAACCATAGCTTTGGAGTTTCCCCAACCCCATATTCCAGCCAGTACGCAGTAAACCCGGACCCTCCAGCACTGCCGAAAATCTCGATATTGCTGATATTATTAGGCTCCATTGCTTGAGGAGACATCTGGTGGGCATCGATCTGTGCAATGATCTCTGTTGATGCACTAAGTGCGGCGTATGCATCAAGTGAGCCAGCCCCGACGAGAGCGTTAATAAAAAGAGGGTCCGCAGTGGCGATAAGGGTTTCCTGAACTTTTGTGTTGGTATACGCTGGGTTCGCCGCGATTACCAAACCTGCAGCGCCAGAGACATGCGCCGCTGCCATTGATGTGCCAGATCTATTTTGATACCTTCCATTAATATCTGTACTCAGAATTTCCTCGCCGGGTGCAGCAATATCAATAGTCGCCCCAAAATTAGAATCGCTATATAACTGCTTATCTCGTCCAAGTCCAGCAACAGAAATAACTGTCTTAAGAGCGGCAGGATAGTAAGACCCGCGGACACCTGAGTTTCCGGCTGCACCGACCAACACGCAGCCGCGAGCATAGGCGTATGCTAAGGCGTTTTTTATGATGAAAGCGTTTACCGTGTCTCCCCAACTCATATTAATCACTTGTGCGCCGTTATCCGCTGCGTAAACAATCGCCGCAGCAAGGTCGTCGTTCTGGAGATACTCACCCCCGCCATATTTGAAACCAGCTCTCAACGGCATAAGACGACACTTCCAGGCAATCCCAGCGATTCCAACCCCGTTGTTCGCTTCCGCAGCAATAATACCGGAGACATGTGTGCCGTGTCCCGTTTCATCTTCAGGTGCATTGTCTCGCACCGTCCAATCGCCACTACCCGGTAGCGTCGGAGCATCGCTAAAATCCCAACCGTTGATATCGTCGATGTAACCGTTTCCGTCATCATCAATGCCGTTGTTCAAAATTTCACCACTATTTCGCCACAGCTGCGAGCGAAATTCAGGATGCCGAGTCGCTATACCGCTATCGACAACAGCCACCGTTACGTGTGGATTTCCTTGTGTAATACCCCACGTTTCTGGCATATTTATCAACCTCAGATTCCACTGTTCGCCATAACTCGGATCGTTTGGGACTGTTTCTGCACAGGGTTGGCTGAGACGGTTTAACTCGACCGCTGCAATCGCAGGATGCCGCGCATACCGTCGCTGCAGCGATTCTAATGCCCGTGCCACTGGAAACCGTATAAGATAGATATTCCGAAGTTTTGGATGTTGTCCGGCAGGCGTAGCAGGTGAGAAGATGGGGGAAACGGATACCGCACCGAGTTGTTGATTCAACTGGTCAAGTTCTGTAGCAGAAACATCTGGATGTAGACGCACAATCAATTCGCCAGGGGTGTGAGTGATACGAGAAAAACTGCCCGAGGGACTTTGGGCATAAACGATTTGTCCGTATGTAAACAACAGGAGAATATATAGATAGATAAAATTTCGTTTCACCATAAATAGTCCTATGCGCAGCATGTACCTAAATTGTATTTTTGGATGGAGTGTGCTATACTGTTAATGGTATGGAATTCGTGAAGAAAAAACAAATTTTTTATCCTGAGGGTCATCAATATCACTAAGTTTAGCGTTAAGACATTCCAGTAACTGACTTAGGATTCATCATTTGTTGTTAATAAACATAAGGAAATACACTCATGAAAGCATCAGAACTCACGGTTAAATGCCTTGAAAATGAAAACGTTGACTACATTTTTGGAATACCCGGTGAAGAAAACTTGGATTTGATGGATGCCTTATTGGAATCAAAGATTCAATTTATTCAAACGCGTGATGAACGCGGGGCCGCCTTCATGGCGGATGTCTATGGTCGCTTGACTGGTCGTGCTGGTGTCTGCCTTGCTACCCTCGGTCCCGGAGCCATGAACCTCGTCACGGGAGTCGCTGATGCCAATATGGATAGAGCACCTCTCGTCGCTATTACCGGTCAAGCGAGTCTCGACAGGATGCACAAAGAGTCACACCAATACATGGATGTCGTTTCTGTCTTCAAACCGATGACGAAATGGAACACCCTCATCCACCTACCCGAAATCATCCCCGAATCCATTAGCAAAGCCTTCAAAACTGCAACAGGGGAAAAACCCGGAGCTACCCATATCGATTTTCCTGAGGACGTAGCAAAGATGCAGATTGACGCCGCACCTGTCCCGCACGACTTTCCGAGCGAAGCAGAGCCTGTTGTCTCTTGTCTGCAACGTGCTGCGCAACTCATTAACGACGCGAAACACCCTATTATCCTCGCAGGGAATGGTGTCGTCCGACAAGGTGCCTCTCGAATGCTGACCCAATTCGCGGAAATGACAAATATCCCAGTTGCCCACACCTTTATGGGCAAAGGAAGCATCCCGTGGACTCATCGACTCTCTTTGCTCAGTGTTGGATTGCAAGCGAATGATTTCGTTTCTTGTGGGTTTGACCGCGCGGACCTCGTCATCGCCATCGGCTATGATATTGTCGAATACCATCCGAGTCTCTGGAACCCGAACCGCGACAAGAAGCTCGTTCATATTGACACAGAACCGAGTGAAAGTGATGCTGCGTATGTCACTGATGTCGAAATGGTGGGGAACATTCGACAGAGTCTTAAACATTTGATGGCGCAAGAAATTTACCCTAAAGATTCAGAGTATGCCTCAAATACTTTGCGGAAAATCATACTCGATCAACTCGATGAACACCGCGATGACACGGCATTTCCGATGAAACCACAAAAAATCTTGAGCGATGTCCGTTCTGTACTTGCTGAAGATGATATCCTTATTTCTGATGTTGGCGCACACAAAATGTGGATTGCGCGGATGTATCCCTGCTACCAGCCAAATACTTGCATCATCTCCAACGGATTTGCCGCAATGGGCATTGCCGTACCAGGGGCTATCGCTGCCAAACTGACCTATCCCGAACGCAAATGTTTGGCTGTCTGTGGTGATGGCGGATTCCTTATGAACTCTCAGGAACTCGAAACCGCCGTGCGAGTCGGGGTTCCATTTGTCACGCTTATCTTCAATGATGAAGCTTATGGGCTTATTGAGTGGAAACAGATGAACGGTTTTGGTAGACCCGCACACATCGATTTTACGAACCCTGATTTTGTCACCTATGCTGAAGCTTTCGGCGCCAAGGGCTATAAAGTCGAAGGTAGCGACGAACTTGTTCCTATACTGAATGATGCGTTCACGCAGAAGGTCCCCTCGGTCATTGACTGTCCCGTTGATTACGCCGAGAATCTACGATTGACTAACGAGCTTGGGCATCTAACATGCCCCATTTAAATTAGAAACCTAATGTCAGTTTCAATCCCACTGACACATGGTAAATATTATTATCTCTCATAAATTAATCTTCATTTATGGTGGATTACATGAATATGTTGACACATCTATGGATATGGATTGAAGCAAAACCCCAACCTGGTAGGCGCGGTTTCCAAATTATGCTATAGAGCATAATTTATCTTTGCTTTACATTCCGCACCGTTGTAGAGTGTCTAAGTAATTCTAAAATCTACCATAGTTTGTGGCTGATGTTAATTTTAACCTTTCGTCTCATTGTTTTCCGAGATGCTTCGTTTTTTCACAGGAGGATACGCTACCAAAAAATGGCAGTTTCAACAATTGAGTGGGCGGATGGCAGGATCCAGTTGATTGATCAGACGCTGTTGCCCAACGAATTCAAACAAATTTATTGTGATGACCTCCCCTCAATCTGGGAAGCCATTAAGTCGCTGCGTGTGCGGGGAGCACCCGCGATCGGCATCGCAGGTGCTTTGGGAGCCGTGCTGGGGATTTGGAATTCCACTGCGAAGACCTACGACGCTTTTGCTGCCGAACTCAAATCCGCTACCGACTACTTGGCAACCTCGCGACCGACAGCCGTTAATCTCTTTTGGGCGTTGGATAGGATAACACGAACGGCACAAGAGAACCAGCACCTGCAGGTTTCCGAACTCAAAGAAGTACTACTCGCAGAGGCTTCGGAGATTATCGCTGAGGATAAGGCGATGTGTCGCGCCATCGGGCAACACGGAATGGCATTGCTAAATGAGAATGATACTATTCTCACGCACTGTAACGCTGGCGGATTGGCAACCTCTGATTATGGAACCGCTTTGGCTGTGATGTTCAGCGCACACGAAGCCGGTAAGCAGATACAGGTTTACGCAGATGAAACGCGGCCCCTCTTACAAGGCGCACGTCTCACCACTTGGGAGTTGATGCAAGCCGGAATAGATGTGACCCTTATCTGTGACAATATGGCAGCGCAAGTTATGAAAGAGGGCAAAATCCAGTGTGTTATTGTTGGCGCCGATCGGATTGCCGCCAACGGTGATACCGCAAATAAGATTGGCACTTACAATGTCGCTGTCCTCGCTGATGCACATGACATTCCCTTTTATGTCGCCGCACCGACTTCAACATTGGACTACGCCCTTGAAACAGGCGCGGAGATTCCTATCGAACAGCGGTCAGCAGAAGAGGTAACGGAGGGATTCGGAAAAGTAACCGCACCTAAAGGCGTGAAGGTCTATAGTCCGGCATTTGATGTCACACCTGCAGCACTGGTCACGGCGATCATTACCGAAAAAGGTGTAGCGCGCCCACCTTATACAGCGAGTTTGCAGGCTTTCCAGGACGCGTAGACTGCATACATCCCTGATGTATCACGCTGCTTTCGCAATACTTGCACGGGTGCCTTCAATATCGAAGCAGGTGTACTGATTGGTATTCATAATCCGAGTCGCAAATTCCATTGCCTGTTTCTCAGTGAGATAACCGTCTGCAATTTCGGCTTCAAGGGCACGGCGGATTTCGTTCCTTGCTTGAATTGCGTATGCCATCGCACTCGTTGGCCAGCCTGTGTCACCGCCGAAGGCGAACAGTTTATTCGATGGCACCGCATGGATGCACCGGCGGAGGAAATCACGTGAACTGTACGGATCGATGCTCCACGCCCAACAGAAATCTACCCAAATGTTTCGATAGTGCTTGGCGAGTGCCACCAATTCGTCGTTGTAGGGGTAAGCGATATGCATCAGGACAAACTTTGCATCGAGATACTGCGCGAACAAGGCACACATATTCCCTGCTGGAATACGTCGAACCGGCATCCGGTCATTTCCTGCATAGTAACCCGTGTGAATTTTGAAGGGGAGATTGTGTTCAATTGTGAGTTCAACACCGCGTGCCCAGCACCAATCACCCAGACACAGGCGCGTTGCTTCATCGATTTCTTCGGTAGGCTTTGTTAGCACGGCATTGAGTGCGGCGGAAGCCTCGGCATCACTCCGTTCGATCCAGTTGAGCGTACGATTGTAAGCATGTTGCGATTTTACAGCAATGGCGCAAGGTGCATGTTTAGCAAAAATCGCCTCCATCCCGCGTTTTAGAGAGGCAAGATCACTGACTTCAACGCCTGTCTCGGCGTGAATAGTGCTTGGGTCTACTTGACCGTTACAAAATGTTGCCCACGAGAGATCATAAAGGAAAAAATCAAGACCAGAGGTATCTGGGGTACACTGCCAACTGAAATCATCTGTTTGAATATGGTCGAGATTCGCGATGTCGTGTAAAATGTGATAACGTTTGCCGGGCGTGCGAAGCGTCTTGAGGTGATCGGCACCTGCGAGTCCATCGCCTGTCAGTTCGTCGAGTCCATAGATGTGTTTTGCGATAAGGCTGACAGCTTCGCCATATCCAGTAAACTGTGTTGCTTCCCATGCGTCTCGGATACCTTCAAATCGTGATGCAATATCTTGGGAAGCGTCCATCAGGTTACGCATCGCTTCTGGGGATGCGCCGGCTGTTACTAAGTCAGCAGGCACATAGTTCCCGAACAAATCTTGGAGGATATCAGGTCCATTCTCGACCCAATCGTTTTCACGCCGCATGTGCTCGTGTGTATCAACGAGGCGGATAGATTGAATGTGATGTGTCAAATCAGTTGCCATGTGGGACCTCCTAAAAAATTAGAGACTAAAAACGCAGTATCCATATAGGACGCTTTAGTTTTTGCCTCTAAGTATGGTTTGGGAAGACGGATGTTAGCATTTTTACGAAATAATGCGTAACTTTTCACGCCATATCTCGTAAAAAGTATACATACACATAAAGCAAGTATAGATAAGACTGTGGTGATCTATAAAAAACTGACAACTGAAAACCGAGAACTAAATAACCCAAATATCCACAGTCCTATACTTGACAAATATGTTGAAATGTGTTTTACTATATAATGTTTTAGCGATTCGCCTCTGCTTTGCGTACCGCAAGGCATAATTTGTGGGTTCTGCATCTGGTGGCGAAACCTGTTACAGAGAAGCAAGGTTATCCTATTATAAGATAGCAGGTTTATTCTGTCAAGAAAAACAGTAAATGCCGGGAGGCTCATGGCAAGCTGCCTCCATAAAAGACAAATGCTCGCGTAGGAACGTGAATGGTTAGTGTCATCTTTCTGAAAAGAGACAAGACCGCAGGAGCATATAATGCCTACAGGACGGATTAAGTACTACAATTTCGATAAAGGCTTCGGATTTATCGCGCAAGATAGCAGTGATGCTGATGTCTTCTTACACAGTTCTGCAATTAAACAACCCGAATATGAGGAACTCCGCGTCGGGCAGCGGGTGAAATACAACATTGTTGAAGGCGAAAAAGGGCTGGTTGCCCAAAATGTTGAAGTTTTGTTGACTCCGACCGAACGCAGATGGCTCCGACAGGGAAAAGCCATCATTCCGCGCGGTTACGCAGGTTTCCCGGGACAGAATCAAGGTCAGTTGTTCGGTAATGAGGGCACCTCCGCCTTTGATGACCAAGCGTCCGGACCAAAACCGATTCGCAGTCGCCGCGATCGAGACACATCTTTGACATCTTCAAAATCGACAGTGAGACCACGTAGTCAGCCCACGCCAGCAAAAGACTTTGGTGATGAGGATGTGAAAGAACAGACTTCAAAGCAACTCAGCTTCGGTGACCTCTACATCCTTAAGCAGATTAATTTTGAAACACCAATGTTTTTCGCATTGTACGACGATGTACAACTTCCGGCGACTGTCCTTGAAATGACGCTCTCTCGTTTGACACTCAATAGTAATGGAAAAGAGCAGCACATTCCTAAAACGGATGTTAAATATTGTTATAAAGATGTTGATGCCGAAAGAGTTCAGGCAGCTATTGACATTGACGAAGAAGTCAAAGCACAGCAGCTGACGCAATCAACCTCCGATGCCCAAGCCTATGAGATTGATACCGAGGCAGTCCAAGACGCCCGAAAAAATAAATCGCCGATTCAGGTTACCCTCCGAGAAGGTGAAATCTTTCGCGGGATTATAGATTGGGTGAGTCCTTATGAGATTAAGCTCATTTTAGCAAATGGTGCAAAGGTCGTTATCTTCCGGCACGCTGTCTACACGCTTTCCTTGGATTAGGTACTGCTATGCAAGCCTATCACGATCTCCTCGATGAGATTCAGCGCGATGTCCAACGTTTACGCGAGGAATCTGGAGGAGTCCCGTGCCCATCTGACTGCTTTTCCTGCTGCCGAAATACTGCGACGATGGCGATAAGTGAGGTTGAAGCGCGCCACCTGAAAGTCGGATTAGAAATGCTCCCCGTGCAGCTTCGCATACACATCCGCCAGAAAGCCGAGCAAACCATCAAAAAATTGGCAGCGCACGGCTACGATGCTGAAAATATTATACCCGATGCTGGCATGAAAGCAATCGGAGTGATAAAGGGCACGGTTGAGGGTGAGTGTCCTATGTTAATTGGGGGTGTCTGTGCCGTTTACGAACACCGTCCAGTCATCTGCCGAGTCTGGGGATATCCGATTCATAACGGCAATGAATTAGCCTGTTGTCATAAAACCTTTATTGGACAACGCAGCCGATACCGTCCGCTCAATTACACGCGTTATTGGAATGAGTGTAAGGGGCTTAGCAGCGAATTGGGTGCTGAGAAGAAAACGCCGAACTGCTATCTTGTCCGTCGGTTGCTGTCTGAATAAGATTCACTATACCAATGTATTTTCGCTTAACTCGCGCAAAAACTGGAACGTATAAATTCCAGTGCGATGCCCATCACTCCAAACCAACCGCACGGCATAGCGTCCTACCTGCTGAATGTCCACAAGATTCAGGTTCTCGAAAAAGTCATCGGAGGGTAAGATATGGAAAGCGTTTTTTCCTGAACGTGTTGCGTCGCACCGTGCACATGGGCACCTTTGACGGAGGAGGCGATAGGACAACTTGCTCTGGTGTGAATCCTTCCACTGAATCTCCAAACTTGTATCGGCTCTTTTAATGTGGGTAGGTCGAAATTTTTGCATGATCGGTCAAACAGGTTACGACAAAAAACACGGTTGCCGGTTTGCATTACCAAATAGGCTCACAAATCGACAACCGTTCAAGGTGTCGCAGTCCAAGGATTGCGCTAACTATTTATTATTCAAAATATTCAGCATTAATATCTATGAACTCTTCCCATTCATCAGGGACATCTTCTTCCATAAAGATAGCTTCGACGGGACATTCAGGTTCGCATACACCACAGTCGATGCACTCTTCCGGGTCGATGTAGAGCTGATCGACATCTTCGTACTCATCAGCATCCGGTAGGGGATGAATACAGTCCACTGGACACACATCAACGCACGCACTGTCTTTAACTTCAATACACGGTTCACAAATTACATACGTCATGCGAAAAAAACTCCTTTCCGCTTGATTTACAATAAGAGCCTACATATCGCATAGGGGCAACTTCACTTGACGGGCGAGACAGTTCCCTATTTGATGAAGGCATTACAACAAAAGACATCGTCATGTATGGCACTTTTTTAAAAGTTTCGCCAGTTTTTTTTAGCGTTAGTTTTGGTTTACAAGTTTCTCCAAAATCCACTGTCTGTTGAGTTATAATTAGGATAGTATAAATAATACCACAAGTGATTTATTTTGTCAAATTATATTTTAAATCAAAGGCAATTCCGTTGTAGGGGCAATCTCAAGATCACAACCCTTTTCGACAACTAAAAGCCGACTGCTCGCTACTGATAACTGACAATTGATTGCCATCTGTGCCAGCCACTTACCGGTCGCGAATTTCAATTTGACAAACGCGAATTTTTGTGTTAATATATCAAAAGATGAGAAAGCGTTGTTCGCAATCTCATCGCCTCGTCGCAAAGTGCACATTTCCTATCCTAACGACAAAGGGCGCATCATGAGAAAACCCTCCCGCAAAAAGTGGCAGTTCCCAAATTCAGATTTTGATAAAAGTTTGGCATTGGCATCAGAACTCGGTATTTCTGTATTTACTGCCCAGATGCTTACCAATCGCGGGATAAAGACTGCTACCGAAGCGCGAACCTATCTCTATCCAACTTTTGAGCAACTCCACTCCCCATTTGAATTAGCCGATATGGACAAAGCCATCGAACGAATACAGAGAGCGATCTCGCGAGGCGAGAAAATCTGTATCTATGGAGATTATGATACTGACGGCACGACTGCCACTGCACTACTTATCAATACCTTCCGACAGATGGATGTTCCCGTCGATTACTATATCCCAAATCGGTATGGAGAAGGCTACGGGTTGAGTAAAGATACCGTAAAAAAAATCCACCAAGAAAACCGCGCAAAATTGCTAATTACTGTGGATTGCGGCATCACTTCGGTTGAAGAGGTTGCGTTAGCCAATCAACTCGACATGGATGTCATTGTTACTGACCACCACCAACCAGAGAAGGAACAGCCACGAGCTTATGCCCTGATTTCTCCTAAGATCCCTGGAAATCAATATCCTTGTGAGGAACTCGCTGGGGTCGGTCTGGCATTCAAATTGGCACAGGGGCTGATAGATGATAGACCGTTTCTGGAATCCTTGCTTGACCTTGTAGCATTAGGCACCGTCGTGGACATTGCCTCACTAACGAGTGAGAATCGCATTTTGAGCCGCTTGGGATTGGCGGGGCTTAACAAGCGCGAACGTCCCGGAATCCACGCTTTATGCGAAGCCGCCGGACACGGAATTGACACACCCCTTGACGGAACCGCGCTCTCTTTTAGATTGGGACCCCGTATCAATGCGGCTGGACGGATGGATACCGCACGCAAAGTGGTTGAGCTGCTCATTACCGATTCCGATCACATCGCAACCCAGATTGCCTCCCAACTCAATCAAGCAAATCAGCAGCGACAAGATGTGGAGAGACGGATCCAAAACGAAGCACTGGAGATTATTGAAAGAGAAGTAGACGATGACACCATAGGAATTGTTGTCGCGAGTGATAAATGGGAGGAAAAGGCACAAGGCGTGGTCGGCATCGTCGCCGCCCGTTTGATGCAAATCTACCACAAGCCGGTCTTCGTCCTTTCAATCAATGGCGATGAAGCAACAGGGTCCGGGCGTTGCATAGACGGAATGAGCCTCTCCGATAGTCTCGTCGCCTGCACGGAATTGCTGGTAAGACATGGTGGGCACGCCGCTGCAGCAGGACTGACCATCAAAACCGAAAATATCTCCGCATTTAAAGTGGCTTTCAACCGCTTCGCTTGCGAACATCTGACAGAGGAGGCGCTGCAACCTAAGTTGGACCTTGAGTGTGAAACACATCTCTCGCTTTTAACGTTAGATACCCTAAAGGAACTCGAACAATTTGAACCTGTCGGAAAGGACAACCCGTCTCCTTGTTTTGGTATCCGACGCGTCAAAGTTGTTAACGGTACACCTACGGCAATAGGGAAAGAGAAAAACCATCTCCGCATGTATGTTAGCGATGGTATGCTAAAGTTATGTGCCATTGAATGGGGCGCAGCTGAGAAACTCGTCACAGTCAATAAATCCGATGTCTCCCTTGATATCGCTTTTTCGCCCCAAATCAACGAGTGGCAGGGGCGGCAATCCGTTCAACTCATGCTCAAAGATTGGCAGGTGCGTTCCGAGGGTAGAGACATGAAATGGGATATATTTCCCGGACGTGGTGTCCGATCCTCTGTAAAACTTGTTGACAAACGTAACATGGATAAAAGAGATACGCTTTTAAACTTGCTCGCGAACGAAGAATCCTGTATAATTTATGTACAGGATACTGAGATGTTAGATATTCTGCTCACAAAACTTTTACCGGAGAGCATTGAAGGCATCGCACGGCACGATGAAACAACATCCGAGGCAGAGGAAGCAGCACTCTTGGAGCAATTAAAAAGTGGAGAACTTCGGGCAATCGCCTCAAGTAGCACCTTTTCGCTCCTTGAAGGTTTTCCGTTTGTCACACATTTCGTCTTCTGCCATCTAACACCGAGTTTCGATGAGTTCTTTAAACGCTGCAAACCGGCTTTTGCCTCTGAGGAAACCTCTTATCTGTATTTCCTCTATAGCGACCAAGACGAGAAGCATATACGCAATTGGATTGCTCAAAAATATCCAACAGAGAATGAATTACGGCACTTATACGGTGCCATGCGAATGATTGTCCAATCCAATGGCGCAGCAGGATCCCCGGAGATAGAGATGCTGGATGGCAGGCTCGGAGCACCGCTAACTGTTCGGACTGGGTTCACTATTTTTGAAGAATTGCAGTGCATCGCAAGGCATGGGGAACCAGGATGCAAACGCGTCGAGCTCTTACCCGCTCAGAAAAGTGAATTGTCCCATTCGCCGACATATCTGAAAGGCGAGTGGACTAAACGGACGAGTCCCTCTTTTATTAAATTTCAGTTAAGGGAAAACATCGAATCTATGTGGGAGCGGATAGAAAATGAGTCTCAAATCGCTGATAAGCCAGATTCAATCGTATAATCCAGATGCGGAAGTTGAGCTCTTAGAGCGATGCTACCGCTTCGCACGAAATGCGCATAAGGGGCAACGCCGGAAATCCGGGCAACCCTATTTTACGCACTGCGTCAAAACTGCTGAGATACTTGCCGAGCTGCGGTTAGATACGCACACGATCTGCGCAGGACTCATGCACGATGTCCTTGAAGATACAGGTGTTACGCGCGAAGAGATGCAGGTCCGGTTCGGCGCCAACATCGCCAATCTCGTTGAGGGTGTCACAAAGATCGGACAGTATAAGCTCAGTGTCTCTACACCCACACCCGCCACGACAAACACCGTTGAAGACCGTGTCCATCGGCAGCGCCAAGCAGAAACCTACCGAAAACTCCTCTTAGCAACAGCGGAAGATATGCGGGTAATCCTCATTAAGCTCGCAGATCGGCTTCATAACATGGAGACGCTGAGGTTCCTTTCCAGCGAGAAATGCCAACGAATTGCGAAAGAGACCTTAGAGATTTATGCACCCATTGCACACCGCCTGGGAATCTGGCGTATTATGAGCCGTCTTGAAGACTTGGCGTTCAAGCATCTCTATCCAATCGAATACCGAAAAATTGCCCAGCTCCTGAATCAGAAACTGACTGAGCGAGAGGCATATTGTGATAAGATGGTGAAGCAGATCCGCCAGGAACTCGAAAAACGCAACATTTTTGCCGATGTCGACGGTAGGACAAAGCATATCTACAGCATCTACCAGAAGATGCAACAAAAAGGGACACCCTTCAGCGAAATTCGGGACCTCGTCGGTCTTCGGATTCTCGTCAAAAGCGACGCAGACTGCTATACCGCTCTTGGTGCACTCCATTACAAATGGAATTACCATCCGGACAGGCTGCGAGATTGGATCGGTCAACCCAAGAAAAACGGCTATCAATCACTCCATACCACGATCCTTGATGATGGAAAGCCTGTTGAAATACAGATTCGCTCTTACCAGATGCATAAAGTGGCTGAAGACGGCATTGCTGCACATTGGAGTTATAAGGAAGGGCTGCCGACAAGTAAACAGGGACGCTCTATTTTCGCGAGTTACAAGCAGATACTCGAAGACATACAAGAGACCCAAGATAGTCCGCATCAGTTCATAGCATCAATGAAACTGGAACTCTTCCAAGATGAGGTCTACATTTTCTCTCCCAAGGGCGATCTGTTTACGCTACCTGCTGGCGCGACTGTGATTGACTTTGCCTATAAAATCCACACCGATGTCGGACATACATGCGTCGGCGCAGAGGTAAATGGGGGGATCGCACCGATTCGGCGCGTGCTTCAAAGCGGAGACCAAGTTCAGATTCGGACCCAAGTAAATGGCAAACCGAGTCGGAGTTGGCTCCCTTATGTCAAGACCGCCACAGCACGGAGTAAAATAAAACATTGGTTTCGCGAAAAAGATATGGCTGATGCGCTGGAGTTGGGCAAGAAATTTCTCACAGCAGAGTTGCGCGTCTCCTATCTTAACGCGCGTGATTATCTCAATTCTCCGAAGCTACTGGACATCGCTAAGCAGCTCAAACTCAAAAATCTTGATGAGCTTTTCGTCCGGATCGGCAATGGGAACGAATCCGCTACCCAAGTCGTTAACTTATTGAAACCTGAGGTGTCGAAACATGAAGTCGAGGCTGCGGAAGAGGTAGAACGCACGCAAAAAACCGCATCAACCCCAGCCATCCAACTTGAAAATGACATCGATTTGGGCATGATGCGGATCATGAAGTGCTGTAATCCGATACCGGGTGATCAGGTCGTCGGTTACCTTACTCGGGGACGCGGGGTTTCTGTACATAGGACAGGCTGTATCCGCATCCTTGATGAACCAGAAAGACTCTTATCTGTTAATTGGCTCGAAAAATCTCCTTCCGAAAACGGAGACCACCCGCCTGACATCTACCCTGTTAAAATCTTCGTTGAGTGCAGTGACCGCCCTGGCATGCTGGGTGCTATTACCACTGCTATTGCAAAGTACAAAGTAAACATCCGCTCCGGAACTTTCCAACCTTCTACAGAACGTCTTGACGCTACAGCCTCCGATTATCTCACAATAGATGTGACGGGTGCGGAGCAGCTGGAGAAAGTCATGCAAGCGATTCGTCGTTTAAAGGGTGTAGAACGCGTTATGCGCAAGTTCTAAATCCACTTCAGCGAGTTTCGTTTTGCTGTAGGAGCGATCTCCCGGTCGCGACTTCCAACCAAAGTGGCTAAAAAGTCGAAAACTAAATAGTCTATTCTTTATTAAGCCGCAGGCATTTTTGATATAACTTTAGCGACTTTCCCGCTCCGTATACATTTGGCGCAGACCCGGATTCGCTTCGTCCCTTCCTCGGTTTGAACTCGAACCCGTTGGAGATTCGGCATCCAACGCCGCTTTGTGTGTCGAATGGATTTACTGATCTGGTGTCCTGTTATCGGGCGTTTGCCGCAGACCGTACAGATACGTGACATTATGTAAGCCTCCTCTCTTCTTGTTCTTAAACCTAAGTGTTAATAATACCACAATTAGAGCCAAAATGCAAATTTCTTTATCCTATGTATATTGAGGTATGCGAGGTTTCCTTGGGGAAACACCCCACGGAATGCCACACGTGCATTCCGTGTTGATTCGCAAAAACACCTCGCTAATCTTCCCTCTACAACTTACTTGTCCAACCATTGACCGCTAACCGCCAATTGCCAACCGCCACTCCAAAATACACATGATTTTTTTCCCGGAATCTGATACACTAATACTATATCTCTGAAACCTAAGCACCCTATTAAACATGAAAGTTGCTTACATTACTGCAGGTGCTGCTGGAATGTACTGCGGAACCTGTATACACGACAACACAATAGCCACCGTTCTGAAGAAACAAGGGCATAATGTCGCGCTCATTCCTACCTACACTCCTACCCGGACAGATGAGGCTAATGTGAGTATGGACCGAGTCTTTTTCGGAGGCGTTAACGTCTATCTGCAACAGAAACTTTCAATTTTTCGACACACCCCATGGTCATTTGACAGGCTACTTGACAGTCCAACACTGTTGAACGGATTGGCGAGATTCAGCAGTTCAACAGACGCGCAAGACCTTGGACAACTCACAGTATCTATGCTCCAGGCTGAACAAGGACATCAGAAGAAGGAATTAACAAAATTAGTCAAATGGCTCGCCGAGGAGAATAGACCTGATATCGTCTATCTCACCAATTCCATGCTGGTAGGATTCGCCAGAGAGATTAAGAAGGCATTGGATGTTCCGGTTATCTGTGCCCTCCAAGGCGAAGACATCTTTCTGCAATATCTCATTGAACCCTACAAAACGGAAGCTTTAAATCTCCTCCGAGAGCGTGCTGCTGAGGCAGACGGCTTTGTAGCACCTTGTCGCTACTACGCACAATTTATGGCGGACGCATATCTTAAACTGCCTGTCGATAAGATTGACGTAGTGCCGCTCGGATTAAACATGGATGGACACGGCATGCCTGTCGAAAAATCTGAGCCGCCGCCCTTTATTATTGGATATTTGGCGCGCATCTGCCCAGAAAAAGGACTGCATATCTTGGTAGATGCTTTTCGGATACTGACAGAAGCGGTCGGGGCTAATAACGTTCAACTGCATGTCGCTGGGTACCTTGGGAAGAAAGATGAACCCTATCTGGAGGAACTCGTGAGCCAGGTTCAGGCGTGGGGCTTGTCAGACAGTTTTGTACATCATGGCGAGGTGACGCGCACCCAAAAGATTGATTTTCTCAACCGTTTGCACGTCTTTTCCGTTCCCACTATTTACCGTGAGTCCAAAGGATTGTCTATCATAGAGGCACTCGCCAACGGGGTCCCAGTTGTCCAACCTCGGCACGGCACATTTCCAGAGATGATGCGCGCCACTGAGGGCGGAATTCTTGTTGAACCCGAATCGGCTGAAGCACTCGCAGTAGGTATCATGGAACTCATCAACAATGTCGAGCGACGCGAACATCTCGGAAAAACCGGACAAGTTAATGTGCATCAGAAATTTAACGATGAAATCGTAGCAGAACAACTCTTGCAGGTGTTTCAAAACTATATTTAATGTTTCAACGATGGGTGCGCTTTGGAAGCGGACTTGCCAAAAAATTGGAGAGGAAGAAATTATGGCTAAAACATGGTTGATTTTTGTTTTCATGACCGTCTCTTCATGGGGCCTTTACGGCGTCTTTTTACATCAAGGACAGGTCGCTATGGCGGATCCGGTGCATGGTCGCTACAAAGCGTTCCTCTTTGTGGGGCTTGCCTACCTGCTCGCAGCAGTCATCGGCTCTGCCTTGATGCTCATCCTTAATGGATCTGACTGGCAATTTACAGGCAAGGGCGTTTCATGGTCGTTTGTAGCAGGGCTCGTTGGTGCTATTGGTGCATTTGGGGTCCTACTCGCTTTTGGTGCCGGTGGTAGACCTGCCGTCGTGATGTCCATCGTCTTTGCGGGCGCCCCTATTGTAAACGCCATCGTCGCAACGCTATCGCATCCACCCGCAGGCGGTTGGGGTGCGGTCCGATGGCAATTTGTGGCAGGCATCTTACTCGCCGCGCTCGGTGGCTGCTTAGTCATGCTCTATAGACCCACTTCATAGCACCTCGAAAGAAAGCCGCTGCACCCATAATTTGTTCAAACTGGGGACAGCGGCTGGATCCCCTCACTATCCTTTCTTGTAGTTGTGCATTTTTACGAAAAAATGCACTTTTTACTATCCTTTTCGTGTCACACGTCTCTAAATAAGCAAGAAGGGAGTGTTGTCATGTCTATAGCGGAAGTTTGTGAGCCGATATTGCAAAGTCAAGAATTAACTGACGCAAGTGATGCCGAGTTAGTCGTCGCGGCGCTTGCAGGTAATACGCAGGCGTTTGATGTACTGGTGAACCGTTACCGACGCGCTATGTTGACAGTTGCACAGCAAATTGTCCGAAATCATGCCGATGCCGAAGATGTCGTGCAGGATGCCTTCCTGCGATCTTTTGAAGCACTCCCACAACTCACGGATCTGAACCGATTTGGGGCGTGGCTCCACTCGATCACCCGAAACCGTGCCTTACGTTACCACAAAAATATCAGTCGCTATCAGCCGGAGGAGGATGTGGAAGTCCACTTAAATAGGTACGCAGATACATCAAAATCAGATCCGGCTCACATTGTCGAACAGGAACTAACACAGCAGGGGATTCGAGATGCTATACAAGACCTGCCTGACGATTATCAGGTCGTTATTGAACTCTACTATTGGGCAGAGATGCCTCAAAAGCGGATCGCTGAATTCTTATCTCTTCCGCTGACAACTGTGAAGTGGCGACTGCACAAAGCCAAAGACCTACTTAAATCACTGTTAGAAAAACGTGGTTACGGGGCAGACATATAACAATCTCGTCCCGAATTGCTGACTAACAAAACAGGGTTTTTCAAACCTTTTCCGCACTCCGTAGGAGTGCTATGTCTATAGGTGAAAATTATGGAACAGCCAAGACCCAACGAACTCAAGGCGCTCTTTCACATGCTCGAGCATACCGCAAAGATCGTAGAGGACGCAGTACTAACAGGTACCTTCAGTGGTGGTGAAAAGCGATGTGTGTCCCAATTCAATAACGTCCTCAAGCGTCTGAGCGACATGAATGCTGTGGCTGATGGACTTTTTGATGAACTCCATGCTGAAGCATCTTTTAGTCAAATTGGGATAGCCTGCCATCAACTCGCTGCATACCTCAACGATGAATTAGACACCACTACGGATTTCAAGGGGTGGTTCACCAGCTTTTTCGGAAGCAGGTTCATGGAAAATCTAACGGAAGAAGTTGCAGATAAGCCTTTCGGGGACTTGATTCGAAAGGCGGTGCCAGAATTCTTAACCGAGAGCATGTTGGAAGACATAACCGAGGTCCTTCCTGTCGCATCTGGTGGAAGATTAATCGTCAATGCCGACTTCGGCGCAATTGACGTGCAAAGCGCAGAAAGCGACACCGTTTCTGTACGTGTGCAACGCGCCGCCCAGTTGAAAGCCGATCGCCGTGCATCGGAAATTCTCAAGAATTTCGACGTGCAGCTGACACACGAAGCGTCTGACGTTAAGATTGATGCAAAATTCAAGGGACCTCAAAGACAGTGGAGAAAGTCCAAAGAGCGCTTAGACATCCGGTTTGACATCGTTGTACCGCGACACTACTCCCTCGATTTGAAAACATCGGGTGAAGACATTTCTGCTGCAGATATAACTGGAGATGTCAACGCCAAAACAAGCGGTGGTGGACTCCGTTTTCAAAATATAACCGGACGTATTGATGGAAAAACTTCAAGTGGAAACATTGATCTCAAGGCGTTCAATGGCGACACGATTCTGAAAACAAGCGGTGGGAATATAATGCTTGAGACTGGGAGCGGCGATGTCAAAGCCAAAACCTCCGGCGGAAACCTTCAATTTACCGATGTCACGGGTGCCGTCAATGGACAAACCTCCGGCGGCAGTATTACCATGCGTGGCTCCAGCGGTGGGGCAGAAATGAAAACAGCCGGCGGCAGTATAGAGGTAGAAAACGATGGACCCATCCTTGCGAAGACGACAGGTGGTTCCATCCGTTGCCAACTTCAAAAGGCGTCTACAAGTCAGAACCTGCTGTTAGATTTGGAGACAATGGGTGGCGGTATAAATGTCTCCGTCGTTCCAGATATTGCCGCCACGGTCGAAGCGAAAGTACTCGGTGGCGCAGTTACGACAGAATTGCCGGTGACAGTCGAGGGGGGGCCTGTCAGACCTGACCAATTGCAAGGAACTATCAACGGCGGCGGTCCACTCCTGAAACTTTTCTCTGTTGGCGGAAATATCATCCTTAGAAAAACAGAGGAAGATAAAGGGACAGAGGAATAGCATGTTCGGAAATAGACAGAGCGAATTGATGTTAGCTGGGCTGCTGGTATGGCTCATCGTCAGTGCAGGCATTTTTGTCTTGCTTCTGTTCACCTTGATCGTCCCGCAACACCTGTTAGTTCAATTCATCCCTGAATGTGGATGGCAAGCACAATTTCAGAAACCGTGTGTTTTCTGCGGAATGACAACCGCATTCTATGCCGTCTCACGCGGAGACTTCACCGAAGCATATCGCTTGAACCCCTTAAGCCTCTATATCTACTCTATATTTGTCCTCAATACATTCTGTGCGGTAATTACCTTAAAACACACTACACATTTTGTTAAAAATCTGGGAGCGATGCTCCGCAGCGATAACACCTTATCATAATAGGACTTACGCATGATGCTCTTTTGTAGCATAGCCTGTTAGGCTGTGCCAAAATGCTTGTGTTTTTTCAGAGGCTTCCTCTCATAAAGCACGCTACGATCAAAATTGCGTAAATCCTACATAGCTTGGAGATTAATCGTGAATATACTATCAGCCCTTAGTTTAGTTTGGGGGATATTGGCTATTCTTGGAATGGTGGTCGGTTTTATTCCGTGTTTCGGTTCACTCAATTACCTTAACATTCCATTTGCCGTCTGTGGACTACTTTTCAGTATTTTTGCGCTCGTCCTCTCATCGAACAAAGAATATGCGATTGCAGGGTGTGTGCTTTGCGCCGTAGCCATTTTCTTGGGAGCCATTCGTCTTGTTTTGGGATTCGGGGTTTTCTAATTCCGAATGTAAAAGTGCAGATAAAATAAAAATATTTTTCGAGCGGCATAAAGCAGCCCCAGCGGGGCGGCATGTCTATAGAAAACCATGCCACGAGAACAAACAAGCCCCAGCGGGGCGAAATGTTTATAGAAACTTCAGCATATTCCCGTTTATTTGATAAGCATGTTGGGTTTCACTAACAATTCTCTGTATAATAGCGGCATAGAAACACAAGAATCTTCTTGGGTTGATAATATTCTGATTTTTACCGTTCAGCCCAACCTACACCTACCCCGGTAGGTGCGGTTTCCTAACCGCACTGATGAACAGTGTGTAGGTGATTCTAATATCTACCATAGTAATTTTAACGTTTAAGAAATTATTAAGCGAATAAAGGAAAAATGTAATATGGCAAAGGTCAAGGTTTTTCTGAGTTTTGAATTTGACAAAGATAACGAACTTCATCACAATTTCTATGCACAGGCCTCCCGCGGTGACTCCTTCCATAAAATAGAAGATTATTCATTGAAAGAGGCATATCAACCGCACAATGACAGGATTTGGTTGAAGAAGGCAAAACATCTGATTTCTTGCTCGGACATTGTGATTGTCCTTACAGGGCAGGATGCACATAACGCACCGGGCGTTGAAAAAGAGGTGACAATCGCAAACCAGCAAGATAAGCCGATTTTCCAAATTCGCCCGCAAAACAGGACGAGCGGCCCTGTCCGCGGGGCAGGCGAGGTGGTTCCGTGGAAATGGAGAAAAATTGACGCTAAAATCTCTGAGTGCTTGGAGAAATAATGGAAGTGTGGGATCGCGGGGATGTACCGTTATCCCACATCTCGTTCCATCAACTGCCAAAGAAGGACTATCCCGATAACAATTAAGATTGTTGGAAAGAAAAAGAGAAGTGTCTTTGAAAAAATGGCTTTAAACCAGTCTCCGCTTTGCTTAAAACGGGTGGTGTTCATAGAAAAGTCTATTTCATCTTCATTAATTTCTCTAACAGCCTCGTATAATCGCCGGAAGTGCTTCTCTTGATTGAGATAGAAACCGTCCAATACCCAAAAAGAGACGGTAGGAATCGCAGCTAACCAAACATACATCGGTTTGGAATCTTTTGTAGCAAACCCCAGCACAGCAGCGACGAAGATAACCGTCCAGCCTTTCAAGAAAAAGGAGCTATTCGCCAGTCGATTGATGGCATTTTGAATCAGTTCTAAATGCTTTAATTTTTTGACCATTGGCGCATCATCACTCGCTCAGCAAGTGCTTCCCTTATTCGGAGGCTAAATTTGTGTGAATTCCACGTAGCGTATCAGGTGTTAGTATACTTCATCGGCACCTAAGTATGAAAAAGAAATGAGAGCGTTGCGTAATCTGGTCAGTGCCCTCTATTTATTCCTATCAACGCTATCGTCCCTGTTTTTGTAAGAATGTTCAATAATCATTAACTCTCTAATGAGGAAATTAATAACATCAGATTCATCTTCTACCCAAAGTTGGTTTTCAAAATAAGCCTCTATACCTTTTGCGTAATTCAACTTATTCACAACCGTTATTATATCGTTATAGACCTCTAAGAGTAGCTCTTCACGAATTTCGACTTCTGTCCAACTAAAATCAGGGTCATTATGCTGCAGATGCTTGTCGCGAAGATACTTTATGTTGTGATAATTACCACATTCACAGTTTAAATTTTTATCAAGTGCACTTAGTTCAGGGATATTAGATCCTTTGACGAATCGTTTTAGTGAGATAGGATGCCTTTCTTGATTATCCATAATTGAACAGATAAGGCTCACAGATCTCATAAAACTGAGTCTTTTTCGCTGAATCCACTGATACAATCCTGAATATCGGATTAAAGTAGCGATTGACGTTGTAAGTCCAAACCGTTGTTCATTGAAATCTATTTCAAATAAAGGAAATCCTGTTTTTAACATAACGATAATTCGTATATGGTTTCCTAAATCAATAATTCTTTCATATAGGTGATGGTAAGCTTCCCATTTCAATTTAGTCTCATCATGATTTTTCAAATATGGCTTCAAAAAATTCTTTTTTTCAATGTCTACGTTTAGGTAAAATAGGTTTGAATCTTCTAAGTGGCAGTTGGGTATGTCTAATGGACTTCTGTAGAGTTCGGTATATGTGTCGTTTGCATTTTTGTAGGCAAGTACCCATATCCCGTTGCATTTGCAGGTAAGGTAGGATTGCCGGTATATGTTAATTTTTTTGTTATCCAAATAATAATCTTCATGATGACTTTCACTTGAGTTTAAAACTGCTTGACAGTAATCGCATTTTCTTTCTTCAAAGTAAAATTCTTCGCGCTGAATAGGTTTTTTTGTTAAATTTGTTTTTGCAATTTCAATAAAACGTTCGGAATGCTTTTCCATTTTTCGCCTCCTTCGCGAGTAAGCGTAACAGTTTTCTATTCTCAACGCAGTAGGTCCCAGGGTAGTAGAGACGATGCATATTCTTCATCCCCGTGTAGAGCGTACAATCCATTCATTGCTGCGTCAACCCAGTTATCAACAAAATTTTGTGAAAATTTAACATACCTATATGCTACCCTGCCATCGTTCCCTCTTGTAGTATGAAGTCTGAGGTGCTTTAGAACGACAGATCCCGTGCTACGATGACAAAGCATATCGGCAATTTCTCGGTCTGAATTTCTGCATACGACTTTTCGATAGACAGCGAAACAGAAAGTCCAAGCGTTAGGACGATCATCCCAAACATCGGCATCGTCTGGCCCGTGTCCTTCAAGGATATTCCATCTATGGCTAAGATCTGGTGGTGGCTGTGTTAGACCTAATCTATCTCTCTCAAATATATCTTGTGCAATTCTAATAGACTCTTCAATATATTGCTCCCACTGGGTGCGGACTGTCGCTTTAATTATCTCGGGATGCGGATCCAGTCCATATTCTGAAATTGCTTTTCGTAATCCTTCATTTGCTATTTTCTGTACGAGGTTAGACATAGTTACTTCTCTCCTTTGAAAGTAGTCAAAAGGGCATAGAACATACGCGGACACCGTAACAGTATAATCATGGAAGGTTATATGATAGTATCATCCGGACAATGACAATTTGATACTATCCCGTGACAACCGTTTCCTCCCCCAGCATATCAATAATCTTTACAGCGACGCGGGCATCAAGACGCGGCAACGAAACCCTGTATTCTCCATCAACAAAATCTTCCTTTTTCTTTGGAACATCGCTTTCAACTATATTGAAATGCTCACCTGTGTAGTTGGTATCAATCAACACGCAATCGATCTGTGCGCGGAAATCGTCAATTTGCTCGTCAAAAATCGTGCGGTCAATATCCATCCGTGCTAAGATGGTTGGACTTATATAATCTGCGATGGTAATTGTGACGTTTTGTCCTTCTTTTTCAAACTTAACGT
>JAPPNJ010000075.1 GCA_028818705.1 Candidatus Poribacteria bacterium
AAGCAATTCGGATCGGTTACAAAGAGAGCGATGAAAAATCTCTAAAATTCACAATTTTAGACAACAAACTGTGAGAGAACTTTGTAAGCTCGATTACGAAATAGAATATGGACCTTCAAACACGTTGTAACCGTTATCTACAGAAGATACGCCGCACACAGGAGAGTGCTGCAGCAACGCCAGAACTCTCCCTATTTCCGCACCTCCAAGCCTTTCTTGAAGAACTATCCGCTGACCATTTCGGCAGAGACACCATCACATTCACACAAGAGCCGAGGGGATTAGATCAGATTGGTAGACCGGATTTCGTCGCTATGGATGGCTTGCTGCCCATCGGTTATATTGAGGCAGAAAGATATGGCAGAGATCTGAACAATCTGACAGGACACGCCAGAGAACAGAACGCACGCTTTATTGAAAATCTTGATAATTTTATCCTCACGAATTTCGTCGATTTCCAGTTGTGGACAGACGGTCGCTTGCGTGCAGAGACGAATATAGAGAGCGAAAGTGAAGGTTTCGAGACGTTACTGGAACGGTTTCTAAATGCTGAACCCGTTCAGATTACCTCGCCAGAGGCACTCGCGAGATACCTCGCCAGACGGACGCGGGAGTTGCAGACGCAGGTCGCTACGACGCTCGCCGATGAAGGTAGCGATATCTACAGGATGTTCTCGGCGTTCAAGGAGCTCCTCCTCTCTACATTGACCCCTGACGATTTTGCGGATATGTATGCACAGACGCTCGCTTACGGGTTATTTGCGGCGCGCTGCACACTCCCGAACGCCACGAACTTCTCGCGACACACTGCTGTAGATGCACTTCCGAAATCTAACCCATTTCTCGGTGAACTCTTTCATCATATCGCCTCACCGAGGCTTGAGGCAAACGTTACCTATATTCTGGACGAGATTGCAGGGCTTCTCCGAAACGTCCCGACAGAGATGCTTCGCACGGCGTTTGATGCGGGAAGTCATCTCGAAGATCCAGTTATCCACTTCTATGAGACGTTCCTCGCCGAGTACGATCCGCAGCGGCGCGTTGATCGAGGTGTCTACTACACACCGCCACAGGTTATCTCCTATATCGTCAGGTCTGTGGATAGTCTGCTGAAAACGGAGTTGGACAGATCAGATGGGCTTGCAGATGACAATACGCTCATCCTTGACCCGGCGACGGGAACCGGTGGTTTTCTGTTGACGGTGTTGGAGCATATCCAAGTGTCGGTGACGCAAACCTATGGCACGGCGGAGTGGCAGCAGTCCATCAACGCCGATCTGGTCAAGCGGATTTTTGGGTTTGAATTGCTTGTCGCGCCGTATACCATCGCGCATCTGAAATTGGGTCTGTTTTTACAATCGCAAGGATGGCGGGCAGATGAACGCCTCCGTATCTATCTCACGAATACCTTGGAGCAACCAGCAGAGATGCAGCCCCCGTTACCCTTTGCGGAGTTTATCACTGACGAGGCGAATGCGGCGTTGTCCGTGAAACGAGACGAACCGCTGCTTGTCATTCTCGGTAATCCGCCCTATCCACAGGATTCTGCCAATCCAAGCCGCGAGGGTGGAAAGTTAACTTTCATTGGTGAACTCATTGAGGATTACAGACGAGTAGACGAAGAACCGCTTGGTGATAAAAACTCAAAAGTGCTTCAGTCAGATTATGTAAAATTTATTCGGTGGGCACAGTGGCGAATTGATAGAAACGGTGAAGGTGTTATCGGCTACATTGTCAACAATAGTTTCCTTGACGGACCCACATTTCGTGGAATGCGGAGTAGTATATTAAATAGTTTCAACGCTATCTATCTACTCAATTTACACGGCAGCAGCAGAATAACAGAAATTGTTCCTGAGGCAGAAAAAGATGAAAACGTCTTTGACATCTCGCAAGGTGTGTCTATTCTGTTATGTGTCAAAAAACGCTATAACATTTCACCGGCGAAAGTCTATTACGCAGATATGTGGGGACTCCGAGAGGATAAATACAAAGCACTATCGGAAACTGATGTTCAAACCACTGAGTGGAACGAACTGCAACCGACATCTCCCTACTATCTTTTTGTTCCACAGGCAACCGAACAGAGATCAGAGTATGAAGCAGGATGGATAATTACTGACATCTTTAAGGTAGACTCGGTTGGGATTGTTACCGGACGGGATAAATTAACACTGCATTGGACAAAGAAAAAACTTCATGAAACTGTGGCCGATTTTATTTCCCTCTCTGAAGATGAGGCACGTAGAAAATATAAATTGGGAAAAGATAGTCGAGATTGGAAAGTTCACCTCGCCCAAGTCGATCTCCGTAGTCACCCTGATGCTACACAACATATCCAACCAATACATTACCGTCCATTTGATACGCGCTGGACTTATTACACTAAACAAGGACGAGGCTTTCATTGCTTACCGCGTTCCACGATTATGCAACATTTACTCTCGGAAAACCTTGCTCTATGTGTTCACCGCGGTATCAAGAGTCCGATATGGCAACACGCTTTGGTGGCTAATCAAATTAGCGAAAAAAGTTATATCTCAAACAGAAGTGAACCCACCGCACATGTATTTCCACTTTACTTATACCCAAATCCAGAGGAATTGGGACTCTCAACAGAGCGTTCACTCAATTTCAAATCTGCTTTTCTCATTGCACTCTCGGAGGCGTTAGAACTCCCACAGACCGAGCCATTTAACCTCCCTGAAAGTGTTTCGCCGGAGGAGATTCTCGCCTATATCTATGCGGTTTTATATAGTCCTACCTATCGCAAACGTTATTACGATTTCCTTAAATACGATTTCCCGCGTATCCCTTTACCACAAAACCTTGATCAGTTCCGCACGCTTGCTGTGTTAGGGCAGCAATTAATAGACTCGCACCTTTTGAAAAATGTATCGCGACCGAAAGTCGCTCCTACAGGAAGAGGTACGTCGGCGGTGCATCGGTTTGAGGGTGAAGGGGATGCAGTTGTCGAACGAGTGCGTTATTTGGATGGTCAGGTTTGGATTAATCCGACCCAGTATTTCACGGATGTGCCTGTTGAGGTGTGGGAATATGAGATTGGTTCGTATCGGGTGTGTGAGAAGTGGTTGAAAGATAGACGAGGAAGTGTCTTAAGTCATGCGGATGTGCGTCAGTATCGTGCGATTTTGGTGGCTGTGGCGGAGACGCTTGCGGTTATGCGGGAGATTGATGCGGTGTTGTGGGGTGAGGTCTGAATTGCAGACTGAGTCCTTGCTTTTTCAAATCTCCGAATTGAGTTTGTGTTAGCAACTGAGAAATGAAATATTCATGAACAGTTTCTGGTTGCTTTACATAGGCAATTGTGGCATAATATATTGAAGATATTTGGCTTTGGTCAATGCGGTATCATATTATGAAATGGAATCAGTCTGTGTTGAAAGGCTGGATAAGTAGGTGACTTTGGTATTTGCACCTGAGATGAGGAATCTGAAGTCATAGCACCCACACCGTAAAGGGTGGGGCTTGTGCTTCATAGACCGTCGCCTACAATGTAGGTCTTACACAGCCTCCACAATGGGACCTAAGCAGCCCACTTGTCTTACGGCAACTATTGACTTTCTGAGAGTGCGTTGTTTGAGACCGGATTGTTAAGTCACGCGTCTATTACACTCAATTGTGTCTGTGGTGTGAAAGTGAAAATATCTTTTTCAGTTTTATGCTCCGCAAAGATAGAGTCCCACAAACTGCGGACAACCTCACACACAACTGCTGTGTGATCGAACTTTTCAAGTAAGAGTATAGCAGAAACTCACAGTTTGCGCTACAAAAAAGGAGCGGACTTTCCTCCGCAAGCTAAAGCATGCGGTTTCCAGCCCGAAGAAATTGATGAAATTAATCCTGATTTCTATTATTGCCTTTTTGATTTTTACGATACCTGTATTCAGTGAACTCACTGTACAGGACCTTGAAAAGATTCGTTCAATCGTCAAAGAGTCCGAGGATAGCTTGAGGGAAGAGATTAAAAAGTCCGAGGATCGCTTGAAGGAACACACTGATTTCAAAGTTTCAGAAATGGACAAACGGTTGAATATGATATTTGGGTTTGTCATCGCTTTAATAAGTCTTATTGTCGTAGTTGTCGGTATACCGCAAATCATTTTGGCGAACCCAAGTGAAAATTTTTGAAAGATTCGGTTGTAACTACGTTAGACAAAAAGGATCACATCTCATCTATCACCATCCGAATGCTAAACGTGCTGTTGTTATTCCACATTATGATGAGGTGCCGGTCAGCGTCATTAAAAATAACATGCGAACTGTCAACATGAGCAGAGAACAATATTTTCAATTGTTTGCCGAGATTTAATTCCCTTATAAAAAATATCTATCTGTTAAATATAATATAACTTAAACCCGTTTAAAATCGTTTTCACGGAGAAGGCACAAATACCTGTTTAGAAACCCAGTAGAATCAAGGCTCCAGAAAAATCTCCGTGAAACCTTCATGAATCCGCCCGCTAAAATCTGTTAAAATGCAATCCTGATTCTGACAGGGACCAACACCTAACTGCTAACCGCCATTCACAATCCTGCAAATCCTGATTCTGACAATTCGCTGACAAGAGATTTATACGCCCCACCGACAACCAAAATCTTCACAATTTTCCCTTGACTTCCAAAAGAAAAATAGGATAAAATCATAAGGACATAATATCCTATGAGGAGACACAAATGAGAACAGTTAAATTAGGTTTAATTGGCGCAGGAGGCATCGCACAAGCGCATTGTGGCACAATCGCTAACATTGAGGGTGCCGAAATTATTGCCGCCGCGGATCTTGTACCAGCAAACCTGGAACGTGCGAAAGAGCGTTGGGGCATCAAACGCACATTCTCCGACTACAACGAAATGCTTAAAATGGACGAGATTGAAGCAGTCTACGTCTGTACCCCGACGGGTGTGCATGCCGCACCCACCGTTGCCGCCCTGAACGCAGGCAAGCATGTCTTCTGTGAAAAGCCGATGGAGGCAACTTTAAACGCTGCTGCTGCAATGTGGCGCGCCGCAAAAGAAAACGATAAAATCCTAATGATCGGGCTTAAACTCCGATATTCAGCGCAAGTTGTTAAAGCAAAAGAAATTGTTGATGCCGGCACCTTAGGCGATATCTACTACGTCGAAACCGTTGCCGACCGCCGCCGTGGGAATCCAGGCGGAAGTTTTATTGTAAAAGCGACAGCCGGTTTAGGGGCGTCTGCTGATATCGGCGTCTATGCCTTGGACACCGCACTTTATCTCATGGGACACCCCAAACCTGTTGCTGTCTCTGGTATCACCTCTAACTATCTCAGCCTCCACAACACGTGGAATCCTGCTCTTCGTGAAACCGAAGTTGAAGATTTTGGTGTCGGTTGGGTCGTTTTTGAAAACGGGGCACGTATGGTCTTCAAAACGTGCTGGTGCATGAACATGGATTCGCTCGGTGGGACGATTTTCCTTGG
>JAPPNJ010000054.1 GCA_028818705.1 Candidatus Poribacteria bacterium
ATACCTACGATCCATTGATGATTACTCACTTCTTGATACATTTGATAAATATCAGCTCTATTATCTCGACGAAATGACTACGAAAGAGATCAGCAAATTCTTGGGGGTGTCGGTAAACACAATTGCGAGTCGACTCCACCGAGCGCGAAAGCGTCTACAGGGAGATCAAGAACTCTTAGTTCAAGAAGTCCTTGATGATGTACAGTTATCAGAAAATCTGAAGGAGAACATTATGAGTCAATTGGAAAGCATTCGCAGCAAGTTTGATTCATTCATAGCACAGGCAAAATCCGACCCGACATCAGGCGAGGATATTCTTAAGGAGGCATACAACCAAGTTGAAGACGCGCTCAAGGGTGAAATCACACCCGAATTGGCACATCTCGCTGACGAGATATACGAGTATATAGGCACCGTCGGAATGGAAAAAAGCGTCTCTTTGCACCGCAGGTATCTGAACGTCGCTGCAGACACTAAGGAGCGTTTCTGGTCGCACCGGCAACTAAGCGGTAACCTTGCCTGGCTTCGGCGGAACAGGGAAGCTGTCGAGGAACAGGTTCGGCTTTATCATTGGACATGTGAGCATTTGTCAGATGAGGACGTGTTGGAAGCTGTTAATAGTTTAAGTCATATTGGGTGTTGGAAAGCGGAAGGGCGTGTTGATGAGTGGTTCCAACTTTATGAGGAAGCCGCGGAACGTTTAGAGAACCCTGAATTGAGTCGCTACGCCCGTTGTGATTTCTTGCAAATCGGATCAGAAATCTTACGCGCCTATGACCGGTTAGATGAAACGCTTCTGGGTATGGAAAAGTTGGAACGTGCTAACGGTGAACCCGATTGGGAGCATTATTTCCGGTTCTGGTTGGCTGTGAGAACGAATCGACTTCTGGTGTATAGCAAACAGGAAGATTGGGAACGTTTCGATCAAGCGCTTACGGAAGTAAGCGTGTTTATTGAAGACGAGATGGAAAAAAGGGATGCCGGTCATTCTGTAAATATCAGCGACCTGACATGGGCTGCGCACGATGTTGGGTATTGCCTATTGTCGTCAAAGAAGTATAACGAGGCGAGACATTTCCTACAAATCGCGGTTGATTTGATTCGCTACGACGCTCATACCCACTTCTTTCTTGCAGTAAGTGTTTGGGCTTCTGAAAAAGACAGAGAGAAGACTTTACACCATTTAAAGGCGACTCAAGACTATGTGCTAAATCCTAACCGGGATATGTACTACTCGCATTTCCTTGAGACTCCCGAATTTTCGGATGTAAAGGATGATCAAGAGTTCCTGAAGGCTCTCGGGCAGACGTAGAACGACAAAAACAGGACTTACGCAAATGCCTTAGCGGCGCGCAATATATAGGGTCGCACGGAAAACTTGCGTCAGTCCTATTTCATTTATAGTAAAACCTAAAATTAATTGAGCACTCTCAAACAGTCTGAATGCCTATAACAGGCATTCAGACTGGCACAAACTAACAGTTTATGCTACAAAGATGTCCATTTATTTCTGGGCTTCACTATAAAGGCACCGATCACGGAGGACGGTAATCGATGCAACCCCAGAAAACTTGCGCGATCGTATTACGCATCACCCTGTCACTTATCTCAATCATAAACTTACAGACCGTAGCGGCACAAAATCCGCAAACCGTTAAAAAAGAACTCCCAGCAGTCAAAACAGAGCAACCACCAACCATTGATGGTATCCTCAACGATGCTTGCTGGCAAGATGCCCCGCAAGCCACTGGCTTTACCGATGAACGCACCGAAAAATCAGCAAAGAATCAATCTGTCGGCAGGCTCGTTTATACCGATGAAGCTATCTATGTTGGACTCTACCTTTACGATGATATGCCCGATAAAATTGTGGCACGCCAAGTTAAAGACCAAACCAGAATTAGTGGAGAAGACTGGGTTTCTTTCAGTCTCGATCCATTCCACACACATCAATTTTCTGACAGAAATTTTTTCATTGTAAATCCTCTCGGCACGAAATTCGCACACCTTGCTACTGGGCGCGCCGAAAAAAGCGAATGGATCGGACTTTGGAAAACTGCAGCGCAGATCGTAGAAGACGGATGGATCGTCGAGATGGAAATCCCGTGGCAGATGCTGGACTATCCAGACACAACCCAACCAGTTCGGATGGGTATCAATGTTGACAGATTCCAACAACGTACCGGAGAACGTTCATGGTGGTGCAATCTCGGCGTTCAAGAATTTCGAGAGAACGATGGACACTGGATCAACGTACTACCACCGCCGCGAGAACGTGACCTTAAGTTGTTACCCTATCTGATTGGCGGCATCAGTGAAACAGAAAGTTCTGTAAGAGCGACCTCTGAGTCGCGAAGTGAATATACTGCCCGTGCAGGAGCGGATCTACGCTATGAAGTAACACCACAGCTGCGTCTCATCGGTACGGCTAACCCCGATTTTGATAACATCGAACAAGCCGTGGAAGGTATCGATTTTTCTTACGGTGAACGCTACGTAGAGGACCGGCGTCCGTTCTTTTCCGAAGGTGGGAACGTCTATAATCTTGGCAACCTTTTTCATTCGCGGCGGATCATGGATATGGACAGAGGGCTTAAACTCTTTGGGAAACTTGGGAAAAATACTTCCGTTGGTACGTTAGGCACCTATCATCGTAACAACCAAAACTTCATTCTACGCGCCTCACAATCGCTAACGGCGACATCCAATATTAGCACTGCATTTCTTTTGCACCATCACAGGGACAGCGAAGTGAACAACGTAGTCCATTTTTCAGGAGATGTGCGACACAGTAAGCTTTCAGCGGCATCAACGCTTACGCAAAGTTGGGCGGGGACATCAGATGGGAGAACAGGAGGTGTTAATTTAAACTACGATGGACCACTTTTTCAATCGTTAGTTGCTATGTTTTTTTCGGATCCCGATTTTGTTAACAATCTCGGCTATCATCCGTTCACCGGCAACCGAGGTGGTGCTTTACAAGGAATTATTAAAAATGAATGGCGCGAGGGATTCCTCCGTAGCATTTTCGTTGGGGCGAATGTAATCGCTTCAAATACTTATGAAGGTGAGGTATTTCAGCAAGACTTCTCTGTCTTTTCAGATTTCTTGACACATAGTGACTACGGACTTTCTGTTGGCTGGTATGGCGGACGATTCCAAGAATTCACTGATAGTGTCTTTAACATCAGATTAAAAGCACGGGCTTCTGATCGGTTCAACAACGTCAGTGTTGGCTATAACTGGGGTGAACAAGCGGATCAGCGGATTCATCGTATCAGCGGGAACCTGAATTTGCGTACTCACGGTTTCACCGCAGGGTTCTCATCCAGTATCCAATGGCATTTTGAAAGACGCTACCAACAGATCCTAACCCTCGCCTATGACTTCAGCCCCGCTTTAAGCCTCGGCAGTCGTTTAATCTGGCAAGTGGAGGGTGTTAATATCTACTTCGCATTGCGCCGATCCGGGTATGCTGGCACTGACTTTTTTATTATCCTCGGCGATCCAAATGCCTCAGAATTCAAACAGCGTTTAGTAGCAAAGGTTCTGCGGGCATTTTAGAATGTTACTTCAGTGTGTTTACATTGTTCTCGGGCTGGGTATAATCCACAAACTCTGTCGGATCGGTTCCGTTGAGGTATTCCTCAATATTGGTGTATCCGTCGTTGTCGGTGTCCTTTACGGTATTGGAAGGGTCTTGCGGATCAAATCCGTACCGTTTTTCCCATACGTCTGGCATACCGTCACTGTCACTGTCAAGCGGTGCGGGTAGACTCTTGAGTTCGGGCCATCCGCCGACATCTGACTGTGAGTCAATAATACCGCATTTTTTCGATTCATCAGGCACGCGCCTCTTATCTTTGTAGGTTACTCCTTCATAAGTAGCATAGCCATTACGGGTTTCGTCAACAATGCGCGCATCTATTGCATCGCGCTTGGGCAATGAAGCACCTACACGCTCAAGAACAGCACCATAAGCCTCTTCAGCGGTTTGCTGGTTGATAGGTATAGCGTCAAAAGGTTTGTGAAGTTTTAATCCGTCAAGATATGAACTGCCACCCTGAGGTTGCACACCACCGTCCCAATTGTTGGCTGTAACTGCTTCGTTGCCGTGAACAACATTATCTGCCACAAACCATTTGCCAAACCCATGCGTACCTTTAACGTGACCAGAATTGTATAGACTTTCCGATATTAGACACCATTGGATGGTTACATTTTCGCAATGGTAGATAGACACTGTTTCATCAATACTCCAACTCGCTGACACATGGTCAAGGATAATGTTCTTGTGATATCTGCCTGATATGGCATCTGCATCGTTATCCGTTTCATCTCCCAGTCTCACCCTTATATACCTGATAATAACTTCGCTGGTATAAATTCCGATCGGATATCTCCTAATGCAAATACCGTCTTCCGGTGCCGTTTGCCCTGCGATAGTGATATAGGGATGGGAAATCCTCAATCGACTTTCAAGCGTGATTGTACCCGAAACCGTGAACACAACGATCCGTGGTCCTTCAGTGTCCACTGCCTCTCGCAAGCTGCCCGGTCCCGAATCGTTCAGATTCGTCACAAGGATCACTTTTCCGCCTCTACCACCGCGCGTCATCGCGCCATAACCTTCCGCGCCCGGAAACGCGGGGACAGTTGGCACATCCGCTGCAAATCCGTTCGGAATCAGCACAAAAATACCAGCACACACAAGAAGTAGGCATTTGTAGAGGCGTGTGGAAATTCGGAGATTGGTATCAACGGGAAAGAGGGATGAATCTATGAAATTTTCCATAATTTATTTCTATAATTTAGTAGTTTTGGACTTGTACCTGAGTAGATAATGTGTTTCGTTTCTCAAAATATACCTTATTATCAACTCAGAAGTCAACAAAATTATATTTTAGTTGCCAGAGTGGAAAACCAAAACATCACCAACGTGTAGATCACCCCTTCAAAAGTGGTTCTGTTTTGGACATTCATTTAATATTTTTCTTACACACCCAATCATTGCCAGGGTCTTTAATATCCATTATTCTACATTTCTCCGTCTTATAGGTGCACGGGTTTAACACCACCTTGCGGGACAAGGATCTTAGCGTTTTCACGCAATATGCAGATATTGGTCTGATATTTCTCAAAAGTTACTGTAAATCAGTGTTTATCAAGGTTCTTTAGGGT
>JAPPNJ010000214.1:0-48811 GCA_028818705.1 Candidatus Poribacteria bacterium
CATCAATGTTTCCTTTGAATGATGCCCACCCATTGCGAGTTTGTCAACTTTGCGCGCATTCGGCAAACCTATCCATTCTGCTGAAAGACACGAGAATTGTCCATACGCCACCGTCGTATGTGAGTAGCCGTACGGAGGAGATGTAATCACTAAGTCATAGCCCCCTAATGGTCGAGGCATAGGAAGTTCGCCCTGGACAGTATTTGCCCCGGATACCGACACCTCAACATTTTTCCGCCGTTCGAGAAAAGCTGCCAAGCCATACCGATTTCTGCTGAGCTTCTTACTAAAAGCACCAAAAACATCGGGGTTAAAGCCTTTAAGTCTCTTGGCAGACATACAGTATAATTTAAACTCCCCATTCCGAGTATAAGAGACCTCGCGAACCGTTTCCGAAAAAGCAACAAGCATGAAGTTTCGGACCGCTTCATTTTCCACCCTGTTAATCCAAGCCCGTAGATAAGCGAGACATCTAATGACCTCTTCAGAGAACCAATAAGTAAGGTTGAGAATTTCAGGAATCGAAGCGTCAGGCACATTATCTATTCCAAAACCAATCTGAAAGAGGTGATCGTTCAACCCGCTTAGCGTATCATCCAAGGTAAACAAACAGAGAGGGGTTGATTTTGTAGTGGCTATAAGACGCACGAGGGGGTTAATGTCACACCCAACACTATGCATGCCAAATAGGGATGCTTCAACCAGAGAGGTACCGGTGCCACAATAGGGGTCAAGAAGCCAGCCTTCCTCTACACCGTACCGCTTAAGGAGTTTACGTGCAATTTGCGGAATCATCATAGCAGGATAAGTGTGAAAGCAATGGGTGTACTTTTTTGTACCAGCCTCTCGAAAATCCCACGATTCATCCCTATACTTCAGATTCCTTGTGCGAATCTTTAAGAGTTTCCCTTCAAATGTATCAAAGCGTTAGAGTTCAAGTTCTATTGCTTCTTCATCAGATAGGCGCACACCAAATTTTGTGACCGCTGGTTTGATTTCTATCACTGACTTTTTAACTTCCGCTTTTACATCAAATTCACGATTTAAGGATTTGACTTCTAATACTTCAGAATCTGTATTATTAAATGGACTCACAACAACTTCCTTAATCAAAGAATTAATATCTACAGGACAGCGCACTCCTCCTCCAGACAAATCTGTATTCAATATCGAAGAATGTTTTTCATACGATAACTTAATACCTTTCCAAATTTGAAGAATTAAATTTTCCACTTTCGTTGTATGAGGAAAATTAGTATTATCAAAAATATATGGTAAATTAGATCTCAGCTCTGGTCCTAAGTGAAGTTGAAGGATAACCCGCAATTCTCTCTCATCTGCATATTCTAACTGTTTATGGAAATAGCGATCTGAGCCGACAGGTTCTATATAATTTCCACGTGAAACATATTTAACGCTTCGTGTTTCAATGAAAACTTCGTAACCATCGGATGGATAAATACCATGGTTTTCCTGAAATATATCGGAATGTTGGTAGCCTTCAGTATCTATTCCTAAACTGTTTTTTAATGACGATAAATCGGATTTAATCATTATGCCTTTTTCAGCATACATTTTCCACATTGGCATTGATTCTATCTCGCTTTGATGCCAACAACTCACAAAAGTAAAATCCCGTAAAAAATCATGGTAAAGCAGAGGTTCAAAAGTCTCTAAAAACTCCCTTGCTGCTGTTTTTGGTTGTTGTGGCATGGCAGATATTCGTTTCTGTCTTTCCGTTTGCTTCTCGATTAATTTATTCGTGGGGACGTGTCCTAAGGAACCTTCGTACGGATCTCCCAAATTATCATAGTGAGGGAAAAATAACGTCTTTGTAGATAACAAATCCTTATATTTTTCCATGTTCATGTATCTTGTTAATTGCATCTACAAACTCCATTGGTTAGTCACTCAAACCTGTGCTCTCGTCTATCTTATTAAATTCAGAGTTTGAAAGATTGTTGCCATCTGGCGGATTGTTATAATTTCGGGCAAACTTAGTAACGTGACTCCGCAAAAATTTGCGATAGTTGGGTTGGGCAAAAATGTTAAAATGAATTTCTAACTCATTACCTTCAGCAAAACACCATAAAGTATCGTCAATTTCAAGTGAAATTTCCACCCCCTGTATAATGTCAACCTCTAATTTGCCATCCCTATTATCAGGATATGTGATTCTGACATTTCTATTAGGTTTTTGTAGAATTAACTTAAAACTTCTCAAATTGTCCAATGTAGATCCATCGGAGCCGTCGCGCAATCGAGCATTATAAACATCTCCAGTAAATTTACTCAATTTTCTGGCAATATTACCAACAGTACTTATATCGCATCTAACATCAGGTAATAATTTAATTATTAATGCATCGCTCATTTCTTCTGATCCATTTTCCTCATATTCTAGCCCTGGATAATCTTCTAGAATTTGCTTGAGTTTCTGAACGATTTCTTGATTTTTCGACAATTTCATAGTAAACTCCTTTTTTAAAATTGAGAATTCTGTCTAAATGTGAATTTGATAATAAAAATCTAAGTGTAGATGTGGTTTGGATCGAACAGTAAAGAACCAAAAACCGATCGGTTTATAAGGTGAATGCTGTTTTTCAACGAACCATTCGCGTAAATAGATATAGCGAAATCCAACAACCCAAACGCTGTAGATCTGATAATGTGTTGGATTTCACTCGTATTTTGTTGATTTTAGGTTTCTTGATGAATCGTGAACTCCTTATCTTCTCTGTATGATTTTCAATAAGTCCCGTTCAACCCAACCTACGCGCTTAAGTTGAAGTCACGTTAATAGTGAAAGAGTGGAGCAGAAACCCTCCAAATCGCCGGACAGTTGATTAGGCTATATTCATTGGAGTGCCTTAATCCGTTGATAGGACTCGCGTCAAAATCTAATTCACGAGTTGCAGATTCGCCTTGCCGCGAGTGGCACGCATCACTTGACCTACAAGGAATCGAATTGTTTTCTTTGTACCACCACAATAACCCTGGGCCAGGGTTCTCCTCTATGATCTATAAATAATGGCTTCTATCTAATAGTCCCACTTACGGGCATTCGCACTTTTGTAGTGCTGCAACGCGTACAAGGCTTCAGTCAGTTTTAAATACTATTTGCTCTTCTGTGAGGTGAGATTCTGATAAAAGAATATCCTCAATAATACTTTCAGTTTCAGAAATACACAGAAGTTCTTCAAGAAAATAACGGATGTTATCCTCGGCATCTTGTTTGCGGATTTCCACGATTTCATCGTAATTAATTTCTAATAAATCGCAGAATTCTCTACCCGTCATTGCCTCTTTTATATCAATTCGCTGTTTGAATCCCTTCCAAATAACTTCAGGATCGTCTTGATTAAAGGCACAAAAGTGAGTTGAAACCCTATATGGAAGTCGTCCAGCATTTCGTTTAGCGAAGTTGTGCAAGGCTTCACGCTCACTATCGGCTTTTTTTGTATCAAAGATGTGACCATCCTTCAACTCAACAATGTGACAACGTTGGTGTCCCTCTCGTCTCTTAAAAATCATAAAATCAGGTTCTGACCCTTGAGCATTTAACTCAATACACTTCTTAATCTCTTTCTTTTTCCCCAGAAGGACACCGTCCGGCATGATGTCTTTGCGAAGAAAGGCATCCAAATCATCTATAGTTTCGACTCTTTCCGTTATAAGCCTCTCCAGTTCGCTACCGGCGGAAACCGATGTTCCGTGCACTTTGCTCATAAGTTCGCCTAATGCCTCATTGCCAAATATACGCGCATAGCCACCAGAAGATTCCTTTGGGATTCTACCCCTAATTTTTGCCATCTTAGCCCTCCAGGTCACATCCAATGAAATTCCGGTTTCTTGAGAGGGCAGCTTCCATGACGGAAAAGGACCCTGCAGCCGGATCAATTACATAATCACCTTCATTACTGACAGCAGCAATGAGTTCTGATTGTAAACCGATAGGTTTCTGATGCGGATGCTCTTTTGTTTTTGTTCGTTCAAGCCATACATCGCGGATGTTGTGAATCTTCCAAACCCCCTTCGCCCTTCTTGGATATTTCTGTAGAACAACGCAATATTCGCTCACTCGTCTGGAGCGGTACCCCATTCCAAACCTGTCTTTATTCCAGACGATCAAATCCACAACATCTAATTGCGTGTCATCAAACCAGGTTTTGAACCCTTGACAAAGGTGAAATTTATCCATCCACAAAAACAGATGCCCAGACGGGATAAGCACATTGTCAATGCCCCGAATGAATTCACCAATCAGTTCTTCAGGCATTTGCATCAATGAACATCGGCGTTTCTCCCGACTCTTTCCCTCATTGCCATAGTTCATTCTGTCAAGTACGCCTCTATACTGTGGATCAAGAAATGCTACAGGGACTGATTCTTTTGGAAGGTGAGACAGGAGTTTTATACCATCCATTTTCAACCGTGTATTTGGTTTCAGGAAATCAGGCAAATCTATGGGCGGAGCTTGTACGACCCGTTCGGTAGAGAATACATTGCTTGTGCTCTTATCTGTTGTGTCAGAGAAAAGTCTAAGAGTCTCCTTCACGGATGCCATTTTTTTCATACGTTCTCCTAGTCTTATCACGTCTCTCAGTTTGACCACTCTTCCGAGTAGGTGGGTGGTCAAACGCTTGGGGATTCTAATCCGTTGTCAAAACCCGCGTCAAGATTTGATTTACCAGTTGTGGATTCGCCTTTCCGCGAGTGGTACGCATTACCTGTCCTACGAGAAATCCGATCGCTTTCTTTGTGCCGTCCCGATAATCTTGGGCGGGACCGGGGTTTTCCTCCACAACCTGTAAGACGATGGCTTCTATCTCTGAGGTATCCGTAATCTGTGCCAATCCCTTTTCAGCAACAATCTCCTTCGGCATCTCGCCCGACTCAAAAGCGTCGTCAAGTACAGATTTGGCGATTTTACCGCTGATGGTTGCGTTGTCAATCAACTGGATGAGTTCACTGAGATGTGCGGGTGTGACCTTCGAGTCTTGAATCTCAATTTCTGCTGTGTTGAGCAATCGAGTTAGGTCACCCATAATCCAGTTTGCACAGGTCGTAGGCTCACCACTGAGTTGTGCGACCTCGTCGAAGAATTCAGCGATTTGGCGGGTGCTGGTCAGAAATTCAGTATTTTCAGGAGAAATATTGTAATCTGCAATAAAGCGTTTGCGACGCGCAGCGGGTAGTTCAGGGAGCGTCGATTGAACTTCGGTAATCCACTCATCACTTATCTGGACGTGAACGAGATCTGGTTCAGGAAAGTAGCGATAGTCGTCTGCTTCTTCCTTCCCGCGCATCGCCACGGTCTTGCCAGTGTTGGCATCGAACAAGAGCGTCTCTTGCACGACCTCTTCACCCGCATCTAAGATCCGTGCTTGCCGTTTCACCTCGTATTCCATTGCATCAATCAACTCTTGGAACGAATTTTTGTTTTTGATTTCTGTGCGTGTACCTAACTCTTTACTACCCTTAGGTCGTAGAGAGAGGTTCGGTTCGCATCGCAGGCTCCCCTCTTCCATATTGCAATCACTAACCCCGATATATTCTAAAATTTCTTTAACCGCACGGCAATAGGCAATAGCTTCCTCAGGAGAGTGTAGTTCGGGTTCGCTTACAATCTCCAACAAAGGGACACCGGCGCGATTGAAATCCATAAAACTACGGGTCGGATCGCCTGTGACTTCAGCGTGAATGGACTTTCCTGCGTCCTCTTCGAGATGAATTCTGCGGAGGGCAACAGTCCGGGGTTCGCCTTCAAATTCAAAGGTTACATGCCCGTTTTGACACAATGGGATATCATACTGCGAAATCTGATAGTTCTTGGGTAGGTCTGGATAGAAATAGTTTTTACGGTCGAATTTACTGGAAGTTGTGATTTTACATTCCATCGCCAAGCCGGCGCGAACCGCAAACGCCAAAGCGCGTCTATTAACAACGGGCAATGTTCCAGGCATCCCTAAGCATATTGGACAGGTACAGTCGTTTGCCGAAGCACCGAAAGTATAAGCGCAATAGCAGAAAAGTTTACTTTCTGTGCATAATTCGGCGTGGATTTCCAATCCGATAACTATCTCATATTTTTCCATGCGTTTTTTCTCATTTCGGTCTGGCGCGATGACACCACCGTCAGCGGACACGGTCCGGTCTCTCGCACTTCCATAAAAGTGACAAGTCGCTACAAAAGTTTCTCCGACAATTCGTTGACAACGGCAACATTCGCTTCTACTTCGCTCTCCGAAGTCATGCCGATGGTCATGGCATGTACACAAGGCAAATTCATCACAAATTCAATCGCATCGCGTTGGCCGGTCGCGTCTTCCGCTAACTTTCCCTGTCCCAGCACTTTCATACCGTAGACACCTTTTCCAGCAAACGCCATCTGTTCCATTGCGCGGATGACATCGGCGGGAGATGCATCCATGTGAACACCGGCGTGATTAATGCGAGCCAAGACGACATCAACCCATTCTGTCATCGCGGAGGTCTGGAAGGCACCATAATCGTGACAGGATACACCGTGTGCCCGAATCAATCCCTGCTCTTTACAACGGACGAGTGCTTCCATTGCATCCGGATAACGTTGTGGCCAATCCACCTGTGTGAGACAGTGGAGGAGCACGATGTCAACATAATCAGATCCAATCTCCTTTAGAAATCGCTTTACATCCGCTTCTACTGTTTCTCGGGTGCGGGATACTGTTTTTGTGGTGATAGTGACGCTTTCCCGTGGTAGTTCGTTAAGCGCTGCTTTGACATGTGGGTGACTCCCGTATTGATCGGCAGAATCCCAAAATGTCACACCTTTTTCATACGCAAATAGCAGTAGATCGCGTAACGCTTCAAAGCCCAAATCCGTCTGATTTGAGCGACCGTTCCAGCCATTTGATCCAGTGCCAATCGAAAGTCGCGAAACATTTAAACCTGTTTTTCCAAGTGCAACAATTTCCATCAGATACCTTCCTTCAGTCTTGACATACAATGCATCCAAACCCTATAGTCAGTTAAGTCTAAATTAAGTGTAACACAACGTCCTAAAATTTGGCAAATGATTTCTCCAAAGTTTACTTTTTTGTTGCCTTTTGTTGTAAAAGAACGTTACAATATGAGATAAGGCATTTAAGATCATATTCCGACAATTCATCTCCACCGCAATTGAATTTACACTAACTTACTGCAGGAGGACCTAAAGTAAGGACTGAAATGAGATATATAAAATTTTTTAGCAGAAACCTAACGCATTGCGACAAAAAAGCGAACCCACACACAGTATTAGATTCCATTATAATCCAGAAGTTCTTTTGGGGTTTGCTGGTACTGATTTGCAGCTGCTTTGTAACGGATACATCGGTTTTCGCTGATGCAGAACGTAGTCCTGCATGGCAAGAAGCCTTTACTCTGGTCGACAAAAGGGACCGCAAAAATGCAGTCTCGAAACTGGAGGCTTTATTGCGAACCGATCTGTCCGAGTCAGAGAAGTTTGAGATTCATCATGCCCTCGGTTACAACTACGAGAAACTTCGGAACCGTCCGAAAGCAGTCCATCACTACGCGCGAGTTGCCTCCTTTAACTATCCATTAGCAGACTATGCCATTTATCGCCTTGCACGACTGTATGAAGGCATGAACAACAAAACAAAGGCGATAAAGTGGCACGCAAAACTCGTCACAGATTATCCGACAAGCCTTTATATTTTGGAAGCAAAATGGGCTTTAGCGGAACTACATCTTGATCAGAAACAATACAAAGCAGCAAAACCGCAGTTAGTTGAATTGGTTAAGCATCCACAATACGCCAGAGGGGCAGTCTTTGGACTAGCACGTTGTGATGAAGAATTCGGTGAAATCGCCGCTGCGTTCAATATGTATCGCGAACTCATTACAGAAAAGCAATCAGATAACATTGCTAAAGATGCGCTTGATCGACTCAAACAACTTATGCGAAAAAATAAGTCTTTAGCACTGACCTCTAAGGATCGGATTAATACCGGTTTAGTCTATTACTTCCACAAGCACTGGAAAGCAGCTGTAGCGGAATTAGAACGTATTCCCAATACGGAAGACTTGAATATGCGTGCGCATGCGCTTTATCTTATTGGGCGGAGTTATCAAGGACGCCGGTGGTATAATACTGCGATTAAAAAGTTCAATGCTGTGATTGCGCTCGGAGATAAACATGAATATTTAACGCGCGCTACCTATCAAATAGCACAATGTTACCGTCGAAAAGGGCATCTGAAAACCGCAACCAGCCGACTTGAGAAGTTCGTGAAAGATTATGCATGGAGCGAGTTGGTAGACAATTCGCTGTACGATATTGCCCAAATTTATGAAAAGCGCGGCAAGTCGGAATCAGCACTCAATGCATACGCCCGTTTAATCAAGGCGGCACCCAAAAGTCCATACGCCGACGTGGCAGCGTGGCGAACAGGTTGGCACCGCTTTGACCAAGATCGCTATGAAGAAAGTTACAACGCTTTCAAAGGATTAAAGGAAAACTTTCCTGGAAACCGATACGCGATGGGTGCACACTTCTGGATGGCAAAGATCCGAGAACGTCAAAACCAACCAGACCTTGCGCGGAAACTATACAAGGAAGTCGCTGAGTCACGGTACTGGTACTATACCGCCAGGGCAAAAGCGATCCTGGGTATCGCTGCATCTGAATTGGAACCGAGAGCCATTCGGGATGATGAATTACCGGTACATGAGGCGGGTCCGTATCAGGTCCCACTGTTGATGGAACTCAGGCTTTATGAAGATGCAATCGCACATTTGAGTCAACACATTGATACAACTCCACTCCCCGAACGCCAGTGTTTTTATAATTTGATTACGTGCTATGAAGAACTTGCAATGTACGATAAAGCTCGGAAGTTAACCGAACAGTCGCTTGACAGTCCAGTTTTTGCAAATGCATCTCGTACGGATATAGAGAAACTCCAACGGAAACTTTATCCGCGTTATTACGCTGACACAGTCAAGAAATATGCCAAACTGTATAATGTAGACACTTTCTTAATTGCCGCAATGATCTTAGAAGAAAGCCGATACAATGCACAAGCAGTCAGTTGGGCAGGCGCGATCGGGCTGATGCAAATTATGCCTGCCACTGGGAAAGAACTCGCCCAGCAACTCAAAATCCGTCGCTTTCAAACCTCAATGCTTAAACAACCTGACGTGAACATTCGGATGGGCACAAAGTATATCGGTTATCTCAATTCGCTATTTGATGGTAATCCGGCACTGGTGATTGGTGCGTACAATGGTGGTCCAGGGCGGATGAAGCGATGGGTGGCATCAAAAAATATAAAGGATATTGACGAATTCGTAGAGAAAATTACTATCCGAGAGACTCGGCTGCATATCAAGAAGGTTATTGATAGCTACGATCACTACGTCGGAATTTATCGGAAAACCGATGAACCTCCTGCTGTGAATTCAACAATAGATCTATCGGAAAAGCGACTACAAGGTTTTTAGCTCCAATAGCAATTGCCGAGCCATCTTGGTCTTTTGTGTCGAAACTTCTCCAAAATCCAAGCTTTATAGGGCGGTTATTTCTGGTGCCTTGTCTCGCGTGAGGAGAATGCGGCGATGCCAGTCGGTATCGTTCTGCATTGGAAAATCAGCGCGGTAGTGTGCCCCGCGGCTTTCGGTGCGAACAAGTGCAGATTGGGTTATCATCAAGGCAACATTGAGCATATTAACTGTTTCAATCATCTCTACATCTGTTGTTTGGAGAAGCCCTGGTGAAACCGAATGAATTCTGTCAGTTGAGTTAACTGTTTCCTCAGCTTTTTCTGGTGCTGATTGTAGGTTTCCCAAACTTACTATTAAATCTTGCAATTCGGCGAGGGTTTGTTTTAAATCCTCGCCGTTTCTTTCAATGCTCACGTTTTCCCAGAGCGTTTCCCGAATAGCGTCCTTTACCGCTTCCATAAAGTCTAAGTCCATTTCAACAGAAGCTGATGCATGACCAATCATAGGTATATCAGGCGGGTGGTCGGGGGACTGCGATGTGGCGAATATTGCGGCGTTTGTTCCAGCGCGAGCACCGTAAACGAGGCATTCCAAAAGGGAGTTGCTCGCCAAGCGGTTTGCGCCATGGACACCTGTGCATGCCACTTCCCCACACGCATAAAGCCCTTTAATGTTGGTTTCCGTATCCGTGTTAGTGCGAATACCACCCATCATAAAATGGGCACCAGGGCGGACGGGTATTAAGTCAATGCTAATGTCTAAACCGTAATGTTTTGTCGTATCAGAGATAGTTGGAAATCGTTCAACAATAAATTCAGCCGGTTTATGGGTAATATCAAGGTAAACACACGGGAATCCGGTTAATTCCATCTCTATTTGTATGGAACGGCTGACGACATCGCGTGGTGCGAGTTCGCCCTTCTCGTGATATTTCCCCATAAAACGCTCACCACGTATATTGATAAGCTCGCCGCCCTCCCCGCGGACGGCTTCAGAAATCAAAAAGTTGGGAGCCCCGTCTAAGTAGAGTGTCGTTGGATGGAACTGAACGAATTCCATATCGACCATTTCACATCCAGCACGCCAAGCTGCTGCGAAACCGTCGCCGGTTGCTACCTTCGGATTAGAGGTACAGGGATAGACGCGTCCCAACCCACCTGTGGCAAGAATCGTAGCTTTCGCTCGGATGCAGACCAACTCTCCATCTACAACAGCGGTAGTCCCAGAACATGTGGCGGTTTCCGGGGCCCCCTCCGCCACATTTGCATCCGTTAGTAGGTCAATAGCAAACGCACTTTGTAGGACATGGATACGTTCAGTGTTTAGTACGCGTTGAATGAGGACATCGGTTGTTTCACGTCCGGTTGCATCACCTTTATGGACAATTCGGCGGCGGCTGTGCGCTGCTTCTTGTGTAAAGCGAGGTAGTGTCCCTTCCCAATCAAAGTTTGCGCCCCAATCCAGCAGCTCAGCGACCCTTGGAATGCCTTCAGATACCATCATCTCAACGGCTTGGGTATCACACAAACCAGCACCAGCATCGCAAGTATCCTTTATGTGCAAGGCAATCGTGTCATCAAGGTTCATAGCAACAGCTATACCACCTTGGGCATAGTGCGTATTGCTCTCTGTGAGTGTAGTTTTGGTGATTAATGTTACATCGGCGTGTTCGCTCGCAGCGAGGGCAGCGCGCAATCCCGCAGCACCACTACCAATGATAAGGATATCGGTGTCCCAACTTGAACGTCTCTTCGGATTTATCAGAGATGTTGGATTTTCCATTATGTTGGTTTTTGGCTATCGGTGCGCCTGCTACGCAGGCTTTCAGTTGTCAGTTATCGGTTAAGGGGTTTATCGTTGAACGTTTCCCTATCGGCGCGTGACCGACAACCGACAACTATTTTGGTGTCTTAGGTGCGAAATTTTCACTAACCGGTACGACCTTACCAACGCCCGTAGCGATGAGGGTGCCATCACTGAGCGTAACCTCTGCTTTTGCCTCTACTAACCTCCGCGAAACCTTAATACGCTCTGCGGAAACAAATAGTTTCACACGCGTCGGTGCTGGATTGCGAAAACGGACTTCCAGTTGCGCTGTCACCGCGTGCTGATTGAACGTACCTATCCCGACGTAGGTAATCGCTTCATCTAACAGCGTGCTGAGGATACCCCCGTGTAGAATGTCTGCCCACCCTTGCAAATGTTCTGGCGGTGTACATTCAATACGAACAAATTCACCGTCATTTTTAATTTCGGGTTTAACCTGCAAGCCGAACGGGTTTCTCATACCACAGACAAAGCAGTGATCGTTATTGAGTGCGAGGTTCGCAGACGTATCAGATTGCATGTTAACCGCCATATTACTCCGTTGATTGGGTGAGCATTCCAATACTTCGGGCTAATTTTTTCTGTTCAATCAGTAGCCGTTCAAGTAGTGCTCTCTTTTGTGCGACGACCTTTTCCGGTGCCCGCTGGATGAAGTTGGGATTATCTAAGGTTTTCTGTGCTGCTGCTACGTCCTTGACTGCTTGTTGATGCCGTTTACTGAGCCGTTCGCGTTCAGCGTCCAGATCGATTACATTGGCAAGTGGAATGTAGATGGCAAGTTCTCCGATGACGGACTCTGCTGAAGCAGGGGGCTTTTGCAACGTTTCGGCAATGGTGATGTCTGCCACCCGTGTAAAAGCGGGCAAGTACTGCGGTAGATACGTTTCGAGTCGCTGCCGTACTTCGGCATCTGGCGACTGGATGTGGATCTCTACGGATGCACCGATAGGAACATTTAACTCACCCCGAATGCTCCGAATACTCTCAATAACCTCCATGAGTGTTGCCATAGTGGTTTCTGCCGTTGGATTTTCTCCTATCGGCTCTGGCCAGGGAGCAACGGTTACGGAACTTCTGCCAGCCGCGGATCCGCCTCTGCTACCGTCATGTGGAAGTTGTTGCCAAATTTCCTCACTCAAGAACGGCATGATAGGATGGATTAAGCGCATCGTCTGTTCCAGAACATCAGCGGCTACCCAGAGTGCCTCTGGTTCATCTTGGGCGATTCGTTGTTTGGTGAACTCCAAGTACCAATCACAGAATTCATGCCAAAGAAAGGCATAGAGTGTTTGCGCTGCTTCGTAGAATCGAAAGTTTTCAAGTGCATCGGTCGTTGTCTGAATGGTGTAGTTAAGACGACTCCGTATCCACGCAATCTCCAATACCTCCTGAGCATCTCCAACTGTATCTGTTTCTACAGGAACAGGGTGTTTCTCTAAATTCATGAGAATGAATCGGGCAGCGTTCCAAATTTTGTTGGCAAATCGCCTGCCTGCCTCAATCTGCGACTCTGGAAGCGAGACATAAGGGTTTGGTGTACTTGCATTCGTGAGTGCAAAACGGAAGGCATCCGCTCCATAGGTAGCAATTGTTTCCAGTGGATCAATGCTATTCCCCTTCGACTTGCTCATTTTCTGTCCCTTTTCATCGGCAACGAGTCCGTGCAGATAGACAGTGCGGAACGGCACTTCATCCATACATCCGAGCCCCAACATTATCATTCTGGATACCCAGAAGAAGAGAATATCCCAACCCGACACAAGGACAGAAGTAGGATAGAAGGTTTTCAATTCCGGCGTTTCTTCTGGCCATCCCATAGTGGAAAAGGGCCAGAGTCCAGAGCTGAACCAAGTATCTAAGACATCTTCTTCTTGTCGAAAATCGGGCGCACCACACTGGCACTGCCGTGGTTTTTCCATCGCAGCGATGATTGCATCGCATGCATTACAGTACCATATCGGAATCTGGTGTCCCCACCACCGTTGACGTGCGATGGGCCAAGGTTCGATGTTCTCCATCCAATGATAGAAGCGAGCGGTTTCGCGTTCTGGAATAAATTTGACCTCACCTTTTTGGGTCGCCTCTATTGCGCGCTGGGCGAGGGGCCGGACATTCATAAACCACTGCAAGGATATGGCAGGTTCCACAACCGCACCACATCGATCATGATGCCCAACGGCGTGTCGATGTGGCACAATTTTAACGAGGGAGTCAGCATTTTCTAAATCTTCCACGACCTGTTTACGACAATCCCATCTTGATAAGCCGACATATTTTTCAGGGGCATTTTCGTTTATATCTCCATCTCGTGTGAAAATAGTACGTTGTTCGAGATCGTGTCGTAAGCCAATCTCATAGTCGTTGGTATCGTGTGCTGGTGTCACTTTTAAGGCACCAGTGCCAAACTCTCTATCGACATGAGGATCGGCAATTATTGGGATTTCCCTGTCACACAGTGGGAGGTGTGCCGTTTCTCCGATCAAGTGTTGGTATCGTTCATCGTCGGGATGCACAGCAATAGCAGTGTCGCCTAACATTGTCTCTGGTCGCGTCGTGGCAATTTCAAGCACAACATCACTATCTTTAACAGGATAGCGGATGTGGTAGAAGTTACCATCTATCTCAATGGGTTCAACTTCAAGATTACTGATAGCCGTATTGCACTCCGGACACCAATTCACCATGTAGGTGTCCTTATAGATAAGTCCCTGATTGTAAAACTTGACAAAAGCGGTACGAACAGCCTCAGAGAGTCCTTCATCAAGCGTAAAACGCTCGCGCCCCCAATCGCAAGAACATCCCATTTGCTGGAGTTGTGAAACTATATAACCAGCAGATTCGGCTTTCCACTGCCACATGCGTTCGATGAATTTTTCGCGGCCCATGGTTGTCCGACTGGTGCCCTCTTCAGCGAGTTGTCGCTCCATGATAAGCTCGGTGACAATACCGGCGTGATCTGTCCCTGGCATCCAAAGCGTGTTATAGCCTTGCATGCGTCGCCATCGGATGAGGCAATCTTGGAGCGTGTTATCCAGGGCATGCCCAATATGCAAACTACCTGTGATATTCGGTGGTGGGATCACAATTGCGTAGGACGATTTCTCAGAAGTCGCTTCAGCATGAAAGTAGTCGTTTTTTTGCCAAAATTGGTACCATTTCCCCTCAATTTCCTGAGGGGTGTAAGTTTTCGGAAGATTTGCCATATTTTTCAAGACCTTTCTTTAGCAATATTGGCTTGCAAGCGGCACCATTAAGCGAAGAGCGGCTCTACCCACCCGTATGTCCCTTTTCCCATTTCATAGAGCAGATTCACCTGCCGCGTCTCGGCGTTCAGAAATAGGAGGAACGCTGCGTTCGAGGCTTGAAGTTCTGTTGCGGCTTCTGCGACAGTGAGTGGCTTGGAGGCAAATTTCTCTTGCGTTGCCACAATTGTAGGAGTATCGGTAGCATCAATTTCTACGGATATTTCCTCATCCCTGTTCGGATTGAGTTGCGCGACTACCTCCCGGTGCGGTGCGACATTTCTCCGATCTTTCACTCTGTCTCTATAGCGGCGAATCTGGCTGACAATCTTATCTGCCGCGCTGTCCAGGGCAGACACTACCTCATCAGTATGGCTTTTCGCATAGAACGACACACGTGGTGCTGTAACTATCATCTCAGCGTCAAACCGATGTTTCTCTGCTTTAAGGACGACGTTTAACTCGTGCATCCCGCCAAAACGGGCTTCAATTTTATCAGCTCGCTTCAGAATGTGTGCATGAAGATCATCGGTAATTTTTAAGTTGTGTCCGGAATATGTTACTTTCATTTTGATTCTCCTCTCTTCCTGTATGCGCCTCAAACCGTAGATCAAGGCTAAGTAACCACTTAATAGCTGAGAAAATAGATTGTCTCTCGCCCGAGGATCAAGGTCTTTCCGCTTGAGAATTTCCACGGATAGAATATCTTTCACGTGATGTCGGGATACCTAACTCATCGCGGTATTTTTGAATGGTTCGCCTTGCGACTCGGATACCCTTTGCTTGCAAGGAATTACTGATCGCCTGATCGCTGAGAGGTTTCACCGGTGCTTCGTTCACAATCATTTCTTGAATTAGGCTTTTCACCTGCTTAGCAGAAACACCCTCACCTTGGGTTGTCGACAACTCATTGCTGAAGAAATACCGCAACGGATACATACCATGTGGGGTTTGTACATATTTATTGCTCGTTACGCGACTAACAGTTGATTCATGAATGCCGAGTTTTTTAGCTATCGTTTTTAACGTTAGGGGTTTAATACCTTTAACGCCCTGTGTTAGGAATTCGGTTTGTATCTCAAAGATGACTTCAGTAACTCGAGCGATAGTGCTGCCGCGCTGTGCAAGACTGCTGAGCAGATTTGTGGCATCACGATACCGTTTTTCTATCCATTCTTTTGCTTCAGGATCCAAGGTATCTTGATGGTTCTGCATGATATTCAGATAGTAAGGATTTATCTGCAACCGAGGTATGTAACTATCTACAGAAACAGCCTGATACCTTCCATTAATGTACTGTATTTCCACATCGGGCGTAACGGCTTGAGCGCGGGGACCCTTTTTGAGAGTGAGCGTCGTTGGATCCGTGAAGTAGCGACCTGGGTATGGAGATAAGGTCCGTATCCACTGTATAGCTGCATCAATATCTGCAATGTCAACTTTCAATGCTTCAGCAATAGAGTCCCATTTCTGATTGAGGAAAGCATTAAATTGATTTTCAACGATCTCTTGGGCGAGGTGGCACGTAGGCCTGTTCTCACGGAAAAAATCTGGGGCTTCTCGTTCAGCTCCTGATAAGAGATATGAACCATTCTCCTGCCCGATTTCACGAACATCTCCATTCAGATTGCGAATCTGGATTAGCAGTGCCTCTTGTACATCCCGATATGCGATACCGAGCGGTTCAAAGGTATCCTGTATCTTGCGAAGCACAGCTTCAACTAATGCTGTATCACACCCAACCTCATCAGCAATATCTTCCAATGTCAACTGATAAAAGTTCAACACCAGTCTATCGCTGCGCGGAAGTTTTTCATATAGAATAGTATATGTCTTTTTGTTATCCTCATCCGTAATTTTCCATGCAAGTTCGATACACCCACCATCATTCTCAGCAGCAGGACATGCGATTTTTTTCTCAGTAATTGTAGCAGTTTTGGAAAATTGGCTATCGTTATCGTTGGTTACCATCTGCAAGTTTTTCTGAATAACGCTATGCAGCTCTGTTGAGAGGTATCCATTATCCAGTTCCGTTACGAATTCGCATGGAATCTGAAACAGTTTGAGTTCTAATTGTCCATCATCATTTAGATTCCCAAGAATGCACTCTCCAATAGCGCGCTCCGTTTCAGATGTTATAATATGAGGGTAAGCAAGTTGGAGTTGCTCAGCAAGGTGCTCATGTAACAAGCGCTCTTCTGGCACATCCGATGGTAACTCGTCAGCGTCCGAGTGTCTGAAATTCACCCGCTCACTAAGTGAGCCACGATCCTCAAAGACGGTCTCCCAATCAATATCAACAGCAGTATCTTCCTGGTCAATATTGGTCTCCGGTTCACTCCATTCAAGGGTTGAATCTAGTTCTTCATGGGGAAATGCTGTCTCTTCTTCTTCAAATTCAAGAAGGGGATTCTGCTCTAATTCTTGGGTGATAAATTGCGTCAGTTCCTGCAGGGGCATATTAAGCACTTTGAGCGCCTGTTGCAGCCTCGGTGTAATAGACATTTTTTGCGTCAATTGAGGAGTCTGGGTAAGTTGCGCTTTGTACATTTTCTGCCTCTGCTGAATATGTATGATACACTCTGTGCTTGTGCTTCTTAAGCTTATGAGAGCCATATTAGGCAAAATTCGTCTGTCCAACAGATAGAACACGACGCTGCGCCTAATTAAGTTTCACGGCGATCACAGCTGCGACGCTAATCCCCCGGCGATTCAATAGTATCTGCTACTCGATAGGAAAAATTGTGTCCAAAGTAGAGATCTCTCGCAGTCTCGTTGTTGATAAGTTCTGTAGGTGTTCCAGCGAGAGTGATTTTTCCATCAACAATGATGTATGCCCTGTCAACGATGTCGAGGGTTTCAACAGCGTTGTGGTCTGTAATAAGCACTCCGAGATTCCGGTCGCGTAAATGTGAGATGAGCTGCTTAATATCGGCAACAGCTATCGGATCTATTCCGGAAAGCGGCTCATCAAGTAGAATGAAATCAGGTTGTGCAGCGAGGGCTCGTGCTATTTCGGCGCGACGACACTCACCACCTGAGAGCGTATACGCCTTTCGCTGTAATAGATTTGAAATGCCGAGTTCATCTGTCAATTCACGAATACGGGGTTCCCGCTCAGATTTTGGCATGCCCTGCGCTTCAAGAATCGCCTCAATATTCTGTTGTACTGTTAATTTCCGGAAAATCGAAGTCTCTTGTGCCAGATAGCCAATGCCGAGCCGAGCACGTTTGTACATCGGATAAAAAGTAATATCTTTATCGTCGTACGTGATTCTGCCAGCGTTGGGACGAATCAATCCCACTACCATATAGAATGTCGTCGATTTTCCCGCACCGTTGGGACCTAAGAGTCCGACGATCTCACCTTGCTTCACCGATAGGCTCACCTCATTAACAACGATGGGTCCACGGCGTGTATAACGTTTTACGAGTCTGTGTGCTTGGAGTTCTATTGCCATGACTTCATAATTATAGAATTTCATTATGATTAACACATTGTGCCAATCCGATGTAAAACAACGATAAATTGTGCTTTATTGTGCAGTACAATTTGACTTTGTATTTTATTTTTATCCTTCAAAGACAATTGTATTTTTCTATTGTACCAAAGAAAACCAATCAGACTTATAACGCTTCAAGACTACGTAACGCACTCATCATGTGGACGTTGACAAAAAAGTTTCCGAAAGGCTTGAAACTTGAGGTTAGATAATTGGCTTAATTGTTCTCAGATTCTTCCGTTTCAGCGTCTGCCTCTGCGTCATCTGTGTCTTCTTCGGTGTTTGTATCAGTTTCTTCCGGAGGCTCCGTATTTTCAACGGCTCCAGCGTCCGCATCAGATGCCGCTCCTGTGTCGCTATCCGCATTAAGGGTTTCAGCGTCTGTGCCTTCTTGAACCTCACCTTCCGTTTGTTCCGGCACAGCTGCTTCGTCAGCACCTGCCTCGCCTTCGGTGTTCTCGTCTGCTTCTGTTTCCACCGGTGCTGCTTGTGTAACGGTAACTTTGAATTTAACACCGCCCTCGCCTGTTTGCTTTCCAGTCGTTCTATTAAAAGTGAAAAGCTTGGTTTCGAGCCGATCCTTATTTTGCAAAACAACAACATTCTCTTTAAGCACAACGGTATTCGTCAGGTTGTTCATAATAGCATGGTCACAGGTAGCAAAGATATCTTGATCTCGGATCTCTACATTGCCCACAGCAATAACTTCTGTCGTTGTTCCCGTTTCCGTATCGCTTATGAGGGTGATTTTATCAGCGTTGAGAAATCCAATTTCAATGCCCTGCTCATCATACCGAATCGTCTTGGCTTCATCAATAAGAATAGTTATGCCATCCTTCTCATATCTCTCCATTCTTTTTGAGGTGCCGGTAATGGTTTCTGTAGTAGGTTCGGCAGCATCGCCATTATTGGCATTTTTACTATCCGTAGTTTCAGTACTCTCTATGCCCTGCGCGTTGTTCTCTGTGGTTGATGTTACATCGTTAGTTATTGCAGGAGCAGCTTCCGCTTTTGTGTCCTCTGCCTTGAGGATTAAGGGGACGCTACATATAAAGAGTAACAAGAAGCCGGCAGAAACACAAAAATTACACAATTTACGGAGGCGAAACCCGTATTCATGTCTATTCCGGCACAGTAGAGGTTTTGTTATTTTCATCTGTCTTCTCATCTTTTGGGTAAAGTTTAAATTGGTTGTTTTTCATTGTTACTGTTTCAAGCGTCGGATTCGCAAACATTTCCGTCCCGACCCAGGTAGAATCTCCACGTACAATCGTCACCTCTTTCGGTGCATATAATCTGCCTGCCCGATTCTGCCAATGGAGAAGTTCACTATATAAGGTCCCATTTTTGCTGACACCCACGACATTTCCTGAAAGATGCAGATTATCTCTCTCGCTACCTGTCAGAAGCTGCTTGCCCTTTTGACTCGTCAAAGTCATAGAAACGGCACCGTCTTCAAAAATTTCAACAATTGGATTTTCGACTTCAACGTAACTTCCGTGGAATATTGATGTATCCCCGACAAGTGTCCATTTGACGACACCTGCTTCAGTGTGTTGTGTAGAGAACCGCTCCAGTTGCTGTGTCGGAACTGCCTCTACAGATTCATCAGTTGCATCGATCGGAGTTTCTGTGCTTTTACAACAAACTACACAGAGGAACAAACAAAGGGACAAACATGTGATCATGTAATTAAGGTTGTGTTTTCCACCGTCGATGCATCCAAATCCACTGTGTTGGGTATCGCCGAATGTAGGATTCGATAATTTTTGTGAATTTCTGTGTATTGGTGACAAGATCCCTCTCTTTTACATCTGTTCGCTGTAATACCAAGGGCGGTTCGATAATTGCCCGGTGCGAACCATCGGACTGACGAACAATAAACGTTGGTAATATCGCTGCCCCTGTTTTGAGCGCAATAGCAACAGGACTGTACGGTGTATATGCTGGCTGACCAAAAAAATCGACGAAAACGCCACTTACACTTGTGTCTACATCAGCGACAATCCCAAGCAGTTCATTACGCTTGAGACACCGAAGCGCGTGCCGAATTCCTGTATCTCGGTCGATAGTCGCATATCCTGCTCGCTCTCGGTAACTTGAAACCAAGGCATTTAATCGAGGCGAACGCAATTCACGGACAATAGGGGTCAACGGCGCAATCGTAGCAGAAATACCTGCTGCAAGCAGTTCCCAATTCCCGAAATGCCCTGTTAGAATGATCGCGCCTTTCCCTTGTGCGAGTGCTTGCTCTGCATGCTGAATGCCTTCGAAACTGACATACTGCTGAATTTTTTTTGAGTTTATGCGCGAAAATTGCATAAATTCTAATACAGTTTTGCCTAAATTTTCAAAGCACTGCTTTGCTATCGCTCTAATCCGGCGTTCATCGGGAAGGTCTAAGCTACGCTGTAACTGCTGACATGCTAACTCCCTCTGCCGCCGTGCAAGCCAAAATACGAGGGCACCTAATCGACCTCCGAGTGCCAATGTCGCTGGGCGTGGCAGTCGGGATACAAAACATCCGATTAATTTGGCGGTAAACCCATAACACCAATCTTTCATTTTTAATTATAGTATACTCAATTTTTGCCAAAATTACAAAGAAATTTGTAAGGCAAAGGCATATTATACGACGTATAAGTGGACTTTCTCTACCTTTTAGAACGTACGTTCACAGTTTCAAAACTCTCGGGCTTTCCAGTTCCATTCCTTATTTTTAGTTATGAACAGCCTCAGTTCCCTTCAAAAAAAGAGACTCAGTTCAGAAATCAATAAATTCAACAGTTCTGGCGCAAAATAGGGCTTGATTCTCATCACAATTGCGAGTAAACTCTAAAGCAGATACAAAACGGAAACCTCTATGCATAACCCTGAAAATATAAATAAGCAGATTGCCAATCTCGCGATTCCAAACATTATTAGCAACTTTTCTGTTCCGCTGTTGGGTGCAGTGGATACCGCTTTGATGGGACGGTTAGAATCCGAACACTACCTTGGTGCAGTCGGCATTGGTGGCATTATTTTTAGTTTTATCTACTGGGGATTCGGGTTTCTCAGAATGGCAACAACTGGATTGACAGCACAAGCCTTCGGAGAAAAAGACATTCCAGAATGTGGTCGCTTACTTTTGCGAGCGATATGTATCGGTATTACGTCCAGTCTTCTTCTTTTGTGTTTTCAATGGCAGATTGCCGATATAAGTTTCCACCTCATTGATGCCAGCCCTGAAGTTGAAAATCTTGCCCGCACCTATTTTTATATTCGCATTTCTGCTGCGCCCGCGACGTTGTGTCTACACGCCTTCCACGGCGTTTTTTTGGGCTTACAAAATGCCCACTACCCGATGTCGCTGACGCTTGTAGTAAATCTCGTCAATATTGTTTTAAATCTGATATTTGTGCAGACGCTCGGTATGAAGGTAGAGGGGGTCGCTTTGGCGACTGTTATTGCACAATACATCGGATTATTTTTGGCAATTCTACTCTTCTTCGGACGGTATAGAAACATTTTGACAACATGGAATCTGCGAGAGGTATTGGTGTTTTCCAAACTCAAACGATTTCTCAGCATTAGCGGTGATATCTTCATCAGAACATGTTGCCTTGTGTTTAGCCACGCTGTTTTCACAGCGAAGTCCGCTACCTTGAGTGATACCTTCCTTGCGATTAACACGATTCTACTGCAGTTTATTAGTATCCTATCCTATGCGATTGATGGATTTGCCTTCGCAGCAGAGAGTCTGATTGGTAAATATAAAGGAGCACAAGACATGCGGAATCTCAAAAGGACAATAGGGCAAGCTTTCCTCTGGGCGTTTCTGTTCGGAGGTGTGATTATGTCAGTCTTTGTGGTGGTTGGAGAGCGGCTGCTGCATCTCTTTACAAATCAGATGCATCTTATTGAGGGCGCAAAGCCTTATCTTTTCTGGGTAACCATCGCCCCCGTTATCAATGTCGCCGCTTACATTTGGGATGGAATTTATCTGGGAGCGACTGCTTCTAAGGCATTGCGAAATTCTGTTTTTATATCAACGGCACTGTTTTTGGGTTCGATATATCTGTTGATGCCTCTTGGGAATCACGGATTGTGGGGAGCATTGACGCTGCTGTTGGTTGCCCGTGGTGTGTCGCTGACGGTGCTGGCACCAAAATATCTCTTTAAACCAGACGCTTTCCAATAGGCGCACTACATTTATAACCGCACAATCCGGACAGATCGTATAAAAAATTTGAAAACGCTTACAACTTATGCTAAACTAAAAAATCATTACACGCTATAAGGAGAACAAGACACAATGCCAAAGTTTGGTGTAAATTTATTACTCTGGGCAGATAAGTTTGATAGAGAAACCGCAGACATGATTCCTAAAGTTGCTGAAATGGGTTTTGAAGGTGTCGAAATCCCTATCTTCGATCCCGATACGGTGGACATCCCTTATACCCAAGCACTATTACAAGATACTGGCTTGGAACCGATCGGTTGTAATATCATGGGACCCGATAGGAATCCGATTGATGAGGACTCGGCGATTCGTGAAACTGGAAAGATCTACCTCAAACGCGCGATCGAAATTATTGCGGAACTGGGCGGAGATACATTTGTCGGACCAATGTACAGCGCAGTCGGTAAACTCGTCGGCAGAGGCAGGAACCAGCAAGAGTGGGATTGGTGCGTTGAAGGACTACAAGAGATATCTGAATTCGCAGGACAACACGGTGTTACACTCGCCAGCGAACCGCTTAATCGGTTTGAAACCTATTTCGTGAACATTGCCGAAGATGCTGTTAAACTCGCAAAAGCGGTCAATAGCCCCTACTTCAAAGTCCACCTTGATACGTTCCACATGAATATTGAAGAAAAAAATCAGGCAGACGCGATTATTGCAACTGGTGATTACTTGCACCACGTTCACTGTTGTGAAAACGATCGTGGCACTCCGGGCACGGGACCTGTAGATTGGGATGGTGTGTTCGGGGCACTGGCTCAAGTGAATTACGATAGATGGTTGGTTATTGAATCCTTCACACCAGCAGTCAAAGAAATCGCCGCTGCGACATGTATCTGGCGTGACATTGCACCGAGTGCCGAGAGTCTCGCGACAGAGGGACTCGCCTTTCTTAAAGAGAAAGCAGCACAATATCTATAATAGTAGTCTGTTTGTAATCCTGCGATTTATCGCACATTATTGGAAAGTGAATATCCAAAGTGGGAGGAGTTGAGATGCGTTGCGTCAAATTAATGGGTCTGTCCTGCGCAATATTTCTTGCTGTTTTTTTTACGAGTGATGTCGTAGCACAGCACACTACGTCAAATCAAATAGAAACGAATTCCGCTGACGAATCCCAATTTCTCAGCAATATCCGACAGCTCACATACGACGGAAAGCGCGCGGGTGAGGGATATTTTTCAGAAGATGGCAATGCGCTTATCTTCCAAAGTGAACGTGAATCGGACAACCCTTTTTACCAAATCTACCTCTTAAACCTACTAACAGGGGATACACATCGCGTTTCACCCGGTATCGGCAAGACGACCTGTGCCTTTTTTCGTCCTGGAACCGATGAAGTGCTTTACGCCTCGACACACCACGATGTTTTTGCAAAGGCGAAACAGGAACAGGAATTGCAATTTCGAGCATCCGGAAAAGAACGTCGTTACAGTTGGGACTACGATGAGGCGATGGACATCTTCTCAGCGCATCGAGATGGCAGCAACCTCAAGCAGCTAACAGACGCTCCCGGTTACGATGCTGAAGCGTCATACTCGCCCGATGGCAAATACATCGTCTTCTGTTCGCTCCGAGATGCTTATCCTAAAAGCCACCTCTCCCCAAAAGAGCTCAAACAACTGGAAGTCGATCCTGCCTATTTCGGCGAAATTTATATCATGAATGCCGATGGGTCAAATCAGATACGCTTGACAGACTCGCCAGGCTACGACGGCGGCCCCTTCTTTACACCGGATGGGCAACACATTGTCTGGCGACACTTCACAACCGACGGAAGCCAAGCGGACATTTATACAATGCGAATCGACGGTTCAAATGTCCAACGATTGACCGATTTTGACAGCATGTCTTGGGCACCCTATTTCCATCCGAGCGGTGCTTATGTTATTTTCGCTTCCAATAAACTCGGATTTTCTAATTTTGAGCTATACCTCGTTGACGCAAGAGGTAGGCATGAACCGGTTCGTGTTACCACAACTGACGGATTTGATGGACTTCCCGTCTTCTCACCTGATGGAAATCGCTTATGTTGGACCTCTAATCGAAACAGCCAAGAAGTCTCGCAGCTTTACCTCGCAGAATGGAACCACGAAGCAGCATTAGAAGCGAGCGCTGCGGCACCGAGAAGTCAAATTTCAGCGGGGCATCCCCTACGGAGGGTTTCCAAATCCGCTTCCGATAAACTTAAAACGAGTATCCGAAAACACATCGAATTTCTCGCCAGCGATGCTCTGGAGGGTAGGATGACGGGTTCGGAAGGGGCAAAACGCGCAGCGGCGCATATCGCTGCCCAGTTCTCCGAATTGAATCTCAAGCCTCCCAGTGATGAAGAAAGTTATTACCAAACGTTTGAATTCACCGCAGGTCGACGGATTATATCGGAAGAGAATCGGTTTCATATCATACGCCAGTCCCACGGTTCGGAGCAGGTGATGGAATTCAAGGTGGAACAAGATTTTCAACCGCTTTCCTTCTCTCGTAATGGTGTCGTTGAAGGTGAAGTGGTCTTTGCTGGATATGGGTTATCTGTTCCCGGTGAGCTTGGGGAGGGATACGATGCCTACGCTGGATTGGATGTAAGGGATAAAATCGTTGTTGCACTCCGCTACGTTCCTGAAGCGGTTGAACCAGAGCGCCGCCAGCAATTGAATCGATACGCCGGGCTTCGCTATAAGGCGATGCAGGCGCGGGAGCAAGGCGCAAAAGCGTTTCTTGTTGTCGCCGGTCCAAACTCTCCAAATGCAGGCAAGCTGATTCCGCTTGACTTCGACAGCAGCCTTGCAGATTCCGGTATTGTTGCAGCGTCAATAAGTGATACCGTCGCGAACGCACTTTTTGCACCATCGGGCAAAGATATGAAAGAGATTCAGTCTGGACTCGACATGGAAAACCCGCATTTCATCGGACAGTTCCCGCTGCCCGAGGTCAAAGTTAAAATCGTCGTTTCGGTTGAGAAAGTTAAGAAAACAGATCAGAACGTTGTTGGACTTCTGTCCCCACCGGAATTAACGAATGACACTGAGTATGTTATTGTCGGTGCCCATTATGATCACATCGGTTACGGTGAGATAGGTTCGCTGGCAAGGAAGGACGAAGAAGGACAAATTCACAACGGTGCAGACGATAATGCCTCTGGCACCGCCGTTGTATTAGATTTGGCAGCAACACTCAAGGAAGCTTATCAAGAACACCCCGAAAAGTTTAATAGAGGCGTTATCTTCGCGCTCTGGTCAGGAGAGGAACTTGGACTCATTGGTTCCACCCACTTTGTTAACGACCCCGTTGTCCCTTTAGGGAAAGTAACAGCATACATCAACTTTGATATGGTGGGACGGCTCCGTGAAAATAAACTGATCTTGCAAGGTATTGGCTCATCATCTGTGTGGACGAAACTGATTGAAAAGCGGAACATCCCCGTCGGTTTTAACCTGACGCTACAAACGGACCCGTATTTGCCAACAGACGTGACTGCCTTCTACCCAAAAGAGGTCCCGGTACTCAGTTTCTTCACCGGTGGACACGAAGACTACAACCGTCCAACAGATGACATAGAAACACTTAATTACGACGGACTTGAGCGGATTGCACGCTTGGCACACGGCATCGTTTTGGACTTAGTCGGCACCGCTGAACGTCCGGAATACATTCAAGTTGAACAGAGTCAATCAGAGGAAGGAAGTCGTGATACGCTGCGTGCATATTTAGGGACAATTCCTGACTATACAACGGAAGGGACAGGTGTGAAACTTTCTGGTGTTCGCGCCGGAGGCCCTGCCGATAAAGCCGGTTTAAAGGGTGGTGATGTCATCGTTGAATTTGGTGGACAGGAGATTACCAATATCTACGACTACACTTATGCGCTTGACGCGGTGAAAATTGGTGAACCTGTCGAAGTTGTTGTCCTACGAGATGGAAAACAGGTAAAGTTAACAGTTATTCCTGAAGCGCGGAATTAACTGTGTAATAAAAAGCGCGCTGCATAGGAATTTTAAGACCGCTTGCAGCGCGCTTTACTTTTTTGGGTAGCCACTTTTGTCTTCTATTACTCAAATACGAGATGTGCAATGACTCCTGCATGGTCAGAGGGCCATAATCCGGAAACCAACCGATCCGAAGGTTTATCACCTACAGTGTAGGTCATGATAGAAACTGGGAGTTTCAGGTTACGGACAAAAATCTGGTCGATCCGGACAGAGTGGGCACTGACCGCATTCAGAAGATTACCATCTTGGCAACACGTGTTACCAGTTCCCTCAGAACCCATCTGCCAAACGTCAACATATCCCGCTGATAGTAAAGTCTGATAAGCGAGACCGTGAGGTGCTCTTGTATTGAAATCACCTAACACGATGATCGGTAAGGTTTCGTCGCTAAAAGCATCCACAAGTTCTTGCGTTTGCGCGACCCGCAATTCCGGTGAGAACGCCTCTAAGTGTGTGTTCACAAAACGATAAGTGACACCGTTAACAGTCGCATCTACAGCAGTATACCCCCTCGGAATTTCAAGAGCGAGCATCTCGATTGTCAGTGCACTGGTATAATTTACAGTTACAGGACGCGATACAGCGACATCACCGCGCGCCAAAATCACATCAGAATCGGTTAAGCGAGCATCTACAATGCTAGTCTCCGCGAACATCGGCATTTCGACATCGATATTTTGGACCTGGGCAGCGACTTTATAGTCCAAACCTTCTGTCCGAAGTGCGTCCATCAAGACCTGTAGAAAATCTATGACGACCTCTTCAGCTGGAACAGTTCCACCCGCAATTCGATCCCCCGGGGTTTGGGTGCGAATCAGCGAAATCTCTTGCAAGCCGATAAGGTGCGGCTGATATGTTTTTATGGAGCTAGCAATTGTTGCAGCGCGTCCCGGAAAATCAGACGCGATAATGCTGTTGTACACATTACCAACTTCCGTGGGAACTTGTAATAGATTCTCTACAGACAAGACTGTGTCTACACTACCCCCGACGTACACGTTGTATGTCATCACTGTAAGTTGCTCCGGCCCCGGCGCAGTGGTATCCGGTAACATCGGAGCTGTTATCTTTTCACAGCCTGAAAAACTTACCAAAACCCCCAACAATAGAAATGCAATCTTAACAGCACTTACAGACTTTGAAAACTTGCTATAAAAATTTAATTTTTTTGACCTATTCATCTTCAACACCTCAATTCTTAAACTAAGGTTAACTTACCAATAGGCGGTCCTACGACCGCAACTAATATAGATTTTCCATTTCACATAGAGAAACCATACCGAAAAGAAAATAGCACAAACCTGCTTATATGTCAAACTGAATTGTCTATTTACTTCCGCTTGACATTTGCTAATCTTTCCACTATACTTAAGATAGTTTCAAAAAAATTCATGGAGGTATTACAGTGAAATTCTATCATCAATTTTGTTTGTACAATCGGCAGTTGGCATTCATAGCCATCTTTATGACGATAGCATTCTTTATTGGATGCAGTCAAAAAACAAGTGCGCCGGAGACCGTTCAAATGACATCGCTTTCAGGAACAATTACCGCAATCGACGACCACGGCAATGCTGTGACCGATCTGGAAATTGCTCCGTTTAAGGAACGTGGCTGGAAACTCGGCGACACACTTGAAGCCACGTTTGCAACAGGACAGAAGATTCAGATAAAATTTGTTGAAAACTATGGGGATGTTCCTGAAGGAGAGTATTTGGGACGGTTTTCGACCTCTTCAAAAAGTTTCAAAATTGCGATTAACATGGGAAATATTGCCAAGACTCTGGAGTTGAGTAGTCCGAGTGAGGTGGTTCTCCAGAAAGTGGAATCGCCTTCTGCAGATTGAATCGGAATCTACTCCGGTGTCAGAACTTTTCTATTCGGCAAACATAAACCGGTTTTCTAACAGACAAATATTTGGTGCAAGGATATATAGAACAATGCCCCTGACCCCTAAACAGGCCAGCCAATGGGCATCAAAACATCTAAATAAAAACGTTACACCGGCAAACATCACCTATTTAATCCAATATGGTAGGGTTGAATCCGTTGTTGATAACGGGGTAACGTTGATTCCCAAGCAAAGCCTTGAAGCTTACTATAGTCTGAACCACCGAGAAACACGGTGGAAAGATGAACTCGGCGATGATTTGAACTGGACGTTGTCTTTTGAAAAGGTCAAAGAGGCGGAAACAACAAAACACGTTCATCGTCTACATCCGTATAAAGGCAAATTTATCCCACAACTGGTAGCTTATTTTTTAGATGCACATACCGACAATTTTAAGCGAGATGTCTATTTTCAACCGGGCGATATTGTGATTGACCCGTTTTGTGGGAGTGGGACTACTTTGGTACAAGCAAACGAACTTGGTATGCACGCAATTGGCATTGATGTCTCGGCGTTTAACGCTTTCATCGGCAATGCTAAGGTGGCGACCTACAATTTGACTTATCTGTATGAGGAAAGTCAGAAAATCACGGCAGCTCTCAAAAATTTCGCCGCTACATCTGGAATAGTCGAATTTGAATCTAAACTTGCTGCAAGGCTTACGGACTTCAACAATCAATATTTTCCGGTGTCTTTTAAACGCCAAGTCAGATCGGGGGCAATCAATCAGAAGCAGTATGGGGCTGAGAAGGAATCAGAATTCTTAGAAACATACCATAAACTTGTAGCCGAATACCAAATTGACCTACAGATGCCCTCCGACTCGGCTCGCTTCATGAAGCAGTGGTACCTTCCAGGAATCAGAGCGGAGATTGATTTTGTCCATAACTTAATCAGCAAGGTAGAAGATCCACCAACACAAAATGCATTAATGCTTATCTTAAGCCGGACTATCCGTTCTTGCAGAGCCACAACGCACGCAGATTTAGGAACATTACGTAAACCTGTGACAACAACGTATTATTGCCGAAAACACGGCAAAGTCTGCAAACTACTTTTTTCAATTCTTGGTTGGTGGGAGCGGTACTGTAAGGATAGTGTGCAACGATGGATCGAGTTTAAGAAATTAAAAACAGAAACTTTTCAACACTGTATAACCGGCGACTCGCGGACAATTGATGTCTTCACGGTGTTAAAACAGGTAAACTCACAATTCGCACAGACTGCCCAAAAACAAAGGATTAAGGGCATCTTTACAAGTCCTCCATACGTAGGACTCATCAATTACCACGAGCAGCACGCCTACGCCTATGATCTCTTTGGATTCAAAGGGTTGGATGAATTAGAAATCGGCCCCCTATTTAGAGGAAAGGGCCGAGAAGCAAGAGAATCATATATTCACGGTGTAGCAGAGGTTTTCAAAAACTGTAAGCTGTTTTTAGCTGAGGATTATGATGTTTTCGTCGTTGCCAACGATAAGTTCAATATGTACCCGACTATCGCCGAAATAGCAGGAATGTCCATCGTCAATCAACACAAGCGGCCCGTTTTAAACCGAACAGAAAAGAATCGAGCATCAGCGTATTCTGAGACAATATTCCACCTGAAAGAAAAAAGGAATTGACAGATGTCCTTACAACGACAGGCGATGATAAAAGAAAAAATCAAGGACTGTATGAGGGAAAAGTTTCAGTCGTATAGTCCTGAAACAAGTTATATGCCATTTCACCATCGTTTACTTGGTAAAGACCGAATGGCTTTATATTCTTTTATTCATTCCTTGAATACAAAATTTGGCACATCATTTTACGAACCCGTAGCCATTGCGTTGGCAAGTGAAAGGTTTAAGGTGGCAAAAACCCAAGTTAAACCCGCTGATGAAATCAGTACTCAAGCACATCAAAAAATTCAAACTATTATTGATGGATTAGGAACCGCAGATAGAGACCCTGACAAACCTTTGGAAATTCAGGAAATTAGAAAAGTTTGCCAAACTGGAACCTTAGACAAAGTAAAACTGACGCGCGTGGATATTTGGCTGGAAAACTATGAAGGTGAGTTATTTTTATTTGATCTAAAAACTGTGAAACCTGACAAAGGCAATTTTAAGGAATACAAACGAACTCTTTTGGAGTGGACAGCTGCCGAATTAGCAAGAGATTCAGAAGCAGCTGTAAATACTATAATTGGCATCCCTTACAATCCTTATGAACCAAAACCCTACGAAAGATGGACACTGAAAGGGATGTTAGATCTACAGCATGATATTTTGATAGCAGAAGAACTTTGGAATTTTATCGGCGGTGAAGGAACCTACACAGAATTGCTGAAAACTTTTGAAGATGCCGGTATTGAGTTACGGGATGAAATCGACAACTATTTTGAGAGATTTAGAGAAAACTTTTAAGTTCTTATGTGCGTTAGCTGGTATTATATGCGTCTATGAAAGTTGACAACACCTTTGACAAAACAGAATTATTACAACATCTCAGTCCCGCTTACGATCTACCTTTGCAATCCATAACCTTTTTCCCTGAAGGCGAAGATAGTTACGGCTATATTGTTACGTCTGAAACTGGTAAAAAGTACTTTGCTAAAGCCTCAACTTCCGGACCAAATAGCCGTTTGCGCGTAGCGTTCCTCTTGAGGCATAAATGCAATATACAGGGTGTTGTCGCCCCTTTGGAAACGCAGGACGGAGCACTAAGCGTCCGATGGCAAGATTTCCGTGTCTCGTTGTTTCCATTTATTGAGGGTAAAAGCCGTTGGGATTTGTGGAAATTTGGCAAGGATTTCACCGATACAGCATTATCACAAACAGGGGCATTGCTCGCGGCAATCCACGAATGTCCAAGGACAATTGCTTCTAATGATCTTAAAGTCGCAAAGTATAACCTACCTTTGCGGCATGAACTCCATACAGTACTTGCAGCACCAGCGAAAGAGATACCGTCTCAAAATCAATACCAGAAACAGCTGCTTGAAGCACTCGCACAGCACCAATCCGCTGTCTTGGAGACATTAGATAGGTATGATAGCCTCGGACGTTCGGCAGAGGCATTACAGACGCCATTCGTCATTACACACGGCGACCCGACTCCAGGCAATCTTATTCTGGATGCTGAAAATCGACTTCACTTGATTGATTGGGATGGTGTATGCTTAGGGCCACCTGAAAAAGATTTAGTCTCTTTTACAAGTGAGCGGTTTGAAGTGGTTTTGGAACGGTATCTCACGGAGAGACAGTGCGACGTTTCTCTACACGCAGATATTTTCGGTTTCTATATATATGGATGGACGGTCAATGAAATCCGCGATTACGGCACTAAGATTCTTTTTAAAAATAACGACGCGAAGCAGAACGAATACGACTGGGAAAGCCTGCAAGACTACTTACCACCGAATCGGGAATTGATGGAAGACGGAATTGCAGCTATCCGAAACACGCTTGGTAGGTGTGGTGTCCTACCCAAACATTGGAGGTAGACTATGTCTCAAATTAAATCTGTGCTACTTTGGGAAAACCAACGGCGTTATGTCCGAGAGGCAATTGATGCTGGTACCCTCAAAGGCGCTATCATTCCGACAGGAAGCACTGAGCAGCACAATGAACACTTAGCGATGTATCACGACACACAAAGTGCAGTACACGTTTCTAAATTGGCAGCCGAAAAGTTGTTCCCACAGGTTATTGTGACAACACCTTTAGCGATCGGTGTATCCGAACACTGGATGGACCACAAGGGCACGCTCACGCTCCGTCCAGAGGTCTTTGGCGAAGTACTTTATGATGTCGCCGATAGTATGCGTCGGCACGGTATTGATAACATTCTGATTGTCAATGGACACGCTGGAAACTCCGGTCCAGTGCATGAACGGTTAGACGGTTACCGAGAAAAACTTGGCATCAATATCGCATTTCACTCCTATTGGGAAGCATACAGCGAAGAGTTGGTTAAAGATCAGATGGAATCGGGGGTTTGCCCTGGGCACGCGGCGGAATTTGAAACAGCGTTTGCCCTCGCTGCTTTTGTAGAAAACGTTGATTGGAACGGCGTGGATTACGACAGCGCGAAACTCACCATTTCTAATGAAGGACAAGCGAAATCTGACCGAGAATATCACCATCAAGCCAAGTTAGCGACAGTTGAGAAAGGGCAAGCGATGATCGATGTCGCGGTGGATTGGGTTGCGGAAAAGATGCAGGCGATGCTTTAATAGTTGTCGGGTTTCAGTTTTCAGTTAAAAGGTTGCCGTCAGCGGTCAGGAAGTTTGCAAGTATATCTAAAGTTGTGAAGTGTACTAAAGTTGTTGACGATTTTACAGACTTTAGCACACTTTACGGACTTTAAAACTTTCCGATAACCGATAACCAACAACCGATTTAATGTCCCTCAATAGCCTTCCTTAACCCATCGCCCTCTTCCCGCCACCAACTGTAGAGAATGGAGATGTCTGTGCCGATGCAGAAGTGTCGGACACCCATATCAAGATAGTGTTTTGCGTCGTCGGCACTCCCGATTTCGGCGCGTGGTGGCACCCCCATCTTTACCGCGGTCTTAAAGACCTTATCCTGTGCTTCACGGATTTCAGGCGCACCGCGCTGACCGACCTTCCCGATACTCATCGAATAATCCGAACCGCCCCACTGGATCATATCAACACCTTCAACAGACAGCACTTCTTCAAGGTTGTCAACTGTCCCCTTTTTTTCAATCATAATGACATTGACGACATCTCGGAGTGCCTGGACGTATTCTGGACCTCCGCCGTAACCCATATAGGAAAACCGACGGGTCGCGACACCGTAACTGCCCCCATCTTCCGGCGTATCGGCGCGTGTAATGCGAACGCATTCCTTGACGTCTTCAACATTCTGGCAATCGGCGTAAAGCACGCTCTGGAAGCCAGAACCGATTGCGCGTTGTGCGATGAAGCCGCGTGGCTCCTGGTCGACCTTAATCATGGTCGAGATGTTGTGAAGCTCAGCCGCCCGACACAAATTATCCAAATCGTGTAGATCGAACGGACCGTATTCCCCCACGAATTCGACGTAGTCATACATGCCAGTGTGTCCGATCGCCTCAACGATGGAGGGCCAAGTTGTATGAATATGCGTGCCAACAGTGGGTTTGTCAGCGTTTAGCAACTCTCGAAAGGTATTTTTTCTCATCACTTTCTCCTCTGTTTTAAGTGTAGGGCGTAGCTTGAAAGCCCACATTAACACTAACAGAGATCTGCACTTTTTTCAAGAAAAAAGGCTTGCTTACCAGCACTGTTTCTGTTAAACTTGTACCATCTGAGTCGGACTTATTGATTTATCTAAATCTCCTTCCTTCAAGGCACAGACGGAGGTTTCCCATGAAAAACTTAACTACATTGCCAACAAACTTTGCTGATTACTTGACAATTAAAAACGCTAATCTTCGTTTCACGGAGGCGACCGATGTTGCAGAACGCGTCATCGGAGCAGGCGTAGAAATTTATCCCAATATGGATCACGCTGCGATTTTCTGCGATCCGCCCCACCTGGTAGCAGACGGTTTGAAACAACTCGGTTATGTCAATGGGTGGGATGCGCGGTGTTACCCATCGCCTGTTGACGGTTGTGATTATATCAATGTCTCAGCGCAATTACCCGCTGACAGTCCTGCACGCGGTGAAGGGTGGTTTGACTATGTTGCAGTTGTACATCCAGTTGACAAATCGGCACTGCAACACATGCTTAGTCAGGGATACGGGAACCCGTTTATCCATCATCTGACATGGGGACTTGTGCCACCAGAACGGACCACCGCCGATGATTTCGAATATGCCAACCATGTTGTGCCGTTCATGGTAGAAAAACGAAAGGTAATTGGCGATGCGATCGGCGATGCGCCCGGCACCCTGATTATAGCATTGCCAGAAAACGTCCTCATCCACCCGAAATTTGAAGCGTCTTTGCCAACATGGCTTGGCAACCTTGACGAAGAGGAATATCAGGTGGAATCGATGCAGGGTGGTGGTTTCCTGATCCAGTTCTTTGTGCTGACGGGTGGCAGAATTGAGGTTGCCTTGCGCGTCAATACAACGCAGACGTTTAACCCGAAAAGCGTCCACAAGATTTCGGAAGACGAGATCAGTGCTGTACAAGGAAAATAGATAGGTTTGTCCTTCTTTATTGTGATTTCTGATGTCTATAATACTTATTGATAATCAACTGCTTGTGCAGTGAAAATCTTCTTAGGACTGATGCAACTGGCAGTGTGCATTTTAAAATCGCTGTTTCTTTAGAGCCTAGAGAGTTGGAAGCACTTAATATCCTTGCTAAGTCGTGTGAGATATCTCCTGCAAATCTAATTCGGGAGTGCGTTGTCAAACGTATTGATCAAGTATGATAGCACAAAAGACGTGAATCATTGCAGGATAGGAGGTTATCGCATAATGTCATATAGCAATTTTACCTTAGAAGAAGTGCTAATAGCGTTTCAACTGGAAATCGTTGAATCTGTAGACATCTTTGCTAACATAGAACCAATAACACCAAGTGCAGAACTCATGGTGGAATTAAAAAAAAAGTCCCTGTGGCTGCCGCCGTAAATACAGCAAAAGCACGTTCCGAACTGATTGTCGCCAATGTTTTGATTGAACTCCGCGAGAAATTTGAGCGTCGTATCAGTCTCTTTTCTGGCATTGATTTTAATGTTGATGCCGAAAATGGATTGACAGGAGTATACGATTTCTTAATAAGCCTATCGCCGATGCAATCTTTTTTGCGGGCCCCTGTTATCGTACTTGTTGAAGCAAAGAAGGAAGATCCCACACCTGGGCTGGGACAGTGTGTCGCCGAGATGATCGCAGCACAACGCTTTAACAAGGAAAAAGGCAATGACATTCCTTGCGTTTATGGAGCTGCCACTACAGGCACAGAGTGGAAGTTTCTTAAATTAAAAGAAAAACGTATACAACTTGATATGACAGTCTACTCAATTGAGAGATGCGACAAAATCTTCGGTGTCCTCGCAAGCATGGTCGAGCAAAAGGCGTAGTTTTTCTACAAAATGGAGAACTATGGTGGATTTTAGAATCACCTATACATTCTGCACCGGTGAGGTTAGGAAAACTCGCCAGTGAAGACATGCACCTATGGGAGAGAATCGGGGTTAGAACCCCTTCCCACAGTTTTCTGAAAACAAAAAATTTTGCAATTAAAATAGAAATATGGTATAATATTTAAACAGTAGAGTATTGATGTCAAAACCTTTTTAATCCAATCCAGAGAGGTTGAAAAAAGGATGCAGGATCGGAATTTGAATAGAAATTGTAAATCGGAATCGGTTGGCTGATGCCTTTCTCGTTACATTAGACGGGAAGGGCTTTTTATTTATTAAAAAAGAATCTCATAAACTGATACAGGATAAAAAAATGGAAATGCGCGAAAAAGCACAGGTCATGAACGTTGAAGAAATTCGTCGCGCCCTACTGAGAATCGCCCACGAAATTTTAGAGCAAAACCATAAGCACATTGGAGAGCTTGTGCTCGTTGGCGTTAAAAGTCGAGGCGATATTATCGCCCATCGCATTGCCGAAAACCTCGAACGCATCGAAAACATTGAAGTCGATGTTGGCGCCATTGACGTCACGCTCTATCGCGATGATATCAATCTTCACGAGATCGAGATTCAAGTTAACAGCACCGAACTTCCTTTTAACATCACCGGTAAGTGGGTCATCTTAGTAGACGAAGTTCTCTATACAGGACGCACAGTTCGTGCTGCAATGGACGCGCTGATGGATTTCGGCAGACCCGCAGCAATCCAATTAGCTACCCTGATCGACAGAGGACATCGTGAATTGCCAATTGCCGCTGATTACGTGGGCAAAAACGTCCCTACCTCCCGAAAAGAGTTTGTTCGGGTGCAGCTTGCCGAAGAAGGTGGAATAGACTCAGCAATGATTTATGAAAAGGAGGATGAATGAACGACGCGTTTATCGTTAGTGGGCATATTATCGATCCAGCTAATAACATTGATGAAGTCGGCGATCTCTTTATCATTGATGGCAAAATTGCTCCAGTTGGCGATAAAGATAAACTTCAGGAATCCCATACTGCCGATGTGTATAATGCAACTGGTTTGATTGTGGCACCAGGTTTAATCGATATGCATGTCCATCTCCGCGAACCCGGTTTTGAACATAAAGAAACGATTGCCACTGGTACAGCAGCAGCGGCAGCAGGTGGGTTCACATCGGTTGCCTGCATGGCAAACACGTCCCCAGTGATAGACACGCCTGAAAAGATAGAGCAGATTTACGACATCGCCCGCGAGACTGCGCAGACAAATGTATTCCCTTTCGGCAGCATCACCAAGGATCTTGCAGGTAATGAACTTACAGATATGCGCGGTATGCATTTCGCGGGGGCAGTCGGTTTCAGCGATGATGGTGTTACTGTTATGAACGCCGCTCTTATGCGCGATGCTCTCGCCTTGAGCGCAGAACTCGATTTTCCAATCATGGTTCATTGTGAAGAGCATAATCTCAACGCGGGTGCTGTCATGAATTTCGGAGAGACTTCCAGAAAACTGGGTTTCATCGGTAGTCCAAACGCGGCAGAAGACATCATTGTAGCACGCGATATTATGTTAGCGGAAATGACAGGCGGACATCTCCACGTGCTTCACGTCAGCACAGCAGGTGCCGTTGAGTTGATACGACAGGGAAAAAAACGAGGTGTTCACGTAACCGCCGAAGCATGTCCACATCACTGGATTCTCACTGATACAGAGGTCGAGAATCAAGGAACAAATGCCAAGATGCATCCACCCTTACGCGCACAGACTGATATTGATGCAGTTATTGAAGGTTTGTGCGATGGGACGATTGACGCAATAGCGACTGACCACGCGCCGCATGCTCCTTCCGAAAAAGCACAGGGCATGCTCGATGCTCCTAACGGAATTATCGGTTTGGAGACGTGTCTACCACTGGTGTTTACATATCTTGTCCAACCGGGACATCTTACGTTGGTGGAGGCGATTGCAAAAATGACTTCAATGCCAGCGAACATACTCGGCGTCAATCGCGGGACACTGTCCGTCGGTGCAGTCGGAGATGTCACTGTCATCAATATTGACTCGGCTAATCGGGTTGATGTAACAAAATCTCGTTCAAAAAGTCAAAATACCCCTTTCGTAGGATGGGAACTTAAAGGCTGGCAGACGATTACACTCCGAGAGGGCAGCAAAATAGGAGTGCGCCCCAGTTCGGCATAAAAAAGCGCGTAGCCTGCAACAACGGCGCAGGCGGATATACAGAGAGGGTTGTTCCTCACGCAACCCACCTGAACAAGCCGCAAGGAAAATTAGAAAAATGAAAGCAATTCTGGCATTAGCCGACGGAACAATTTTTGAAGGCGAGCAGTTTGGAGCGACAGGCGAAACGGTCGGTGAAGTCGTCTTTAATACCAGCATGACAGGCTATCAGGAAGTTTTGACCGACCCTTCCTACAAAGGGCAAATCGTTACGATGACCTATCCGTTGATCGGCAACTACGGATGTAACGAAGCAGATGTCGAATCTATCGGTCCACAGGTGGAGGGATTTGTAGTTCGTGAATACAGCGCCTACTACAGCAATTGGCGTTCAAAATGGAGCTTAGATGCCTACCTTGCAGAGCACGATATCATTGGTATTCAAGGGATTGATACCCGCGCACTCACCCGACGCCTCCGGGTGCACGGTGTTATGAACGGATGTCTCTCCACGGAAGATCTGAATCCTGAGTCTCTCGTCGCGAAAGCCAAGGCGTGGCACGGTTTGGTCGGTTGGGATTTGGTGCAACGCGTAACATGTCCAAACCCATACGCATGGCAGCACGAAGAAAATAACAATATTCACTCTAAATATCGCGTTGTCGCCCTCGATTTCGGCATTAAATATAACATCTTGCGTCAACTCACCGAACACGGATGTGAAGTCCAAGTTGTGCCAGCAAAAACAACTGCTGAAGAGATTCTCGCTGCAGAACCGGATGGTGTATTTTTATCAAACGGTCCAGGAGATCCAATGCCAGTCGGTTATGCGATTGAAACGATACAAGGGTTAATGGGCAAAAAACCGCTGTTTGGTATCTGTCTGGGTCATCAACTTTTGGGACTTGCCTTGGGTGGGAAAACGTTCAAACTGAAGTTTGGGCATCGAGGTGCAAACCAACCTGTCAAACACTTTGAAACCGATCGGGTTGAGATAACCTCACAAAACCATGGATTCTGTGTTGATATTGATTCACTACCGAACAGCGTTGACATTACACACATTAATTTAAATGACGACACACTTGAAGGGATACAACATCGGGAGTATCCCATTTTTTCTGTACAGTATCATCCAGAAGCATCACCTGGTCCACACGATGCCGATTATCTCTTTTCACGTTTTACGGAAATGATGGATAAATGTTAACCAATTGAGGCAGCCCATAGCCCGGGGAATGCCCGGGGAATGCTATAAGCATTCATACCGTTGATTAGGCGAAAGGCGGATTTTTTGAGAATCCGAACCTCTGCCCAAAGAACCTGATAGATCCCGTTAGGGTGAAATTAAAAAATGCCAAAGAGAACAGATATAGATAAGATATTAATTATAGGATCCGGTGCAATTATCATTGGCCAAGCGTGCGAGTTTGACTACTCTGGCACGCAAGCGTGTAAGGCACTCAAAGAAGAGGGGTATGAAATTACCCTTGTCAATAGCAATCCTGCTACTATCATGACGGATCCAGATTTCGCTGATCAGACATACATTGAGCCGATTACAGCGGACACGGTGGAACTCGTCATTGCTAAAGAGCGTCCGCAGGCATTGCTACCGACACTCGGTGGGCAAACCGCCTTGAACGTGTCTGTGGAACTCGCAGAATCCGGCGTCTTAGATAAGTACGAGGTTGAACTCATTGGCGCCAAATTGCCAGCTATCCAAAAAGCGGAGGACCGCGCCCTCTTCAAAGAGGCAATGGTGAAAATCGGATTGGAAGTTCCTCAGAGCGGCATTGCGCATTCTGTGCAAGAGGCGCTTGATCTCGTTCAAGAGGTTGGCTTTCCCGCAATCATCCGGCCCGCATTTACGCTCGGTGGCACAGGAGGTGGGATTGCTTACAATATCGAAGAGTACGAAAAAATGGTCGCGGCAGGTCTCGCTCTGAGTCCAATCAACGAACTGCTTATCGAAGAATCCGTTATCGGTTGGAAAGAATTTGAACTAGAGGTCATGCGAGATGGCGCGGACAATGTGGTTATAATATGTTCCATTGAAAATGTTGATCCTATGGGAGTCCACACCGGCGATAGTATTACTGTCGCACCTATCCAGACGCTGACAGACAAAGAATATCAATCAATGCGGGATTCGGCGATTAAAATTATCCGCGAGATTGGTGTTGACACAGGCGGCTCGAATATCCAATTTGCTGTTGACCCAAAGACAGGTAAACAGGTCGTCATTGAAATGAATCCTCGTGTCTCACGTAGCTCCGCGCTTGCCTCAAAAGCTACTGGATTTCCTATCGCTAAAATTGCTGCAAAATTGGCTGTGGGTTATAATTTAGACGAAATTCCAAACGACATCACGGCTGAAACACCTGCCTGCTTCGAACCGACAATTGATTACGTCGTCGTTAAAATTCCGCGCTGGGCATTCGAAAAATTCCAAGGCACCGATGAGACACTCACAACACAGATGAAGTCAGTTGGTGAAGCAATGGCGATCGGTAGGACCTTCAAAGAAGCACTACAGAAAGGGTTGCGGTCGTTGGAGACCGGTTGGTTCGGATTAGACAACCACCCACTCGATGAACTTCCGCTGTCTGAACTTCCGAGTAAACTGAGCATTCCGAATGTCAAACGGATCTTTTACATCAAAGCCGCACTTGCCCGCGGAATGAGCATTGAAGAGATTCATGCTTATACGCATATCGACCCATTTTTCCTCTATAATTTGAAGGAAATCGTCGATTTTGAAAGCACTCTGTCCGAACCCAATGCACTACAACACGTAAGTCAGCACTTGCGAGACCCGATATCACAAAACGATGAGGCAGATGAGACACTCACAAAGAGCCTGTTACAACAGGCAAAACGATTCGGATTTTCCGACCGGCAGTTGGGCGACATCTACGACGTACCCGAAGCAGTTGTCCGTGAAGGTCGAGAAGGTCTCGGTATCGAAGCGACTTTCAAAACCGTTGACACTTGCGCCGCTGAATTTGAGGCAGAAACACCGTATTATTATTCTACCTGTTCCAGTGAAGATGAGGTACGTCCGTCTGATAAGTCGAAAATCATGATTCTCGGTGGCGGTCCGAACCGTATCGGGCAGGGGATCGAATTCGATTACTGTTGCGTCCATGCTGCCCTCGCACTCAAAAATGATGGCTACGAAACCATCATGGTGAACAGTAATCCGGAAACCGTTAGTACTGATTATGATACTTCTGATCGGCTCTACTTTGAACCGTTGACGCGTGAAGATGTACTGAATATTTATCACAAGGAGAAGCCGTCCGGTGTTATTGTCCAGTTTGGTGGACAGACACCGCTAAACCTTGCTGTCGCGCTTAAAGAGGCAGGTGTTCCCATTATTGGCACCAGTCCTAAAGACATCGCTCGCTCCGAAGATCGGAAACTCTTTAAAGCGGTGTTAGATGAAATCGGATTGATGCAAGCACCTAACGGAACAGCAACATCAAGCGAGGAAGCCGCTCCTATCGCTGCAGCACTTGGCTACCCTGTTATTGTTCGTCCGTCCTATGTTTTAGGTGGGCGCGCGATGCAAATCGTTTACGACGAAAAACTTCTGCACGACTATATGCATTCTGCTGTTCAAGCCTCGCCGGAGCACCCTGTACTCATCGACAAGTACCTTGAAGAGGCAATTGAAGTGGACGTCGATGCAATATCCGATGGTGAAAAGACTGTTATCGGTGGTATCATGGAGCATATTGAGGAGGCGGGCATTCATTCCGGAGATAGCGACTGCGTGCTGCCACCTTATACGCTCGTAGATGAACAGATCGAAAACTTAAAAACCTTCACCTACGCTTTAGCAAAAGCACTGCATGTGCGCGGCTTGATGAATGTCCAGTATGCAATCAAGAACGATGAGATTTATGTGCTTGAGGTAAACCCACGTGCGTCTCGAACAATCCCATTTGTCAGCAAAGCGATCGGTGTACCGCTGGCAAAACTTGCAGCACGCGTGATGGCTGGTAAAACACTCACTGAACTCGGATTTACACGTGAGATTGAACCGGCATATTTCAGTGTCAAGGCACCGGTTTTTCCCTTTAACCGTTTTCCAGGTTCAAATACGCGACTCGGACCTGAAATGAAATCCACTGGAGAGGTAATGGGGATTGACACAGATTTTCCTCGCGCCTTTGCCAAAGCACAAAAGGCTTGTGGCTATACCTTACCACAGGGGGGCAGAGTCTTCATTAGCGTTCGGAACAAAGATAAACGTGCAATCATTTTTATTGCTAAGAAACTCACAGATATGGGTTTTGAACTCATCGCCACACACGGAACTGCGAAGGTTCTACTCCGCAACGGAATGAAGTCAGAACTTGTCTTCAGTATTGGGAAAGGCAGACCGACTATCCATGATTATATCAAAAATCACGCTGTCGATTTGATTATCAATACGCCAACTGGGGACTTGCACCGCACGAATGAACTTTTAATTCGCGAGATGGCGATAACACACGATATTCCGATTTTCTCAACTATTCCTGGTGCGGCTGCAGCAGTTCATGCTATCGATGCCCTGCAACGTGGAGATATCACCGTCACGTCACTTCAAGATTATTTTCAGATGCTCCAGTAGTTTCTAACTATGGTTATCGAAAATCCATTCTCTGACAACGGAAGAAAGTCGTGCGAAAACGATCGTAGTTAAAAATTCAAAAAGGATGGACAAATGGAAAACAACGACTCTATACAAAGAAACACCCGGTGGGTTCAGACCTTTGATCGGATTCTCGAAATGTTGAATCTTGATGCAGAGCGTCCGGTGAGTGTCCTAAAAATTGAAGATGGCAGGGAGGTGATCGTCGTGCAACCGAACGCGTTTACTATCTCAAGGATTTATGCGACCGGTCGTCCTGATGGTATGCGTCCACATGGTGTGGATTCCTATTACGATTACTTTTTCGCAAAATTGCGGGAGCACGAAGAACAACACGGAACTCGCGAAGGGTTCCAATTGGAACCAGAAGAATGGCAAACTCTCTTTGAGGAATCCTTTCATCGTTATACCCGCTATCTTCTGTTCGCAGGCATCAAGCGGTGGAAAGACGTTCAGCGTGATACTGCTGCTAATATTGCTGTAACGAACTTAGCACGCCAATGCGCTCCATCAGACATCGCTTGGCAGAGCTACCAGTATAAAGGATACATGCTCATGATGCACAGCATCGCCAATGCAGAATTGAGCCTGCAAGATGATGATACGGCGACAGCTTTACAGCACATAGATACGGGTATTCGACAGATTGGTGAGTTTTGTGGTGAATGTTTACGCGAGGAGCACGGCGAAGCAGAAAATATCACACGCGAACGCTACCTCAACAACCTCATAGAGTTCCGTTCTGATTTGGAAGCGCTTGATGATACAGAGGACACCGAAGCAGAAAGTGATGAAGAGGATATCCTGGCAGAATTAGAAAGACTATTAAATGAAGACGAGGCGTAGCGTAATTTTCACCTTTGTTAATCTCTTGGCTAAGAAGCGAAGGATAGTGAAGAGATAAACCCACACGACTACAGTTCTTCTCCGTCTGTGGGCGCTTGTATGAGAATACCACCAAGAAACAAAAACGCAATGCCGCGGGTGAGTACATGCAATTGTATACCGAAGTCAAACAGGATGACCCCGATTGGGAAGGCAATTGCGGAAATAAAGAACAGATACGAAGCAACCGGATTTCCCCATGAACCGAGCGCCGAACCATAACAGATTGCTAATAGTAGGCACAGGAAAGCACCGGTCATAAAGAGTGCTTCTCCCCATTCCGCCCAGAGCGTATAGAACGATGTTCCAATTGAAACAGTGGCAGACTCGCTTGCCAATTCGGATAGTGCACGCAGTGGCGCAGTTTGCGAACAGTGGGCTATTAACTCTATGATAAGCCACGATACGGCAAAAGTTGCTCCCAAGATGCTTCGTGTACCCGCCTCCGAAGAAAGCAAGCCATAACTTGCTAACAGGGTAGGAATAAGCAAAATAAGTGTGAGAACACCTATGCCGTGAAAAATCCCAATTTTCCCCATAAGTTTAAACTGCTCCTCTGACGGGAGCGATAAAACAGATGATAAATCAATAATAAACCAGACACTTGATGCAAGCATGAGGAAGCCGCTCAAGATGCCAGTGAGCCCACCGAGCCTATACAGCGAACTGAGCTTTTTATCCATTCATTCCTCCGAAAAATTGTGAATAAGATTTTTGATTGTGCACGTTATAATCTCATAGTGTACCAAAATTCTCAACTTTAAACAATACTCTTTTCAAATTAATTAGGGACATTTATCTTTCGATTTTCACTTACCAGTTTCAGATCGTCGGTAAAAAGAAGTTTCCCCTTTTGATAGGACACTAAACACTGAAAGGAACGACTCTTGTGATGTGCCCTCCGCTATCGAAACGGTCAGAGAACAGAATTCTATGTATTAAGAACCTCGATTAGAAATCCGGGAGATCGTAAAAGGTGCTCGTACTATGGACGCTCAAAAAATCGTACTTATTGTAGATGCCGACCGCGCGGAACGAGAACTCGTCTGTGAAACATTAGCAGGCAAAGGTTTACGTCTCGTTGCTACAGGCAACATGTATCAGGCATTTCACCAGATTGAGCACCTGAAAGTGGATATCCTTATTGCCCAGTTGAAAGCAAAGCGGATTGATGGGTTGACGCTGTTGGAGGCAGCGGCACAGCATCATCCAGATGTGGGTGTAATTTTTATTACAGAACCAAACATTTTAGAAACTGACATCGGCATCAGAGCAATGCTTGCCTATAAAGACACCTATTTCCTGCCAAAACCGGTTAATCCTGTTCACCTGGAGGCACTGCTGCACAGAACGCTTGAAAACCAACGTCTCACTTTTGAAAATCGGCAGCTACAATTACAGATAGATGAAAATGAAGGTTTACGTCGCCTGACAGGCAAGTCGCCCGAAATCACCAGAATTCGCGAAATGATCGCCCAAATCGCACCAACAAAAGCGACAGTGATGATTTACGGTGCACGTGGTACAGGGAAGGAATTAGTTGCTCGTGCAATTCACCACCGAAGTTTGCGACACGGTCCTCTCATCGCATTTAATTGTGCAACACTGAACGAAAATCTTGCAGAATCCGAACTATTCGGTCATGAACGTGGGGCATTTAGCGGGGCATATCATCAGCGCAAAGGAAGATTTGAACTTGCACATGGAGGGACCTTGTTTCTTGACGAGGTCTCTCAACTAAGTTTATCCAATCAAGCACGCCTCTTGCGCGTCCTCGAAGAACGCGAATTTGAGCGCGTCGGTGGCGATAAAACGATTCAAGTTGACGTCCGAATTGTATGTGCCACGAACCACGATCTGGAGGAATCATCTAAAAGGCGTGAGTTTCTGCCCGACCTCTATGATCGGCTTAACGTAGTCCCTATTCATCTCCCGACGCTTCAGGAACGTATTGAAGATATTCCACTTCTCGTTAAAGACTTTCTCGAAGAGTTTTGTCGACAAAACACCAAATCCGCCGTAAGCCTTTCACCAGAAGCCATCAGAACCTTGATGAAATATCAGTGGCCCGGAAATGTTCGTGAATTGAAAAATTGCATTGAGGGTCTCGTTGTGATGTCAACCCAATCTACAATCCAACAGATTGATCTACCGGAACGCATCCTCAAAGCAACTGGGATAGAGTTTTCAAATTTACTCGCAGTTCCCGATGTCTGGGAACCAGTCAATGTGATCGAAGGACATCAGCGTTTAAATGTAGAAGTCGGCATGTCGCTTGATGAGATTAACCGTGAAGCCCTACGCGCTACTCTTGAGTCTGTAGACAACAACAAGGCAAAAGCAGCAGAAATACTCAAGGTGAGCCGGCGTACAATCCAGCGCAAAGCAAAAGAGTATGGCTTGTCCGAGGAACAAGATTCGTAGCAGAATATTCGTATCTCTTGATGTTAGATGCGTGAGACGCAGTTTAATGTTCCTGAGACAACAATTTCTGCTTATTTGCGTAAACCTGTTTGTAGTAATCCACGCGCTTCAATTGCGAAGCCGCTCCCTCGTCAATTACCGCAATTGTTCGCGGATGCATCTGTAACACCGAGGCAGGCACCTCTGCTGTGATAGATCCCTCCACGGCGTGCGCAATCGCCTCAGCTTTTGATTCTCCGCTTGCCAGAAGCAGACACTGTTTTGCTTCCATAATTGTGCCTACACCCATTGTAATTGCCATTTTTGGCACCGCATCGACAGTACCACCAAAATGTGGAGCATTTGCCTCCAAGGTGCTCTGTGTGAGCGTCTTGAGGCGCGTCCGGGAGCCGAGCGAAGAACTCGGTTCGTTAAAACCGATATGCCCATCCTTTCCAACGCCGAGCACCTGAATGTCAATACCACCGGCATTTACAATTGCTGCCTCATATTTCTCACAGAATTCCTCATGTCCTACCACAATGCTCTGCGGAATATGGCAATTCTCTGGCGAAATGTTGACGGCGGAAAAAAAATGCGTCTCCATGAAAGTGTGGTAACTATATGGATGACTCGACGGAATTCCAACGTATTCATCAAGGTTAAAAGTTGTCACCTTTGAGAAATCAAGTCCGTCTATCTTGTGCATTCGCGCTAAGGCTTCATAGAGGCCAATCGGCGTACTACCAGTAGCAAGTCCCAAGACGAGATTCGGCTTCTTTAGGAGTGCGTCCCGAATGATCTGCGCTGAAACCGCTACCAGTTTTGCATAGGTAGGTTGAATAATTATTTCCATTGATTTCGTAGATGCACCTTCCAAGCGTGTTAGCGTTCTATCTTATGTATTCCCAGCGATAATTCTGTCCATATCATCGCTAATACTATGCACCCTGCCTCCGGGATTTTCTGGGTCAACGGGAAGCTCCGCTGTTATATAATCGTCATAACCCACAGCTTCAAGTGATGCCATAACAGCGTTCCAATCAATCGTACAGTCCTCAATTAGGTAGGTGAACTTGCGTTCATCTGCGTTGAAACCTTTGACATGTACTTTAGAAATACGATTTCCGAGAGAACGGATCCAGTGTTGTGGATATCCGTAGAGGACAATATTGCCGACATCAAAATAGGCGGTTATCGTGTCGCTCTCAAATTCATCAAGATACCGGCAAAATTCCAATGGACTGAGAAGAAACTTATTCCAAACATTCTCAAGTGCGATTGTGATACCTTTCTCTGCTGCCCCTGGGATCAATTTACGGATCTCGACTTGGGAACGTTCATACGCCGCTTCATAACTCGTTGTCTCATTCACAACAGCAGGGACGAGCAAGACAGTGTCAGCCCCAACAGCTGTTGCGGTCACGACCGAATCAAGCATTCCGGTACATGATTCGGCGCGAACCTCCTCATCCGGATCAGAAAGTGGATACGCCCAATGTTTACTATTCATTACGCTGAACACTTCCACTTGGTATTGTGTTGCGATTTGTTTTGTTTGGATCCGATCGGTATCATCCTCAAGAGTGCCGATTTCAACGCCGTCAAACCCGGCTTCCTTCGCGAGCTTGAACCGTGCTTCGGTTGAATCACCTGGTAATGAGCCGATACATATTCCCTTTTTCACCAGTTTTTCCTTTCTATTATGCTTGAAAATTTATCTTTTATCCTGCTTAGTTGCGACCTGTGCTTCCTGAATTTTCAGTAGCAACTTGTTGTATTCATCTGCATGGGGTGCTAACGCAAGCGCATGATTAATCGCTACTGAGGCGTTATCATATTCCGCATTGCGATAATAGGCATACGCGAGCGTGTCGTAGTGTTTCGCTATTGGCACCAAAGCAACTGCGCGCTCGGCTAAGTCGATTGCCTGTTGCATCTCCTTACCGAGTCCTGCGTAGAGTCGCGCCAAGTTATTATATGCATCTGCTGCTGCATTATCTACCGCAATCGCCTGCTTGAATGCCAGAATCGCTGGTTCAAACTTGTGTTGATTGATATAAACGACCCCCAATTTTACCCAGACCTGTGGGTTATCGGGAGCAACTTTTGTAGCTTCCTGATAGACATAGGCTGCTTTTTCAAGATCACGCTGTTGGATGAATATCTCACCCAAGTTCAGATACACCGGTAAGTAAGATGGATGTACCTGTATAGCAACTTCATAGATTTCGGATGCCTCTGTGAAGTTGTCATAAGCCTCATGGAGTTTACCCAGTTCAACGTAGAGCATTGGCAGATTCGGATTTGTGTAGAGTGCCTCACGGTACTGGTGCATCCTATTTTCGTAAGTCTTTAAGCGACGGAACTGCGCCATAGCAGACTCGGCTTGCTCACTATCTCCAAGTCGCCGATACGTGAGCGCACGCCGATAGTGTACCTGCGATAGATACCGGTTTCGCTCAAGTGCAGCGTCGTAATACGCTATAGCCTGCTTCGGGCGATTCTGCATTTCCGCCACCCTCCCCAGTCCATAATAGGATTCAGTATGGCTTGGGTTCAAGCGGATTCCCTCATGATAAGCCTTTTCGGCGGCACCAAATCTACGTTGTAGGGTATAGACATCGCCAAGATGGATGTTTGCTTCGGCTGTTTCGGCGAGGAGTACAAGGGCTCGTGTGAGATGGCTTTCAGCCAGTGATAGTTTGCCTTGTGCTTTGTAGACGATGCCTAAATGAAGATGAGCGTTTCCGTGGACTTCTGGCTGTCCATCGAGTGCCAATGCGTTCTGATATGCTGTTACCGCCTTATTCAGGCTATTGAGTTCCTGGTAGACGATACCGATATAGCATTGCGCGAGACTACTAATAACCTCAGATGTAGCGAATGCTTTTTCGACGGCTTGAAATTCGGCGAGTGCCAGAGCGTACTGTTCTGTGTCAAGGTAACGAACACCACGTTCAATCCGGCTGTTGAGTTCTTCCTCGGTATCGCACCATACTTGCATCAGTGAAAGTAGAAAGAAGAGGATAAAGGAGAGAACCAGGCTTTTCGCTGTGGGGAACAGACGGCATTGATGGGTAAACATGCGTGGACGAAGAAATGGATGCGGGACGGCAAAGGAACCGTCCCTACATCTTGGGATGTGAAGTTAGTCGCGATGCCTTTTGAGTTGCCCCCATGTCGTGGAAAGTTTGTCCTGCGCTTCAACAGGAAGCAGCCCACCCTCCATCACGTTTACGACCTCTTTTTCGCTGAGGGCTCTATCGTAGACGTAGAGGTCATCAATGTAGAACTTCGCAGCGTTATAGCCCGTTTTACCGATGTAAAGTTTTTCTGCACCTTGCGCGTGATCCTTAGGAACAGCCTTTTCGTCAACCACTTTGCCGTCAATGTAAAATAGGAAATCAGTACCATCTTTGATCCCAGCAATGTGGTACCACTTATTTTCGTCAAATGTATCACCTTCT
>JAPPNJ010000214.1:48821-48972 GCA_028818705.1 Candidatus Poribacteria bacterium
GTGATACCATTTACCGGTATCAAATGTGTCGTTTTCTCCATCGGGACCCGCGCAATGCGTGCCTGCGTTACCGGGATTAAACCGATAGTGGATGTGCAGCGGCACACGGTTACAAGTCCAGATACCGGGTGAACGGTCAGAGCCGGGTGCC
>JAPPNJ010000099.1 GCA_028818705.1 Candidatus Poribacteria bacterium
GACCCGGTGGGGACTGCTTATGGCGTATCGAACGCCTGACCCAGAAGCAGATCCAACCAAATGGACAAATGGCATTCCAACCCATTGGGTGGAACAGGCCGCGGCCCAAGGAAAACTACCCGCTGCGGCACAGCGTGTATTTGAGGCAGATAATCCCCTCGATATGCCCTCACAGAGTCGTAACGCATAAGATTACCTTATTGGGAGTACTGTTCGATATTTGGATCTAACGCCTTCGCCTTCTCAAAATCTACCTTTGCGGCTTCGTGCTGTCCAAGTGCTTCTTTGGCTTGTCCGCGTTTATGGTATGCTTCGGCGGACTCAGGACTCATCCGAACAAGTTCATCAAAACCGCTTATAGCACCCTTAACATCACCAAGGACAATCTTGGTAACAGCAGCCTGCTGCGGATTAATTTGTATGATCATATCAAAGCCAGTTATTGCCCCTGCATATTACTAAGGGCAGACTTTATAGTTCCCAGATTACTATGAGCCTCAGCATGCTCTGGGTTTAAATTGATGGCTTGCGTATAATCTTCAATTGCCGATTCATATAAGCCTTCTGTTTTCTTAGGATTGTCGTGCGCCGATCCTAATTCGCCAAGGGCAGTCTTCGCAAGTCCTCGATTATTGTAAGTATTAGCATCTTCTGCATCTATCTCAATGGATTGCGTATAATCCGCAATTGACGATTCATATAAACGCTGTGCTTCTTTGGTATTCTCACGGGCAGCCTCGGATTCGCCAAGCTTGAATTTTGCGCCTCCACGATTGTTGTAGATAATCGCATCCGCTGCGTCAATCTGGATGGCTCTATTGAAATCAAGTATTGCCCCTTCAAAGTCGTCAAGGTATGTCTTCGCACCTCCTCGAAAATTATAGGTATTGGCATCCTCCGGATCAATCTGGATGGCTTTGTTGCAATCGGCTATTGCCGCCTCATATAAACTTTGCGCTTTCTCAGCATTTCCGTGGGCTTCCTCAGACTCACCAAGTAGGAATTTTATACCTCCGCGATTGCTATAAGCCTCGGCATACTGAGCGTCAAGTTCAATTGCTTTATCAAGGTCAGCTATCGCCTTCGCATAATCACCACGGCGACCCTTTATACTCCCACGGAGGTAGTAAGCATCAGCTGCATTTGGATCCATTTCGAGAACATGTGTACAGGCGGCAATCGCGCTGTCATAGTCACCAAGGTAAGCCTGCGCTCTCCCGCGCTCGTAGTAGGCACGGACATACTCAGGGTTGGATTCAATCACTTTATCAAAGTCAATGATCGCGCCAGTATAATCTTCGGCATCTAATTTTTCTTTCCCTAAACCGTAGTACGCCGCAGCGCGGACCTGTTTTCGCTGCTGCCACGCCGTCAAAGGTTCTATTAGCATAGACGCGTCAAGCAATGCCGCAAGCACGCTTGAAGAAACTGCGTAATCACCATACGGCACAATAACCCCGATGACTTGACCATTATTGTTAAACACTGGACTGCCATTAGTTTTTTTAGCAGGTGTTGTATTTAACCTGAACCACCTATCATTTTTCACGATGCTCTGTATACGACTTTCCGAAACTTTGAATGTGCTATCAGAGTAACTGGAGATAGAGACAGATTCACCGATTTGAGCCCTGTCCGCCAAAGGTAGTGGCTTGCCTTTATCTGTAAGTTTCAGGATAACAAGGCTGTTTTCAGCATCAAACCCGATAACACCTTCTATCGTCCAATCTTTTTTCCTGTCCGGAGATTTTACAGAAACAGAACCAATGTGAGCGACGACGTGAGTGTTCGTCGCAATTTTGTCTGGGGCAACGAAGAAACCCGTACCAGATGCATTTTCACTTTCAATCCAGACTATAGAATCTCTGATTTTTTCAGATGCTAAGTCTACAACCGGCGCGACGGGTTTCTCGGAAACCAGATGCTGCGGTGCCTGTGCACAAGAAATGAAAAGACTTAAGACTAAAAAAACGAATAAAAATTTGCTGTTTTGCTTCATCAATTGTCACCTCCAGCATGAGTATTCACTGTTACTTTCCAAGATTCGGATCTAACGCCTTAGCCTTTTGAAAATCTACCCGTGCCGCCTCCTTTTGCCCAAGTGTCTCCTTTGCCCGTCCGCGATCGTAGTAGATTTCGGTATATTCGGGGTTAATTCGGATCGCCGCATCAAAGTCTTGAATCGCCTCCTCAGCGTTACCGAGCGCGGCTTTGACAACACCGCGATTCCCATAGGCGTAGGCATTCTCAGGGTCCAATTGTATTGCTTCGGAGAAGTCTTGAACGGCTGCAGCATATAATTCCTGCACACTCGTCATGTCTCCCTGATCCGCTTTCGTCTTACCGAGGCGGAACTGGGCATAGCCACGATTGATATATGGCTCGGCATACGCTGGGTTTAACCGTATGGCTTGGGTACAGTCCGCAATCGCCGCAGCATATAATTCCTGCGCGCCTGCGATGTCGCCCTGACTACCTTTAGATTCACCGAGGATCGCTTTTGCTATTCCGAGATTGTTATACGGATCGGCAAGTCCTGGATTGAGTTTGATAACCTGTGTCCAATCTTGGATTGCACCTTGATAATACCGTTGTCCTTTCGTTATATCCCCTTGACTTGCTTTGGATTGACCGAGTCGGAACTTTCCACCCGCGCGATTGTGATACGCATAGACATCTTCAGGGGTAAGTTTGATGGCTTGCGTGCTGTCTTCAATTCCGGCTTCATATAACTGCCAAGCTGCCTCAAGATTTCCTTGGACGAATTCAAGGTCTCCAAGCGTGAATTTTGCAAGCCCTCGATTGTAGTAGGCATCCGCCTTCTGAGGGTACAGTTTGATAGCTTTATCAAAATCTGCTATGGCTTCGTCGTAGTGATTAGCGTTGTATTTACGTTGCCCCCGAACAGAGTATATGTAGGCACGAATAGGTTCTCGTTTACGCCATTGTGTCAAGGGCTCCACAGGTCCCGATCGGGTCATCAATGTTTGTAGCGTATTTGAAGGGATGACATAACTGTAAGGATCTTCTACAGCAGAAACAACTCCTATAATCTGACCTTCACTGTTTCGTACAGGACTGCCGCTGCTGCCACCCGAAAGCACGATTTGCATCTGTAGCCATTTATCGTTACTGCGCACACGATGGACGATCCCCTCCGTGACTTTGTACGTTCCACCGGGGTAGCCTGTAGCAATAACTGTATCGCCTACGCCAACAGCATCGCTGTCGCCAAGCAGAGACGGAGTACCGTCTTCACCTGTAATCTTTAAGAGCGCGAGATCATTTTTAACATCAAACGCTGTGACACCTTCTACAGTCCAAATTTTCTTCTTGTCAGGGGATTTTATGAAAATAGGTCCGGGATGTGCGACAACGTGGATGTTCGTTGCGATTTTGTCGGGTTCCACGAAAAAGCCGCTCGCAGCACCATATCTCCCCTCTACGCGGATGACAGTAAAACCACTTCTTTCTTCAGGCACTTCAACAATCCTTTGGGGAACCCGCGCGCATGAGAACAGAACCGTTAAAGTTAGCAAACTGAGTAAAGATATTCTGCTCATTTTCATAAATGGATACCTAAAAAAATAAAAGACAGGATGCTGCTATAGCTATACCTCACTATGGGTATAGTATTAGAAGCACATTAGAAGGCGGACAGTTTGGAGATCTACTCGTCCTGTTTGAATTTTATCACAAGATCAAGGGGCCCCGGCTTTTAGAGGAACAAGAAACCCTTTGAGGCGGTTCATGCGGAGTGTTTGACGGGTCCCGTCCAGGGAAACACATTCAATCTGATAATAATAGACGACATTCGGTTTTGCGGTCTTATCGGTGTAGGTATAGACCCGTCTTTCGCCGGTTGTGCCTGCGCCGGGAATTATAGCGGGGTTGATGACCTTGAACTGGCCGTCTCTGGTTGTGCTTCGCTTGATGTTGAAGCCTGCGTTATTCATCTCAGATTCGGTTATCCATTTAATAACGACTTCACCGCTGGATTTTTGACGCTCAGGACGGAATTTGGAGAGTTCCACAGGCAAAGGTACACGTGCGCGATACCCCGGTGTGCCGTGATCGCTGCGGTGGCCATAATAGGTAGGATGCTGGACTACATACCGAGAACCTTTTTTACTTGTAAGTGCCCACCCATCTGCTGCCGTGCCATCATAGGGTTCCCCCGTCGCGTTGCTACTGTCATACTCCCGGATAATAGAACTCCGTTGGTTTCCCTCAATCAGTGGAAGTTTCCATTCGGGGGCTTCCCCGAGGTTACCAGCGATGTCGCTTGGTGTCCTGTGCACGGTTTTCGTGGCAGCCGCTGACATAAGGGTAACTTTGAAGGCAGTTTGGCTCAAGAGGCGATAGCCCGGTGTGCCGTTAATAAGGTCTTTTAGGATGACAACACGGGCTGATCGGAGGTCGCCCTTTGCCGCTCCGACACCAGAGTTGGGCCCCTGCTCAGTCACGAGCAACAGCACTTGGTTTTTATCGAGTACCTTTGCATCTAAAGTGAAGGTGAGCGTAGTGGCGAGGACGGACGTATCCGCTGGATGGTTCTTAATTGTAACCTCCCATCCTTCAAGGCTAACTTTCTTTCCACTTCTGTTATGAAGTTCAATCCATTGTGGAAGTTTGTCGGCGTTGGTGGCGTACATGATCTCACTAATAGCGATATCGTACCTTGCAGCCACTGGAACGGTATCATCTTCAGCACTGACAACGTCTGGGATGCCAAACGCTAATATGAGTGTCGCAAATATACTAAGGACAAGCCCTTGAACGATCAAGCCTTTCATGAAATATCTCCCCTTATTTCCAAGTTTCGGTTTCAACACGCGTCTTACCAATTATTATAACCCACATTCGCTGTCTCGTCAAGTTTTCCGAAGTTGTAAAACTGAGATACAACTCTTTATTTTTCTCTTTAGTTGTGAAGCACTTCGCTTTTTTTTACAGAAATATGAATCTGACATTTCTCAAATCTATCAAGGATGTAGTAAACATCACGAGATCATAGG
>JAPPNJ010000160.1 GCA_028818705.1 Candidatus Poribacteria bacterium
TGAACACTTGTGCTTGAGTTACAACAAATCCCCGAATTTTTTGCAACAATCGGGTGCACTTTTTTTACGCGCCACAGAAGAAAACGCGCGCAGACTGCAATGTCTACGATTCATTGATCAATCAATATTACGCGGACTAACAATTTCAGAAGATGCAAGGGGCAGTCCCGATGAGTTCAAGTTGCGAGAGGATGTCGACTTGGTAATAACATCGCCTCCTTATGTTGGAGCACAGAAGTACATTCGAGCCAGTTCACTGAGTATCGGATGGCTCGCTCTTGCCCCTAGTAACAAGCTCCGTCCGCTGGAACGCCTGAACATCGGTCGGGAGCATTTCAGTAAGTCCGAATACGAGGAACCGCACTTTCGTCGCGATTCCATTGGGTACGAGGACCTCCAGCACATTTGGGAAGTAAATCCACTACGTGCTCACATTGCAGCAACGTACTTGAATGAAATGCGTGCCGCCATCAGACAAACAGTGAGACGAATTCGCAGTGGAGGACGGCTCGTACTAATTTCAGGGAACAATACCATTGTCGGAAAACTGTTTCCCACAAGCGGCTTCTTGGCAGCACTCGCAGAACAGGAGGGATTGTCGTTAGAGTTGGAACTGGTGGATGACATCCGTTCTAGGGGTCTAATGACAAAACGCAATAAAACAGCAGGTGTGATTACGCGAGAGCACATACATCTATTTGTAAAGCCATGAATGCACTACATGACAGAGAATCAACTCGTGAGCGTCTTGAGGAGAAAATCAAGATGCTCAGCCACTATATATGGGAGTCCCGTGCCGAGGGGGAAATTGTCTCGGACTGGTTGTCTCAATTTGCGTCGCATCCGGACGTAGAGAACGACGAACAAATACATGCCTTGTTTCTCCTAAGTCATTTTTTATATTTCGGTCAAGACGAGTTACGTTTTCTGCTGAAATCCCTCTACCGGGATTTCATAAGGGCACCAATCCTCAGAGATATTCGCATAAGTAATTCGGATACTCGTGATCAAGATTTCATCGAAAAGAAGTTTCAGTGCCAATTGAACCGACTTCGGTTTCTACCTGTAGGCAATCCTGCCGAAAGTGGATCACATCTGTTGTATTACTTCCGACAAGAAAGCACACTGCCAAAGAATTTGTTTATACATACACATGAAATATTTGGTCGCCAACCTGCGGGTGACTCTGTTGAACTTACACTTCGTTATCCCAATGTTTCGCAGTACATATTTATCGACGATCTCTGTGGCTCCGGTACTCAAGCAAAGGCGTATTGCCGCGACGTACTAAGGCCGCTAAAGATTTTGTCTCCGAACGTAGAAGCATCCTACTTCGTTCTCTTTGGGACAACAAAAGGGCTTGATGCAGTAAAGAAGCTTGCTGAATTTGATAATGTTAAGGCAGTTTTTGAACTTGATGATACATTCAAAGTTCTCAATGTAACGTCTAGAATTTTTTTAGGCGAAGCCGGTCCCTTTGTAAGAGAAAAGGTGCGTGCCACATGCGAAAGGTACGGGCAAAGATTGTTTCCCGTACACCCCCTAGGCTACAAAGATGGCCAATTGATAATCGGATTTAATCATAATACACCAGATAATACGTTGCCGATATTCTGGGGGGGCAACGAAGCTGAGGATGGTCCTTGGAAGCCCATGTTTCGGCGGTATCATAAGGTTTACGGCACATGAACACATCGACCCGCTTCGAGAATCCTTTCTTGGTCACAAAGGCCAACGACTTTACTGACGATCAAATTCAGGAATTTTGGGTCCAGACGCCAGGACCAAAAAGTGAAGTCAGGAACTTGGTGCGTCCAAAATCTCCCGTACCAATGTTTATTCTCGGAGGCAAAGGGAGTGGCAAGACTCATTTGATGCGGTACCATTCGTATCAACTCCAACGATTGCGATTTCAGAATGACAAAATATCGTTGCTCGATGGAATTAGAGAAGATGGTTACTTAGGTATTTATTTGCTATGTAGTGGACTGAATGCCGGGCGTTTCTCGGGGAAAGGTCAAGAGCCCGAAATGTGGAGAGAACTGTTCGCGTACTATATTGAATTGTGGGTTGCACATCAATTGGTTGTCACGATTGACGAGCCGTTGGCTCAACGCGGATATATCACTCGTCAATTGTGTGCAGACATTGTTGATTTGTTTGACCACTTCCCGTCCACGGCCGTGAACTCGTGGGTTCAACTTGTCGACTTTCTTGCTTCTCAGATAAAGCAATTAGATTTGCAAATCAATAATTGCGTACTTACGGGAAAATTGGAGACAGAAATCTTGACGACCAGGGGAAAACTAATATTTGGAATTCCGAAACTACTTTCAATGGCTGTTAGAGAGCTTGAGAACGTTTCATTTATTTATGCAGTTGACGAACTTGAGAATCTTTCTGCTTGCCAGCAGAAATTAATCAATTCCCTGGTGCGCGATAGAGTATTACCATCTACATTCCGAATTGGTGCCAGGCGCTACGGAATCAAGACCCATATGACCGACGGAAGCCAGGAGGAAAACCTGCCGGATTCGGAATTCGAGCAAGTTGTTTTGGATGACGAATTCAGAAGTAAAAGGCGTGAGTATGTTCGATTTTCCCAACAGTTACTAGTAAAACGGTTTGGGACACTCGACTATGGAACGAAGATGACTGCTAAGGATCTGGCGGAGTCGTTCGAAACCGAAAACTCAAGCTGGGATAGTGATCTCTATTTAGAAATGGTTCACGCAGTTCCATCTTCGGAACGACGGCATTTCCGTTACTTACATGAAAAATTAGATCGCGCAGGCTTTCCAGAAGTAGAAGATATCGTAGCGACGCTATCGGTGACCAAGCACCCTCTTCTTGAGAAAGTCAACATACTTCTGTTATTCGGTGGACTCAAGTTACGACGCAATGCACTTCAGGTTGCTAAGCAAATTGCTTTGGAGTGTGACCAATTTTTGATGCATCAAGGACACGTAGGAATGCGAAACAGAGTAAAAAGAACTCTTGGCCATTATCAGTCTGATCTAATCGCACAGCTTCGACGTGAGAATAGAGCGAAGCAGGTGTATTTGGGACTTGATAATTTTATTGCGATGTCTGGCGGTTTGCCTCGTGCACTTCTGACAACGCTTAGGAATGTATTCGATTGGGCAATATACAACGGGGAGGATCCACTGACACGAGGAGGTATCTCCATTGAGGCCCAACGTAGAGGCGTTAACAAAGCATCAGATTGGTTTTTTAACAATATCAGAACGGCTGGTGCCGACGGAGTGTTAATTCAAAGCGCTACAGATCGACTCGCGCAAATATTTAGGACCAACCGCTTTGCGGATCGTCCAGTTGAATGTTCACTAAATAGTTTCTCGGTTGCCGAGCATAAGCTAGATGATGAGACACGTCGGATCTTGCGACTCTGCGAGAATCGCTCACTGTTAAATCGTGTGGTTGGTGGTCAAAAGCACAGGAATACCGAACGGGTGGAGATGAAGTTCCAGCTTCATCCCATGTTGTGTCCGCGTTGGCAACTGCCACTAGCACGAAGAGGAGCTCTTCCATTGACTCCTGAAGAAACTCAGACAATTTTCGATTTTGGTCGAGAAGATGACTTTCAAGAATTTCTTCGCAGTTTTCGTCTTGCGAGAACATTCGGTGACGTTGGTCATTCTGAGCAAGAGGTGTTGTTTTGATGCGTGACTATATGCACTTGTATCGACACGATCTCTTGCCTTGCGAGCAGTGGTCGGAGCATTGGGATGTGTTTGTCTCAGCGTACAATTTTTCAGAACGCGCCAATCTTGTTTTCAATAAGATTTCTGCCACACGGAAGCTATGGCTTGTTCACGAAGAATATGGATTTGATAAGGGAGAACTTCCATTCGATGAACCGTTTTTGTGCAAAGCAATGGACGAGACATCTGTACTTGACTTTTGGGAACAACGGATGACTGTGATAGAAAATACAAACAAAAGTATATGTATTGATGCAACCGGATTTATGCGTCCGCACTTGTTGTTCTTACTCCACCTTATGGTAGAGAAGGGTATAAGAAAGTTTGATATTCTATATTCTGAACCAAAGTACTACAAGCATAAGGATCAAACTGCCTTTTCTGGAAAACACGTGGACCAAGTGAGGCAGATAGTTGGATTTGAAGGCGTTAGTGACACTAGTGGAGATAGAGATATATTGGTTATTGGTGCAGGATATGAAACCCACCTTATCGAGGAGATTGCTGAAAACAAAGATCGCGCAAGAAAGGTAGTGATTTTGGGGTTGCCGTCCCTTCGCGCGGACATGTATCAACAGAACGCATGGAGAACTTGGTTAGCGGAAGATGCGCTGGATGGTGCAAAGAGTCAAAGATGGTTTGCCCCCGCTTCGGATCCTTTTGCAACCGCAACAATCCTGAGTGAACGTATCTACCGTGAGCGTAAGATGGGAAACATCCGTCACTTGTACCTCGCGCCGTTGGCTACAAAGGCACAAGCGATTGGATTCGCACTCTTTTATCTTACCGAGTGTAAAGGAAGCAACACAAGCATCATTTTTCCATTTACTGTGGACTATGAAAGAGAGACGTCGATTGGGTTTTCTCGCGCGTGGCTGCATACGTTAGAGTTTTAGATAGATGGGTTGATGAATTATAGGTCCATCATTGAGCGATTCGAGCGAATATCTACTCGGGATGTACGTGACGAGTGCCACATAGAGCCGTCGGTGCACAGAATGGAAGTCATTGTTTCATTCTTTGGTCCAGCCACGTTTCATCGAAGTGGACGTTCAAGTTTCCCGACGTGATTCCCGCCGATGAACAGGCCGGGGGTGGCGTTACGAGACCGCGCCTGAGTTCTGTGCTGTCCGGTCGTTTCCCACAACACGGATTTTCGACGTCCACGAGGGAAGAATGGAGGCAGCCCTACCCAGGGCCTTGGTCGAGCAGCTTCGCCAACTGCTGCGCCCCCGTCATTTCGCTCGGCGCATGCAGGTTCTCCGGGGGATTGAACAGCGGGTTCCCGGGTGA
>JAPPNJ010000225.1 GCA_028818705.1 Candidatus Poribacteria bacterium
ACCTACGATCCATTGATGATTACTCACTTCTTGATACATTTGATAAATATCAGTTTAACATCCGTGTTCCTTCCATTTAGGACTCAAAGTAGTGCTCAAAGGCGGTCAGGCAGTTAGGGCATCTAACTCTCTTTATAATACCCTTCCTTGTAGTGATCGTTAGCCTTTGCCTGCAACTCTTGTTAGGACATCTTATGATGACAGGATCAGATTTTATAGGGACAGAATTAGATTTTCGTTCCAATCGATAACTTCGCACAAGGTCAATACCAATCTCACGCTCTAACCACGAGGCAAATCCATCTTGCCAAGAATACTTCTCTGAGCCATTGTGAATTACCCGATGTTCAGCCCATGACTGGGAACGTAACTTGTCCATCCGGTATTCTGAGTCTCCCACTTCAAATGGAATATCCACATTGTGGTAAACATAACATGCTCCTGCTGTGCTAAATTCAACAAATGTGTACTCACCTATCTGAATAATAAAAGCGTGTTGATCTCTTGTACCACCTTTTAAAGTTGCTGGTTGACGATCTTGATAGTATTGAAGTGCTTGTTTATTGGACCTAAAAAGGTACTCAGCATCTTTGCGCAACACTGGTCGACAAAAGGAAATATGTTCAAGATACGACAACCAAAACGCTTTTCGATATTCAAATTTTGGATCACCGCAGGCTCTGGCAACAATATCAAAAAAGAAACGGAGATCTTCTTCTGTAATCCACTTTGTGAAGATTTGACGGGCTTTATCAGATACATCGCGCCAACGGACATCCGCGCCAGCGATACGGGGATCTTTCCATTTTTGAAGAACGTAAGATTGAAGAGGTTGGCGTAGGGCTTCAGTTGTATCAGTTCCAAGTTTTTCAATGAGTTTGGATAGAACAATCCGGCTTGTCTTGTCGTTATTGTGCTTCTTAACGAAGTCAACGACATCTGTAATTGCTTCTTGATCGAATCGGTTGTTAAAGGATATGTACGCTGTTGCAACAGCACCAAAATATGGATACCCATGCATACGATCTGGCAATTCAAGATATGTCCAGGTATCCGACAGTTTCTTCTGCAAACGAAACAGGTGTGTTGCAAACTGCGTCGCACTGTTTTCTTCACAGTACCATACCATGTTTGCTTTTAGTTTCCGAACGAATTTCCGTGATCCAGTATAATGAGTAAGGTGTTTTTTGAGAAATACACGTAGCATTCCTACATTCGGTGTATCCCAAGCTTTCATCAAGGCATCAAAAATGCCAAGAACGGAACTGATGCGGAAACGCTTTTCTATGAGTTGAAGTGCGTTGCGAAGTCTTGGCGTATCTACAATATGAGGTAGCCCACTTTCAGTATAGGTTAACGCCCAAGCGAGTTGTCGCGTACGTCTGAGAGAGTCAAATTCTGAAGAGAGCCTGTTCAGCGGAGTGCTTTTGAAGAGTTGATATATCTGGCGAAGACTTTCTTGATCAGGCATATCGTGTCCCTTTCCTTCATAATCTTTAATAATACTTTTCAAAACAGCGAGCTGCTTTGTCGGCGTTGAAACTGGCTGAGAAGCACGACGCTTGAAGGCATCGGCATCAAATTCAAATTGAAGCAGTTCTTTAGCGGTATTCATAGTTTTTCTCCAATCACACCCTCAAGTTCCCTTATTTTTTCAAGTTGTTGCTCTGCGTCTGTGCGTACGCGGAACTCTACCCGTCTTGATTCTTCGATGTTTTCTACACCGGCCGGATGCGTAATCAATTTGCTTGAAGATAACCCGTTGGCAGTCAGGTACTGCTGTAGCCAGACCCTATTTCCGTGAATCTCGGGTATCTGAAGTACGTATTGAAGGACACTTCTTGTTCTGTTTTGTGATAACTCCATGTTAAGAATATAAGCCTCTTGGTCGCCGACTACTTCAGACCATTCGCTTGAGGTGTGCCCTTCAATCCGAATTTCCGCAATGTCATTTACATATTCCGGTTGTTTTAAGATTTGAATGTAGCGCGGAAAAAAGTCATCCAATATTTCCTTGAAGTCATCTTGAACTTCAGCTTTCCCTTGCTCAAATAGCACTTCAGGTTCTCTAAAACGGACAGAAAGTGTTTCACGATCTAAGACTGCGTCCCATTCTTCAAGATCTTCTTTAAATTCGTTTTCAAGAGCGAGGTACAAATCTCCCCGTAACTTCACATAATCTGTGAAAATTTTCAATAACACCTTTTGAATTTCATCATCACGTTGCTCCTTCTCCATCAAATCCAACATGACAAAAGAGAGCACGAGTATAAAAATGAGCAATAGTCCCGCCATTAGGTCACCTAACGAAAGACTAAAAGGATTTTCATCTGTGATGGTTTTAGATGTAGACAGTGTTCTTCGCATTATCTATTTCCACGCTGGCTTATCAGCCGATCTGCCATATCTGTCAGTTCTTCAACACTGTCGTGAAGTGCTGAAACACTGCCAGCAAGTGCAGTTGATGCCTGAGTTAACTGGTCCGAGAATTTGTTGAGATACGTGTTAATTGAATCGCTAGCAGTCGTGGAGTAGTTTGTTAAGCCTTCCTCAATTTCTTCAAAGATACTCTTTAAACCAGCATCAATCGTTTCAAAGCGTGTTGAAAAATCGTTAAGCAACTGTCGGGACTGAAGCTGCATGTTTTGAATCTGTTCCATTGTTTCACGATTTGCCTTGAGATATTCGGCTGTTTCTTCGCTAAAAGCATCACTTGCTTCCATCAGCCGTTCGCTTGTATCTTCAAGTATGTTTGCCCCTGTTACCAATTGGCCTGATAAAGTCTGAGTCGTCTCAACCAGTTTATGTGCACTTGTGACACTTGCCTCCATTTGTTGTAACATTTCTGTACTCTTTTCAAGTACTTTCCGTGAATTGGTCACTTGGGCATTCATCTCTCTACTTTGATTTTTCTGTTGCTGGAAGAGATCACTGATGCTTGACTCACCAGTTTGGAAAATACTTTCAAGACGAGAAGCACTCTGACTTACAAGTTGATGCATCTGATTTGTTGTAGCCTCCGAATTTTTTGTAACTTCTGAAGCCGTAGAGGTCATCAACTCTTGTAGTTTTTCAATCGTAGTCTGAAGTATCTGGATGCTTTGGGCAGAAGCGTTCTTCATATCTGCCATTCGTTGTGCTAATTGCTCATTGGTACGATTTGCCGATGATTCTAAAAGTTCTCGCATCCGAGTTATCATTACACTTGATTCTTCTGTAGTTTGTGCAGCAGTCTGAGTGAGTGTCTGTTGCAGGTCGGCAATTGCCGTCTGTAGTGTTTGAATACTTTGAGCAGAAGTCGTCTCTATATCCGCTATTCGTTGCGCCAACTGAGCATCGGTACGATTTGCGGTCGATTCCAATAGTTTTCGTATGTCATTGGCGATTTCTTTCATTTCTTCATTTACGCTATCAGTCGTTGCGGACAAGCCTGCTTGATGTGTATCAATTGCATTTTGAAATGCACTTAACATTCCCTCCATCATGTTCTTCATCTGTTCTGTCTGACCATGAGATGTTTCGGATAACAATTGACGCGTTTGGTTAACCTGTTCTTGAACACCTATCATCATACTGGACAACTGTTCAGGTAACGTTATTAGGCTCTCACTTGCCTTACTAACAGTTTCAGCAAGAGCCTCCATTTGTGCCGCTGCCGATCCTGAAAGGGATTGTTGGAATTCTACAACAAGTTGCTGGATAGCGTCAGCCGAAGATTCTTCCTTGTGTTTCTGTAGTGCCTCAACGGCGGAATTCAAGTTGTTGAAACTGGGTGCGAACTTCTCCGCTAATGCACTACCGAAGGCATCCGGGGCATTACGAAATTCTCGAAGAACCTCTTGGTTTCCTTCGACTATATTCTGTTTAATCTCGCTAACAACGCTGTTTAGGTTATCCAGATTGGGTGCTAACCGCTTTTCGATCATTGTACTCAGGGCTTGGTGGGTGTTAGATAGCTGCTGAAGGATTTGTTGGCTTCCATCTTCCATTGTACTTTTGAGGGTTGTTGTGGAATCTGTAACTGCACTATTCAGGTGATTTAGGCTAGGTGTCAGCTGCTCACCAATAGCGTTGCTGAAGGTCTCAGGGGCGTTGCGAAATTCCGCAATAATTTCCTGCCGTCCTTGTGCCATGGCACTTTTAATCTCGTTTGCGAGGTCTGTCGAGAAAGCCTTAAGAGCCTGTGTCTGTTGTGCAAGTTCATCCTCTTGACGAAATGCTATCTCTTCTTGTGTGGTTAATGTAAATAGTTGATCCAGCGTGCGTTGCAACACTGCAATTTTGCTACTTACCCAGCCAATGCAGGATTTCTCTATCCAGTTAAATAAAAGCGATAATAACATACCCCAAACGGAGGTTACGAATGCTGTGGATACCCCGGAAAGAAGAGATTGAATTGCACTGCGAATATTTTCTGTTTGTTGAAAGTCAATATTTGAAAAGGGTCGCAATCCCCAAACCAGTCCAACAAAGGTCCCCAAGATACCCAATCCGACGAGCAGAGCTGGCACACTATTCCAAAATCGGAGGTTCATATATTGTCCAAGTAGTCGTTCTTCGCCGAAAAAGAGGGATGCCTCGTCCGTTTTATAGACTATTTTCTGTTGATTTTCCTTGGGTTCTCGGGTAATCAGTGAATTCTGAAACTCATGCCAGACCTCAGCAAGTTCACTGTTGCCATCAAATTCCGTTTCGAGATGCGGCAATATCTCTGGTTTAGCAGGCTTTGCGTGTTGACTGACTGTGTTAACTAAGTTGCTAATCAGATTAGACCGGCGGATGGCTTTCCATAAGAAGATTCCCAAACAAATAAGAAAAGATGAAAGAATACCGTAAACAAAAATGTCTGTAATTGGATTGAAGTCACGTGCTGGCCATGGGAGAAGTAGCTTTAAAAATTCGTTCATATAACTTGCAATACCTTCGCCAAAATTGATTGATTAAATAGGGTAAATATCCTAAAGTTATA
>JAPPNJ010000206.1 GCA_028818705.1 Candidatus Poribacteria bacterium
CACAATCTTCCTTTAGGGAGTGGTCTAAAAAACCGTAGGCAGTACAAGGGGTCATCCGGTTGGAGCTGTATCGCGGTGGTATGATCCCTGATAGCGTTATCAAACTCGCCTTTTTTTCTGTAAACATTACCCCGTCTGTTATAGGCATAGGGGTCATCCGGTTGGAGCTGTATCGCGGTGGTATAGTCTTTGATGGCATCGTCAAAATCGCCTTTATCAGTGTAAGTACTACCCCGTCTGCTATAGGCATAAGATTCGTCCGGTCGGAGTTGTATCGCCGTATTATGGTCTTTCATAGCATTATCAAACTCCCCCTTTTTTCTGTAAGCATCGCCTCGCCTGTTATAGGCATAGGTACGATTGGGTCGGAGTTGTATTGAGATGGTATAATCTCTGATAGCGTTATCAAATTCACCTTTTTTAGTGTAAGCATTGCCTCGCATGTTATAGGCATAGGTATGATCAGGTTTGAGTTGTATAGCAGCGGTATGGTCCTTAATAGCATGGTCAAAATTGCCTTTTTGGGTATAAGCATTACCCCGCCTGTTATAGACTTGAGTGTCATTAGGTTTAAGTTCTATTGCTTTGGTATAGTCTTTTATGGCATTATCCAGATCATCTTTCTTGACGTAAGCATCGGCCCGCTTATTATAGATATAGGACCTATAGGGATTAAGTTCTATAGCAGTGGTATAGTCTTTTATGGCGTTATCAAAATCATCTTTCTTGACGTAAGCATCGGCCCGTCCGTTATAGACATCGGCATCATAAGGCTCAAGTTTTATTGCCTTGCTATAGTTTTTTATAGCGTTATCAAGATCGTCTTTCCTAACGTCAGCATTACCACGGAGTCTATAAACTTCAGCATTATTGGGTTCAAGTTCTATTGCTTTCGTATAGTCGTCAATAGCCCTGTCTACTTCACCTTTGGTGCGGTAGGCATTACCGCGTTTTGTGTAAGCTTCGCTAAGTATCAAAGCATCCGGTTGTAAAGATATGACTTCGGTATAGTAGATAATTGCATCATCAAGTTTGCCTTCCAAGTGTGCCTCAGTACCGCGTTGCAGATAGCCTTGAACATTCGGTTCAATATACGGCTTATTTTGGGCATGTTGACGAGCGAAGCCGTCGAAATCAGGATATATACTCGCTTCAGTGATACCCGCAAAATTATTTAAGAAGTCCAGAATTTCTGACTTACCACTTTTCAAGATTACACACTCCGCTGCCGCTACAATCTTGGATCCCCCGAATATAAAAATAGATTGCTGAGCGATAACGCGATTGTTCTGCTGCTTAGGTTGCCACTGATACAATGGACCTCTCCCAAGTTCATCCTCTTGAAAAAAATATTCAATGTTTTTTTTAGTTACCAATTCAGGAGTGATGGTTCTAAAAATTGCCGGATCATCAGAACGCACCGCAAAGACTTTGCCGTTCGCTTCCCCGGTAGAACTCTGTTGACAGGCAAACCATAAGGCAATTTGTGCATTACGCGTAAAATCTATCAGGCAGGTAGCAGCACCAAAATGCTGAAGTTCTGCTAACAGTTCCAAATCTGAGAGATAATGCCCATCTTTCCGATCATGTCCCAGAAGCCGCGCCTTGTTTATCAATTCCCGATTGATTTTGAGAAGCCTAGATGAATTATTTCTGTCCGCTTCTGGCAGCCGGCGATAAGCAGATGCTTCTAATTTGTAAATATGTTTTGAAACACCACGGAACAAATATTGTCCGTCATTGAATTGTTCTATCCATTTCATAAATCCACTCAATGTTTTGACCCGTTTTGACACTTTTTGCGCCATTTATTTGCTGCCCTCCTTTTTGTTAATGATACCACATCCGGTGAGTAAATATCAACCGAATCTGGAGCATCACATACCGCTCCGAAATCAAAATCAAATCAACGGTATGAATGCCTTAATGGCATTCACCGGGAGCGGAAGATTGAAAATACCACATATTCTATTCTCACTGCGAAGCAATACCGCTCCGCTGGAGCGTCATCCGCGAAATCTGCGTAATCTATGACAATCCGCTATTCAGACACTTCATTTCCCCTTCAAACTCCGCGCCTTCCGCAACCGAGATTCCACCAGATTGACAACCGCTTCATACACACCATCCCGCTCGCCTTGGGTGAGATCGAGGGCATCGAAGATGATTGCATCAAGATCAGACCATTCCGATTCGGAATTAACAATTTTTCGTGGAGGTAACGGAGAAATTTGTTTTATGAGCGATCCGGTTGTTTTCTCGTCTACATTTATCTTCGTTAAGGTTGGAACATCCTCATAATCTGAAACCATCATACTTCTTGCACCTTTGCCAAGTCCTGAACGGCTGTATAATTCAAAGAACATTGCACCAATGGCAGAATTTAAGAACAAAAGGATGTCATTAGAAAGATTGGCATAGTAGAGGCGACAATCAACAAGATAATTATCAGGGTTGTAAAATACCGCCGAGGTTTCATCTGCTTCTTTGACAAAAATACTATTTCCAGACTCTTCGCCTAGATCCCACCAGCGCGTGCGGCCTCGGCAGCTCGGTCTTTGATGAAATTCCTGCGACTCACCCCATTTGATATACTCTAACACAGCAGTCCCCGCCAATGCTGCTTTGTCGGCATGACACATAAACAACTTGAACTGTAATTGGTTTGGATCCACACGGATGCTTTTGCATTCTCGCGGGCTTTTGATGACAGACTTCAGAAATTCCGACTCAACGCCCCATGCTTGAATCCGATCCGCGTCAAGATAAAAGAACTCATTCGCGCCGGTTGTGAAGCCACGCTTCACCTCGGCAATGTCTCCCAGACGCACGAGTTTGTCTTTTCCCTTCTCCAGAATCGTCCAATAGATGTCGGGGGCGCGGAGATATTTCCCACCCCACTTGTCGCCTGTATATTTGTTTTCACGCATACCCGCTTCTGCCAACTCGGTGTATGTGCGTGTCCGTTCCCGACGGTTCTCTATATCTGGGTCACCGATGAACGTCTTGAAGGTCAGAAAACGTATACAAGAATCTGTATTAGGAGTCCCGTTTTGGAGAATGCTCACGATGGTGTTGATGTCGGCACTCTCAAACTCGCGTTCTGCTTCACTATGGCAGATAACCGCGCCCCCTGTGTTGTCTAAGAGGTACTTCTGTAAGGGCGCGCCGTAGTTGACATCCAGCCAACTGTTGGAACAGATAAAGGTATGAACACCACTCGTATTCAGGAGCTGAAGCCCGCGTTCATAGAAATAGACATAGAGGTCTGCAGCACCCGTATAACAAGCATAGTGTTTTTTTAGCGTAGGTTTGAGCCCCTTGATTTTCTCTTGACGGACGTAAGGCGGATTGCCAATCACGACATCGAATCCTTCGGTGATACCGAACATCCACTCAGGATCAAAGAAATCCGCTGATGCGTTCTGGTTGTATGGATCCCAATTGGCGATTTTTTCAGTCGTCTCACTTGGAAACCCATCCTGTTGCAGCAACGCGCTAATCTCATCGCGGAGCTCGGCGTCGCGTTTTCGGTAGCGTTCCTTCGTGCGTGGGGTTCGAGCGGTGAAGTGCCGGCGGCGCACCTCTTCCAACGCTTTCTCTTTACTATCTATCTCCGGATTGCGGAATGTCATCTGTGCGGGTTTCTCGACACCGAGAAGGGTATTCGCAGCCACGAATTTCGTCTCTAAGTTTGGCAACGGACGCACACCGCGATTTTCGCGTGTATCGTCGATTTTCTGCTCAACAATCAGCGAAATAAAGAAACGGAGTTTGGCAATCTGTGTCGCTATCGGTTGGATGTCTACACCGTAGATGCAGTTCTCTATGAGGTAAAGTTTTCTGCCGTAGTCGAGTTCATTGCGTTCAAACGCTTCGTTGATGCTTGCGATTTCGCCTTCCAGTTCAGCGATGGCACTTTCACGGAAGGTGCTGTCGTCAATCTTCTCTGACGCAGTGATGGCACCTTGGACGCGATTAATTTGGCGTTGTCGCCACTCTGCGTTGCGGGGATCGAGTTTGCTGAGTAGGAAGACGAGTTTGTGTAGGATACCCATTGGAAAGGCACCGGAGCCGCATGCAGGGTCAAGAATTTTGAGCGTGTCGATAGCGGTAATGAGGTGTTGGACTTCGGCACCGGTGAATTGGTGGGGTTCGTCGTTATAGGCGAGGAGGTGGCGGAGTTTGGAGTCAACCCTCCTGCCCCCCTTATCAGGGGGGAAACCCGTCTTGAGGTAGGTGATGAGGGATTCGTCTACCATGTAGTTGACGATCTCGCGCGGTGTGTAGAACGAGCCGGTCTGTTTACGCGCAGTTGTACCGGTCTCGGGATTATAGGCAGCGAGTAGATTTTCAAACACCTGTCCGAGGAGTTCGGGATCCAAGGCGACTTCTTCTTCTATGGGTGTGTTCTCAGTGATGGTGAATTTATAGCGGTTAAGGATGTGGATTAAGCCCCGCACGGTGTATCGACTGTTTTTCGTGTCGTAAACGGCGTTGAGATTTACCGCTTGTGGTTCGGAGAAAAAGAGTTCATTCGGTACACAAAGCGGATTGTCGTCTCTATCGGAAAAACCGTCGATTCGTAGGATTGTTTTTGCGTTGCCTGGATTGGGTTTATCCAAGCATTCAAACAAGCCACCGTTGAGGAATGGAATCGTCTCAAATAGACGCAACGCCTCGTCTGGATTTTTGAAATGGCGTTTGTAGCGGTACAACGAAGTGATGTTATAGTGCTGCCTGCCTTCGCCTCGGAATTTGCGGGAAACCCCCCTAAAATCAACGGTATGAATGCCTGAAATCAACGGTATGAAGCCCGTATGGGCTTCCCCGGGCATTCCCCGCCCCTTATCAGGAGGGTATGCTTTAGATAGATTCATCTCCTGTAGAACTTACGCAGTTTCAAATTTGAGTGCGGGTGATTTGAGTTGCTGACAGAGA
>JAPPNJ010000046.1 GCA_028818705.1 Candidatus Poribacteria bacterium
TATTACCGAATTAAATTCTGAAACTTCATATAGGCATGAACCGGGTATGAATGCCGTGTGGCATTCACCGGGGCAAAATTTGGAAATCGCTCCTAATGAGGGATTCCTGGGAACGAAAATCTAAAATTTCGGAGAACTAAATGACCCTATACAACATAGAAAAAAAATTGAAAAGAAAAGCCATTTATGATATAGTGGTTATCGGTGCGTTCGCTGCGCTCACTGTCAGTTGTCGGTTAAGAGGTGTGGCGGTTGAAAACGTTTCTCGCTGCCACAAATCCCTCTGGACTGAAAACCCATAACTGAAAGTATTGCGCAGCAATGCGAACCGATAACCATTAAAAAAAGGAAAAATATGACAGGTAATCATACAGACGGACCGCGTCCAGAATATCCGCGTCCTGATTTCCAACGCGGCACATCAGAAGGTATTGATTGGATCTGCCTCAACGGCACATGGGAATTTACTTTTGACCCAGATGATATTGGTGAACAAAATCGATGGAATCAACGGTATGAAGCCCGTGTGGGCTTCCCCGCCCCTGAATCATCCACCAGCCCCGAATGGACACAAATACAGGTGCCTTACCCTTGGGACAGCCTTGCAGCATGGGGAGAAGAAGAACAAGCGGATAACGAAAATTATTTGAGTCAAAATGCTTATCTGAACCCTGAAGAGGTCACTTGCGGTGGCATTGAACGCAGTGGCAATTATCGTGAAGCCCCGCGACACACCATAGGATGGTACCGCAAAACGGTATCTGTCCCAGAGACATGGAACGAGAAACAGACGATTCTGACATTTGGCGCAGTGGATTGGCACGCAAAAGTTTGGGTGAACGGTGAATACATCGGCGAGCACGAAAACGGATATCTCCCGTTCGAATTCGACATCACAGATGCTCTTACACCTGGAGAACCGACATGCATCGTTGTTCGTGCGTATGATGCTCAAGATCACGGTGAGCAACTTGCAGGAAAACAGATAGGTTGGTATGCACGAACGAGCGGCATTTGGCAGACTGTTCACCTTGAACCGAGAAACGTAACTTGCATAAAGACGTGCCATATTACACCCGATATTGATAATAGCACAGTCTCTTTTGACATCACAATCGATGGCGAAGTCGCGGCGGGAACGACACTCAACTGGCATTGTGCTTCTCCTGTGGAAGCAACGGGTTCAAATCTCAGTGGTAACATTGCAGTAGAAGCCGGCGCCGAACATAATTCGTTTAAAATTCGTATTGATATTCCTCAAGAACATCTCCACCTCTGGGATGTGGATACGCCGTATCTCTATAATGTCACCCTGACGTTGATGTCCGGAGAATCTGTTATTGACAGAGTTTTCACCTACTTCGGGATGCGGAAAGTTTCCATAGCGAAAGCACCAAACGCCGATTATCAGTATATCTACCTTAACAACCGTCCCGTTTACTTACTCGGTGCTCTCAATCAGTCTTTTAACCCGGAAGGCGTATACACTTTCCTCACAGACGAAGCCATCCGTCGGGATATTGAACGCGCAAAGGAATTCGGCTTCAACTTCCTGCGTCTGCACATCAAAGTAGACGAACCTCGGCTCTACTACTGGGCTGACAAGTTAGGTATGCTCTTTATGTGCGATATCCCTAACTTCGGCGATTATACAGAGAAAGCAAAAGCAAGATTTGAGGAAACGCTCCGCGGGACAATAGTGCGTGATTATAATCATCCTTCGATCATTTCATGGTGTAATTTCAACGAAACTTGGGGGCTTGGCGGTAGAGAATATAAGGAGATGCATGACCGTCAGGAATGGGTACGTGAAATGTATCATCTCGCTAAGTCGTTAGATGGTACGCGTCTGATAGAGGATAACTCGCCATGTCTGTATGATCACGTGGAAACAGACATCAATTCTTGGCACTTCTACATTAATGATTATGAGCAAGCGAAGGATCATATAGCGAACGTCGTAGAAGAGACGTATCCGGGTTCAGCGTTTAACTACGCTGGTGGTAACGTCCAGACGGATGCACCGTTGATTAATAGTGAATACGGCGGTATCTCTGCAGGTGCGGGGGATAAAGATGTCTCTTGGTGTTTCAAATACCTTACCAATGAACTCCGCCTCCATCCAAAAATCTGTGGTTACGTCTACACGGAGTTGCAGGACATTGAATGGGAGCACAATGGCTTCATGAACTACGATCGGTCGATAAAGGAATTCGGGTACGATTATCTGGATATTAACACGCTTGATTTTATCGCCATCGATTATCCACCGGGCACAACAGTTTTCCCAGGTGCACGGATAAGAGCCGACATCTACACCAGCCATTTTTCACACAAAACAATTACGGGGACAACCCTCCACTGGCAACTGGATACGATGTCAGCAACAGGACATACCACACGCGGCTGTGTCTCAGGAAGCGTTGAGATTCCATTTCCACAGTATCAGGTGGAGCGGGTGCATGAACTTGAATTTGTTGCACCTAACATTCATCCGGCGGTTGGTACACTTCACATCTGGGTAACAGATTGTACAGGTGCCGTCGTTGCCCGTAACTTCATCAACTTCGAGCACTTCGTAGAGGATACCTCGTCAGTCGAATCGAGCGATCCAAAGTCAATTACCCTTAACTATACCCCTAGGAATATATCTGAATCTTCTTGGAATGAACCGACAACGAGCAAGCATCTTTTCTCTGCAATTGGGATCGGTTATGTCGAATATGAGATTTCGTTGCCAGAAGGACTTAACACAGCAGACGTTGCAGAGATGGAACTCATTTTTGAAGCGTCCAGTTCGGACGGTGGTGCGCGTCAAACAGAACCGGAGAAATATCCATCTGACGTGACAATCTCGGTCAACGGTGTTGAAATTGACACCATTCGCATTCCAGATTGCCCTGCGGATGTCCGCGGTGTCCTCTCTTATATTCATGGAGAACCGGGCACTTATGGCTACCTTCACAACGTCAAGGTTGATACCGCGCTCGTTTTGAACGGTAAGGCGGACACGTTATCAGTCCGTTATGAAGTGAAAACAGATGCTGATGCGAAAGGTGGATTCGCACTCTACGGTGCACGCATGGGCAGATATCCTGTTGGACCGCATCTGCGTATCCGTCAGAAGTAATTGGTTATCGGTTATCAGTGGTCAGTTAAAAGATGATCTGTTAAATCAGAGTCCTCTTTAACTGAAAACCGACAACTAACAACTGACAACTCTTAAAAAAAGGAAAAATTTATGGCAAGTCCCGAATTTGTATTTACACGTCATCCTAATTTAGAGATTTCTTGGCCCTTCGTACACAAACGGATGGTGAGCCGGTTAGAAGAACTCGGCGTAACGCTTGTTCTCAACACTGACAGCCGGGATCCGATTCACGAACAGGTCGATTTAAGTGAGACCACTGGCATATCCCACTTCGGTGGAAATTTGACGGAGGCATGCATCGCAGCGGCTCCGAAACTTAAAGTGTTCGGAGCGATGACAGACAACTCTGGTCACGGTATTCCATACGAGGCACTTCAGGCACGCGGTATCCCCGTCATTGAATCGACACGAGCCTGGTCGCAATCAGTAGCGGAGTGTGCCTTTGGTCTCGCCTTGTCTTCGCTGCGCCGGACAGCTCAGTGGCACCTGCGGATGGCGAACCGTGAAAAACTGTGGGATTGGGAAAACCCGATGTGGGGTTCACTAAACGCACGGGAAAGCGGAGCACCACTCGATAAACTCCCTGCTGCACACCAATTCTGTGACGATCCGGACTTCGTCAACGGCGATCTCGGCACAAAAAATATCGGCGTTATCGGTCTTGGACAGATTGGAGGAAAAATAGCGAAATGGTGCAGAGTTTTCGGGGCAACAGTGTCGGGTTTTGATCCATACGTGCCGGACGCACTCCTTCAAGAATGGGATGTGCAACGTACGGATATGGATACACTCGCGGACAGTTCTGATATTGTGTTCGTGGCTGTCCCACCGACCCCTTCAGCACGACATCTATTGAATCGGGAACGTATCAACCACCTACGGAAGGGTAGCTTGGTTGTCGTGATTACGCGCGCCCATGCCGTCGATATGGACGCATTGCGGGAACGGATTGTGAAGGACGAACTCGCGGGTGCGTTTGACGTTTACGACATCGAACCGGTACCTATCGATGATGAACTTCGCAACCGAGATAACGTTGTTCACACACCACATATCGCTGGTAGAACGGAAGATTCTAATTTACGTGTGGCGGATATGACGGTAGACGATTTCGTTAGGGTGCTTAAGGGCGAAACACCCATTGGCGCGTTGACCCCGAAGGCAGTTGAGGTTCGCACTTCACCGAATCCAGGTCAGTAACGTAGGGAGTCGGGGTTACAACCCCTCCCACAAGTGTTGGTGCCCGCAAACAGGCGAGGTTAGAAACCTCGCCTACCAAATTAGAGAATGTCATCCAAAACCTTCTATAAAAACCTTCTTCGTCCAGACATCGCAGACATGGCATCGTACACGCCCATCGTGCCGTTTGATGTGCTTAGCCAACGCCTCAACAAATCCCCTGAGGACATCATTAAACTTGATGCGAATGAGAACCCTTACGGTCCCTCACGGCGCGTATACGAAGCGTTAGCAAACGAAAGCTATTATCACATATATCCAGACCCAGACAGTACATCTCTCCGTCATGCCTTGAGCGAATACACAGGTATCGATGCAAGCCACATCGTCGCTGGACACGGTGCGGACGAACTGATAGATCTTATCATAAGGTTATTTATCGATCCCGGTGATGCAGTTATTAACTGCCCTCCAACGTTCGGAATGTATCGCTTCGACACAGAACTTAACGGTGGAAAAATAATTGATATTGCGCGAAAAGCGAATTTCTCGTTAGACACTGAATCGGTAGTCGAACTGGCAAACAAAAATAGCAACGTTAAAATCATCTTCCTTACAAGTCCAAACAACCCTGACGGTAGTATGCTTGACGACGCGTGCCTTCGGCAACTGCTTCAGCTGCCAGTAATTGTTGTGTTAGATGAAGCTTATATTGAATTTTCTGGAACTGAAAGAAGTCGTGTAGATTGGGTTTTAGCACATGAAAACTTGATTGTGCTTCGGACATTCAGCAAATGGGCAGGGTTGGCAGGATTGCGGGTAGGATATGGTGCTTTCCCACACTGGGTACTCTCGCATCTGTTGAAGATTAAACAGCCCTACAATGTAAACGTTGCGGGAACAGCAGCGGCTCTGGCTTCCTTGACGGATGTGGATCAATTACGGGAGAACGTGGAAAAAATTGTAGAGGAACGCGGCAGGCTTTATCAGGCATTGGGAGAGTTTGACTTTTTGGAGCCATATCCGAGTGAGGCGAATTTCATCTTGGCGCGGGTTGTTGAAAAAGATGCGGCAGCACTGAAAGGCACGTTAGCTGAGCGTGGTATTCTCATCCGATACTTTAACACACCCGGGCTGCGCGACCATATTCGAATAAGTGTTGGCACACCGTCTCAAACGGCGGTATTATTAAAAGTGTTATCAACGTTATAGAGATTCAGCGAGTCCGTCCTCTACAAAGGTATCGTAAGGTTCCAAAACCTCTTCAACAGAGCGAGTGTTTGGAAACCATCCAACAATTTTCTGCAATACCTCATCAAGTAAAACATCTGGACAAGAAGCACCGGCTGTTAGGACAACATTGACAGGCGTTTTCGATTCTGGGACTTCAGTTGTCTGAGAAAGCCAATCTTCTGTAATCTGTACCGTTTTTGTTCCTAATTCAAGGTGGCGAATTTGTTTAGGGCTGATCAGTTCGTCTGCATTTCGGACAAAATAGGTGGGGAGATGCTGTTGACAGAGTTCCACAAGATGGCTTGTGTTAGAAGAGTTGTATCCGCCGACGACAACAGCGACATCTCCACCATCGGCAATGAGTGCGAGGGTGGCATCCTGATTTTCCTTTGTTGCATAACAGAGGGTGTCTTTGGTATCAGCAAAATGTTCCGACATCTTAGCATCGCCATAGGTTTTTCTGATAGCCTCCCGTAGCAAGTCTGCGATCGCTTCTGTCTCGGTAGCGAGCATGGTCGTCTGATTGACGACACCAATGCGTTTGAGATGAATAGCCGGATCGAAGCCGGGGGAGAAACGGTCGGCGAATTTTTTAAAGAAGAAGGCGGTATCTTCTTCACCAGAGATGACCTTTGCTAAAGCCCGCGCTTCGTCAAGGTCTCGAACAACGACGACGGGTGCGCTTGCTTGGGCATGGGAAAACGTTGCACGAGTCTCCTCATGATACCGTTTCCCGTGAATAACAACGGTGTAATCCTGTGTGCCAATCTCTTCACTTCGCCGCCAAACCTTTTCAACAAATGGGCAGGTCGTATTATAGGCCGTGAGAGTAACACCCCGCTCTTTAAGAGACTGCTCGACTTCAAGGGTCGTACCGAAAGCAGGAACGATAACGACATCATCGGGCATTAAAACATCAAAAGGAAGCAACGATGTGCCAGCGGTATCCATCAGGAACTGGACCCCGCGCTGCCTTAAGTTTTCGTTCACATGTGGATTGTGGATAATTTCGGATAGCAGGAAGATGCGTTTGTTTGGATTTTCTGCCAACGCTTGGTAGGCGATCTCAATGGCGTTTTCGACCCCGTAACAGAAACCGAAGTGGCGCGCTATTTTAAAACGGACAGGTCCAAAGTCCAGCAATGTAGGTGACAAATCCCGCTTGCGGACATCAATTTCCCGGCGAGCGCGTTTCACTACGGAAATGATCGGGCTATGGTAGAAGTGAGGCAGTTTAAAAATTCGGGGCATTCGCTTTTTCTTCCAGTGCCGGGTGCAAAAATTAGAGAATGACTAAAAGTTTCTCTTGAGATTTAAGGTGTGCGGATTGCCACTGTTAGCCTACCTGTATCACGCTCGATGTGATAGTGGAAGCTCCTTCCTTGGTGCCTCAGTGCTAATACGTTAGGTCAACTTAGGCACTCAAGACTTTTCGTCCCTTCGCGCGACGGCGCGCGATAGTTTGCCTGCCATACCGCGTAGACATTCGTTTACGGAAACCGAATTTATTTTTCCGCTTACGACGATGTGGTTGATATGTGCGCTTCATGAAACGTCTCCTTTTCTCTGTCCTGATGCCAAGCGAATCAGGGGCACCATATTCTGTTTCTTGTCCTATACTTTTAGTGTAGTATTCATTCCCCAGGGAGCATCATATTTCAGTTTTAAAATGATACGTCATTTTTGAGCGTTTGTCAAATTTTTCGGCACTTTTTGCGTCGCAAACCTTCAGAAAATGGCTTGACAAAATTTCGATTTCGGTACAGAGTATTGTACCAGCGATATCCGCAATGCAGATTCGCAAGCGTAAAAAATTCTGATAAAAAATTTTGACATTTTCATAAAAAAGTGGTAAGATATTTTTCACTATCAATTTTTAATAGCAAGTTTTAGCGTATATTGAACTCGTACATGCCCGATACATACGGCTATTTAGTTTTAAGGTTTTTGTCCGATTTTCGCGAAAAGTCGGGATGAAAAGTCGGGAAATGTAAAGCAAAGACAAATTTTGCCGCGTATGGGCAAAATTTGGAAATCTCTCCCACAGTAAATAAACCAGGGAGCGCGCGGCTTGCAAATGTTTATGGAAGGCACATATAGAATTTAGGTTAGGACGGACGCTCATGCGGCAGACCCCGAATGAAATTTGGTTAGAAATACTGGAAAAACTCAGCGATGCAGCGCGACAGGATGTCTATCTTCATCAAGCAGTTCCACTCTCAATTACATCAGAGGGGTTGAACATAGTTGTCCCGTCAGCGTACACGCGTGCGAGAATCGAAGAGCGGTTCCGCGCTGATATTCAAAGGGTGTTAGCCACATTGATTGGTGCACAGTGTGCTCTTATCCTCACTGTAGACGAATCAAGTTCTCATGAAAGCGAAGATCTTAGCGAAACGCAGTCCGAAGAACTGATTAATTCAAACAACACCTCCGTTAATGATTTTCCCGCCCCACCTCGACAAGTTCAGACAGGATTAAATCCGAATTATCGGTTTGATAGGTTCATCGTTGGTTCCAGCAATCGCGTGTGTCACGCGACATCTCTGGCTGTCTCGGAAAATCCGGGTCGCGACTATAATCCGCTCTTTATCTACGGCGAAGTGGGGTTAGGCAAAACGCATTTGCTGCACGCCATTGGCAACCGACTTTCAGTGAACCAGCCTGAAAAGAAAGTGCTGTATGTTACATCAGAAACCTTTATGAATGAGTATGTGGAATCCATTGTTAACCGTACATCGGCACAAGGCTTTCGCACAAAATATCGAACCGCTGACATGCTCCTCATTGATGATATACAATTTTTGCAACGCAAGGAGGGGACACAGGAAGAATTTTTCAATACTTTTAACGATCTCCACATGAACTCAAACCAGATAGTCATGACCAGTGACCGCCCTCCGGGTAACCTGGAAAATTTGGAGGAGCGTCTCCGCTCACGCTTTGAGTGGGGAATGGTCGCTGAAATAGATCGACCACAATACGAGATGCGTATCGCGATCCTCCAACAAAAATGCCAAGATCAGGGGATGACACATCTCCCTAACGACGTCATTAGTTACATCGCCGAGATGGTCACAACCAATATTCGAGAATTGGAAGGTACGCTTGTTCGCCTTATCGCACAAGCCTCAATACTTAAGGAGAACCTGAGTGTAGAATTTGCTCGACAAATCCTTGGCGATGTTGGTTCCATTTCGCCACTACGTCAACCGAAAGCCGCTACAGCAAGGGCAATACAGACAGCCGTCGCCGACTATTTTGGTATCGAGGCAGCAGATCTTGTGTCTCAGAAACGAACCAAGGAATTAGTACAGCCACGCCAAATCGCTATGTATCTGTGCCGGGAACTGACACAAATGTCATACTCCAACATCGCACAATCCTTTAATAGGGAAAACCATACGACTGTCATTCACGCATGCAAGCAGATCGAAAAAGTAATAGACGAGAGTGATGATGAGCGGGAAGCAATTATGATGTTACTCGATCAATTCCGTTAGCCAATTTTAACACCCTTTACCACCCAACTTCTGTACTCCAGCTCTATCTGAGATCTCTTTTATACGATTAAAGTTCCGTATTTTGACCTTGCCTTCATTCTAATTTTGTTGATAACTTGTGCATAACTTTACAAAACCTGTTGATAACTTGTGCATAACTTTGTAAAAAACTTGTTGATAACTTGTTGATAACTTTACAAAACCTGTTGATAACTTGTGCATAACTTGTTGATAACTTGCCTATTTCTTCCTTTTGTTGATAACCTGTTGATAAGTCCGAAAGTTATCAACAATCTGTCAACAGGGGAGTTGTCAGTAACCATAAGGGTTTAGACGAGTTATCCACTTATCCACAGCCCCTACTAGTACTACTAAATAATTAAAACTCATATATAAATTGTAATTAGTATAAGTATTAGAAACCACTCAAAACTGGAAAAATTTTTAATCAGGGATAATAAAGTTCGATTTACAGATCCACACCGAGGACTGCAGAATACTTTTTATATCTTCAAAACAAATGTTGTTAAACCAGATTGTCTTACGTAATTTCCGTAACTATATTGATTGTGAAGTGAGTTTCTCCAAGCCGGTTAATCTGATTATCGGTGGGAACGCTCAAGGAAAAACTAGCCTACTTGAGGCAATTTATTTCCTCTGTACCGCCGAATCCCACCGTGCCATGCGAGATGCTGAGCTCATCCGACATAATGAAGCCGGCTTTTACCTGAAAGGCGTCCTGACTAATAGCAGCGACGATGTGGTATCTCTTGAGGCATCGAAGCGTGCACGTGGGCAGTTTAGGTTGAAGAAGAATGGTGTTCTTCATACGAAGCGTTCTGAGTGGATTGGGCAGTTTAACGCTGTATTTTTCGCACCTGAATCTCTAATATTGGTGAAGGGAGCACCAGCCGAACGACGGAGATTTCTCGATCTGCTTATCGCGCAGGTTGATCGCGATTATCTGCAGCATTTGCAGAAATATCAGTCAGTTCTCAAACAACGGAACGAACTATTAAAGCAAATTCGTACAATCTTTGTGGATGCAGCGCAGTTAGACGCTTGGGATCAGCTTTTGCTCATACACGGCACAGCTATTATTATAAAGCGTTTAGAGGTGTTTCACCAACTTAAGGATTATGCAATGAAAAACCACCAAAAACTTACGGGTGGTCGGGAAAGCCTGGCATTGACGTATCGTTCCGCATCAATGCGGGACGATATGTCAATGGACAATGTAACGGTAACGGATGATAATTCGGAGACTACCTCTACACACACAAATTTTTCATTGGCTGAATCTGACCTTGAATCGGTTAAGGTTCCGAGCGAAAGCGAGATTAACAAGCAATTTGGAGCGACGTTAAGTGCTTCACGCGCCGCGGATCTTCAGAGAGGAACAACATTAGTTGGACCACATCGCGACGATTTTCTGATCGAACTGGAGCACCAATCACATAGACTTCTCAGTGAGGAGGACCCGCACATCTTGGATAATAACGACGAAGAGGTGACGGATGAACTGATTCAACTTTCGGAACCGAAAGTTGAGTCAGTTTATAGCGAATATCGATTCTCAGGAGAGGACCTCGGGATATGCCGGGAGGTAGCACGCGCTTACGGGTCACAAGGTCAGCAGCGGACCATTGCGTTAGCACTAAAACTGGCAGAATTAGAGTTGATTCGCGCCACAACAGGAAGGAATCCGATAGTGCTTTTGGATGATGCCACCTCGGAGTTGGATTACAAACGTATAGGTTATCTGCTGGGTATGCTCCAAAATCTGAGTGCACAGACGTTCATTACAGCGACGCACGCTGAACCGCTTGTACACCACCTCCACGAACCGAACGTTTTAAATGTCAAGAATGCCCAGATAAATCCCATCGCTTCCAATTGAGGTGTCAGATGCAGAAAACACGGGATTTACGCAATCTTCTCACAGAAATTATTCGGAAAAACCAACTTGAACCTAAGATACTTGAGCAGAAGGTCTTTGACCTCTGGCGAAAACACCTCGGTGCGCCGTTTGGTTCAAAAACAATACCCGTATCGCTTTCAAACGGCATCTTGAAAGTCTACACTGAATATCCACCTTACAGGCGAGAACTCCTATTTCTCAAACAGAGAATCATCTCCAACCTGAATGCGGAATTGGGACAACCTGTTCTCACAGATCTTCGGATAGAATTACGCCAAATCCGCGTCGTACCCCCTCGCGATGCAGAAACAAAGCCTTCTGAACCCCAGCCCAAGCCACCAAAGCAGTCGAATACTGACCCCCGTCGTCGTACGACCCCTGAAGAATTAGAGCAAATTGAGCAGACACTTGCCAACGTAACAGATGCAAGATTGAAGAAATCTCTCCGGCGATTATTCACAACCCAAAGCGAGAAATAAGCCTTGACAAACGCATAGGAAATAGGGTATTCTATTATTAGGGCATTCAGCAATGCCCACCAGAACACAGTATACTCTACCTACAGCACTGAAACCGCTTTACCCTTTATTACGTATACTTAATATATATTATTTAGAAGAAATTGTCCTAACCTATAGGATGTGTAACAACCGATGGTTAATTCCATTCGGCCAACCATAGCGAGGTACCACAACCAAATATGTCAAAAAAGGAACGAACATACACAGCGAGTGACATACAAATTCTTGAAGGTCTTGAAGCTGTCAGGAAACGCCCAAGCATGTATATTGGCAGCACTGGCCCGGCTGGACTGCACCATCTCGTCACAGAGTTAGTAGATAACTCCATAGACGAGCTCGGTGCCGGTTATGGTACGAAAATCGAAATCACACTTCATAGTGACGGTAGCGTCACCGTCTCTGATGACGGTCGCGGTATCCCTGTCGGTAAGCATGCAAAAACAGGTCTCTCCGCCCTTGAAGTCGTCATGACCACACTCCACGCTGGTGGTAAGTTCGACGGGCGCGAACAGGTGGGTTACCAAACCGCCGGTGGCTTACACGGCGTTGGAGCCTCTTGTGTTAATGCTCTCTCTGAGTGGCTCCGCGTTCAAGTTCAACAAAATGGAGGCACCTACGAACAACATTATGCGCGCGGAATTCCAAAGACCCGCGTAAAGAAAGTTGGTCCTAGCAAAAAAACCGGCACTTGGACTACATTTATGCCGGATTCCGAAATATTCGATACGCTTGATTTCTCACACGATATCCTCCGCGATAGGCTCAGAGAACTCGCTTTTCTCAACAAAGGGGTTCGCATCCAATTTCAGGACGAGCGCGATGCAGAGAATTCAGAACCGGTTACTTTCCAATACGATGGTGGCATCGCCTCCTTTGTCACTTACCTAAACCAGAATAAAGAGGTTCTGCATCCGAAACCTATTTACATAGAAGGCATTCAGGAAGACACCAAAGTAGAAATTGCTTTCCAGTTCAACACCACATATACGGAAAATATTAGTTCCTACGCCAATAACATCCGCACCTCGGAAGGCGGCTTCCATGAAAGTGGTTTCAAGAGTGCTATCACCCGTGCCTTCAAAACTTATGCCACTAATAATGACCTTCTGCGGAATGTTAAGATAAATCTGACCGGTGAAGACATCCGTGAGGGGATGACTGCAATCATCAGTGTTAAGGTTCCAGAACCGCAGTTTGAAGGGCAAACAAAATCTAAACTTGGAAACACGGAAGTTGAGGGCATTGTACAGAGTTTTGTTAGATCCAAACTCATAACGATTTTGGAAGAAAGTCCAGGTGTTTCTAAACAGATTATCCAGAAAGCCATTCAAGCGGCGCAGGCACGCGAAGCTGCTCGTAACGCACGGGAAGTCATCCGCCGTAAAAGCGTTCTGGACTCCGCATCTATGCCGGGTAAACTCGCTGATTGCTCTGAAAGTGATCCAACTCGAACCGAACTCTTCCTCGTAGAGGGGGATTCTGCGGGTGGCACCGCTAAACAAGGGCGGGATCGTCAAAATCAAGCTGTGCTGCCCCTGAAAGGTAAGGGCATCAATGTAGACAAAGCAAGGCTTGATAAAATACTTAAGAACGCCCAAGTCATCGACATTGTCACCGCCTTGGGAACAGGCATTGGCACCGAAGAATTTACCCTTGAGAAACTTCGCTATTCCAAAGTCATTATCATGGCAGATGCCGACGTTGATGGTGCACACATCCGAACGCTACTTTTAACCTTTTTCTTTCGCCAAATGCCTGATATCATCGCCTCTGGACACCTGTACATTGCCCAACCGCCGCTCTATCAAGTAAAGAAGGGTAGAAATACGCAATATTTGCAAGACGATGAAGCGATGGAAGACTACCTTCTTACGCTGGTTTTAGACACCGTTCAGATAACAAATGCACGGCGGGGTGCTCCGTATACGGCATCGGAATACCAGACTATCTCTAATGCTATTCGCAAGGTTCAAACCATTATTGAACAACTTATCCAGAGTGGTATAGACCGTGAAGAGTTGTCTATGTATCTCAGAACGAGCGAATCCGTGGGGACAGAAAGTCTTGCAGATCACGTAGATGAATTGTTAGCAGTTTTAGAGACTTCCCCTATGCGTAACGGAGGGATAGTGAGCAACGTGCACGCTCCCGATGTAACACAACCTCCTGACACGCCATCCGTACCTGACCCGCAGACCTCCTTCTTTGAAGAAGACCAGCAAAGCCCAGAAAATGTCAATGCAACAAGTGAACAACATGAAGCACAGAGTTCAAAGCGAATCGTTGCACGCCGGACGCTGTACCGCGAATTACAGAGAGAACTGGAAACGCTTGCTGAGTTCCACATCAAGGATACAGATTTTCTGCCCGCAAAGGCATCTGATGCCTCAGATGAACCAAAAAGTGATAAATTATTTAGTATTCAATCTGAAAACGGCGATATCCACCATGCTGGAGACGTTTTTTCGCTGGTGCAATATCTGTTTGAGATGGAGCACCGCGGTTTGACAATTACACGTTACAAAGGGTTGGCGGAAATGAACGCTGTACAGCTGCGCGACACCACTATGCGTTCGGACGAACGTGTGCTTCTCAGAGTCACGCTTGAGGACGCCGTGGAAGCTGATCGCGTTTTCACTCTTCTGATGGGCGATATCGTTGAACCGAGACGTGAATTCATAGAACGCTACGGTACTCACGTGAATCTTGATTTATACGGTGCTTAGATATGTGACTGGCGTTACGCATGTTGTGGTTATTGGCTGATGCGTGTCTAAAATAGTGCCGCCTACTTTTTTATCTTTATCGGGACTTACGCATTGAGATGCTGTTCGGACGGGGCCCTGTGCCCGTCCGCAACTGAACGCACGCAGGGCACGAAAGCCGAAGCCATCCTGCGGAACAAAGGACGAAGAAACGCAATTTGCGTAAGTCCTATTTTATATATTTTTGTTATTTTTCTGACGGTTTTCCACGATCATCAAAACACCTGCGTACCTCCTCTACCATTTTATTGAAAGGAATAATTAACTGTAGTCAATAGAAAAAATAATATGGAAAACATCCAAGAACGCAACATAGAGAATGAATTGACAACATCGTACCTGACTTACGCGATGAGTGTCAATACCAACCGTGCGATACCCGATGTTCGGGACGGTCTCAAACCGAGCACCCGTCGGATTATCTACGCGATGGGAGAGATAAATCTTACCTCAAATCGACCTTACGACAAATGTGCTGCTGTTGTCGGAGAGGTGATGAAAAACTTTCATCCACACGGTGATGGTCCGATTTATGGTACGCTCGTGGGTTTAGCACAGCCATTTAACATGCGCTACCCGTTGATAGACGGGCAGGGCAATTTTGGTAGTATTGACGATGATCCACCGGGGGCGATGCGCTACACGGAATGTCGGCTCGCTACTATTGCTTCGGAGATGCTCACTGATATTGAGAAGCAAGTGGTGGATTTTCAGCCCAATTACAAGGACTCGCTTGAAGAACCGACAGTCCTACCTGGCCTTCTACCGAACTTGCTTGTCAATGGTACGACGGGTATTGGTGTGGGTTATTTAACTCGCATACCGCCGCATAACCTCACCGAAGTGGTTGATGCGCTTCTCTGCAAACTTGCGGATCCGGATGCTGATACCGAAACGCTCATGGAGCACATTACGGGTCCTGATTTTCCGACTTCGGGAATTATAGTCGGCACCAGTGGCATTCAGCAGATGTACGCCACTGGCAGAGGCAGTATCACTATCCGTGCCAAAGCGTTCATAGAAAGAATTACACCTGCATCTGGCACAAGAGCGGAACGGGAACAAATAATCATAACCGAAATCCCGTATCAGGTAAAGAAAAATCAGCTGCTTGAGCGGATGTATCATTTGGTCGTCAATAAGACGATTACGGGAATCGCTGACATTCGGGATGAGTCTGACCAAGAAATTCGCATTGTCATACCCCTCAAACGCGGGGAAATCGCGCAGGTTATTCTTAATCAGTTGTATAAGCACACGCAGATGCAAACGAATTTCAGTGCCAGTCTGCTTTGTCTGGTTGATGGGCTTCCAAAGGTTTTAACGCTTGAGGAGATTCTCAACCACTATCTTGCGCACCGACGGGATGTGATTCGCCGCCGCACACAATTTGACCTCGCGCGCGCCGAACGCAGGAGTCATATCCTCGAAGGGTACCTGCTTGCGCTACAAAACCTTGAAGCAATCATAGAGCTCGTCCAAACAGCAGCATCGCCACAAGCAGCCGAGCAGGAACTTCAAGCCACCTATCAACTCAGTGAGCAACAATCAAGAGAAATTCTCACTATGACGCTCCGACAGTTGACAGGACTTGAACGTCAGCGCATTCACGATGAATATACTGAAATTTTAGACCGTATCGCGGAACTTCGAGCGATCCTTGCGAGTGAAACGCTGGTAACGGATATTATCCGAACAGAGCTCGAAACGCTTAAAGAAAAATACGGCGACGAGCGACGCACCGAAATTACGGGTGAGGTCAAGGAATTCGAAGTTGAAGACCTTATCGCTGACGAAGAAATGGTGGTTACATTGTCGCATGCTGGTTACATTAAACGGCTGCCTATGGATACCTACCGGAAGCAACATCGCGGCGGTGTAGGGATCAAGGGTGCTGCACCTAAAGATGGAGATTTTCTGGAGCACATTTTTGTTGCGACTGCGCATCAGAATATTCTTTTCTTTACAGATTGGGGTAAATGTTATACACTAAAAGTCCACCAAATTCCAGAAACACGCCGACAATCAGCGGGTCGTGCAGTAGTTAACTTACTTCGCTTATCGCAGGAGGAGAATATAACTGCATACGTTCCGGTTCCGCCTAAAAATGGCGATGATAATGGGGATGGTGCTGCGGAAAACGCTTTTATCTTTATGGCAACGCAGCAAGGTGTTGTCAAAAAGACAGAACTTGCGAACTTCGAGAACACGTTGTCAAGTGGTATCATTGCAGTTAAGCTTGATGATGGGGACAAACTCATCGGTGCCCAAGTGACAGACGGCACTAACGATATAGTTCTCGTTACTCACAAAGGCGTTGCTATTCGATTCAGCGAGAAAGAGGTTCGGCCTCTTGGACGTAATACACGCGGTGTCCGCGGTATAGAACTCGGCGATGAAGACTTTGTGGCGCAAATGGTTATTGTCAAGGGCGGGGTGCCTGAAGAACAAGCAACGCGACGTGCCAGCAAGAAAAACGAAGAGGATCTATTGATTGTTACAGAAAATGGGTATGGTAAACGCACATCTGTCTCCGCTTATCGACCACAAAAACGCGGTGGAAAAGGGATCATTGCCATCGGAAAATCTAAGCGGAACGGGGCAGTTGTTGCTGCAAAGCGCGTTGCGCGGATCGATGAACTTGTTCTTATCAGTTCAAACGGGTATGTGACCCGCACGGCGGTTTCGGATATTCGACGCATTGGGCGAAATACCCAGGGTGTACGCATTATGGCACTTCAAACCGAGGAAACACTTGTTGACGCCGCCAAGATTGAACTCTCTTCTTCTCTGCTTGAAGAAGATGCCAATTCCTAACGCCCTGCTAAGACACGTTTCAATCGCCATACGGGGAAAAAAAATGAAATATCTCAACGTGCTCATAATTCTTGTTCTGATGATAATATGCCTCACCTTTGGGCATGACCTACAAGCTCAGGATCTTGAGATGGAAGGCACGCTCCAGACACCCGATTTGGTAACACCTGCAGATGCTAATATAGAGCTGAACACTGAAATGACGCGTGCTGCTAAGTTCTATACCGACTTGATGTGGGCTGTTTACTGCGGCACTGGTGAGCAAAATATTCGTAAAAGTAAAGCTGCTTACGATGCGCTAATAAAAGCGTTCGGGGTCGGTGATGCTTCTTCCATAGCTTCGGATAAAGTTGTATCCCGTCATGACCTCAGTTTCGTTTACACAGAACGCGCGACGCTCCGATTTAACACGCTACAGAACATTAAAGGTGCGGAAGATGACGTAAGAAAAGCTATCGAGCTTAATCCCGAAAATGTGCCAGCAACATGGCTTCTTGCGCAGATATTGACACGCCGGGTCTTTTCATCTATCCAAGAAAATAGACGCGATACGCGTGCCCAAGCATTACAAGAAGAGATGCTTGTGGTTTTAAAACGGGTCATTGAACTGGATCCGGACCACCATAGAGCGCATTTCTATCTCGGTACTATGGCACGTGATCTCGGCCAAATTGAGCTGGCAATTACATCTTTCAAGGCACTTACCCGAATTATGCCTTATGACGATCAATTTCATAAGGAGCTCGGTGAACTCTATGAGATGCAAAATCGCCTTGAAGAGGCGTTACAGTCTTACGAAAGGGTCGTAACTATCCTCCCCGAGCAGATAAGTGCCCGGAATCGTCTTGGTCAACTGTATCTGCAGACCGGCGACTATTCAGCGGCAATAGAAACATTTCTCGTTATTCTCACTCAACTTGAAACACAAGCAAATGATCAGGATAATACAGGTAGGTCCACAGTTCAGACACGAGCCCGTGCAGCGATCGAGGCAAGTGAGGCGGAAATTGAGGCACACCACGGTATGAGCCTCGCATATCAAGCGCAAGACAACTTCGAGAAGTCCGAATTCCATATCATGCGTGTAATCAGTCTATTGGACGAAAAAGCACGCGCAATAAGGGGCGGAACTCGCCGGACGAGAGGTAACGAACGCATCGCATTAACCAGACGTATTCGGGATGCTCGCTATACACTTGGACAGATTTACCTTAGGTTCAGTGTGCCGCGGAAGGCTGTGGACACCTTTGCGAAGATCTTGGCGACCGATGCTAAATATGTTCCCGCCCTTTCAGGAATCGGAATGGCTTATCAAATGCTGGACGATCTTAAGCGAGCAGAAATTTACCTCCGCAAGGCTATTGAGCTATCCTCGAGAAATGAGTTACCTGACGTTTATAACGCACTGGGTTATCTCTATGCCGAACAAGGCGTTAACTTAGACGAGGCAGCAAAACTCGTTCAGCGAGCACTCAAAAGTTCACCAACGTCCGGGGCATATCTCGACAGCTTAGGGTTTATCTACTTCAAACAGGGAAAATTGGATGCCGCGATAGAAAACTTGGAACTCGCAATCCATTACCTTCCTGACACACCCGAAATTCTCTTGCATCTTGCCGATGCCTATCGGCAAAAAGGTTTGAAGGAAAAGGCATTGCAGGCTTTGGAACAAGCTATACAACTTGAACCGGACAACACGGAATTTCGTCAAAAATTTGAAGTATTCAAAGCTGATTAGTCTTTTTTACCTGTCGCTTTTCTGACAACAAAATCTTTAATCCCAGAGAGAAACCTATCATTTAAAGAGTGATGTTCTTGACTGCCTTGGTCCGAGGGTAAAAGATGAAAAATATAAGATTACTTTTCATCGTTATATTGCTGCTTTTTGGCGTTCTGTACGGAAGCTCGGCACACCTTTGTGGTACACCGCAGTTGTCATTCACAAGGGACGTCATCCCAGATACCAATCCAGTAGCAGACAGAAATCCGATTCTCCAAGCAGATACTGCGATGTCCGCTCCTGGACTGCCTGCTGCGCCTGCGCTACTTGTTGGTACAGAACGTACCTTCTTCGCCCCCGATTTTAGGAGTATGCAGCAATACACTGTTTCTGCAGTCCTGCGCGGTGTTGGTAACTTTTGTTATGTTTTCGTTGAGGACACTGAATGGAATACACGCGTTACCACTGCCACCGTTCAGGGAATAATCCGTGCTTTTGACGCTGCCGTACCATCGGATCCACAGCGTGGGATTTATCTAACGTTGACAGAACACTTCGGAGTTCCACCGGATATTGATGGGAATGGAAGGATAATTTTACTTTTACTCAATATTCGAGACAAGGACCACGGGAGCCAGTTTATCGCAGGTTTTTTCAACCCAGCGGATCAGCATCGGGGTGTTCTGAGGAATCCAGGATTTCGTGGCTTTCCTATTCGCAGTAACGAAGCGGAAATATTGTATATCGACACACATCCTCTCAATCCGAATAGTGAAACTGCTCATAATGTTATTGCACATGAGTTTCAACATATTATCAATTGGAGACACGATCCGAAAGAGGCTACTTGGGTTGACGAAGGCTGTGCAGAGTACGCCTCATTTCTTTGTGGCTACTCGCTCCGAGAGCATGTAAGCGCGTTTGAGAAAACACCTTCTGTTTCTCTCACCACATGGCCCGAGGCGCGTAGCGATTTACTTCCACACTACGGCGCTGCCTTTTTGTGGATGCTCTATCTACATGAGCAGTACGGTGGTGTAGAAACATTGATTAAAATTGTTCAGAATCGTGGAACATCTCTCACTGGTATTACCGATGTCCTCGCATCGCAGGGGGTTCCCCAAACGATCTCTGACATTTTTATTTCATGGAAACTCGCGAATTACTTGTCTGATTACCGTGCGGTAAGTCTTTCTCTTTCGCCTCGTCGCTGGTATCGTTCATATCCAAGTGGGGCGCAAGATGGACAATTGCACAATTTTTCGGCGGACTACATCGGATTTGAAGATGCCGGTGGATTAACACTCGGATTTTCCAGCGGTTCTGTGTCGAGTACTGATTCGCATGCGATCGAATTTCATACTACAGGTGCTGTCAAAGTTCGAAAAATAGAACTCTCCACGAGTAACACCGGTTCTCTTGTGTTACCTACTACTGTCACGGAGGCGATCCTTGTTCCGAGTTTACAGTCCGAGTCTTTTGGTGCCGATACGCAGAGTGAACGGTATCAATATAGTGCGACACGCGGTGCTCATATTACGTTTGTCGCTGCGGTTCTCCCTAATCCGGTGCATCCACGTTACTGGGACATCATCGCTGAGCCGAGCGAACGACTCGTCGGGTTGACTCCGATGGTAACGTTAGTGCGCCTTAACGGTGGAGTGGAACAGGTATATAAAGAAGAACAGGCGATGTACCAAGCAGCGCAGGACTCTCAAGACAGCGGTTTGTATCGATTTTCGTTTCTTCTTGAACCGGGAATAGAACCGGCGTCTGTCGTATATCAGATTTCGCTTGACTCAAGACTTGTTGACACAGGTACGCTAATTGAGTAATATTATAGTTAGCGGTTGGCAGTTAGCAATTAGCCAATTGCTGAAAGTGGAGCGATAGCGGAACGCCCTAATTGCAAATTGCTGATAACTATTAAAAAAGGGGAAAAACATGCAACCTACACTTTATGCTGGAACTATTGGACAAAGTGTCTGGCGTAGTACCGATAACGGGGACACTTGGGGTAGAGCGAGCAACGGACTCTTTCCGGAAGCCGATATTCGTGCTTTAGCTGTCAATCCCAATAACCCAGACACTATCTACGCGGGTACCGAAAACGGTATCTTCCAAACGAGCGATGCCGCTGAATCATGGCATCACCTTCCGAGCCCTATGGATGGGCGGGAGGTATGGGCAATCGCCATTGACCCGAACGCATCGGACACGCTTTATGCTGGCACATGCCCTTCTGCGCTTTTCAAATCTACTGACGGTGGTGCTAACTGGAAACAACTCAATGCTGATTTGGCGCAGGAGTGTGAGGGTGTTCCGATCATCCCGCGCGTCACAACTTTTGTGGTTGATCCTGACGATTCGCAAACGCTCTATGCTGGAATTGAAATTGATGGAATGCGCCTGAGTACCGACGGTGGGGAGACTTGGACTGAACGGAGCGAAGGACTCAGTAGTTTGGATATCCACGGACTCTGTGTAGTTCCCGGTTCACCTAAGACTATCATCGCCGCAACGAATAACGATGTCTGTGTGACAACAGATATGGGACAGCAGTGGACACCGCTGAATGTCAAAGCACATTATCCATGGCCCTACTGCCGTGCTGCGTTCTTTTTGAACGGTGATGCTGGTCGTGTGTTTATTGGTGCAGGCAACGGTCCTCCTGGTGACCAAGGTGGTATTTTCTCGACGCGCGACGCCGGCAAATCATGGAATCGTGCAGACATCGGCAGAACTGCCAACAGCACGATCTGGTGCTTTGCTCACAATCCGAATGTCAACGACCTTCTTATCGCTTGTAGTGTGAGCGGGCAGCTTTATCGGAGCGCGGATGCGGGCGACTCTTGGACGAAACTCTCACACGAATTCGGAGAGGTTCGTGCGTTAGCGATCGGTGGGTAGCAGATAAAGGTTGACCTATTTCTGTAATTTATGGTATGCTTTTAGCAAATTATGAGGCGAAGGCAAATTGTGTGTTGATAGCACTATAATGTAAAGCACAGACAAATTTTGCCGCAGTTGGGCGTGCTTCGTAGCCGATGCGTCGGAAAATCTGGCTCTGTCTTCGTCTAAGACATCGAATGCTCCGTTATGGAAATAAGGAAAGACTCTTTAGAGCATATACTGTAAAATCAGGACAAATTGGAAATTACACCGAAAATTATAGGAGGCACACTTCAGTGGTACGTTTCTTTTCAATTCTATTTATACCCCTTCTCTGTCTTGCAATGGCGGGCTGTAACCGGGGCGAACCCAACATCACGACGCCACCACCGATTCCCGACGCCAAGAGCGTTGTTGTCGTACCCTTCTTCGCTGAATCAGATGAAGTAAACGATTTAGGGAGGCGCATGACTGTTAACCTCGCTACCCGTCTGGAACTCATCTTCAAGGAGGCAGAATGGGTTTATGACCTCTCAAGCAAGGTTAAGCCGGTTAACGATAAACTCGGAGAATTGGGGTTAACATTGGATCAGATTTACACGGATCCGGCGTTAGCAGCGAAGCTCGGACAGGCACTTGGCACAGATATGGTCATCCTGGGTAAGGTTGAAGAACCGAAATTGACTCGGCAAGATTACAATCAACTTCTAATGAAACAGGGCAGACAGGGCGGAATTTCGGGGACCTCCACTTATATTCGGACCCGTCTCACTGCTATTGGCCGTATTCGGGTCAAGGTCGTTGATTCAAGCTCGGGTGAACTTATTTTCAGCAACCGTATCCGTTCTTATCTCAAGTATTGGTATGCCTATCAGACACAGGCGAGCGAACAGCAAACCTTTAAGAGTGATACAGATAGGCTCGCCGATTTAGGCAAATACCTACCGCTCAGAATTGCTTATATGCTCCATCCGACTGGGTTAAAGTTGGAAACGGAAGAGCAGATTTTGCTTAAGCCGGATCTGATACTAAAGGGAACGGGCGGTTTTGTTGAGTTTAATTAGATAGTACATCAATCTGTAGGCGCGGTTCGCAACCTTTTGCTCTAAAATTGGGGGAGGGTTGTGACCGCGCCGATTTTTGTTTTATACCCTACAACTGGCAAAGAAACACCCACCTGGTAGGCGAGGTTTCTAACCTCTTGAAAGTTATTTTTTTCTTGGGTTTTTGTAGGTTTCCCGTTCAACCCAACCTACTGAATAGCCTTGGTTGCTTTTTAGGTTATTTAGGGTTTGGGGACCAAACCCCTACTGTCGGGATTAGGAAATCCCTCCTACAAGAAATGTAAATGTATTTTTAGAGTCTACCATAGTTTTCGGTTTGAGGAAGGTTTAAAAAGAACTTTTCAATCTGGCTGGTATACGCTTCACCGTACGCCAGAAGTTCGCGAGAGGCATCGTACAGTTCAGAGGGTGGGAGTTCCTGATAAGGGTTGGCGATTTTTTCATAGTAGTCGAGTGCCTTCATGAAAAAGTCGAGTGTTTCCTTATCAATCGTGCTATTTTGGTGTAAGGCGTGAAAACTGTGATGCTTTTGTAGGGGCGGGGTTTGCCCACTAAATTCGATGATAACGTTGTTGATGTCCACAGCGCGCTGAATAATCATGAGAAAACAGCTTTTAACGTAAGAGTGCGTAATTCGGTCTCCCTCAATATACTCTTCCTGCTTCGGTGGGAGCCCATGTCGTAATTGATCAAAACATTCGCTTATGGATTCGAGTTTTGCTTTCACTGGATTGAATCGGCGAGCTGCTAATTTCTTAGAAGCCCTTGTGTTTCTTTTCCCCATTGTATGTTTCCCTCCTTAGATTAATTCTCATTTTTTATTTGTTATATTCTTTAGACGTTGGTAGACGCAAAAGGTTGTAATCTTCTTTCCTGGCCCATCTGTTTTTATTTTTCGCATGAATTTGCACAACCTAACAAATCAACGGTATGAATGCCTTATGGCATTCCCCGTATGCTACAAATTCGTTTTTTTGAAGAAAACTGAGGCAGGACACGACAAACATGAATTGAAATGAATTAGTATGTCGGGAAATGTAAAGCTAAGACAAATTAATGTAAAACTAAGACAAATTCTGCCCGTGTGGGTAAAATTTGGAGTTCCCTCCTACAGGGGAGTCGGGAATCGGAGTTCCCTCCTACAGAGGAGTTGTCCCCTGCCACTTTGTTAGAGGTGATTTGAAATGGAGCGACCAAGGGATTGCGTAAATTCTGTTTGGTATCGCTTTTTTAATGTGTTAAAATTAAAGACAAACAGGTGCATCAAAGGTAAAAAGTGATGAAAGCAATTATCAGAACAGGCGATGGTGGACCAGAAGTCCTACAATTAGCCGAAGCACCCTCACCTACCCCAACAGCGACCCAAATTTTAGTGGACGTCCATGCTACCGCTTTAAACCGTGCCGATACAATTCAGCGACGCGGTGGATACCCACCACCCCCTGGTGAATCGGATATTATCGGTTTGGAAATTGCTGGCACTGTCTCGGCGATGGGAGATGCTGTGAAAGGCGGAATTTCCAAAGGCGATCGAGTTTTTGGGCTCGTCGGAGGCGGTGGCTATGCAGAGCAGGCTGTCATTGATTACCGCATGGCAATGCCTATACCCGAGGCGTGGAGTTTTGAAGAAGCCGCTGCGGTCCCTGAAGTCTTTTTCACGGCGAATGAAAACATCTTCACATTGGGCAAATTGTCAGCGGGTGAGACGATTCTAATTCATGCGGGTGGAAGCGGGGTCGGCAGTGCTGGGGTTCAGATCTCGCAGCATGCAGGTGCTACTGTCTTCGTTACTGCGGGGACCCCGGAGAAGATTAACAGGTGTAAGGAACTCGGTGCAACAGAGGGTATTAATTACAAAACGACCGACTTCGTTACCGAGATCCAACGCTTAACAGATGGACAGGGTGTTGATGTCGTTTTAGACTTTATCGGTGCCCCATATTTTGAGCGGAATCTTTCTATACTTAAAACAAAAGGTAGGCTATTGCAAGTCGGATTGATCGGCGGGTCTACTACAGAAATCAACCTCAACACAGTGATGCGCAGTCGCCTCCAGATTATAGGTTCGGTCATGAGACCGCAATCTATTGACGAAAAAATCGCTATTACACAACGTTTTGTTGAGCGATGGTTACCAGCGTTAAAAAGTGGCGTGCTCCAGCCGATCATTGACACCGTCTTTCCACTGGCAGAGGCGGCACAAGCACATGCGTATATGGAAGCGAACCGCAATTTTGGTAAAATCATTTTGAGGGTAAGATAGCAGTTAGCAGTCAGCAGTCAGTTAAGTCGTGTAGCAGTTGCTGACGTTTCCCTAACGCAATCGTTCTGGCTGATGGCTGATGGCTATAAAGATGACACAATTATTCTTACGACAGACGAGAACCAAACATAAGCTGGGGTCTCTGTCCTTTGCTGGGAAGAGACAACACACTCGATTTGGGCTTGGTATCCTGCTGGGCGTCCAGGTCCTCCTCTTTATTATAGGCGTAGGTAGTACGCCTGCACAGGTTACCCAAGTCACATCAGATAGTGGGATCACTGTCCAATTCACCCTACCAGAACTCACCATCTCTGAAGTAATTCGAGACAATGTTCGTTACCAAGAGGTCGGTTATGCCGATAGTCGCTTCACGAATGAACCGGGCAATCCGAAGGTTCCAGTCACGCGATTGATGTTGGGTATACCCGCATCAGTTGAAATTGAAGCGGTCGATGTTTCTGCTGCCCCCGTCGAGACACGTAACGGGGTTCGCCTTGTGCCTATCTCTATTTTCAACGTGCATGAATCTAACTCGCGGCACTCGGCAACGCAATACTGGCGGGAAAGTGGAAGTGCTTACCGCTCAAGTGGTAAAAGCATTTCATATCCCGGACTACCTCTTGCCAGCGTTGTACGGGAAGGCTATATCCGCAATCAACGCGTCATCGCATTGGCACTGTATCCCGTGCAATATCTGCCGAATACCCGCCAATTGCGCCTGTATTCACGCCTCACAATAAATATCCGTTTTTCCGATGCTAAACAGACCTATCAAGGCTTAGGTTCTCAGTCTTATATGGCGCAGCGCGGTCCAGGGCAGATTGTGCCGGAATCGGAAGCGTTTGAACGTGCCCTATCGCATCAACTTCTCAATGCTGAGGCGGCGCGTCACTTCCGGGCCCCCCGTCTACCGGTGGCCGCGGCACCAGCTGTCGTTCCTACCGAAACCAATGAAACACGTTATAAATTGTTTGTCAGAGAAACTGGCGTTTACGCTTTGACAGGGGCGGCTTTACAGCGCGACTGGGGCATAGAAATTGTCGGTACAGATCCAGCGCGACTTCGGCTCACACAGGGAAATAGGGATATTCCTCTCTATGTTAGTGGGGCAAGCGATGGTCGTTTTGATCCGGAAGATGCCATCTTTTTCCTTGGGCATAAATCGAGCAATCGCTATAGCCTCTGGAATATTTATTGGCTTACGCTTGACGGCGGTGGGCGCGTTCCAGCGCGGGTCCCGCAAATCACTGCCAGTCCCACAGATCCAACAGCAACACAGGTCCCCACTTTCCGCTCTAAAGTGAATTTTGAAGAAGATTACCTGACGAATAACCTTGAATTCATCTATACGGATACGGTCTCGCCCGGTAATAAACATGGATGGTTTGATGCGCTGGACTTCTGGTATTGGGACGGTATTAAAAATGGTGGCGATGGTGCTGAAATGCGTCTGGAGTTTCCGCTTCATGATGTTGCAAAAAGTTTTGACCCACCGCATATTTCTGTTGACTTGCAGGGCGGTACACCGGTAGCCCATCAAGTTTTAGTTGCTATTAACGGGGTCCGAATTGAAGTCGCCGAATGGCAGCATCAAGATCCACTCACCGTTGCGCGTACCTTACGCACGTGGGATACACTCAAGGACGCTGCCAAAGGCGAGCAGAACGTCTTGTCCTTTGCCCGTATTGATGATAACGTTGATGAGGACACGACGCGGTATCCATATCATGTCTACCTCAACCGTTTTTCTGTTGAGTATACGCGCCTTTTTAGAGCTGTTGCGGACGAGTTGTGGTTCAACTCGCCCACTGCGGAGGATGCCTCAAATGAACGGGTTCAGGGTGGGCGTAACCTCCAGTACAAGGTTGAGGCGTTCCGTAATCCGGGCGTACATATCTTTGAGACAGATGGTAATATCCTTACTGCTCGGATGCAGGGGGTCACCATAGAGAGAGATATAGAGAACCCTAATTTATACAACGCACTTTTTCAGGTGTTTGATACCCGAAAGGCAGCGTTTATTGCTGTTTCTGATACTGCGTTACGTCAACCGGAACGCGTTGAGATTGTCGCGCCTATCGACTTAGCAACTGCGAGGCATAGTGCCGATTACATCGTTGTGACACACTCGGTGTTCTTAGATGCAGCACAAAGATTAGCAGCGTGGCGGGCGACGCCTAAAGGTGGTGGATACCGTACGAAAGTCGTTACAACGGATGATATTTATAACGCGTTTGGCGATGGCGGTGTTAGTCCTAAGGCGATTAAGGCATTTCTGACACACGCATATCAATCGTGGGTGCCACCAGCCCCGACTTATGTTGTTCTCTTAGGAGACGGGACGTTTGATTTTCGCGGCGTTGATACGGAGATTTATTCCGAGCCACCTGAACTCGCTGGTTATATTCCGACACACTATATTCGAACGGATTCTTTTGGTCGGACTTCGGCGGATCACTGGTATGCTACTGTCTCTGGGCACGATGAATTCACCGATTTTTATCTCGGTAGGCTCAGCGTTGAAAGTGTCAGTCAGGCGGATGCTGTCGTTGACAAAATCTTGGCTTATGAACAGAGTCCACCTAATGGGAATTGGCGTAGGAAGATTATCTCTGTCGCTGATGACGAAGTTAGCAACTCTGGCGATTTTATCTTCAAAAAGAGTCTCAACGAAATTGCGAAGGACCATACCCGTTTAGGTTACGAAACTGTTGAAGTTTTTCTCGAAGATGTCATCGATCTTGTTGAAGCACGTCCACAGGAGTTTACGGGTCTTCTACCGCAACGTGTTGCAAAAGATAGGATTATTGAGGCGCTTGGAGAGGGGGCTGTACTCGCACAATATGCTGGGCATGGTGGCAGAATTGTCTGGGCGCACGAAGCAATCTTCGACAACGCATCGGTTGATCTGGTTGAAGAAACCGATAAGATTCCCTTCATGTTGGTTCTCAGTTGTTATAACGGTTATTTTGACAAACCCGGCGAGCCGAGTATGGCTGAGAAGTTACTGCGCAAAGATAGGGGTGGTATCATCGGTATGTTAAGTGCGACGCGGCTGACTTATGGCAGCGGAAACGACGCACTCAACCGTATTATCTTCGATATGCTCTTTAAACGGAACATTCGGCAACTCGGTCCCTTAAGTTTTGATTCTAAAGTTGAACTGCTGATGACGGAAGGCACCGGACAGATCGACATCATGATGGAATACACGCTTTTCGGGGATCCTGCTTTGCAGCTTGCTATTGCTGGTGGTGAGATTTTGCCTGATGTTGAGACGAAAACAGTTGCTCCAGGTGATACCCTCCGGATCGCCCCCGGATACGTTCAGAATGCGAGTTACGATCCAAGGACTCGGACGAAACGTTTTACCAGAAATACCACCTTTAGTGGATCGCTTACTGTCAAGGCACTGTTTCCGGGAAAAACGGTTGTCGCCCAAGGAATCTCAGGTCCTGTTAACTACTACACGGGTGATGTAATTTTGACGAAAACACTTACTGTCAGCAATGGTGCCTATCCGGCGATAACCTTTGCCGTTCCGCAAAATATTGCGAGCGGTGATGCGCACGTTGAGTACTATGCCCAAAGTGACACAACAGTTGCTGTCGGTGGTGATGGATTTACCGTCAATATCCCAAAAATTCTTGATATTCAGGCTGAGTTGGTCGGTGAGGATAAATTCCGTATCTCTGTTCAGGTTTCTGATGAGAAAGAGGAGCTGGCTTCAGTTCTCTTGACTTGGCGCAACCCAGAAAGTCGGTCATGGGAGAATGTGAGCCTCACCCCGGCACCCCTACCTCTTTCAACAGAAGGATGGTGGACAGTGCCTGAACTACTTGATGCTCCAACGGACGGTTCTCTCATCCGGTATGAAATTTTGGTCACAGACACAGATAATAATGCGGTTACAAGTCAGATATTGCGGTATTATCCCTACGAGTATCCGAATCTTTCTGTTGTGCAGATAAATAGAACCGATGTTGTTGGATACGGCTATAACGCCGAAACGAAGGAGTGGTATCTCTCGGCAGATGTGCAGGTGGAGGGAGAAGAGATAAAAACGCCTGTTGAAGTTGCCTTTTTTTACGGCAATCCGGATGTTGATAATGATACGATCGTTGATAGTGACATCAATCTCCTGGGGACTGCTCGGATCCAACCCGGAGACTGGATACAACTTAACCCTTTAGTAGAATCTAAGAATGTCCCAACGGGGAAGAATGTCTACGAACCTGATCCGTTGAATACACTACCAATAGCGACTGCTGTTCTACCTCTAACAGGAAACTTTCCATTTATTGGCGGACAACCGGGAAAAGCTGACACACGCGGGTTACCTCTCGGTACACACGATATATTCGTCTATGTAGATCCAACCTTCGATGGGACGGATCCACCCGGCAGCGTTCTCGAAAACGAGGAAGATGATAATATCGCCTATCGACGGATTACCGTTGACATGGGGGTAGTAGGCGCGGCATCCTCAAGTCAGATTGTTAGTTTGGATCGTAACTGTGTTATCACTGCCCCACCTGGTGCGCTTCAAAACCCAACTGTACTTACTATACGCTCCTTAGATGCGCGGAAGTTCGCTGCTGTAACAAGTTCAGTGGATACAACGGCGAAACCTGACACTCCAAGTGAATTTATAGGTGTTCTTGGCGGGATGTCTAAGCGGGCACCGCTGCCCGGCGGTTCGGTTTATGGTTACGAACTTGTTGTTGATGCAGGGTCAGAAAAGGACGTTCAAGTTAGCGATAGTGTTGTTGCAAATAATTTGAAGACTTCTATTCAGTTGACTTCTCCGATAGCGATTGATTTTAGTTTCGATCTCGGGGCACTCGGCATGCAGCTCGCTGAAGAGTTGTTAGGGAGTTCGGAGGAAGTCGCCGATGTATCGGATGTAGCGGATACAATTGGGACTGCAGTCGCATCCCGTGCACGCGGGATAGGGGTTTACCAATGGAGTCCGACACTCGGCAATTGGATTCGGTTACCCTCTCAGCTGTTAGTCGATACTACGAGCACCTTAAAACAGCGGCTGCATGTAACCAACATAGGTACAGAGAATGTTGGTGAAGGTGAACTCCGTGACATTCGCATCCATCCTAATGGGGCACTCACCGGGAAGTACGTCCTTCTTTTCACAGGTCCTCAAACCTATCGGATGCTTCGCGCACCCGTTATGGAAGACTCTCAATCGCTGGAAGCATTAGAAGTGATTTCAGCGGCGGAGCAGCTCGCAGGTTTTAGTACAGATTATCCGAGCTTTCAACATGGATTTTCTATTAACATGGAGACTGATTTTGAGGCACCTTTCGGGTTTGGGGACATTTGGACATTTAACATAACTGCTCTTGAACAACCTTTGGATGTTGACCCGGACTTCGGTGGTGCTTCGCAGGGAGAATTACGTTGGTATGCATCTGGATTCGGAGATAGCAACCGCGGCACCGGTACTGTGAGTTATATCGAACTCCCAGCAGATACTACCATGCCGGAAGATCAGTGGATTATCTTTTTTTTAACCGACTCCGAGTTTCAGGTTGAAGGCGAGAGAACCGGTATTCTACGTTCCCAAACCGACAGGAACGTGCCACTCCGCGGGACGGTTGGGCAACCGTTCTTTTACGCGCCCTACGGTTTACGTCTCCAAATTACACAAGGAACACGTTCCTTTGAGCCAGGCGATAGATTTCGCTTTGAAACCCGATCTGTAGGGACCATTAGAGCGACAACGGATCGTCTTGGAGCGGTTACACTCTTGCACAGTGATGATACGGTACCGCCAGATATACAGTTGACTATTGGTAACCAACAGCACTTCGTTCCGGGAGATGCCACGGATGCTGAACCGCTCATCGGTGCGACACTCACCGATCCGAGCGGACTCGATTATCTCACCCGACCGCTGCTCTTGGAACTTGGAAGTGGTCTCTCGTACGAACCTATTAATCCAGAAGCGTATCAGTTAACGTATCATCCCGGCTCAAATCAACTCGTTTTGACATATCTGTCTCCTGAACTTGAACCGCGGGAATATGAGATTCGGCTAACAGCCAGCGATGTGCACGGGAACACTAACACAGAACGCATCACGTTCCGGGTTCACGATACCTTGCAGCTGCTATCGTTTCTGAACTACCCGAATCCGTTCCCACGCACAACCACGCTCACTTGTGAATTAACAGCACCGGCTGACTCACTTGCTGTGAAGATTTATACACTGAGTGGGCGACTCATCCGTGAACTTTCAATGCCTGCGACTCCTGGGTTCCTTATGGTGGAATGGGACGGCAGGGATGCTGATGGCATTGAGGTAGCAAATGGCGTTTACTACGCGAAAATTCAAATCAAGCGTGAGGGTGAAAAAGACATCACTGAAATACTCAAAATGATGAAACTACGTTAATAGTTATCGGTTGTCAGAGGATCAGCAGTCAGCAGTCAGCAGTCAGGGCGGGCTTTCAGCCCTCTCAGCAATCAGTAAAGAGAATACAGAAGATTCAAGAGTTTCTTTGACTGTCCTTTACTGACAACTGAAAGGCGTACTCGCCGCCCTGACTGCTATTTACTCTGAAAGCGAAGCGTACTGACAACCATTAATAAACATGAAACATCAAAAGAAAAACATCTTCTGCTTCATTGTATCTATAATTATGTTCTGTGTCGGGCTTTTATCGGTAGAGGCGAAATACACGGCTGATTTCCTGACGCTCGGTGTTGGTGCTCGTCCGCTTGCTATGGGTGGTGCAGGGACTGCTCTGAGTGCAGATGCTTACGCGCCTTACTGGAATTCTGCCGCATTGGGACAACTTACCCGGTATGAGGTCAGTTTCATGCACTCCACACTCAATGGAGAAGATGCTTACGATTTTGTCAGTTATATCCATCCGCTGAAAAATCGAGGGGCGATCGGTGTGAGCTGGCTTCGAGTTGGTGTTGACGATATTCCTATCACCAGTCTCCCGGTGGTCAGCCGTCCTGTTGGGCCGACGAACCGACCAGAGGTAGTGGGTTCTTTCAACAATACGGATAACGCTTTTCTCTTGGCATCGGGTTGGCAGCTACCCTCTTTTCACGGTATAGATTTCCGGATCGGTGGCACGCTCAAGCTTCTCTACATGAGTGGATATAGGAGCACAAACGCGATCGGTGGTGGTGCAGATATCGGTTTCATTGCGACGACGAACCCAGAAAAGCCGCATCAACTGACGCTCGGTCTACAAGCGAGTGATGCCTTTCAGACGAAGCTTTATTGGAACACACCTCCGCCTTCATCGGATCTTACCTCACATACCGAAACGATACCGCCGCATCTCAAGATCGGTATCGCAACGACCCATCGACTTAATATTTTCCAAAGTGCGCTTATTTTTGCCTTAGATACCTACATCAACGCCCCATACGCTAATCCCTATGGGGACTCCGGCGTTGAATTACATGGGGGTGCCGAGTGGACGTTGTTCGATCTGCTTGCCTTACGGATCGGGCTCGCCGAGCGTAGAGGCAGCCTTGAGAGTATTCGCCAATTAACAGCGGGAGCTGGGTTGAACCTCCGGTTCGTCACCGGTGCAGGTGCAGGACTGGACTATGCGTTTGCGAATCATCCAGCGTTGGGCGGCAGCCATCGTATATCTCTCAGGATACGCTTTTAGGTGGTAGTTAGGGATAAAAAAATAATATCCTTGGGCGATATCGTGTTCTTACTTCCAGTGCTATTCACGGAGCCACTCATTTGTGTATGCAATTATATGGGTTCGTTGATGGGTTCGTTGTCGCCGTTATCTGGCAGTGATTCCTCATTCGGCTCCTCTTTTGGCGGTGATTCCTCGTTTTCATGAGTGTCATCGGAATCTTGTTCTGGTTCAGCAGCTCCTTCCTCTCTTGGTGATTCCTCATTTTCGTGAGAATCATTGGAATCTTGGTTAGGTGTAGGGAGTTGTGTAAAGACGCTATCCTTGGGTGCCTGTGTGTGGCAGGCGCGACAACTCTCGCTTGTGCTACCGGGAACATCGCCGCCGGCTGCTATAAACTTCGCAGTCTCTGTCTGTCGGGTGTAGAGGGTGTAAAACCATCCGTTGTGTGTCGCATAGGCTGGGTCGTCAGTTTTCTTCATACTGGCGACGTGCTGGACGAAGGTGTTGGTGTTATTGTTGATCTCCTTGATAATCAACGTGCCGACGGGAAACGTCTTGAGTGTATCGTCTTTGAGGGCAGCGACGCCGATGCCGTTGATATAGACGGAACGCGTGCCGAGTCCGTGTGCGGGTTTTCCCTGCTCAGTAGGTGTGATTTCAATGCGTATGCCTCGTGCGTCTTCTTCTGACAGAATGGGTGGCGCGACAGGTTTCATTATCAGTTGTGTCTCGTCACAGGCGATGAGAGCAATGCAACCGAGTAAGATAAGAGTGAGAAAGCAATACAAGTCATGCCTCCGTTGTTGGGTGGTAGCCATCGTATGTCCCTCAAGATACGGTTTTAGATGGAACCACAGTGAACACCCCACGATGTCGGAAAAATACACGGAGGCAGTGATTCCTCACCTGGCAGTGATTCCTCATCTGGCAGTGATTCCTCATCCGGCAGTGATTCCTCATTTTCGTGGGAATCATTGGAATCTTGTGGCTCATTTTCAGTTTCTTCTGGTGTTGGTTGCGTTTCTACTTCTGGTTCAGAGTCCGGTGCGGGGAGTTGTGTAAAGACGCTGTCTTTGGGTGCCTGTGCGTGGCAGGCGTGGCAATCCTCGCTCGTGCTACCGGGAACATCACCGCCGGCTGCTATAAACTTCGCGGTCTCTGTCTGTCGGGTGTAGAGGGTGTAAAACCATCCGTTGTGTGTCGCATAGGCTGGGTCGTCGGTTTTCTTCATACTGGCGACGTGCTGGACGAAGGTATTGGTATTATTGTTGATCTCCTTGATGATGAGTGTGCCGATGGGGAAGGTCTGGTGTGTATCGTCTTTGAGGGCAACAACACCGATGCCGTTGACATAGACCGAACGCCTGCCGAGTCCGTGTGCGGGGTTTCCCTGCTCTGTGGGTGTGATTTCAATGCGTATGCCTCGTGCGTCTTCTTCTGAGAGAATAGGTGGCACGACAGGTTTCATTATCAGTTGTGTCTCGTCACAGGCGATGAGAGCAATGCAACCGAGTAAGATAAGAGTGAGAAAGCAGTGTAAAAGGCGCATCTGTTAGAACTCCTTACTTCCGTATCAGCATCTTCCGTGTTGCCGTGAAATCTCCCGCTTCGAGCGTATAAAAATAGATGCCACTCGCAGCCTGCTCGCCCTGTTGATTACGGCCGTCCCAATATGCTGCCCGGTTTCGACTTTCGTAGGTACCGATAGGCTGATGTCCTAATATCAATCTTCGAATCAACAACCCCTCCGGGGTATAAATTTGCACCCTGACAGCTGCGGCCTCAGCGAGTCGGTAAGGTATCCACGTTTCGGGATTGAAGGGATTCGGATAGTTTGTCAATAGAATCGTCTCTGTTGGTCCCTTTTGGGTTTGTATCAATGTTTCACGAAGTTGATTGAGGACAGCGATTCCATCCTGTAAACTTTCATGGTTACTCTTAAGCTCCTTAGCTCGGTTAATCCAAAATTGTAGGTTTTGGGCAAGTAGCGTTGGAACCCTTTGTGCACGGGTAGAAGGTGCTGCGGCGACTTCCAATGCGTCGAGAACTTGCATGACATCTCGCCGATCCACGATCCCATCGTTATTGACATCGGCGTTTAGTTGTTCCCCTTGAACAAAGGTCTTGCCGAAATCAGAGGCAACGAGTACCAGATCCATCACATCCACTTTGCCATCAAGGTTAATGTCCTCTACTACCTCCAATGCCGCCTCATGCTTCAACGGAGTAACTGCCCACAACCGGATCGTCTCATCAGCACTTCCACTCGCGAGGAGATGCCCGTTCTTACTAAACGCCAATGCCTCAATATCGCCGCTGTGTCCTTGTAATGTAGTAAGGTGGTGGCCGGTACTTACATTCCACAACCGGATCGTATTATCCCAACTTCCACTTGCGAGCATGTACCCATCCGGACTGAACGCTAATGCCTCAACAGTGTTGCTGTGTCCCCTCAGTATCGCCTTAGTAACTCCCTCGGTGACGCCCCATAACCGAATGGTGTTATCGCGACTTGCACTCGCAAACGTGCGCCCATCCGGACTGAAAACGACTGCTTCAACAGCCTTGCTATGTCCACGAAGGGTGGTCTTTGTTTCTCCGGTTTCTGTATCCCACAACCGAATAGTGCTATCCCAACTTCCACTTGCGAGCGTGCGCCCATCCGGACTGAACCGTAGTGAAATAACGCCACTGCTGTGTCCATGAAGCGTTAATTGGTGTTCTCCAGTATTTGGGTCCCAAAATCTTATTGTACCATCGTGACTTGCGCTTGCAAGTATGCGCCCATCCGGGCTAAACGCTAATCCCTCAACAGGATCCCTGTGACCACGAAGAACAGTCTTGTGTTGCCCTGTATGTAGATCCCACATCCAAATTGTGGCTTCATCACTCCCCGCCGCGATCGTGCTGCCATCTGGTGAAACTGCGATACCAACAAAGTAATCAGTCTTTCCGCTAAGAGTCGTCTTGGGTTGTCCTGTATTTACATCCCACAAGTAGATTGCATCCCAGCCTGCACTCACAATGGTCGCGCTATCTGGAGTAAAAGTTAGCGCAGTAATACCTGTTGTGTGTCCTCGAAGCGTGGCACGCAGGGGGTAGGGCTGCGACCAAGTATCTCGGAGAAATAAAGGTGAGAGGGATAAAAGAAGAACAGCGGAAAACAACTGTCTGACTTTTAAATGCATTCTTTTTCCTTACAAACAGCAGATCGCCAGGGGATAGATACTTATTTAAGGCATCACATCCCTCACACAACGAAACCCGTAGTAGAAGTTTGAGTAGGCAGGTGGCATCTTAAAACGGTTGGAAACTCGCACGCCTTCGGGGGGTGTAAGCCACGCACCGCCGCGAAATACCCGAGGCGTTTTCACTTCAAGGAAATTAGAGATGACCGCTTCTACGGTCCTTGCCCCTGCAATAGGATTCTCACGTGGAGAAACCGCATAGAAGCCTGCGTCGTACTCGTCCAAGCACCACTCCCAAACATTTCCCACCATATCATATAAACCATAGGCATTGGGAGCATACTGCCCTACTGGGGTCGGACCGCCAATATGTTTGCCGTAGTTGGCATGCCTCGGTTGAATCCTATTGCCCCAGCTATACTTTTTCCCAACTAAACCGCCACGCGCCGCGCGTTCCCATTCTGCCTCAGTTGGTAGGCGTTTGTCCACCCATTTCGCATAAGCCACCGCCGCATACCAACTAACTTGAATCACTGGATAGTTGGCTTGTCCACTTGGATAGTTATTTTCATTCCAATGTGCTAAGTAATTCCCTTCGTGGAATCTTTCGTCAATTGTACCTTTTTGCCATTGTGGGTTGGCATCAACAAACTTTTTATATTCTGCATTCGTGACCTCATGTGTGTCCATGTAAAATGCATCAACGTATACAGTATGGATAGGCTGCTCGCTGAAATCTGACTCACTATCGGTACTCCCCATCTGAAATTCGCCTGCGGGAATAAGCACCATCCCCCCAGGTACATCGGCAGTGTTAGGAGAAATCGCTGGTTTCAAAATTTGATGGGTATTTTCACACGAGAGGAGGTGGACACAGATACTGAGAAAAACAATCAATGTTATTTGATATCTTAACATCATCGAAGTTCCTTTTTCATAAAAAAATTATTGAGATTGCGAGGGTTCCGGTTAACACTGAATTACGGGCACACGAATTTGCCCAGAATTTTCCGGACCGATGCACCAGTGGCAGAAGGCAGATTTCCACCGTGTCCGTGGAGTGATTCGTTCGCCAGAATTGCGAACGCAATTGCTTCTTTTGCATCTGCGGAGATACCTGAATTGTCCACAGGTTCAACTGCTGTACCTATTAACACTTCGCTGAGTCTCTGCATAATCGTTCGATTGTGGACCCCTCCACCGCTCACATAGAGAACATCTATTGACGATTGTTCTATAGATTGCTCAATGTAGTTTGTGATCGTCTGGACAGTTAATTCGGTTAGTGTCGCGATACAGTCGTTGTCTGCCAGTCCGTATTTGCGGCAAGCGGTCAGACATGCCATTGCAAAAGTGTTCCCAAACATCTCACGTCCCGTCGTTTTTGGGGGTCGCAGTTGAAAAAATGGGTGCTTTAACCATTCGTCGATGAGTGGTTGATAAGCGGTGCCTTGTGCGGCGCGCGTGCCTGCTCGGTCGTAGCGTTCTGTTCCCTCTGTGATCTCTTGGACGACTGCGTCGATGCACATGTTACCGGGACCTGTATCCGAAGCCGAGACGGAATCAAGCGAACAATTTACCGGAAGCACTGTGAGATTTGCGATCCCTCCGATGTTCAAAAGTCCCACTTTTTTAGCGCTATCACGGAAAAGTAGATAATCTGGGTATGCAATCAACGGTGCGCCTTGCCCGCCTGCTGCCATATCTGCCACTCGGAAGTCAGCGATAGTTGGAATCCCTGTTTCATGTGCGATGACAGCGGGTTCGCCGATTTGCAGTGTTGAGGGATAAGGGGAAGCACTGTAATTTGTGCTTGCGTCTTTAGGTAGGTGGTAAATCGTTTGACCGTGTGAGCCGATAAGGGCAATGTCATTGGCAGACATTCCGCTCTTTTGTAGGATATGTTTGACAGCCTCGGCGAAGAGGTGTCCAATATAAAAGTTCATCTCACAGATGTCGTCAACGCGACTGGTATCGGGTTGACAGAGGGCAAGGATACGTTGCGGGACTCCGGACGGGAACGGACAGGTCTCAAAAGCAATGAGATTTACCTCGGTTTCCAGTCCGTGCCCCCTAATTTCAACGATGGCTGCATCAATACCATCGACTGAAGTCCCGGACATTAAACCGATAACGTATTTTTTATCTGTGTTGAGGCGTTTATAGAATTCTGTCATTTTTTAAGGTTTTCGGTATAGGTTGCTACGCAACCTTTTCAGTCGTCAGTTATCAGTACAGAAACTTTGTGGAATTCAAGTACTACGCAACTGCCAGAAGGTTTAACTGACAACTAATATACGTGATACTGTTTTGCGTTATCAAACCAGGTCTGGAGTTCTGCAGTCCACTGTTCCTGTATTTCATCCACGGATTTTCCGTTCAACAAGGCGTTTCGGAGCCAATTATTCCCTGCTAATCTATCAAAATGTGCAGTTCGGAACGCGAAGTGATCTCTGTATTCGGACGTGAGGATAGATAACATGTGGATGGTCGTTTCTATCGGACGAAAACGTTCCCTGTCAGTAACGTGAATCGCGACACCACCGCAGGTCTGTTTGGCGTGTTTTGTATTTTCATTGACAGAAGCGGGTGTAAAAACAACAGGTCGGAACAGGACTCCGGGTAGTTTCAAGGCATTCAGTGTACGTGCCCATCGTTCACCGTCGCACCAAGGGGCACCAATGTATTCAAACGGTTTTGTTGTCCCGCGCCCTTCACTCATATTTGTTCCTTCAAATAAGCAGAGCCCTGGATAAAGCGTTGCTGTTGTAAGTGTTGGCATATTTGGTGATGGCGGTACCCATTGCAAACCTGTATCATCGAACCACATCCGGCGTTGGTATCCGTGCATCCAGGCGATTTTTAACCGAGACGACGGCACGCGTTCCGCCTTCAGAAGCACTGCCAATTCGCCGATTGTCAAGCCGTAGCGAATCGGGATTGTGTGTATTCCGACAAATGATTCATACCCGTTTGCCAGCATTGGCCCTTCTACAGCCGTGCAGCTGATGGGATTAGGTCGATCAGCAACGATAAACTCAACACCGTGTTCACTCGCGGCTTCCATGGCATGCAGGAGCGTTGAAATATAGGTGTAGTAGCGTACACCGACATCCTGCATATCGTAGACAAGCAGATCTATACCTTCAAGTTGGTCGGCTGTCGGACGCAGAAAAGACTGTCCATACAGACTGAAAATAGGAACGTTTTCAAGAAGTGCCTGCAATCGGTTCTCATCAGAAGCATCAGTGCTATTGACGGCGATCCCGTCTTGTACCGCTCCCCAGAGTCCGTGCTCTGGCGAAAAAATTGCAGAAAGTTGACAATCAGATGCTTCTGCAAAAAGCTGATAGTTGCTTTGTAAGGTAGCATCAACGCCTGTGTGATTCGTAATAAGTCCTATGGATTTCCCGCGAATCCAATCGCGCTTCTCTGTGAGTAAAACAGTTAATCCTAATTCGGTTTTTTGAGGATTTTTTGTAGAGGACATGTGGCTAAGCGTATATGAGACTGTGAAACATTTTCCGAAATTCGATGATACCACGCCGGTCGGCGTCAGGATGAACTCGATTTGTCAGTAGAATCGCGGCGAGTTTTCTTTTTAGGCATATCCGGACTGATGTGCCGGTGAATCCTGTGTGGTAGAGACAACCGTCGTCTGTTACAGCCCATCCGATGCATCGGCGTTCGCCTTTTGCTGAGGTAACTTGTTGCATGGTTCGGAGACTTTCCGGACGTAGCAAGTCTCCACCCTTGTTAATCAATGTTCTGCAAAATTTTCCAAGATCTGTTGATGTGGAGAAGAGTCCTGCATTGCCCGAAACACCACCCAAAAAGTGTGCGTTCTCGTCGTGTACTTGCCCAATAATCACGCCTTCTCGCCAGTCGTAACGTTCGTAATTTACCATTCTGCGTTCAAAACTGTTGGAATCCTCTGTGGCTGCACAGTGCTCACGCCACGTCTGTGGTGGGTTGAACCGTGTTGATGCCATACCGAGTGGTGCGAAGATACGCCGCTGCGCCAATTTATCTAATGATTGTCCGGTTACCCTTTCCAACAATTTCCCTAACACGATGTATCCGAGACAACTATACACTGCCTTCTCACCCGGCTGAGATTCCGACGGGACCTCGGCGAGGTAAGGGATTACGTTCTCACGCGATCGGGCGCGTAGATAGATAGGGAGCCATGCGGGAAGTCCTGAGGTGTGTTTCAGTAGGTGGGTAAGCGTTACATTTGGATGTTTGAACTCCGGCAAGTATTTCTCGGCAGGTGTATCGAGCGAGAGTTCACCGCTCTCAACTAACTGCATGCAAAGCGTTCCAACAACAATAGGCTTCGTCAGCGACGCCAAGTCAAAAAACGTTGTACAAAGCATCGGTAACCGTTTTGGCTTTAGGCATCGAAAGCCAAATGCGTTGTGATAAAGCGTCTTTTCATTAGTAAGGATATGCACAGCAGCGCCAGGGAAGATCTTTTCTGTGATGCCATTCTCAATAAGTCTTGAAAGTGATTCTTTTAACAATGTGATAACCTTATGGCGCAATCCGGTTTCGGATTAGGATGGGAGTGTCTCTTGGTTAATTAAATTACTAATAAGTATAATAGGAAATGTAAGCAGTAGTTTTTAGTTGACTAACGGTCTGCTTATATGATACACTATCTGTTATATTTTTATAAGCATTTTTTGATTTAAAAATAGATTGTAATTTGTTTTTTCGTTATATTATTCGATGAACGGGTCCGGCGGTTCGGAGAATGGATCATGCGGTTACCTTCAAAAGAACTTCAAGAGATCATAACAACCGAAAAACCTTGGGGTGGTTTCATACAATATGTGCTCAACCAACCGGTTACCGTCAAAATTGTAGAAATTCGGGCGGGCGAGCAGGTGAGTTATCAATATCATCACCATCGGAGCGAGTTATGGATTCCCCTTGACGAGGGTGCCTGCCTGAAATTGGAGGGTACGATTCAACGTCCTGAGCCTATGGAACCTGTTTTTATCCCACAGGGCGCTAAACATCAGCTCATCGGCGAATCTAAAGACTACCGGATCCTCGAAATTTCGTTTGGGCACTTTGATGAAGAGGACATCGTTCGCCTTTCGGACAAGTACGGAAGGATTTAGCCCAGAGGAACAGGTTTTGTTGGACAGAAAACTCTATTTTTCGTTTGACGACGGGACAGCAGTTGCGTCATCAGAGTCTCCAACCGTTGTTGAGAACACACGGACGGTGGACCAGCATGTTGACACCGCTCTGCAAAAGATTCACGTTCTATTTCAAGAAGAGGCGGCGGCACCGCTCTCTGAGTTGGAACATGGACTGCGTGCTTGGACCCGAAGCCATCTTCAAAGTGTTGATATTGCCCAAGTCGCTGCGCTGGCAAGGCGCGCTCGCGAAGAATTTTCGGTGCTTGTCACCATCGGTGTAGGCGGTTCTGACCTGAGTGCGCGTGTCTTTCACGATTCTTTCAACCATCCATATCATAACTTGCTGTCCCCTGAAGAACGCGGTGGTGCGCCTGAAGTGTATTTCACGGGTGATACCTTTGATCCTCGCAAACTCGCTGGCTTGCTTGAAATGCTCAAGGCGAGGGGACTTCTGCACAAAACGCTTTTTAACGTTATTAGTAAATCCGGCACAACAATGGAAACTATGACTACGCTGATGGTTATATGTGATGCACTTGGCGAGGCAGACTGGCAGCAGCAGGTGCTTGCTACTACAGGTTTGACGCCTGACAGCGTACTATTCCGAATGCACGAGCAATCACCCTTCTACGGTGAGACGCTACTTCCGGTTCCTGATGGTGTTGGTGGGCGATTTTCTGCTTTCTCTCCGGTCGGTTTGTTCTTTCTTGCGGTGACCGCTGGGAAGGGCGAAACTCCAGATAGCCGGATCCGTTCTGCTGTAAAAGGTGTGGGGCAAGCGCATGAGGACTTTAATCTTCCTTGTGGACATCAAAACAACATAGCCTATCAGCTCGCTCGCTGGATTCATCTATCTGAAGAAATTGACGAAACCAAACACCCAAGCAAAAACACTATTATTTTCTACAATTATGCTGATAATAGCTGCCTCGGTGAGTGGTTTGTTCAGCTTTATACAGAATCTATTCAAGAGCGTGGTGGCGGTGCTAACGTTATACCTGCGAAGGGACCTACGAGCAATCACTCGATTCTCAACGGCATTATTGCTGGCCCGAGAGACAAAGTTGTCTTGTTTGTCCACTGGAAAGAGCTGGATCCCGGTTTAGTGCTCCCGAAAGAGACTGACGTGGATAGCAAATTAGTCGAGAATGTAGAGCAGAGACAAATTAATGTAAAGCAAAGACAAATTTTGCCCATAAATCAACGGTATGAAGCCCGTGAGGGCTTCCCCGGGGCAAAATTTCCCGTGTCGGCAGAATTTGAAGGGATGTCTATGACACACATGCAGACTGCCTCCTATCAGGGTACTGCCTTGGATTTTAGCGATAAAGGCGTGTCGCACGCAACGTTAACCCTTCCTAAACGGGACGTTCAGTCTGTTTGCCAGCTTATGCGTATCTTGATGGATACTATCGCCGTGAAAGGTAGACTCCAAGGCTTGCACCTCGACAATGATGGTGGCGAGGAGTTAACATACCTTCAAGATGGAGTTGAGGGTTATAAGCGGAATTTCCGATCTTTTGCCTTGGCATCGAGTGCGGAGAACGAATAGATGCGTTCAAAATAGCCCTCTCGTATATAAGCATTTCCAGAATTCAAAAGCCCGGGGAATGCCATCCGGGGACGGGGAATGCCCTAAGGCATTCATACCGTTGATTAGATATTTGGTGGGCTGTAGAAAAGATGAGGAATAAACTTTCCACTTTACAGTTTCATGATAAAATATTTATCGCTTACGGCTTCGTCTTCCTTGTGATGTTTGGCGTCATTTTTGGTAGCACCAATTTCCTGATTCGACTCGCTTTTAAAAGGGAGATTGATAGTTACGTTGAAACGCTTCAAGCTCAAGTTTCAAACAGATATCGGGTTTTCGTTGAAAAAGTTCAAAAGGAGGTACACGCCGCAGCCACTGACGTGAGGTTACATCGCGCCATAGAACGGCAGTCGGACTATCCTTATTTACCAATAGCAGAGTTTGATCTCTTAGAATATGGCACTCCGACTGGAAAACTTCTGTATCCCGACTTAAGAGCAGGGAGAGGGACACGAACATATAATTCACTGGAGAACCGAGAGGGACATATACAACTCAGAAATATTCCGCGACAGAGTGATATAGGCTTACAGTTTGTAGTTCAGGCGACAGAAGTAGGCGAATGGGGATTTGTTACGGGTGGTTACCGGTTGCAAGAGTGGTTAGAATCTCAAGCGAGTATCCAGTCGGACGATCATCCAGTTTTTCTTGTCGAAAAGCCTCAAGCCGCTAATCCAGCAGCCTTTGGATCCGAATCGAAGACGGCGGCAGAAGACTGGCTCCCGTTGAATAATGCCTCGCGAGAAGCACGTAGGAATGACTGGTTTGAATCATTTCCAGGATCGCAATCGGAGCGAAAAGTCGTTTTACAAACAACCGACGAGAATGGTGAAAGTGCCTTTACTGCTTTTCAAATAACACCTTTCAACTCACCCTTCGCGACGATCCGTGAAGCACCGCCTGTCAATCTGATTGTTGCGTATTCGCATAAGCGTCAGATGGAATGGCAGCAGCGCCTCACACTCACACTGCTTTTAAGTGGTGTTGGTGGGCTTGTGTTGGTTTACCTCATTAGTTATATCATTAGCCGTCGGATTACCCGTCCTATCGCGACCCTTCGTGAGGGGGTTAGTCACATTGCTGCTGGCAATTTGGATCATCGAGTTAAAATCAAGTCCCACAATGAGGTGGGGCAGCTTGCTGAGGGTTTCAACCAGATGGCACAAGAGTTAAAGCGGAGTTTAGAGGAGCGGATGGCAGCTGAACGTGCAGCGACGTGGCGAGATGTCGCAAGACAGGTGGCACACGAAATTAAAAATCCACTCTTTCCGATCCGCCTTTCCGTTGAAAACCTGCAGCAGGCGAAATCGAATCCAGAAGTCTTTGAGCAAATATTTGGGGAATGCACCGACACCGTCATTGAAGAAGTTGATCGGATCGGAACATTAATAGATGAATTCCATCAATTCGCTCGGATGCCTAAACTCGAAAGAAAACCGAGCCAACTCAACCGCATTGTCCGGTCTGTTTTGAACTTATACACGGGTAGGCAGGTCCCGGAGTTTGGACCCAGGACCGAAGCTGCATTGACGAACTCAAGGCACGAAGACTCCGAGTTACAAAACTCTCCTGAGAAGTTTTGGCTTGAAAATGTCTCCAAGATTAAGGTTGAGACTGAGTTATTGCCGCTGCCACAGCTCTCGCTTGACTCGGAACAGATTGCACAGGCACTCGGTAATCTCTTCAAAAATGCCATTGAAGCCATGCCTGATGGTGGTATGCTGAAGGTGAAAACCTATTTCACACCGAGTGCCCCACGGGCGAATTTAAATGGGGAACGCCCTTTTCTGGTAACGGATGGGAATCCCATTGTGTCACACAACGGCAAAGGACAGAAAGAAAAAGCAGAGAAGGATACAGATAGAAGTGTCCGCGGCACAGTTTCGCTTGAAATTCAAGATACCGGTCGCGGTATGTCCGAGGAAACGATGGCAAATCTTTTTGTTCCGTATTACACGACAAAGGCTGAAGCGCGTGGTACAGGCTTGGGTATGCCAATTGTCAAGAGGATTGTCACGGAGCACGGTGCCGAGATGGATTGTCAAAGTACCGAGGATGTAGGGACAACAGTCCGTATCCGTTTCTCCTACGATCCAAGTGTTTCACCTGATGGATTAGCCACAGAATCTGAAAAATTAAAGTCGATCGAAACGGAAGAACAGATGATAGACCGCCAAACCTAAACGAAGCTATTCTTTGGGTGTTTGTACGCAGGATAAATAAAGATGGAAACTATTCTGATTGTAGACGACGAAAAAAATACGCTCAAGATGTTATCTCAAGGACTCAAGATGCGAGGGTATCAAGCCCTAACGGCTGCGAGTGGTGAACAAGCATTGCAGCAGTGCGCCAAGTCGGAAGTTGATCTTGTGCTGTTAGATATCCGTATGGAAAACGGCATGGATGGTGTTGAGACGCTTGTAAAACTCCGTGAGTTATATTCAACGTTGAATATAGTTATGATGTCGGCACAACAAGATATTGAAATCGCTGTTAAGACGATGGAGCTCGGCGCGAAACGTTATATCACGAAGCCGATTAGTATTGATAAAATTTTATCCAATGTCCAACCGTTTTTGGAGATATCGCGCTTATCGCAAGAAAATGAGATTCTGAAATCGCAAATTTCACCGACGGATGAGATGGTAGGTGAGAGTGCTGCTGTTTCGTACCTCCGTTCGCAAATTACGCGTGTGGCAGCAAGCAAACTTGGGGTTCTGATTTCTGGTGAGAATGGTACAGGTAAGCAACTCGTTGCTAACGCCATTCATCAGCAGAGCAGACGTTCAGGAAAAACCTTTATTCCACTTAACTGTGCCGCCTTGCCAGACGAACTCATTGAGAGTGAACTCTTTGGACATGAGCGAGGGGCATTCACTGGTGCGGATTCTCAAAGGCAGGGACGCTTTGAACTTGCCCACGGTGGTACTCTCTTTCTTGATGAGATTGGGGATATGAGTTTAAAGGCACAAGCAAAAGTGCTCCGCGTCATTGAAACGGGTGAAGTTGAACGTCTCGGCGGTAATCGGATTCGGACGGTTGATGTCCGAATCATCGCCGCAACTAACAAGCGTCTTCCTGAAGAGATTGATAACGGACGGTTTCGACGCGATCTCTTCTATCGGCTTAATGTTGTGCCTATTCGGGTGCCTCCGCTGCGCGAGCGGAAGGAGGATATCCCGTTGTTGGTTAAATACTTTGCTGAGCGTTTGCAACTGGATATGGGGTCTACACCAAAGGTCATTGATCCGGGTGCTTACGCTGTGTTTCAAAGTTACCATTGGCCTGGGAACATCCGCGAGTTAAAGAATATTGTCGAACGCCTCCTCATTATGGTGCACCGGGATGTTGTAATGGCTCCTGATGTCGCCGAAGCGTTGTCCTTAACGCCTCAACCGTCTTTGTCATACGTCCCTGCGACTGCTCCGTCCTTGGAGTCTGTTCCGGGTATGCCGCTCTACAAACCGGGCATCGCCCTGAATCAGATGATGGATGATGCCGAGGCGCAGTGTATTCTTGCGGCTTTGGAAGAAAATAAGTGGAACATCCGGCGGACTTCGGAAGCGTTAGAGGTTGAGCGGAGCAACTTGTACAAAAAAATGCACAAATATGGCATTTCCCGCCCAAACTCCGAGAATTAAGCTTAGCACGGAGGCATTGTGTTACCATATCTAAGGGAGCGTTTTACTAAATAGGATGCTACGAAAAAACATCAGCGAAAATAGTGGGATGACTCGCCTTCAACTGCTTATTCTTGTTATTATAGTCATTGTAATTGGGGTCCTTTCTTTTCCACCGTGGTTAGAATATCGTAGGGTAAGCACAGCGGATGTAGATGTCGAAACTATTGCTGTGGCTATCAAGAAGTACTTCAGGCACACCGGCGGTTATCCGACGAGTTTAGGCGCGCTGCTGACAGATCCTGGTGTTGAGGGGTGGCGTGGAAATTATTTGGAGTCTCTTCCTGAAACACCTTGGGGTGGTAGTTATGTCCTTCTTCAAGACAGGTATAAGATAGGGATTGCGAAGGATCATCCACGCGCCCCAGAAAAGTATCGGGTTGGTGGCATCGCGGAAATCAGTAGAGTCTATCACGCTGACGCACGTTTAGGTGAGAAGTATTGGTGGTAGTTGGTTATCGGTACGGGTTGCTACGCAACCCTTTCAGTCGTCAGTTGTCGGTTGCCTTCTGATGGTAGTAACGCGCTATGTAACTGCCACAGACCATTTTAACTGATAACCGAAAGCAAACAAGGTGAGTGAACTGATAACTAACAACCAAGGGAAATATGTGGGTCTTTATTTTCGTGTTGGGTGCAGTAATCGGGAGTTTTCTCAATGTCTGTATCTACCGCATCCCGCGCGACGGTATGTCGGTTCATTCGCCGCGCCGTTCTTTCTGTCCCGAATGTAATAAACCGATAAACACTTACGACAATATTCCACTTTTAAGTTATCCACTTTTAGGAGGCAAGTGTCGTCATTGTCGCGCAAGGATTTCCGTTATATATCCGTTGGTTGAACTTTCAACGGCACTTCTGTTTCTCGTGATGTACTATCGTTTCGGGATAAGCCTCGAAGGTCTGCTCGCTCTCGTTTTTGTTACACTGCTCATACCGATTTCTGTTATTGATGCCCAACACTATATTATTCCGAACGTCCTCATCTTGACGGGGTTGATTTTCGGTTTTGTCATCGTTAGTGCGATTGCGTATCAACGTGCCGATATTTGGTATCTTCTGACACGACTTATTGGTGGTGTTGGTGGTGGTGTTGTGTTATGGTTGATTGCCGTTGTTGGAAGTGCGGTTTTACGTAAAAAGGCAATGGGCGGTGGGGATATCAAACTGATGGTGCTCAATGGGTTGTTTCTCGGGGCGTGGCCGGAACTGGCGATGGTGATTGCGTTTTCTGCCTTTAGTGGTGCGATTGTTGGGACTGCGTTGATTGTTTCTGGTATCAAAGACCGTCAAAGCCCTATTCCGTATGGTCCCTTTCTTGCGGGTGCTGCTGTGCTTGTGCTTTTATGGGGAGATAACCTCTGGCGGGCGTATCTGCAGTTTGTCGGGTGGTATTAATGGATTCTCAGTCGTCGGTTGTCGGTTTTCAGTTAAGAGAGATTTCGATTCATTTGTTGGAGGAAATATGAAGACTTTCCATACAGTCATTTGTCTGCTAATGTTCTTTTTTAGTTATCAGATTGCCTGTGCCCAACAAGCACCTACTGAGGGTTTTGTTAAACTGGAAATGCCTCTGGAGGAAGCACTTACTAAAATTACTTTTATTGTTACGCGGT
>JAPPNJ010000013.1 GCA_028818705.1 Candidatus Poribacteria bacterium
CTATGATCTCGTGATGTTTACTACATCCTTGATAGATTTGAGAAATGTCAGTTTAGGATTTTAGCAGCTTTGATGCGAATATCGCGTCTTCTTACGAACATTGGCACGAAACTTGCTTATTGCTTATAATAAAACTAATATAACAATAGGGCTCAACTTTACTTATGATTGTTAAGGAGGTAAATGAAGTTGAAAAAAGTCGGTATGCCAGCACTCGTTTGGAGTATGTGTTGGCTGCTGGGAAACCTTGTGGGTAATGTTTCTGCTCAAGGTGCACCATTGCCTGAGCAAAACCACGCCTCAGAATATCTGACGCCAGAAGAACAAAGTTGGCGTGAGTCTGTGTTTTACCGGACAATTATTGAAAACAATATCTTCCGTCCGCTTGGTTGGACACCGCCAAACCCTACGCCCGTGTATCGCTTGCTTGGAACCATTATTTCTACAGATGGCACCAATGGGCAAGCGATTCTTCAAGAAATCGCGTCAGAACGTCTTCATTTTCTGAGGGTAGGAGACAGCGTTGGTGATACTACTGTGACTGAAATTCTCTCAAAACAAGTGACACTTGACAACGCAGGACAGACGGTGACGCTTAAAATAGGCAGACTTCAGTTTCTATCGTCGACACGCACACAGGGGTTTGCTGCAGGTTCTCGATCGATCGAACATACGATTGCTGGTCGGACATACCAAAATCCAACAGATCAGATAAAGAGGGTCTCAAGTGAAAAACGGAAACGGTTAATACAGCAATACTACCCAAAATAACAAAAACTCGCTTGTTTTTTTTTTACAGAATCGGTATACTGTTTTTATCACGTGGCGCGTGATACATGGTTAGAAATTTTTATATATTGTAGGAGGATTTAGAGATGGAAAATTCGAGATGGAAACTAAACAAAGAACGAGGTGAGCATCTGCTACTTGCGGGTTTGGTGCTATTAATTTTTGGATGTATGGGGTCCAACCTAGTTGGAGATATATCCCAAATTGTAGGTGGGTACTTGTTAATCAGCAGTTGCTGGGTATTCTTTTGGGTATTTCGGTCTGGAAAATTCATTAGACTCCCAAAGTGGGGACTTCATCTTTTTCTGGGGATAAATGCCTTTATGACTGTTGGAGCAATGATCGTGACAATTGGCACAATCCTTTTTTCATGGTAACCCGAATTGTATTTTGTAGACAGGCGGAACTAAAGTTGTAAGGCCTCGGTTCCGCCTATGTTGTTCCCTATGTGACGAGTCGTGGTCACTCTTCTTGACGACTGAAACCGTATTACGGTGTTAAGTTTATGTCCTAATTGTTCAGACAACCTCAATCATCGTCAGTATTTGGGCCGCCTTCATCATCGTTTGGGCCGCCTTCATCATCGTTTGGGTTATCCTCGTCATCGTCATCGTTGTTGAACAAATTTCCGATGTCACTGAAAAGGTTGCTTGTAGCAGAAGATGCTGTGTTAAAAGATACAACAGCTGCATAGCCACCACCTACGGCTACAGGGACACTTACCGGGGCCGAGAAACCTAGACTGGCTGCACCAGAGGCTGTGCCTGCTATCGCGACCGATGCCCCGGCGGCCGCCCCAAACGTGCCGCCTACGGCTAGCACGACATCCCAAACAATGTCTCCAACATCTCTATCCTCCGGATGAGTATGTGGATGGCTATGTTCATGGGTATATCCATTACCAGCAGTTATTGTAAAGAAGGCAAAAGTAATTAACATCAGCAAAGAGATGATTCTCTTATTTCTGTACATTTTTATTTCTCCTTAAAAAAACTAGGCACATGAACGGTATCAATTTGCTCAGTCCACATGTCTATCAAATTCATAAGTTACTCTCTCATCATTTGCTTTTCCATTAAGCATTTTATAATTTTGCCAAACGGAATCAGCAAGGTCATTTATAGTGGATCCTAAAAATAAATAGACATCTTGTAGCATAACCTGTTAGGTTGTGCCAGTCTGAATGCCTATAATAGACATTCAGACTGTTTGAGTGTGCCCAATTAATTATAGTTTTACTATAAAAAAGAAACCTATTGCTCATTGTAAGTACCCCATTGTAGCAGTTATAACCTGATCCGCTGCTTCGCGTCCCCAGTTTTGGATGAGTTGATCGCGAATATTAGTAATCACCAGCGTTCTAGTAGATTCTGGAAGGACTTTCATGAGCACGCCAAGTTCTTCTGCATAAAAGTCAAAAAATTTGTGCCCTCGCTTGGCGAGTCTAATCCGATCTGCATCCGTTGGATACTTTTTGGCAATTTCTTCCGGAGTCATCTGTGCAATTTCTATAAGGTCAGGGAACTCTGCTTGTTGTTTTTTATACAATTCTTTCGCCCAGTCGCGAATTTTGATGAGTTCCTCTTCCGTATAATCGCCGTAGTAGAACTTCCCTAGTGGTTTTTCAACTCCGGTGGCAGAATCTTTAGAATCCGCCTCAACTTTCGGTGACACTTCTGAAGTTCCGGTTTCGTCTATTGGACGTGTCTCTATAGCATCAGGTACCGATGATGCAATGTCCTCTGCACCAGCAGATAGCGGTTGTGTTTCGGTATCAGCAGAACTGACTTCGTCAACAGCATCTGTCTGTATCGGTTTCACCGTTGGTTTCACAGCCTCATGAGCTTTATAGACCTTTACCGTGCCAACCTGTGCTTTGGGTCTGAAGATAACGAAGCTGCCGATACCAAGGATAATGAACACCACAAGTGCCCAATGCCAATTTCTTCTAAACATGCGAAACTCCATATTCGGTTATGAAAGTTAATAACATGAGCGTGCCCTTAAGGAATGAGAACGGACAATTTAGGAACCATCTTTTCTATCGCAGCGATAGTTTTTTCACTTACTTATAACCGTCATCAGCATTGCAAAGATGATTACCCGACATTCGCACCGTTCCTATACTCTAAAGTCTCCACTCAGGTAAGACCAAATCACGTTGTTAGAATATGAGCAAGTTCCGTGCCAACGCTCTTGAGAAACGCGATATTTGTGTCAAAACTGCTGAAATTTCAAGAATAGTGTTTGGTATAATCCACCGAAAATATACGTATTATAGGGAGTGAAAACGTAAGGAGGAATGCGATTGGGGTTGTGTGAAAGTCTTCGTTGTTATATCGTGCCAAGTCTGAGATGTTTACAAGATAGATACGAAGTCGTAAAGTATGTTCCTATTCGGGATATCTTCACACATGATGTAGCACAGGACTTACGGAAATTGAACAGAGAAAAGGCCCATTTTGCTGAAAAGTCGTCATTTTGTTGTTTTTAACCCCCTAAATTCCGCTTATCAGGGGACTTTAAGAGGAAGTGCGTAAGTCCTACATGATATATAACTGTGGGTGGACATATCGAATTTAAAATAATTTTGAACTCCGTCATTCTGGCGTATCCGTCAAATTGACGCGCCAAAACCCCGTCATTTTGGCGGAGTTCCACAAATGACGCACCTTAGCGCGCAAGACACAACCATCTCCAATAGGGATATTTAGTTTTCAGAGATGGAACGGCATACCAAAACTGTAATGGATTTCTATCTGTGGCTTCCTAACTTGTTGTAGGGAATTCAATTCCTCGTCAAGTTCATCAAGTTGCGTACGAAGCGTTTGCATCTCAGTTTGGACTGCCTTGAGCCGCGTTCCGATGTTTTTTATTTTCAATTCTGCCGCTTGAGTTTGCCCCAGAGTGTGGTAAGCTTATTCGTGGGTTCAACGGCATGTGCTCCAGATTTAGCTGCGTGGGTCCATTCAAACAATCGCACACCACGATCATACATTTCCAAAATTCGCTCAGGAGGACCACCAGCAACAGGCACTGCGTAATTTTTACGGGTGAGATTAGGAGCTGCTAATGTGTAAACGATGTATCGACCATCAGGGGACCAAGTGAAGTAGAGAGGTGAAACGTCTGCTATGTGCTTCAAGTTCTGCGGGTTCGTAAGTGAGAGAATGCTAAGTCTCGTGGGTTTTGTCCTTGTCAAAAAAGCGAGTTTTTTGCCATCTGGTGAGAAAACGGGACGATATCCGTCTTTGATGATGTGTGAAATCTTCAGTGTCAAACGATCCATAAGAAAAATGCCGTCTGCGGTGTCAAAGGCGATCACATTTCCGTTAGGTGCCCAGTCTACATGATGTGCTTCAACTGCCTTTAAGAATTCGGCTTGTGGGTCCTTTTGCCTTAGCTCACGGTTGGGAAAGAGATATATTCCACGTGCAGGTGCCCATGGGCGATTAAAGATACGGTTTGTGAAGACGACATCACCCTTTTCTGAGATGGCTGCATCAAGAACCTCATGAAACAGTCCTCGTGTGAGGTTTTTCTCTTTTATCAACCAATTTTTCCTGTTAAGAAGGTAAACATCAATGACTAAGTGTAAGTCATCTTCAACGAATCTCTCCGCAACGGCGATGAGGTAACTATCATTTTTTTGTATGGATAACTCAATGATGAGAAGTTTCTGTCTGAAAACGCTTCGTGCGTCCTGTCTGTCCTGCACGTTGCCACTCCACAGTCCAAAGAAATCCGCTGAAGGGCTAAAGATGATTTCGCCTGTGGGTTTGGCGTGTGCTGCGAGTGGAAGAATGCAGGCAAGGCAACAATAGAGGAGACACAGACGAAAACGATTAAAAAAGCGTTTCATGAAACCCAATACCTTAGCCAAAATTGATTGATTAAATAGGGTAAATATCCTAAAGTTATAGGTGAAACAAACCCAACTTAGAAAGGATGTTTACCCATGTCAGAGATTATATCATTATTTACAGTTTTCAGTCCACATTTATTAGCAACACAGCTTCGGCAGTTATCCCG
>JAPPNJ010000121.1 GCA_028818705.1 Candidatus Poribacteria bacterium
GCAGACCCACCTTCACCGTGCCCTCCGTAGGCGAGGTAAAGTCCTGTGTGATGCGGATGATCGTCGCCGCCAGCCCCGCGGACGACAGTTCCGTGATTCGCATTGAGGGGCCAAAAGTAAGGCTTCCAGACACCGAGAAAGTTGTATCGTGCGAATAACGCGTCATCAGTAGAAATGAGCAAATGCGCGGGTTTTTGTTCGATCTGATAACGGGCTTTTGGTGGCGGTTCATTGATCTGTCGGATCGCGTAATATGCCGATGCCCCCGCCGAAAGTTCGTCTGTCTGCCATGCAAGTTCACGTAGCGTCGGCTCGAATTGACATGGGACATTCTTGCCGGAGACACGACCGTCTGCATCAGCTATGGACATCGCAGGCATTGAAATCCCTTCTTGCCAATCGGGAAAGTAACGTTTCGGTTTGAAACGCAACCGGACGAGGTCATTGTGCCGCTTAACCGAACCCGCCTCAATTTTGATGATTACACTTCGATTTTGTGTCAATGATTAACTCCTGTTCACTTCACAGTGAGGTTGTTCAATCTTCCAGCGCAAGTTGCATACCTTTTGCACGACGGACCCGTCTGATTGACTCAAGTCGTTTGAAGGTTGTACTACATTTCTACCAACTGCTAATAAAGTCCTCTACCTCGAAATTCACTGGCATATCCGTCAGTTGATAGCGCATCACACGGGATGTTCTATCGGGAACAGAACGGGCAATTTCTGCCTCAATTTTTTCGTATAGCGTTGAGAACCGTTGCCAGATACTTCCGGCGTCTTCGGCGGAAAAACGGCAGGCGAAGTCCTCATAGAGACCGAAGTTGAGTCGATGCGCGGAGATTGCACCGATGCGCTCTTCAATCGGGAGTTTGCTGACTTCAGGGTCTTTGAGTGTGCGGACCTTGTCCGCTAACTTTGAGAGGAATACAACTGCGACCATGCGTTCCTCTTTACCTGGATGCAGTTTCGCCAATCCTTTCCGAAAACCTTCAGCGTCCTTGTTATGGATGGCGTGAAAGGTTGCCTCAATCACATCACTCTGTTGCATCTGGAGTTGGAAGAAATGTTCAAATTGAGCGCGGGCTTCGGCGGGAAGGTGCTTAGTGAATCCTAAATTCCAATAAAAATGGTCAACGATTGGATACGAATCGCCACCGAAGGCACGATAACCGAGATGCACAGTACGCCGCAATTTCGTGCTATAATTGCTGCCCCAATGCAAGCCCATGTGACTATAGACGACCCCATCGCCTGCTGAAAGTTCGATTGGAATTCCATTGGGCATCGGTTCCTGTGAGCGTGTCAATAGGTGTTGGAGTTCCTCTGGTGTGTTGGGACGACAATAACTTCTGGGCACCAGCCAGAACACGCTATCGTCGTAAAGCGGGATGTTCCATTGAACATATCCGGGTCCGTTTTTAACATAATCCATCTGCATGCCCTTGAGGGGTGCCTGTCCCGTTGGATCGATATCACGATGCCAACTCGCCGGACCGTGATCTTGCACAGGATTACACATCAGTGCCATCAGTGTGATCGCCGCGTCGGGTGCTCTCATGAGTTGCTGACTCACACCGAGGGTGTTCTCATGCAGACAAAATTCTACGGTATTCGCTGTCTCTGCGTCAACGACCTCATCGAAAAACACCCTCGGTTGTCCACTCGTCGTCCAAACGCCTCCAGGCTTCTCTCCAGGTTTTCGTTCCCGTTCCCAGACTACTTTTTGCTTTTCAACGAGGGTTTCAAAGCTCGTTCTCAACGCTTCCAGTTGATCCGGCGGTACGACCTGTCTTAGCACAATGTAACCATCATCAATGAGTTGTTGTGGATCGACTTTCATCGTTAGCTCCTCTTTTAAGTTAAGCGTGCTGTTTACATTAGATCCACTTATGTTGTCTGAATTTGACAATCATTAACGGTATGACTGCGCGGTTTTAATCCACCCCCAGGTAAGACTCAACTTCCCGATGGGCTGGACCACTAAACCCTGTGACTCAAAGTTTTGCTTGATTTCTTCTACGGTCAGTACTTTCTCATAGATACGCACTTCGTCCACCCCGCCTATCAAGTACCCGTCGGTATTGCCATCTTGAGCGATGTTCCAGTTCGTTTCACCACCGCCTATATTGCCGGACATTGCCTCATCCTCTTTGACCAGGACGCTATCGACATACACCTGTGCCTTATCGCCTTCGCGTGTCGCCACTACATGGTGCCATTTGCCATCGGCGTAATCCTCATCGGTTATCCACGCTTTTCTGATGTTGTTTGCCTGTTCGGTATAGTATCGAAGTTGTCCGGTATTCTGATTAAAACCGAGCCGAAAGAAATGATCAAAGAAATTCGTTTTGTTTGTCAGAATATATTGCCAACCGACGCGACTGTTAGGGGTTTTCAAAAACCACGCTTCATACGACGCTGGCTTCTCCCCGATATTGAAAATGATCGGCAACTCCACGCAATCCGGTTTTCCGCCAAAATTGAGTGCGTCTCCGAGATGACCTTCGATGGACTCCGGCTCACCGATGATAGTTCCGTCCTTGCCGCCAACGAGATCTTTAACCGTATCGCCAGCAATGTCGTTTTTGTCAAGCGTGTAATAACTCACTAAGCCGTCCGTAACAACCTGAGCTTTCACCCCAATAATTAAGATAAAAGTACAAAAGAGGACGAAACCGGTTTGAATACCCTGCCAATTTAAACGTTTTGGTTTCATGACTGCCTCCATTTTTACAGTTTAGTGATACGATGTGAAAAATTAACGGATACCCTCTGAATCGCGTTTATCACATTTCGATTGTGGGTATAATGGCAAATTTGACGAGGATTGTCAATAAAAAAATCAAACTCATTTTTTCTTGACTTGTGTGTCTAAAACTTGTATCCTCATAAAAAACAACTCATTAATATCATTGAATACAAGGATAGAAATGGCCCAAGAGCAAGTACTTCAGATTAATGGTGTTCATCTTTGGACAGCCGTTCAAGGAACAGGACAACCGATGGTGCTTTGCCACGGCGGTCCGGGTGGCTATGATTATCTTGCGCCTGTTGCTGATATGACTTCCGACTTGTGTCGAGTTGTTCGATACGATCAACGTGGGAGTGGACGATCAGAAGCAGCAGGTCCTTACGATGTGTCCACATTTGTCAATGATTTGGAAAGGTTAAGAAAATTTTTCAACTTTGAACGCTGGATTGTTGGAGGTCATTCGTGGGGAGCGGGACTTGCTTTAGCCTATGCGGTTAAGTTTCCAACTCGGACGATAGCCGTTCTTCACATTGCAGGCACAGGAGTTGATGACCGATGGCACAGCGAGTATCGCGAGAATCGGTTAAATGCGCTAAGTGAATCGGAGCGTGAAGAGTATCAACGACTGCGTGCACAAAGGGAACACGTTGAGAGCACTGAACAGGAACAAACATTATGCAGACTTCGCACTTTAAGTCGCATGACAGATGTATTTGACTCGAACCAAGTTGACAATCTTCCAAGTTTTGATGAATATCCTGTGAGCGATGAAGCAAACAAAAAAGTGGGGGCGGACTGGAAAAGTTACACCGAAAATCCAGAATTCCAGCAATCGGTTTATAATCTATCCATGCCTGTTCTTTTCCTTCATGGGGCTTGCGATCCTCGTCCGATTCACTTTATAGAAACACTTGCCTCTAAATTATCTTATAGTAGATTTGCATCGATTCCCGAATCTGGACATTATCCTTGGGTAGAGAAGCCGGATGAGGTGAAGGCAGCACTCAGACGGTTTATCCGCAGTCAAGTGATGTAACAAAATTCTTAGGAGATACTATGCTAATCCGTGGTGAAGACAGTGCCATCAATCTCCCGTCCACGCTAACGGAAGAGGAGAAATGGCACTACGATCTGTTTGGCTATTTAGTGTTTCGGCAGGTGATTTCGCCAGCAGAGGTTGAACAGATGCTTGAGATAGCGAACAATTGGTTCGCAGATCCCGATGCAGCACCTGAACCGGTGAATGTCACCCAAGATGAATATAGCGGTGTACTAAATAATATTCAGTACGGCGATCGGATTTTTGAACGGTTGTCGCTCAATGAGAAGGTCTTACGGGTTGTAATGGGTTTGATGTGGAACCGCCCAAGACTTTTCAATTGTGCGCTCGTCATGCAGAAGCAGCGTCCTATCTCTGACGATGAAAAAGAAAGGTTTCATCGCGATACCAGTGGATTTGATTTTCCTGATGGCTTCCATAATCCGCATAACGACTACCAAGCCGGAAACGGACAAATCTACAGCAATTTCGTCAATACCGCTATAACGCTCGTCGATGTGCCGGAAAACAACGGTTTTATGTGCATCCCTGGCACGCATAAATCACGAATTGAGTTCCCTACAACGGTTGGTATTGATGACGAGTGGGCACCCGCAATCACCTTTGAGCTAAAGGCAGGGGATTGCCTCATCTTCTCACCACGACTGATGCACGGCACAAAATTTTGGAAAGTTGACTATCCACGCCAGGTCGTCTTCAATCGGTATCAGTTCAGTTTCTACTTCAATGAGAACTATAACCTTCCAATAGAAGCACATCGACACTGCATCTCTGACGACGAATACGAGTTGGAATCGATTCAACGGAGTGAAAAGGAGTTTGCCAAACGGATTCTCAAAAAACTGGAGAAGGGGGAGGAACTATGCTGACGCAGGAAGAAAAATGGCACCTTGATCTACTCGGCTACTTTGTGGTGCGAAACGCTGTACCGAAGGCGGATATCGAGTTGATGAAGAGACAGATGTTCGAGTGGTACGAATGGAACGCTGACGATTTCAAGTTGCCTATGCGAATCAACGCCCCGGAGGGAAAACCGTGGTGGGTCTACAACATGCATTACGGGCATGAAGCGTTTCAGCGGCTTATCTTGAATCCAGAAATCCTGCGTGTAGCGACTGCGCTGACTTGGAACCATCCGCGGGTTTTTGATGTCGTGGCAAATATTTGCTACCCAGATGCGGATGGCTTGGAGCTGCACGGCGGACATAAAGGTTGGTTTAGAAGCCCGCGACACCAATACCAAGTCGCTAACGATGAGATCTTCGCAAGCTTCTTTAATCTCTCCGTTTCGTTGGTAGATGTGCCACCCGGCAACGGTTTTGCCTGCATTCCTGGGAGTCACAAATCTGAATTCCAGTATCCCGAATACATCACGATGGACGATCCATCACCGGTAGTCCACAATGTGCCAGTGAATGCTGGTGATTTCATTGTGTTTCTGCCGAACACGCGGCACGCTGGGAGACGATGGAATCATGAGAGTTATCCCCGCATGACGGTATTTTTACGCTGGGTCTATGCGAAACAATTTCATCACGCCGACGCGTCTTGGTGGCTTCCGTTTGATGTGCATAAAGACGAAATTCCAGAAGCACTTCACGAACTTGAGAGCCGAGATCATGGGCAGCGGAAAGCGTTAAATGCGCTTATAGATCCGTTTAAGGTAGATGTTCCCGAATGATGGATAAATCAAGTCGGGATTCGGAGAGAATCAGAATCAGAATCAACGGTATGAAGTGCTTATGCACTTCACCGGGTATTCATGCCTAATCAGAATCAACGGTATGAAGTGCTTATGCACTTCACCGGGGTATGAATGCTATAGAGCATTCACCGCCTCCTACAGGTAAGCTGAATGATTCTGAAAAAAGCGTTGACGTGGAGTTCGAGAGTTGGTAAGATGCACAAGGAAACCACCCTTTGTGTTACAGAACTGGAGAATTAGATGGCAGCCCCGACGAACCGAGAAGTGATTGCCCAGTGGCGCGACGAACCCGCGCCACTGCTCGCACTGCTACACGCCTTCCACGACCGAGACGGATTTATTTCGGAGGCAGTCCTTCGCGACATCGCAGTCGGACTTCGCATTCCGCTTGCAGAACTCTTCGGCACCCTAACGTTTTACCACCATTTTGCACGTGAAGTCCCAGGACAGGATGCACCGCGCGTGTGTACCGGACCTGTTTGTCGGTTGCAAGGTGGATTGGAAATCCTTGATGCGCTCAAAGATGAGGGCGCGACGCCGATGCCGTGTGCTGGAAGATGCGACGATTGTGTCCCGGTGTTGAGAGGACATGAGGTGTTCGTCGGGAAACAGGTAGACATGCTTTCTGTGGAACCCACGCCTTTACCGCCACCATATCCCGGCGATGGCGAAGAATGTATCTTCGCCGAGATTCGTGAACCTGAACGCAATACATTAGAAGGCTACCGACGCACCGATGGTTATGAAGCGTTGACGCGTGCGGTAACAACCCTCACCCGGACAGATGTGATTGAGACGCTTAAAGAGAGTCAACTCGCTGGCAGGGGTGGTGCAGGATTTCCGACGGGTATGAAGTGGGAATCGGTTTTAAACGCTCCGGGTGAACCGAAGACGATCGTCTGCAACGCCGATGAAGGTGAACCAGGATGCTTTAAGGATCGGGTTATTCTTGATTATGCGCCGCATGCTGTGATTGAAGGGATGACGCTCGCTGCTTACGCTACAGGTGCAACGCGTGGATTTATCTATCTCCGATATGAATATCCAGAGACCCTCAAAATACTTGAACGCGCCCTTGCAGAAGCAGAAGCGGCGGGATTGCTTGGTGATGCGATTCTCGGTGAGGACTTTAGTTTTCATATCTACATTCGGCGCGGTGCGGGTGCTTACGTCTGTGGTGAGGAAGGGTCGCTGTTGAACAGTTTGGAAGGGAAACATCCGTTTCCGAGAAACCGCCCGCCGTACCCTGTGACGCATGGGTTTGAGAATTTGCCTACTGTTGTGAATAATGTAGAGACACTCGCTGCCGCTGTCCAGATTGTCCGGCACGGCGCAGCGTGGTATAAAAACCTTAGTTATGACGAGAACTTGGCAGGAACGAAAATTATTAGTCTCTCTGGAGACATCCAAAGACCGGGGAATTATGAAGTGCCATTTGGGCTTCCGTTGAAAACGCTTCTCTACGAGTGGGCAGGTGGTGCACCAGAGGGACGCGAGATTCAAGCGATTACAACAGCAGGACTATCTGGCGGTTTTATCGCTGGGGATAATCTTGGTATTACTATTGATGAGCCGAGTTTCCAAAAGGGGGGTGCAATGCTTGGCGCGGCGGGGATCATGGTATTTGATGACACACGGGATATGCTTGATGTTGCACGCAATGCGATGGAATTCTTTGCCGAGGAATCTTGCGGAAAATGTTTCCCGTGTCGTATCGGTACACAGCGGTTGACGGAGCTTTTGTCTGCCCCGTTGCAATCGGATTCAGAGGAACTAATTTCGAGAATCGGCGCGGTTATGAAAGCAACGAGCGCGTGTGGACTTGGAACCGCTGCACCGAATATTACGGATAGTTTAATGCGTTATTTTTCTTAAATGTGGAGTCGGGGGTTTGTTCTTCTTTGTAGCGTTGTGTTTGTTGTCGGTTTGGTGACGGGACCGATACAGATGCTATTCCCTGTCTACGCCGAGAGAATCTTAAAAGAGACCCCGCTGTTTGCAGCGCTGCTACGTGCGCTTCCTATCGGACTTGGTGGTGTCTCGGCACTGATCGGCGGCACGCTCAGTGATCGGTTCGGAAGAAAACCGACTTTGCTAATCGGAATGACAGGCGCAGTAGTTGTAGGGGGACTTTTTACGACACAGACACCGCTATTTCTTTGGGGTATCCTCTGTTATGAGGGTATCGCATCTGGCTTCAAAACCGCAGGCGGACAGAGTTATCTCATTAGTGTCGTACCTCCAAATCGGTTAGGGTGGGCGACAGGACTGTACTTCATCAACATGACTGTGAGCACCGCGATTGGCAGTGCTATTGCAGGTGAAGTCATTGATCGGACCGGCTATCATGTTTTCGGCACGGGTGCGGTGATTTTAGCAGGTGTGCTGTTTGTAGGGGCGTGTTTCTTTTTGCCGCGATTGGCGGGGCAGCAATCTCCCACCAGCTACGAGAAGCGCGAGGGGATATGGAAATCAACTCTTAACGTTGAGGCATATTTGGACCTAAGTCGGCGGCGAGAAATGCGAATGCTGGTCGGTTTACGGGTTTTCCCAACTTACTACTGGGGCTCTGTAAACCTGTTGATGCCAATCTTGATTGAGCGTATTGCTGGGGTGAAGGCGACGGGTTATTATGGTGCGATTAGTCTCCTCTTCGCTTTCGGGTGTCAACTAACTGTTGGCAGAATATGTGATGTCGTTGGACACCGTGCACCTGCCTTTGTGGCAAGTACAATCGTTACGCTCCTCGCTTTTGGTGTGGCGTTTTTTCACGATTCATTGGTCGCACTGGAGGTTTTTGGGATACTCGGTGCAGGTGCCGCATGGTCACTTTCGACGACTATCCCGCGATTCATCAATGAATTTACCGAGCCTCATGAGAAGGGACACGGCGTAGGTCTTACACACTTGGCATGGAGCACTGGGTTTCTTCTCGGTTACGTCGCAAGTGGCTTTCTGATTAATATCTCTGTTCATATTCCATTTATTGTCGCAGGAATTTTCCTGATTTTTTCAACAGGTATTGCCTATAAACTGTGGTATACGAATACTAAGGCCACAAACTAAAAGTTTGTGCTATGTTCAAACTAAGAAAGGAATGCATAATGGTTATTGCAGAACTCGATTTAGAAAATGTAGAACATCGTGAACTCACCAATTCCGAATGGCGTTATGGCGATGGACTTGTCCCTGGTGAACCGAACGGCGGTTTAGTCAATCAGTTGTCAGAAACGCCTGCTCGTCTTGCTGACTATGACGACTCAGGCTGGCCGATTTGTGAGGATATCCAAGAGTGGGTCTCGTCGGGATTTTGCTTTGGGTGGTACCGAATTACCGTGACCCTTCCAGAGGAAGTCGATGGCGTTTCGATTGCTGGTTCAAAGGTATGGTTCCACACATGTATTGACGACTACGGCGAAGTCTGGGTTGATGGCGAAATCGACTTGGCTTTCGGCGAATCAGGACGTGGTGCTGCTTCTGGTTTCAATGCACCACAACGCGTTGTCGTCACCGAAAGTGCTGAACCGGGTGCGAAACATGTTATCGCGTGCTTGGCTGTCAATGGTCCCTTTGGTAGACCGGGCGGTGGTATCTTTATGCGTTTCGCGAAATTAGAATTTGAACAGGAGTAATTCGCGTGATCTCTGTAGGGACGGCTGTCTGCCGTCCCACGATACAATAATAGCCAGTTTTGGCTTGCAAGCTACGCCAAAAAAGGAAAAGAATTGCGTAAAAAAGCGGTTGTCTTATTCAGTGGCGGCTTAGATTCAACAACAGTGCTCGCTATGGCTCGCGATGAAGATTATGACACTTATGCAATGAGTTTTCGATATGGCCAACGACATGCAGTGGAGTTACAGTGTGCAAAAAACGTCGCGAAGGCATTGGGCATCAAACAGCATACGATTGTTGACATCGATCTGCGTACCTTTGGGGCGTCAGCATTGACAGCGGATATTGAGGTTCCAAAAGACAGATTTAATATGGAAATGGGAAATGGCATACCGATAACTTACGTCCCCGCCCGGAACACAATCTTTCTCTCCTACGCCCTTGCTTATGCGGAGGTCCTCGGTGCTGATGCTATTTTTATTGGTGTGAATGCCCTCGATTACAGCGGCTACCCCGACTGCCGCCCAGCGTATATAAAAGCCTATCAGACAATGGCGAATCTCGCGACACAAGCCGGTGTTGAGGGTAAAACCGAATTGACAATCCGTACCCCGCTTATTGATAAAACGAAGGCGGAAATTATCCGAATTGGAACGACACTTGGTATTGATTATGGTCTCACCTTAAGTTGCTACGATCCAGACGCTGAAGGCAGCGCGTGTGGTGGATGTGATAGCTGCTTGCTCCGAAAGAGGGGCTTTAAAGAGGCAGATATCCCTGATCCGACCCGCTACATCTAAAAGCGATACCCAAAAAAATTATGATAAAAGCAGTTTTCTTTGACTTTTATAAGACACTGTGCGTTTGGGGGCAGCCACTTGAGGCGAGCCTCCAAAAAATTGCAGAGCGGTATCAATTTGAAATTGATTGGGAACGCTATGCAACGGCGCGTGAGAACCTCTATGCGGATGCATCAGACTCTGATCCTACTGAACATTCCCTTTTTGAAACGATGCAAGAAATTGTTGAAAGTTACTATGAATTTGTAAGAGGACTTGGGGTTCAAGAACATGTGGGACAGATAACATGGGAATTGTTGCAATCTGAACACTCGCTCTTTGCTGCTACCAACGCTACGCTCTACGACGATGTTGTCCCGACACTTGAGCATTTACGAGATACGGGTTTCAAGTTAGCGATTGTATCAAATTGGGATACGCCATTGGATCCGCTTACTGAGCGGCTTGGTATTGCTCACTATTTCGACACAATTGTGGCTTCGCATGATGCACGCGTTAGGTCCGCAAAGCCAGATCCGTATATCTTTAACTATACACTTGCAGCGGTTGGCATTTCAGCAGCGGAAGCCGTTCATGTCGGAGATACCTACGAAGCAGATATCGTCGGTGCGAGAAACGCAGGCATTCGTCCGATACTAATTGACCGTGACAAGACACAAACTGACAAATGGCGTGAAACTATTCAGAGTTTGTCTGAATTGTCAGGGCTGCTCTCTGCTGGTACCTGAATGTATGGAACAAGGAAATGATGGTAAAGGCGGTTTTCTTTGATTTTTATAGAACCTTGGGTGTTTGGGGTGAGTCTCTTAAACCGAGAATCCAAAGACTCGTAGACCGATATAATGTCAAAGTTAATTGGACGTGTTATGCAGCGGCACGTGAAGATCTCGATTCAAACGCTTCTGACTCTGATCCGGCTACGCACAATCTGTTAGAACGGATGGAACATATCGTCGATAACTACCGAGATTTTCTAAAGGCACTCGGTGTTCAGAACTACCTTGATCAGATAACATGGGAACTGTTGCAATCCGAGCACTCACTTTTTGCGGCTAACGTTGCTACGCTCTATGATGATGTTGTTCCGATCCTTCAGCATTTACGGGATGAAGGGTTTAAGTTAGCAGTCGTCTCAAACTGGGATGTACCGTTAGATCCGCTTACCGAACGATTGGGAATCGCTCACTATTTTGATGCGATTGTCGCCTCGCATGATGAACGTGTCAGATCGGCAAAGCCGGATCCACATATCTTTAACTGGACGCTCGCAGCGGTTGGCGTTTCGGCAGCGGAAGCCGTTCATGTTGGCGATACCTATGAAGCGGATATCATCGGCGCAAAAAACGCTGGCGTTCGTCCGATACTGATTGACCGAGATGACTCACAAACTGGCAAATGGGGTGAGACGATTCAGAGTTTGTCTGAATTACCCGGGTTGCTTTAGGAGAAGTATGATAAAAGCTGTTTTCCTTGATTTTTACAAAACATTGTATTTTCATAGATGGACGCTTGAAGAGAACCTTCGGAGGATTGCAGCCCGGTATCGTGTTGAGATCAATTGGGAACGCTTTGAGACAGCGCAAGAAAGCCTCTTCGCCGATACAGCAGTGTTCGACCCTGCTACCTATTCTCTGATGGAATCGTTGATCACTACAATAAAGCGAGAATGTGAGTTTATAAGAGAGCTGGGTATTCAGGAACATGCGGAGCAGATAGCGTGGGAGTTATTGCAATCCGGTCACTTTCTCTTTGCTGCGAACAGTGGCACACTCTATAGTGATGTTGTCCCGACACTCCAACATTTGCGGGACGCGGGTTTCAAGTTAGCGGTCGTTTCAAATTGGGAGTCGCCACTGGATCCGCTTACTGAACGACTCGGCATTGCCGACTATTTTGATGCGGTTGTCGCTTCGCATGACGTACGCGTCAGGTCCGAGAAACCGGATCCACACATCTTCAACTACGCACTCGCAGCGGTTGGTACCTCGACGGAGGAAGTCGTCCATGTCGGCGATACTTATGAGGCAGATATCGTCGGAGCGCAGAATGTCGGGATTCGTCCGATATTGCTTGATCGGGACAATACGCAAGCCGGCAGATGGGGTGAGACGATCCAAAGTCTTGCTGAATTGCCAGAGCTGCTTAAAGCGGATACTTCATGAAGATCAGAAATCGTCTCTGTTGCGTTTCTGAAGTTCTCTTAAGTAAAAAGCGGTCTACTTGCGTATCAACATCTTCCGTGTTGCAGCGAAATCACCGGCTGTGAATGTGTAAAAGTAGATACCACTTGCTACGGGTTCGCCTACCGTATTTCTTCCATCCCAATATGCCGCACGACTTTTGCTCTGATACATTCCCGCAGGCTGGTGTCCCAACACCAACCTCCGAATCAATCTGCCGTCTATTGCATAGATATATAATGTCACCGCTGCAGGTTCTGACAACTGATACGGTATCCATGTCTCTGGGTTAAACGGATTCGGGTAGTTCGGATGCAGAAGCGTTCTTTCGGGATAGGCTGCATCAAGCAGACTTTGCAAGAAGCCAATTGCCTGCTGATACTTCAGTGTCCCGTCGCTTTGGGTATGTAAAATGGATAGGTGTGCTGAAAGCATCTCAGGATTCAGCAAGATCATAACCTCTTGACGCGTAGGTGCCGCTGCATCTTTCGGGTTGTCTAAGTGCTCAATAACAAGCAGTAAGTCCGCGACATCCACAACCCCGTCGGCGTTAACATCCGTGCGCGTTTTTGTGGTTGCTTTTTTACCAAGCGCATTCACGACGTGCAGTAAATCGGTTTTGTTTACCTGCCCATCGGCATTGACATCAACCGTCAGGGATGGCTGTTCCTCTGGTGTTTCGCGAGGTGTTGCGCCAATCAGTGCCCGTCCCAATTTTCCTTTAGCTTGAAACACAACAAGATTTCTGCCATTGGCGTCTTTGATTAGAAATAGATCATTCGTCCTACCGACATCCCAGCCGCGAATGAAACCGGGAGGGACGCGTGTCCAAAGGTCTTCTGTGCCATCAGACATTACAGTATGTACAAAAACATCGGCTTGGGTGAGGTTTATAAAATGGACCACTAATCGATCACCAGGAGGTATTGATTTATTTATTAGACTTGGCAGCAGGCTTGGATCATACGGTTTCAAGTCCATCCACTTGTCTCCTCCGTCGCTGTTTGGGTTCCTGAATTCTCGTTCAAGTTCTTCCAATTCGGGCCACCCTTGAAACGTCGGAGAATCTTGCGGATCAAATCCCTGAAGATGCGGTAGGTGAGTACGAGTTGTGACTGGTGTATATCGCCATCCACTATCACCATAAACTTCAGTGAGTAATGTCGCTAGCTCTGGGTCATACTCCTTTAATGCACGTCGCGTATTGCCGAAGCGATTGAAACTGTTATCACCGTTAGGGTAAAACCAAGCGTGTGTGCCTTCAGCCCAATATTCTCTCCTATCTGAAGAAGCATAGGTGCCTTTCCACAATCCTTTTTCCATTGCCGCCTCGTATGTAATTTGAAGTCGCTTATCAAACGCCGGATTAACGATCCTTAATCCAAATTGATGTATTGCATGTCCAAACTCGTGAAGCAAATCATTGTATGTACTATCTCGGAGACCTGGATAAGCGAGGATCTTTTCCTCAGGAGAACTTACCGCTGGACGTCCCAACAATTCGGGGACTCCTGAGCCCCCCACTCCACGGATCTTATACGAAAGAAAATCATGACGAATATGGCTGTATTCGGGAATCTCACCCAGAAGTTCGGTATACCCTATCACAACAAAACGAACTTTCTTTGGGACCATGCCTCGCAATACATCCGGGCGATGCCCAATCATCTTTTTAATGAGCCATACTGCCTCCTTTAGCGCATAAGGATTGACCTTCGCCGATGCTATAACAGGCAAACCCCCGACATTGATCCATTGCTCGTAAAACGGATCGAGTTCAAAAAAGTCCCGGACAACAGCAGGTGGCGGAATAGGGTCGGGAATATTAGCTCCGTTAATGGAATTCGCATCTGAGAACTGCTGTAGATAGGTATCAATATGCAAGATTTGAACCCCATCGCCTTTATCATCTGCAAGAGACGTGTTGATATGCCAGACTCGGACGATCCCATCTTCACCACCAACAGCAAGAGATGTTCCATCATGCGAAAAATCAACAGGATGCATCCAACCAGCAGGACCTGTCAGTTGGGCAACACTTGTTCCATCTTCAACCCACCAGAGATTTACAGATCCATCACTTGTACCGACTATCACCTTCCCATCAGAAGAAAACGCAATATCATAGTCCCCTGCATGTGGAATTGTGTGTAGCAGTTGCCAATCGGAGACATTCCACACCTTGATTTCCCCATTGTAATGCGAGCTTGCTAAGTATCGGTCGTCTGACGAAAATGTGACAGACCGGACAACCACCAGATCGTCTTTTAGGGTAGCGATAACCTGCCGCTTCTGAACATCCCAAACTTTCACGGTGCCAGACCCTTCTCTCGAACTATCTCCAACAGCGAGAAACTCTCCATTTGATGAGAAGGCGACTGCCCTCACATCTTTATCGTGCTGAAGCATCGCTACCTCTGTCCGGCGCTGCACATCCCATAACTTTACATGCATCCAGCCGCCTGTGGCAAGAAACTTGCCATCGGGAGAAAACGCAACGGAGCTATAGAGTGTTCCGTCTTGGAGCGTTGCTATGTTTTTTTGATTGTGAACATTCCACAATTTAATAGTTCTGTCATGGTTCACACTCGCAAGTAATCTTCCATCGGGAGAAAAGGCTATAGAATTGATGACATCGGTGTGCCCTCTGAGAGTTCTCACTTTACCATTCTTCAGATTCCACAACTTTATCGTGTGACTCTCACCGGCACTCGCAACAAGTTGGTGATTCACAGGTGAAAATTCTACTGTTCGCACACCGCCGCCGTGTTCAAGGAGTGTCGGTTCTTGTGCGAAACTGGTGAGTAATAGGTTTAGTAAGAACGTTATCGTAAAAAGTAAGCGTTTAAATTGCATAGAATCGTTTCCTTTGTTACGTGAGCTCGGTTATTCGCAAAAATGGTGCGGATCATCGAAATGTTTTCTTAAACTTTGGACAGTTTGCGCTACAGCCTATTTTTACTTCCGAATGAACATCTTTCGTGTTGCCCTGAAATCTTCGGCAGACAACGTATAGAAGTAGACACCACTCGCTACGGGTTCCCCTACCTCATTTTTGCCATCCCAATATGCCGCACGGCTACGACTCTGATACATTCCGGCAGGCTGATACCCTAATGCCAATGTCCGAATCAATCCGCCGTCTATTGCATAGATGTGTAACGTCACCTCTGCGGGTTCAGACAACTGATAAGGTATCCATGTTTCGGGGTTGAACGGATTCGGATAGTTTACCAACAGTGCTGTTTCTTTGGGAGTCAAGAGTGCCAAGAGTTGTTCCAATATCAGGATCCCTCGCCGATGGGCGATCGATTTATTTCTGAATACTCTGGCTTCGACGAGCCAGCGTTGGACCTCTTCAGCGGTGAATAGATTTGGTGCTTGTGCTTGGAGTGCGGGCGCGCCAGCGGCAGCCTCTATTGCTGCCAAGACCAGGACAAGATCCTCTACATCGACGACTCCATCTCCGTTCACGTCGGCATCGTTCGGTCCCTTCTGTCCGAGGTTTGCGCGAACCACGGCTGTGTCTTCGAGATTCACGACGCCATCACCGTTGACATCTTCAGGCACTACTGGGTCGGTTGGACGTTTATAGACGGCGTTTACGTCCGCTTCAATACCGATAAACATACTCCAACCCGCTTGGTAATCGCTAACTTTCACCAACAAGAGATTATCACCTTTTTTCAAATCAACTGTGAATTTCTCCTGAAAATCCTGTGCCCCTCGGTTTATAGGCTTATTATGAACGACTTCACCGTTGAGCCATATCTTGATGGAGTCATCGCTGCCAGCTCTCATAGTCACGTCAGACTGCGCCGTGGCAGATTCAAGCGTAATTAAGGCATAAGACGAATGGTGATCCACATCGCCTTTAGCCAAGCCGATTTTATTCAGAAGGTCATTAACATTATTACCACCAGTAGGGGAAATCTCACCAAGTGTCCATACATAATTGCCGACTGCGTCCCCTTCTCTGGCACCCTTTGCGGCGACCTCCACTTCTGTCACATTCCGACCACTGGCATCAGCGAGAGAATCCACATCCGTAGAATTTGCGCCACCCTGGCCAGCCTCCGTTGGTGCGATCATCCAGAGCCAGGGACCGGTAATTTTGTTTGGGACCGGTTCCAAAGTAGGACTCTGCTCAAGTAGCGTTTGGACATCCCATAGCCGAACGATTCTGTCTTCAGTGCCGCTTGCTAACATTTCTCCGTCAGGGGAAAACGCAATAGACATAATATGACCGGCACCTACTTGAAATGCGTTTTTGTATTCACCAGTCTTTGTGTTCCACAAGCGGATTCTCTGATCCTGGCTACTACCGGCAAGTATTTCTCCATTAGGAGAAAACGCTAAGGGACTCACCCAATCCGTGTAGCCTGTGAGCGTTGTTTTGAGTTGTCCAGTGCTTGGGTTCCATAACCGAACAGTGCTATCCCGACTCCCACTGGCAAGCGTCTGTCCATCAGGGCTGAAGGCAACAGATTCAACGGAGTGGGTGTGCCCAGATAATGTTCTTTTAAGTTTCCAGGTCGTCGTATTCCATAACCGAATCGTCCGGTCTTCACTTCCGCTGGCAAGCGTCTGCCCATCTGGACTGAACGTAATAAATATGACCCGCCCAGTATGTCCTGTGAGGCCTGTTTTATAATGTCCAGCGCTTGTATCCCATAAGTGAATAGTGTGGTCATTGATCGTTCCAGCGGCGATTGTCTGTCCATCTGGACTGAAAGCAATGGATGTAATGTGCTCAATATTATATCCGGAGAGCGTCCTTTTGAGTTGTCCAGTGCTTGTATCCCACAACCGAACAGTTCTATCCCAACTCCCGCTGGCAAGTGTCTCTCCGTCCGGACTAAACACAACTGACCGAACCTCGCTACTATGCCCTATGAGAGTGGTTTCGTGTCGTAGCGTTCGTGGATCCCACAACCGAACAGTTCTATCCCAACTCCCGCTGGCAAGTGTCTCTCCATCGGGCCTGAACGCAAGAGACCAAACAAAGCCGGTGTGTCCCTCAAAGATTGCTTTAAGGGGACCTGTTACTGTCTTTGTAGGTTTTGACGATAGGATTATCTCACGCAAGAGGTATTCCAGAAAGAAGATCCCCTTTCGTTGAAATTCATTTTCAACCTCAATCTGCTTGACATCGGTCAGCCATTTCTGGACATCTGCAGCAGAAAAAGTCTCAACTGCCTGTCGAGATACAGAAGATATACCAGCCGCGACCAAGAGGAGATCGGTAATATCGACAACCTTATCTTCGTTGACATCCGCCGAATTTTGTCCACGTTGTCCGAAACGTGCACCAAGATAGGTCAAATCCAAGAGGTCCATGACCCCATCACCGTTAACATCTAAGGCATTTTGGGCAGATACTGTTTCATCCAGTTCAATAGGAAACGTTGCCCAAGCGACATTACCATTAATATCCATAATCTGAAGTGTGACTCTGTCAGCAAGTTCCGCTCTTCTAACAGCAGATTCAATTGTACTCGTTTTGCCGTTGAGTTGTTTACAGTCGAATAACCTATAGGGTCCCCCTCCTGTATTCCCAGTAATTTCTGGCACTAACAGTTGCGCTTGATGAAGCCCATCGGGATCCGTCACCTTAAAACGGAGGCTTATCGAATCTTGGTTATAAGTCCGCATAGAGAGCAACTGAATTTCTCCTGGCTCATTACGGAAAGTTGATTTCGTATTAAAGAAGCGACTGACAGACAACCACTCGGCAGCACATTTAGATAATCGGAATCCTCTTCCGCCTACAACAGCGTCTTCGTGACCTTCTCGCCAATCGTGGTCCAATCCAAAGGTGTGTCCGAGTTCATGGTTCGTCAAGACCAATGGATGGACGCCCGGATTATCGTGACCAAAACCAGACGCAGAAATAATGGCAGATCCGCCAAGAGCTTCTTCCCCAGATGTTATGTTTCTGTGCCTGAGCGCGATTTTTTCTGCGTATAGCTCTACCGCCTGCCCACCCATGGGGAAAAAACCGATTCCACCTACACCGCCTGACATTCCACCGTCAATGTCTTCATAGCTCAAATCTATAGCAATGAAATAGATATGTTGAAGGTCATCAGAGTCATCAAAGTGTTCAAAAGTTTCCTCCCAGATTTTGCTACCACCGAATGGCACATAATAATCGCTCTCTGTGAACTTTCCATCGACATGATGCGCCACGGGTTCTCCATCTTTATCGGTTTCAAGCGTAAAAGTTTTTCTTCCAAATCCATGGCGTTGCATCTCATCGGCGAAAAACTGCTGTGCATCTTTCATCAACTGGCGAAGTGCTGACACTCTTTCTGGCCGAGCAGGGCGGTCATTGGGAAGAAAGTAAACCAACCGGACCATGCCGTTCGTGTCGATAGTAGGAATCTCGTAGTCAGAAGCATCGTATTCCCACAGGTAAACCTTATTGTCTTCGCTCCCACTCGCAACCATCTGTCCATCTGGACTGAAAACAATAGATAGAGTAGTCCCTGTATTGCCAGCAAAAGGGGCTTTATATTGCGCTGTCTGTGTATCCCAAACAGAAATTCCACGCCCTCCAATAAGAAGGGTTGCCCCATCGGGACTAAACACCACTGGATTTGTCCACCCTGCTTGATTGGTAAGGGTTCTTTTGTGTTGTCCTGTGTTTGGATTCCATAACCGAACCGTCTGATCTCGACTCCCACTCGCGAGGGTCCCGCCATCAGGACTAAACATCATACGTAGAATATCAGCCGTATGACCCGTGAGGGTCTTAATGTGTTTTCCGTTGTTTGGATTCCACAAGCAGATTGTTTGGTCCCGACTCCCACTCGCAAGCATATTACCATTCGGGGAAAACGCTACAGTATCAACGATATGGGTATGCCCGCGGAGTGTGCTCTTAACTTTCCAAGTCGTAGTATTCCATAACCGAACTGTCTGGTCGGCACTTCCACTGGCAAGGGTTGCCCCGTTGGGACTGAAGGCAACGGAGACAACAGCGCCTGCGTGTTCGGTGAGCGTTCTTTTGAGTTTGCCATTACGTGGATTCCATAGTCGAATCGTTCCATCCCAGCTGGCACTGACGAGCGTGTTACCATCGGGACTGAAGGCAACGCTCATGACAGTATCTGTGTGGCCTCGGAGGGTGTGCAGGAGTCGTCCTGTATTCACATTCCAGATGCGGACAGTTTGGTCCCAGCTCGCACTTGCGAGCATCTTACCGTTAGGACTAAATGCGACGCTCCAGACGTTATCTGTGTGTCCTTCAAGTGTTGCTTTGAGTTGAGCCGTTGTTATTCCTGTGGGCAGAAGTAATACAGAAGCTAATAGTAGTGTAAAAATGCAAAGGCGTATCTTTTTCATAAGAAATCAAAATCCTTTCTTTCGATAAGCAGACGGATATAGAACCCTCACTTACAATAAAGATTGAAGGCGAAGCTTACTTCCGAATCAACATTTTCCGTGTTGCGGTGAACTCACCTATAAAGACTGTATAAAAGTAGATACCGCTTGCCACGGGTTCGCCTACCGCATTTCTTCCATTCCAATACGCCGCACGAGTTCTGCTCTGATACATTCCTGCAGGCTGATGCCCTAATGCCAACCTTTGAATCAATCTGCCATCTATCGCATAGATGTGTAACGTCACCTCCGCAGGTTCAGACAACTGATACGGTATCCACGTCTCAGGGTTGAATGGGTTTGGATAGTTCGCGAGCAGCTGTGTTTTGGTAGGACGTGTTGCTGCCAAAAGGCTTTGAAGCAAAGCGATTGCTTTCTGGTATTTACGAGATCCATCGCTTTCAGCACGCAAGATGTTGAGTTGTCCCTCCAACATTGCGGGATCCATAGAAGTTGCTACCTCTTTGCTCGAAGGTGCAGCAGCATTCACCGGATCGTCTAAGTTTTCAATCACAAGTAGCAAGTCTGCTACATTAACGGCACCATCTCCATTAGCATCTGTACGTGGGTGAGGTGTTGCGTTTTCGCTAAGTGCGGTTACGACCAACAGCAAATCGATTGCATTGACCGTTCCATCCTTGTTAACATCCGCCACATTTACAGTTACTGTGGTATCTGAGGGGGGTTTATCGGCAGCGTCTACATCTGTCTCAATTTTGTTTGAGGAACTGCCGAAAAATACCCGCCCCGTTTTTTCCCCGGCACGAAATACAGCAAGGTCTTCACCCATGTGATCCTTGGCGAGCCAGATAGTCCCAGCAGGGGCAACCAAATCGAAAATCCACCTGATACCACGATACGCGAGATTCTCTGAACCATCATCATCTAAAAAATAGAATGAAATCTCGTGTCCGGTAAGATTGACGTAAAAGAGTCCTGTGTGGCTTCCTTTTGTTGTTGATGCGAGTAGATTCGGAAGCTCACTCGGATCATACAACTTCAAATTCACCCATTTGCCATCACCATCGCTGTTTGGATCTTTCAACTGTTTGTCCAGTTCTTGACGGCCTATCTGCCAAGGGTATGGTCCATCAAATGTTAGAGCCTCCTGCGGATTGAATCCCTGAAGATGTGGTAAATGTGTTCGAGTCGCCGGTGGCGTGTATAGCAAGTTGTTATCACCATAAATCTCAGTGAGCAATTTCGCGAGAACTGGATCATATTTTTTCAACGCCGAGCGTGTATTGACAGCGTTAGTTTGCGTCGAGTGAAACCAAGAGTTTGTGCCTTCAGCCCAGTACTCATCTCTATTTGAGGCAGCGTAGTAACCGCGCCACAATCCTTTCTGCATTGCTGCCTCATAGGCTATCTTGAGCCGGTTGTCAAATTCTGTGCGAAGCAGTTTCAATCCGCCATGTATTTTATGAGCAAACTCATGAATTAAGGCGTGTCCAAAATGACTATCCGGACGAAGCAAGTTTTCCTCAGACAAAAGCATTCCATGCACAGGATCAGAAATTACTATATCGCGGACAAATGCATTTAAAAAACTGGTGGGGTGGTCAGCGAATGCGTATTCGGGAAGGTCAGAAAACGCTTCGTCGATCGCCAAGAGGTAAATACGGTCTTGAGATTCCGCGAGTGCCTTTAGAACATCTGCGTCATGCCCTATCATCTGCCAGATAAGCCACGCCGCTTCCTTCATGGCGTATGGATTTACCTTCGCCGATGCTAACAAGGGTAATCCGCCAACGTTGATCCACTGTTGATAAAAGGGGTCCAATTCAAAAAAGTTCCGAACGGCAACTGGCGGTGAAATAGGTTCAGGAATGTTATTAATATCAAACGCAATGTTAACAAAAGGGACATCAGGGACATAACGGGTTAAATCAAATACGTGAACCTTTTGGTCTGCGCTCCCACTGGCAACCATCTCTCCATCAGGGCTGAAAACAACAGAAAGGCTATCCCATATATCCGTAGCGAGGGGGATTTTGTATTGATTCGTTTGTATATCCCAAACAGAAATCCCACGTCCGCCAATGAGAAGTGTTTCACCATCAGGACTGAAGGCAACAGGCTTTGTCCAACCTCTGTGACCAATGAGGGTTGTTTTGAGTTTTCCATTCTTTGGATTCCACAACCGAACTGTATCGTCTCGACTGCCACTGGCAAGCAGGTTGCCATCCGGTGAAAATGCAATCCGTTGGACCTCATCTGTATGTTCTCTCAGCGTCTTGAGGTGTTTTCCGTTATTTGGATTCCACAGGCGGATAGTATAGTCTCGACTGCCACTGGCAAGCAGGTTGCCATCTGAGGAAAATGCCACAGCATCAACAGTATTGGTATGCCCGGTAAGGGTTGTTTTGAGTTTTCCGTTATTTGGATTCCACAACCGAACCGTCCGGTCCGCGCTTCCACTCGCAAGGGTCTGCCCATCTGGACTGAAAACAACGGATGGGACACCACCTGCGTGTCCTGTAAGCGTTCTTTTGAGTTTTCCGTTGTTTGGATTCCACAAGTGGATTCTTCCGTCCCAGTCGGCACTTGCGAGCGTGTTACCATCAGGACTGAAGGCTACGCTTAGGACCTCATTTGTATGTTCAGTAAGGGTGTGCAGAAGTCGTCCTGTATTCACATTCCACAAGCGGACGGTTTGGTCCCAGTCGGCACTTGCGAGCATCTTGCCGTTAGGACTAAATGCGACGCTCCAGACGTTATCTGTGTGTCCTTCAAGTGTTGCTTTGAGTTGAGCCGTTGTTATTCCTGTGGGCAGAAGTAATACAGAAGCTAATAGTAGTGTAAAAATGCAAAGGCGTATCTTTTTCATAAGAAATCAAAATCCTTTCTTTCGATAAGCAGACGGATATAGAACCCTCACTTACAATAAAGATTGAAGGCGAAGCTTACTTCCGAATCAACATTTTCCGTGTTGCGGTGAACTCACCTATAAAGACTGTATAAAAGTAGATACCACTTGCCACGGGTTCCCCTACCGTATTTCTTCCATTCCAATATGCCGCGCGGCTTTTGCTCTGATACATTCCCGCAGACTGATACCCTAATGCCAATATGGAGTTTGCGAGGTGCTTTCTCACCTTGTAGGGATGATATTGCTTCGCAGTGAGAATAGAAAACTGGCAGCAGTAAGTTATAATAGGTCAATTTTTATTTTATTTCAAATTAAATAATATAAAAGACTATATCTAACCATAATATTGTGCGATACTTTCTCAGAAAACACAAGTTATGTCCATAAAAATTGCCAAGGCTATTTATGGTGAATTATGAAAATACATTGACACGTTTTCTGTAAGAGGCGGGAAAGCCCACATGGGCTTTATACCGTTGATTCTTTCCTAAGCCTGACTGATTCCTGCTGATGTGTAATGTAAAGGTAATTCTAAAATCTACCATAGTTTTCGAGAAGTTCGGAGATTTTTCGAGGCGGTCGCGAAATGGACATAGCACCCCGCTGGAGTGCCGGGATTAAATATACTGTTTTCTATAGATATGGCACTCCGCTGGAGTGCGGGAAACACCATTATTCGATTGGGATTTTTTATCTGTTAGGTAGGCAGTAGCGATTGGAGGATTGATCGTAAAACGGCAAGACTATCTCGTTTATAAGGAAGATTCTGGTTTTGGATGGCTTATTGGTGTGGATGGAAATAATGAAACCCAACAATTCAGGTGCTGTGGGTAATGTGTTGGGTTTCACTCGTGTTTGGATGATTTTAAATTTTCAGTGGGTCTTCATCTGCGTCATGCCCTACTATCTGTTCTGGGGAGAGAATCAATATATCCATAAGACCGATTCTGTCTATCTTTCCTTAATACGTCCCCATGTTGTTGTTACTTTTCCAGAAGATTCGACGGGTAGAAGTTCTCCAGCCATCGACAATTTGATCTCACCTTCGGTGAGGACGGTGCTCCAGATTCTGACCTCATCAATGAAGCCGTTCCACGCTTGGGCGTACCCTTCGTTGAGTATGCCAATCCATATAGATTTTTCACCCTTGCCAACTTCATCTTCGGGATGATCTACTTCGTTTTCGAGTTCGCCGTTGACATAGAGCAGTTGTTTCTTTGTTTTGCCGTCATACACGTAAGCGAGATGCACCCATTTCTTATCTTTTAAGGTGGATTTCGATGAAATTTGTTGGCCGTCCTTGGCGTTAACCCTTGCCCAGAATTTGCTCTCATTCCACGAAAAGAGGTTGTAGACATCCGCATTCTGCCATGCTGCGCGTTTGGAGACGATTCCTCTTGCGAGGGCATCTGATCCGAAGGGTTGAACCCAGGCTTCAACGGTTAACTGTTTCATGCCTTCGAGATCGGGGCTGTGCGCAACTTCGACAAAATTCGCCGCGTCTCCGTCAAATTCAAGGGCGCCGTTGATTTTGCCCTTGACCTATTTCAAATTGCCTTTGATGCTGGCTCGGTTTTCATTGCCGGAGGCATCTTTGGGATTTTTTCCCGCACCGTCGTCAAAGGGTAAATAAAGGAGCAATGCATCTTCATCGACGGCTTGTGCTGTGTAGATACCGATAACAAACACAAGTGCTAAAGCAAAAGAAAGTGGACGCATGATCGTTTCTCCTTGTTTATGCGATATCCTAATCGCTCTAACGCGCAGATAACTCTGTTTTTTGGCATCTGTTGGGAAACGAGGCATCAGATTAGAGACATAGCGTAAACGACTTCAACCCTATTTGCTCCGCTCTGTGGGAGGTGGAAGCGGATCTATATATACCTTACCTTGAGCTTTACGCTTTTTCTCTCTTGCCTTCAAATAATCGTAGAGTTCCTCTATAGAATTGAATTGGGCAGCAAACTCTGCCTTCATTCGATAGCATTCTTCAAGGATCGGATCTGTCTGTGGTTCAAGTTGCTCTTTCATGTGTATCACCTCAATTAACACCGCGGGTGTACAGAGAGTTGTCGGTTGGTATCCAGCAGCTAGACAAACGTCAGCGATATGCTGCCGCTTAGTTTCATTAACAATATGCTTATAGTTCCAAGAAACGAGATATTCAATACTATGGACCACTGCAATAGCGATATGTTGCGCGTCCGGTAGAAATTGCAGTGGCACGGTGCCTTCATCGATCAACTTATGTGCGAGAGCAACAGCCTCCAGAGACAGGGGCAATGTCCTTAGGTCGTCTAACAATGTAATCCGACGCTGGGCTTCTCTTGGATCGCCACGCATAGCTTCACCGAGAACTATATCTGAAGTGACAAACTCAAAAGCATCGGAATATTCCTCCCACAGCTGCCGAGTTGATCGTTGTCGATCAAATACCATTACATCGTTACTGCGGCGTGCTACCAGGTAGCTGACCACTGTGGTTTCAATGTAAACTTTTGGTTTTTCTACTGTGTAGTGTACCATAAAACAGAGACTTTAGCAAAGCTATTTCCCAAATCGTGAACGCAGTGCCCATAAGCCTTGTCCGGGTTCACTGATGTAGAAGAAACCACCTTCGTTGAACCCATCAACCAGTGTTTCAGGATTGTATTCGGCGAGAATTTCGTTCACAGGTGCCCACTGATAGCCGACGGATTCAATCTCGGTTTGGGTGAGATGTCCGGTCGCATAGGTGACCTTGAAACGTCCTTCAGTACTACCGTGAATCAGGTGCGCGGCGGCGGAGAGGTTTTCTTGTAGTTCTGGGTTTTCTGAGACTGCCTTGAGTGTTGTGGGTGTGCCGCGGTAGCCATACTTGCGAATGAGTCGGTCGATTTCAGCGTCCTCCCCGAATTCGCGGAGGCCGGGTGCAATAATAATCAACTCGCCATCGTCTGCCATCGCCATCCGTGTGCGGTAGATCGCCTTGTTGCCGAGCCACGTACTTTTAAACTCTATCGGGTCCAAGTAGACGACTACTTTTGCTAAAGGAGCATCCAAGAAGGTCATATTTGTGGCTCTGCTCAGTTCAGCAGCGGTCTCGAAAGTGTGTGCATCGTCGCCAACGTAAAGTCCGCGCATTACGCGTTCGCCGGTGGCATCGGCGTCCATAACGCTCATAACATACAGAATGCCGAGCTGCTTCAGGTGGTAGGTATGGGCGTAATTCAGGACTCTCCTGACAGAGGTATCCGTCCGTCCCATCAGGCGTTCCATGCCGTCTACAGCACCGAGAAAATGGGATTTGTTAATCATCTCAACCCCGCCTGCTCCGACGAGGATATTCTTGAATCCGTTGGCGATCCCGATAACTTCGTGCGGGATCACCTGTCCGACGGAGATGATAAGTTCGTAGTCTCCTTCCACAAGACGGCGGTTTACGGCAACAGGAATGCTGTAATCGAGTTTGCCTCCCGAAACCTCCTGCACGAACTCAGATGGCACTTCACCGAAGTGGTACAGTCCCGTCCGCCAGTTGTGGACATGATACGTCGCCTTAGGCAGATCGCCATACATCTCGGCAATCTGTGCTTCGGTCATCGGGGCATGGGTGCCGATGGCAGGTAGGATATCGAAGGTGGTGCCGTTTGCGGTGTCCCACAACTCATAAAGAAGTTGGGTGAGTTCACCGGCGTTTGAGTGGAGGCGTGTTATGTCCGGCGGGATCACCAAAATCTTTTTTGGGATACCACCCAATTTGAGGAGTGCCTCGTGTAGTAAGGCGCGTTTTTCTTCAGTTGTGATGACGGTGTTTTTTCCACCGTGGGCAATGTAGGTTGACATAGTGTGAACCTCGATTGTCTGGACCCAGGCGAGGTCAGGAACCTCGCCAGCGGAGAGATTAGAAAGTACATCTACAAAGGGATTACTGTGCTACGACAGGATTTCTCAAAATGCCGATGCCTTCAATTTCGATTTCGACGGCATCACCGGCTTTTAATGCGCTCGTTGTGCCGGGTGTACCTGTGAAGATTGCATCTCCAGGTTCGAGGGTTATCGCCTGTGAAATGAAGCTCACAACAGTTGTTACTGGAAAGATGAGATCTGCAGTAGTCTGTTTCTGGACGACATCACCATTAATGCGGGTTTCCAATTGGGCATCGGTGTAGTCAAGATCAGTGACAATGACGGGACCTATGGGTCCAAAGGTGTCAGAGGCTTTGGCACGCCACCACTGTAAGTCGTTGCTCTGCCAAGTGCGCGCACTGACGTCGTTGCCACATGTCACGCCTAATATGTTCGCGGCAGCTTCTTCCGGGGTCGCTTTTCGAGTCTGTTTCTTCATAATGACAACGAGTTCACCTTCGGCGTGAATTTCGTCATCACCGTCTGGTAGTTCGATATTGCCCCCCGGATCGTTGATACAAGATGGGGTCTTGATGAAAATTTCGGGGTTTTGCGGTTCAGGAGCCCCATCTAAGTGACTCCGATAGTTCAAACCGACGGCTAACACTTTTGTCGGCGTGGTCGGTGCGAGGAGCTTGACGTCCGCTAACGCGACAGTCTCGCCAGTTTCGCTGTGCTCACCGAACGGACATCCCGATAGTACGTTCAGATTATCTCCTGAAACAATGCCGTAACCGATTGTGCCATTTAATTCGTATCGTGCTAATTTCATATTTCTAATTTTCCTTGCGGATAAGCAGCGTGAAGGGTCTTTTGAAAACTTTTTCTTTCGAGTCGCCTTCCACTACGTTACAGGCTTGGTTTGGACATAAGAATCGCGAGCATGGGGAAATACCCAAGCAAAAACACTCGCTCCTACAGTCAGTGGTGGCTTAATTTATAAGCCGAAATCTGTCATATTTTATCGCGTATACGTCGGTGTGTCAATTTATTTCTTTGGAAGGGCTGTCAGCTGTCAGCCATCAGCAACCAACAAGAGTAAGAATCGGGAATCGGAGTGAATCAACGGTATGAATGCCGTGTGGCATTCCCCGCCTCCTACAGAGGAATTGAATGGCTCTGGGCGTGCCCTGCAATAATTTGACATCTCGCTCGAAATGTGCTACAATTCCTAAACATAATCTATAACTTTAAACGGAACCTGTAGCCTGCAACAACGGCGCAGGGTTTTTGCGAATCAACGTTGAATGCGCGTGTGGCATTCATCGGGGTGTTTCTTCAGGTTTAAGAAAGGCACGTGAAAGTCTTAACAACCATTGTTCCTCCGCAAGGTAAATTAAAAAAATGATAAAGATTGGAATTGTTGGGGCATCTGGATATAGCGGTAGTGAACTGTTGCGTTTTCTCGTCAACCATCCGGGAGAACTACAGGTAGCCCTCTGCACGTCTGAGACCTACGCTGGGCAGTGTATTGACAATGTTCTACCCAATCTCCGAGGGTTTCTATCCGCCAAATTTGAAGCCTTAGATATTGATTCTCTCAAAGAGAGAGTGGATGCAGTTGTTCTCGCTGTTCCACACAAAGTTGCGATGTCGTTCGTGCCACAGATTCTGAAACAGGGGCTACGCATTGTGGATTTCAGCGCCGACTACAGACTGAGGGATGCCGAAATCTACGAAGCTTGGTATCACGTAGAGCATACAAGCACAGGGCTGATACCGGAAGCGGTATATGGTTTGCCCGAACGTTATCGCGATTGCATTCGTTCCGCACAACTCGTCGCGAATCCAGGGTGTTATCCGACGAGTGCTATACTTGCGGCGATACCTTTCATCACTCAAGGGGTCGTAGAATTGGACTCTATCATTGTTGACTCGAAATCAGGTATTTCTGGTGCTGGTCCCAAACCTCGCGAAAATACACACTATCCGAATCGGGAATCTAATTGTGTTGCTTACAATATCGGTGTGCATCGACATACGCCGGAGATTGAACAGGAATTGTCGGCTGTTGCCTCGGAACCCATTTGTGTAACGTTTACCCCTCACCTTGTGCCAATGACGCGTGGTATCCTCAGCACTGTCTATATGCGTCTGACGGAAGAGATGTCCACCGAGGCAGCCCTTGATATCTATTCAGACTTTTATGAGCACGAACCGTTTGTTCGGGTCCTTCCGTCGGGTACCTACCCGGAAACGAAGGCAGTCCTCGGCAGCAACTACTGCGATGTTGGACTTGAGGTGGATACGCGGACCCGTCGCATTGTTGCCATGGCGGCAATTGACAACCTCGGTAAAGGTGCTGCGGGTGCTGTTGTGCAGAACCTCAACCTGATGTTCGGTTTCAAGGAGACCGCTGGGCTGAAAGTGCCGGGGATGATGCCTTAGAATAGTTGTCAGTACTCAGTTTTCAGTTAAAGAGGTTTTTGTTAAACAGATACATCCTTTTCTGATTACTGAGCATTCTGTTTGCGGTTTTTCATCAGTCCTATGGGATAATTCGGGATTCGGAGATCCCTCCTACAAGAAAACAAACGCCCTCAACAATGCCTATTCGGAGATTATTGTGCCGACTGTTATGATTGTTGCTGGAGAGCCCTCTGGTGACCTGCACGCTTCTCATGTTGCACACCGACTCAAGGTACTTTGTCCCGATATAACGCTCTTCGGCATGGGCGGCGACCAGATGGAAAAGGCGGCGGTGAAGCTTGATTTTCACATCCGAGATTCTGCTGTTATGGGGTTTGCTGATGTTGTTACCGTCCTACCGATGTTCCTTCGAAAACGGGCACATCTGAAACAGCGTATCCGTGAGGAACGTCCCGATGTACTCCTCCTTGTTGATTTCGCCGAGTTTAATATGCCGTTAGCCAAGTTCGCACAGAAACATGGTGTTTCGGTTGTTTACTATATCCCTCCGAAAGCTTGGGCATGGCGTGCAGGTCGGGCACGGAAGTTAGCGAAATGGGCAAATATTATCGCTGCGATATTTCCCTTTGAAGCAGAATTCTATCAAGATGCCGGTGCAAATGCTGAATTTGTTGGGCATCCTCTTGTCGATTTTGCACAAACACCACTCACCATGCGCGAGGCACGAAAACGGCTCGATTTAGGTAGAACCGGACAGACGCAAGATGCGCCTGTCGTTGCACTAATGCCGGGTAGTCGCCGTTCTGAGATTCGACACATTTTACCAGTGATGCTGGAAGCCGCTGCGAACGTTACCAAAATTTATCCGAACGCCCAGTGGATCCTCCCTTTAGCCCCAGGACTCTCACGCGATCTTATTGCCGAGTGTCGGCAAGAATTGGTAGATATCGAGGTTCCGCCTATTAAAATTGTGGAGCAGTTGACCTATCCAGCGATGCGTGCATCAACCCTGCTGCTGGTTACTTCTGGCACGGCAACACTTGAGGCGGCATGCATCGGAACCCCGATGATTATCCTCTTCCGTACATCAACACTGAACTGGCGTATTATCAGGACACTGTCTCCTTTGAACCGAAGTGGACTTCCCAATCTGATCGCTGGACACGATATTGTTCCTGAGCTCCTACAGACGGATCTGACACCGGCGGCTTTGACGGAATTGGCTCTGGATTTCTTACGGAATCCAGAGAAACGGGAGACACAACAGAAAGCACTTCAAGCAGTTTATGCGCAGCTTGGTACAGCCGGTGCTGCTGAACGGACTGCCGAATTGGTGTTAGCGTTTTTATAATGGTTCGCCAAGTGTGAAGGCAACCAGTCGTTGGCGTAATAGCGGTTGACGATTGGTGGAGCGGTGCAATTTCAATATTGGACTTACAAAATCCTCTCACAAGAGAACCACAAGCGAGTGCCCATTGTCAATAATTTCTTATGAACACAGACTCTCCCGATCTTGTTGCAGTACAGCAGAGACTTCTCACTACCCCTTTACGCTTTCTGTTGATTCCCTTCAGTTGGCTCTACGCTGTAGGGGTCTGGATACGAAATTGGCTTTATGCGCTCGGCGTGTTTAGGGTGCGGACGCTCCCGTGTACCGTCATCAGTGTCGGCAATATCGCTGTCGGTGGGACGGGCAAAACGCCTGCTGTTATTGCTATTGCGAAACGTCTTCAGAAAGAAGGACTGCGTGTTGCTATTCTGCTACGTGGTTACAAACGGCACACTCGTGAAAAGGTGACGGTTGTCTCGGACGGAAAAAAGGTATGTGTTTCTCCGAAAGAAAGCGGAGATGAAGCATACATGATGGCGCGACAGCTCAATGATGTTCCGATTATTGTAGGTAGACAACGCTATTTGGCAGGACAGGTTGCTCTTACGCGTTTTAATGTAGATGTCCTGCTCCTTGACGACGCATATCAGCATCGACAGCTTGGGCGTGATGTTGATATTCTGACGCTTCCGGCAACACATCCTTTCGGAAATCCGGAGGGACTGCTTCCAGTGGGAACCCTGCGTGAGTCACCAACTGCGCTTCGACGCGCCGACATTGTTCTGTTGACGCATGCAGACACACCTGACATCTCCGGACGCGCTAAGGAAACAGTGAAACGATTGGCACCAAACGCCTTGGTTTTGGAGAGTACCCATCAACCGATGCATTTCTATCCGTTGCTTGGCAAGGACAGTGAAGCGCAGCTGGGTATAGAAGAACTCGAAGGGAAACGGCTTCTTGCAGTCTGTGGGATCGGCAATCCAGAGGGTTTTGTCGTTACGCTTCTGCGGTGTTCTCCAAAGAGTATTGAGCTGCTGACGTTTCCCGACCATCACGTCTATACGGAAACTGATAGACAAGGAATATATGGAGTGTTTCGAGCAACGGAGGCGGATCTAATCGTCACAACGGAGAAAGATGCGCAGAAACTGGCAAATATTGTGGAGTACGGATACCCTCCGATAGTCGTGTTAGCGGTTGCATTGGTTGTTGCTGGAGGGGATGAGAAGCTTACTGATGTTTTGCTGGCGAGTATTCGTGGGAAATAGCGGTCGGCTATCAGCGGTCAGGATTTTAGCAGTCAGCGGTCAGGGCGGTTTACTTCGTAAACCTGTCAGGAGTCAGATACTGACGACTGAGGGTGTATGCAGTGAACGACCTCAGGGAAACCCACACGGGCCTCATACCGTTGATTTCAGCCGAGAGTGGAGCGGAGCGGAACGCCCTAAAAGCGCAGCGACCTAATAGCGTTGTCGATCCAGCCACTTGACAGAAAAATGGAGCAGGTTTTCCATAATTTTGTTGTTAATTTGTACGTCCTCTTCCGTCTCATTCTTCAGACTGGTGACAACGTATAACCCTTTCTGGAAAGGAAGCAGTAAGAGCGGAGATGCATTTTCAAATCCATTGCCCGGAAGCCCCGCAGCAGCTGTATTCGTTTTGGCAAGCGATGTCCATTTTCCGAGCGGATCTATCCACATATCGTCCAATCGGATAAGCGGTTGATCTTTTACATCCAAGTCTCCATTGTGGTTGCCGTTCAATGGATTTGGGGACTTGAAGATACCGGAGCGTTTACCTTGCGATGTGGGGAAGAGTTCGTGGGTTTCTTCGCACTCGACGCCAGTAAGCGGTTCTGGAACCCATCCAGTGCCGCGGCGCTGTTTGGCACTGGTTTTGATGTCTTGTCCTGAGACAATTGCGATTCCACCTTGACTGACGAAATTTTTAATCCGGTGTTCAGTATCAATGTTCAAACGATAGCCGGATTTGTAGATTTCCCCGTTACCGATCCACAAGATGTTGGTCTTTGCGAGCCTGTCGGTGCGCAAATCTTGGACCTCATTGTGGATTATATGATGTCCCTGAATGTATTCAAAACTTTCTAAGATGGGAAACTCCACTGTGGATGTATTTCCAGTAAGTGTCATAAGTTTGAGGGGTATTGCAATTTGTACTTCTGAGCGCGCGTTACTGGAGGTCCCATTTTCTGGTTTCAAAAACTTACCGTCGAGGACAGCATCTATGCGCCTTGCAGTTTGGTTCCGGATTGATTTCCATTTGCGTGCCCGCTGTTCAGTCGTATTTAAGTTGCGGGTCTGCGGGTAAGTGAGTGGTGCCAACGCTGCATGTCGGATGGGGTTACTGTGTATCTGCTCAACGATGGAGGTGTATGCAGCAATTCGACCTTGATTTATCGGCAGGAGTCTCTTATAAAGAGGGAACCCGTGCCGGAGTTTGTTGTCGAAGCGGCGAAACGCGTTCTCAACATTCCACCGTCGGCTATAACTGGCGTCAATTGATCGCAAATCGATCCGTTCTTCGTTGATGTTTGTCACGTATCCATGGACAACATTGATACCGTGGATAGGTTCGCCGTCTTTGTCGGTGATAGCGATGTCCTCTGCATCACGCATGTTCAAGATCGTGTCTGTCAAACCCGTTAAACTGAAAAGTTCTGGTTGGTATTTCTCTGCACTTTCGACGATTGTGCAATAGCGGCGTGGAAAAACGATGTCCGCATCGCGGAAGGATCGAAACTTGAACCAGATTTTTTTGTAATCTTTAATAGCGTGTTGATGTTTGGTCTTAACACGTTCGAAGGGTTTCACTTGACGCTCAATGACGATATCCAGTTCGTGTTTTTGGACACTAAAGGCGGGGATGTGGTGTTTATACTTATAATCTTTCTCCCATCTGGGTGCGTCTTCCCATAGGTGGATACGACCGAGTTGGATGGGATAGGGTGTATTGTTTTCAAAAATAATCGTGTTCCCTTCGGCACGACAGCGTAAGCCCCGGTCATCACGAAAGTTAAGTTTGTCCAAGTTTTTCTTAAATTCGCATTCGTATTCCCATTCGTCCTTGTAGCCGTTGTCGTCCTTATCCTTCACGTTCATCAGCGCGATGTGCTTGTTATTATAGTCTTTGAGGATGGCGGTGTATTCAGTGCCATCTTCATCAAAGCGGACTCGAACTTTAACGCGTGTGCCGATGAGACGTTCGATGAGGCGTTCATAACTTTCCTGCTCCAAGTAACTGGCAGATTCGTCCTCCAGTTCCTGAAGCCTTTTTTCAAAATCGCCGCCCGCTGCGGTTTCATACGCTTCACTGTACCTTGCCAGTCGCGTGTCAGCACCTCTCCTAAAGCTGTTCCAAACCATACTGATGGCTTCGTCGAGTGCTTCTTTGAGGGCGATGAACATGTTCCGAATTTTCCGCCCGATTTTGTAGAAGATGGGTGGATGGTAAACGCGCTCAAGTTCCCACACACGTTCGCGTAATTCGCGCGTGTTCATCGAATCCAGATAACGGATGTAGGCAACAATCCCTTCCTCGCGTTCAGGGTTTGTGAAGATGTAGCTCGGGGCGTGTCCTCGTTGCCGCGACTCCTCGGAGATAATTTCCATACCAGTAAACTCAAGTCGCATGGTGCCTCTGTAACGCTGTCCGTTTTTCATCTGAAAGACGACGTATTTGTCGAGGAGTTTCTTTAGAAGTTTGTCTTTTCTAAAGAGCCTAATTATGTAGCCGATGCTGCTAATTAGGAAAACAAGGACGATAACGCCAACGTAGACCTGCGCGTTTGACCACCAGCTGCGGACCTGTTTCTGTGCTTCCTCAACAACGGTCGATTCCTGTCCGATTGCTGTGGGTAAGAGGTAGAACAGGGTGAAAATTATGACGAAGATAGATATATTAATATGGGAAACCCGCAGGCGATGTGCTAAAAGATTTGTTGTTTTTACGCTTTTAAACATCAAGCAACTCCTCGACTAATAGATACGTACGCCGTTTTCGGCGGCAATCCGCCGGACATTCGCATTGGCAGTCGGAATTTTCTCGGCGGGGAGATGTTCTATCAGTCCGTAACCGTTAGGGTAGAGTTCATCAAAACGCTGCAACGCCACACCAAGCGCTAATTCACCTTCACCTGGGACTTCTTCATTGAGGTGAAGGACCAAGCCGTTCTGAACGCTAATGTCTTTGATGTGTGCCATTGGAGCGACGGGCCCCATCACGTCAAAAATGTGATTGAGTCTCTCTTCGCTGTTATAAACCTGTAGAAGCGTTTGAAAATGATTGACGAAATCCATGACGATACGAAGCCTATCGGAGCCGACACGTTCCACGACTTCCCGGCAGATTTCTGGCGAACCCATAATTGAAACGGCGTGCGTTTCCATCACAAGTGTTAATTCGTGTTGTTCGGCATGTTCTGCAATGGGTTTCAAGGTGTCAATCAAGCGTTCCATTGATTCTGGAAGATGATTGTCCCGATGCGATGTCCAAGCACCATCGGGGTTTAGACTCCCCGGACGGAATAGATAGTGATGGGCATTGAGAGAAGCGGCGGTCGCCATGCCGCGTTGGACGCTGGCAATTGCGGCTTCGCGCACGGCGGCCTCTGGATGGAAAAGGCATTCCTCGTAAGTTATACCGAATTGCACAAGATCGAGGTTCGCATCTTCTAACATCTGCACGCAGCGGGAACAGGCGTCTGGTGGCACAGATGGGATCTCCGCGCTGCGGAAATGGAAACTTAGACCTGTAAATTCTAATGCCTTGATGTTTGCGATTTCATCTAATGTGAGTGTGCGGAAGTCTCCACATAGTCCAACAATGCCGAGTCTCATGTTTTTAATTTTCCTTGCGGTTCGGTGAGAAAAGTTTTGTCGAAACGCGCTTGTTCGTATATCCAGCCCGCCCGTTGGTTGGGCTTACGTGCCTTTTTAATTTTCCTTTTCAAGTTTTTTTAAAAGGGCTTTGGCGCGTTTGACGTCTTTCGTATCAAATCCTTCTGAAAACCAAGCGTATATCGGTTCCAATAACGTATATGCCTCTTGGTATCGGTTTTGTGCCTTCCATAATTCGCTTAAACTGAGTGTGGCTCGGAGTTCCCACGATTTTGCGCCTTGTTGGCGTGCTATTGTCAATGCCTTTTGAAAATAGTCTTCAGCTTGATTCGATGCAACACGCGCATTGCTTGAAGTCTCAGTTTTCTCTGAGAGCATGAGGTAAAGTTCTCCTTGCTGTCGGGCGAGTTCCGCAGCGTAGGTGCGTTCCCCTGTTTGATCGACGACAGACAGTGCAGAGTCAAAGGTCTGTAGGGCTAAGGTATATTGTTCGGCGCGTTGGTATGCTTGCGCGAGCAGTGTCAAAAAGAGAGGGAGTAGCATCTCAGCCCGCGTTTGCTCCCATGCGGCGATGCCTTGGCAAATCATCGCAATCCCTTCTTCTGGATTCTTCTGTTCTGCGAGTGCCCACCCTTTCATTACTGTTGCGGCGGCTTCCCAATTGGAAAAACCGTGTTCTTGGGATATTTTTAGCATCTCCGTTGCAGCGGTGTCAACCTCTTCCGCATTGCCTTCATACTGATAAAGTACCGTTTTGAAATGGAGCAAAACGGCGTCACTAAAAGGATGATTTCTATCTTTGCCGATCGCTGCGGCTTCATAAAGTCGAGATTCCGCTTGTGTAGGATAACCGAGGCACCACAAGACGGGTGCGGAATAAGCAAGCAGCGTCATTCCAGGATCTGCCACATAGTGCAGGAATGTAGGGACCGAGTGGTGTTGCGGTTGATAGCATTCAATTCCTGCCTCCAGATGCTCCCGGGCGGTTTTAAATTCACTCAGATAATAGAGCGTTGCCCCAAGTGCGCGACGCGCCTCGACTTCAAAAGCGGGGTCTCCTACTTGTTTGGCAATTGAGAAGCACTGTTCACCGAGTTCACGCGCTGAGAGAAACCGTCCGCGTACCAGGTGGGATAACCATAACCCAAATAAAACAGGAAAACGGAGGTCTTTTACGCTCCCGACCGAAAATTCAGAATCTTCGCTCGAAATGGGTTCTCTGGCTTCAATTGTGTCTAACAGTTCAAGTGCTCGCGTATAGGCGACTTCTACCTCCTCAGACGCATAGCCCGCTGTTGCAATCAGCGCAGTGCCAAGGGTTGTTTGTAATTCTAATTCTACTTGCGCAGTAGCCTCGAGTTCCCGTGTGTTGGTGTTCTCTGACAAATTTTCAAGTGCTGCGAGGCCTTGCCTAATATGTCGAGCACCTTCAACATTTGCGGAACGTTCTAAAGCACGATGTCCGGCATGTTGCCAGTAGTGAATCGCTTTTTCGGGAAGTCCAGCCTCTGTATAGTGATACGCAACCAACTCCGGCTGGAAACCGTCACTAATACTTCTACTGCCATCCTGCAGCACCTCGGCAATCTGTCGGTGATACTGTTGCCGTCTGCTCTTAAGCAGGGATTGGTAGGCGGTCTCACGAAGTAGGGGGTGCCTGAAAGTATAGCGGACCTGATTGTCAGATGTCTCATTGTAGTTGAGGATGTATGCGTCTACTAATTCCTCCAATTTGCTTTTTAGAGATGTGAGGTCGATAGATGCGTGATTCTCCAGATGAATACCGGAAGCGACTTTATAAAGCAATTCTCCTGTCCATTGTCTTCCAAGCGTTGCGCCGAGTTGCACGATTTCCTTCGCGGGACCGAGTTCGTCTAACCGAGCAGTCAACAAATCCTGTAAGGTAACAGGGATGTTTGTCGTTTGCGAGCGCGGTACTGTATTATCGAGTGCGTCAGGCATCACGGACAAGGCACCACTTTCAAGCACCATTTGGGTAAGTTCTTCAACAAACAGCGGAACTCCCTCAGTCATTTCAGCAATCCGCTTTAGTAGATTTGGTGATAGAGATGTGTCACCTGCAACGCGCTGAATCATTGTCTCTGTTTGAGAGGGTGTTAGTGCTGCTAACGGCAGGACGCTTGCCCATGCAGGACGCAGGAGTTCCTCGAGAATTTCTCTGTCGAGAGCAGTGCTTGCAGCGTTTTTGCCGTCTTGAGACTGCTCGTTGTGTCGAGGGGGTTGCACGTTGGATCGACTGGACAGGATTGCGAAAATTCGAGCGTTTTCGATGCGTGTGATTAAAAGCGTAAGAAATTCTATGCTTGAGGGATCGATCCAGTGCAAGTCCTCAAGGACGAAAAATATCGGTTTCTGTTCAGCCATTTTCAGTAGTACTTGGACAAGCACTTCCAACGTCTGTTGTCGCCGTTGTCTGCGTCCCCATCCTGATGGATATGTGTTCTGTTCGACGGGTCTGCTATAAGCGCGAGTTCCTATACCTGTTGCCGTTTGCCGTTGGATCTCAAAGGGTATCTCCAATAATTCAGCGAGGAGTGGTAGTGTATCTGCGGTATCTGCTTGTGTTTCGTTATCTGAATTTTCCTGTTCTAAAGTAGGGACACTGTAATCGCGTAGCAAGTTTTCGAGTTTATCGAGCCGCGCCTCTGCTGTGTCGGTACTTGTGAATTGAACAACGTGTTCTTGGAACATCGAAAGGATAGGATACAGCGGACTGTTCTGATAATACGGTGAGCATCTACCTTCTGCAATGAGTGCCTCTGGATGGTGTTTGACGTGTTCTTGAATCACCTGTATGCATCTTGACTTTCCGATGCCGGCTTCCCCTTCAATCAGAAGTGCCTGTCCTTTAGAAGCAAGTACTTGTGTCCAACCTTGTTTGAGACGTTCGACCTCTTGATCTCGCCCAATAAGCGGCGTCAAACCACTTTCGCTGGCAATGTCTAATCGACTTTGTGCGAGGATTTCGCCTGATACTTGGTAAATATTCACGGGCTGTGAGATCCCACGAAGTGGCGCGGCGCCCAGAGCATCACACTTGAAAAAGCCCTCAACCAGTTGATGTGTTGTGTCGCCGATGACAATGCCGTTCGGTGGTGCTAACTTTTGCATTCTGGCGGCGACATTTGGTGTTTTACCGACAATATCAATGGCTTCTGGGGATGCTTCGGCAGAGATATTCCAGACAACAACAAGCCCTGTATCGATGCTAATCCGTACATTGATTTCCACATCGAAAGTGGTGTGAAGGTACGGGTTGAGGGTCTCCATAGCGGCAACGATACCGAGTGCAGCTCTCACGGCGCGGTGTGCTGCATCTTCGTGTGCGATTGGGTATCCGAAATAGACGAGAATACCGTCCCCAAAGTATCGAGCGATGTGCCCGTTTTGTGCTAAAACCACCTCCATAACACATGTCCGATATACCTCTAAGAGGTTTCGGAGTTCTTCGGGATCTAACCTTTCGGTGAATGCCGTGGAGTCGACGATATCACAGAAGAGGACCGTTAACTGGCGGCGTTCTGCCCCATGTGGCAGTGCTGCTTCCATAGCAGCGGTGTCCACTGCTGGCACTTGGGACGAATCTGAGGCATCGCTGAGCGAGGCACCACATTCACCGCAAAATTTGAAGGGTGGATTTAAAAATCCACATTTTCCGCAACGTTTGTGCTGCATGATATTTTTCGCCCTGACACAAAGCAAGTAGAAAACGTGTGTTATACTGTTTCGACGCCAGAGTGGTGGTCAGGAGTAGGCTCGCCAGAGCGATACCTAAAGAAAAAACTATTTTCTGAACTGGTTCAGGTATTCTTCAAGTTCGGTGTCGCGAGGATCCAACTTGTACGCTTCCTGATAGTGATCAAGAGCACTATCGGTTTTGCCTACCTTCATAAAAAAAGATCCGAGATTTCGATAGGCGACGCTGTGTGTTGGTTTCAAGTCTAATGCACGATAGTAGTGGTCTCGGGCTCGCAACAGATAGACTTTTGTTTCTCCAATGAGGATATTCACAGTGGTTTCGTTTTCCCAACGTTGTCGATAAACCTCGCCACCGAATTGTTTGGCGTGTTCTTCGATGGCATCGGCGACTGCTTCATCTCGTGTTTTGAGGACGATGACACCGGAAGTTGTTTTAGCAACGGCGGCTTTAAGTTCTTCCACTGCTTGATTGGGTGTTTCTTCTCTGAGTTCTTTTTCCCATGAGGGCCAACTGGGTCCGGCGTATTTGAGACCCTGCTCGTAGTAAACCGTCCCAAGATCGTTATAGATTTCAGCATTTTCAGGGCGCATTTTTAACGCAGTGCTGTAAAGCTCAATGGCTTGCTTATATTTCCCGGCGTTGAAAGCATCTGTGGCGTGGGTGCGGAGTTGTTTAAATTCCTCGCTTTCCAAGTTGACAGCGATGCCCAGTTCTGCCTTGTCTCTACCAAAGAAATAGATGCCGCCAATCAGTAGGATGGCGACACAAACAGCGATAAGTGTGGGTAGTTGCAGTTTCATTTTTTTACTTTTGCCTCCGGTCTGCTTTAATAATTTTCAGTACGGATTGCTATTCATCAGTTAAAGATATTAACTGCTAATAATCTACTTCAACTTGGAGGACGCCAAGATAGGGTGAATTGTTACCGAAAGACTTTTAACCGAAAACCGATGACTGAAAGCATTGCGTAGCAATGCGAACTGGTAACTTTTAAAACACTTATCTTCGTCGATTGTTTCTATTAAAAGTGATGGGAATTGTTTTATCGACTCCGTTTCGTTCAAAATAGAGTTGCATCCCACTTTGGGTGCGGATAAGTTCGTCAACAACGATTTTAAAAAATTCGAGTGAGTGAATTTTGATGTCGTCAATCTGATAGATGAAATCCCCACGTTTGAGGACATCGCTTAAGCCCCTTTCTCTCTCAACGTTTGTGACAATAATACCGGGTTGTCGATATTTGCGTGCCATCGCCTTATCAGGTTGAGAAAGCGTTATGCCCCATCCAGAGGGTGTATAGTCCCATTCCAATGTTTTCAGTGTAAACTCAGTCTGTCGCTTTTTGCCACGTCGAATAAGCTCACACGCTGTCGGTTGGTAGAGCAGGAGTAGTCGTGTGATTGTTTTAAAATCGTCTTCGCCCTTTATGCGGTATCCTGCAACCTCTGTAATGACATCTCCACGTTTAATACCTGCATCGGCAGCAGGGCTCCGTTTCTCCACTTCTGATACCAAAATTCCGGTGTTATGCGACATGGACAACTTTTCTGCCAGGTCTTCGGTCACAGGTTGGATTTCATTAATACCGAGGTAAGGCGGAAGGACACTGCCGTATTCGAGAATTTGCTGAATGACTTTTCTTGCCTTGTTGACTGGAATCGCAAAACCGACGCCTTGCGAGCCGCCGCTCGTTGACCGAATAACGGTATTGATACCGATCAGCTGTCCGTGTATGTTTACTAATGCCCCGCCGCTGTTGCCCGGGTTAATGGAGGCATCTGTCTGAATCAGGTCTTCGTGATAGCGGTCTTCGACTGCGAAGGCACGTTGCGTTGCACTTACAATACCAACTGTGACCGTGGGCTGCGCGTCGCCTATAGATAAATTGAACGGGTTTCCAATCGCAACGACCCACTCCCCGATCAGCAGCGTGTCTGAATCACCCCATTGAATTTCTGGCAGGGCTGCCCCAGCATCCACTTTTAGAAGCGCAAGGTCTGCTAAGTAGTCGAATCCGATGACTTGCGCTGCGAATTCCCTCCCATCGGAAATCGTCACGGTGATACTATCGGCATCTCTGATGACGTGATGATTCGTTAGAATGTGTCCTTTTTTGTCGATAATGATGCCCGAACCAACTTCTCGGAGAGAGCGTCTGCGTCGGTAGGGAATATCGTCCCAGAACCACCATTCAACAAACGAGGTTCGCGTCTCGACGGTACGGATTGCACTGATATTGACGATAGCAGGACTGGCATGTGTTACCGCTGTGACGATCGCTGTCTGCCGCGATGCTGTGACCGCTTCTTGGGTCTCTTGACCTCGAAATTCAGCGCTGTAAGCGTTCTCACAGCGTAACCCGACATAAATAGAGAACGCGCACAGTGAGAGCAGCAGGATGTAACTGTAGCGATGACGTAAATATATCATATAGCAAATAGTGATATAGTTTTTAGTACGGTTGCTGCGCAACCTTTCAGTTAATAGTTAACAGTTAAGAGATTTGCGAAGTCTGTAAAGTTGCGAAGTGTTTCTACGAGTTTTCAACTTCTCTAACTTTACTGACTTTCTTAACTAAAAACTATTTTACTGTTTCAATTTAAGGGAGATGCGATATCCCTCAAGCCCCGGATCGGTGTCGATAATTTCTTGGACTGCTGCTGAGTTGCGTCGTTTCGCGGGAAAATCGTCAGCGTTCGCACATCGGAGTGCTATCCTTGCCCCAACTGCACTGGCGGCACGTAGATTCTCCAGTTGCACCTTTTCGAGCGTGTCGTAAGCGGTATGCCCGAAGCCTCTACCCGCTGGCGGTGCTTCAGGGTCGCCCATGTGGCATGAAGGCACACCTTTGAGAAAGAATGGAAAATGGTCGGAGTAGGAATGCACTTTTTGTCCGACTGGCATTTCGGCGTGCATCTGCTGGCGCGCTGTGTTAAAGAACGGTTCCAGTGCGTCCCAGCAATGAAGGACGATACCTTTGCGACTCGCGCCGCCTGCGGCATCCATATTCAGCATGAACCGAATGTCGTCTAACTCGGAAGCGTGTGCGTCAACGTAACGAAACGCTCCGGTAAGTCCGATTTCTTCGGTGCCAAAGGCGATGAACCGAACAGTCCGTTTAAGGGAATCGGCAGCGTAGGTGGACAGGACACGCGCGGCTTCTATCACAGATACCATTCCAGAAGCCGGATCGTGTGCGCCTTGGGAGATGTCGTGTCCATCGTAGTGGCATCCCAAAATTATCAGCGCTTCGCTGTTATCATGCCCGGGCAGGTCTGCGACGACGTTCCACGATGTCCGCGGTTCGTTGATATCTGTCGTCTTGAGTTTCAACGTGACTTTTCCCGATCCGCGTGCCAGCAGTCGCTTCAAAAATTCGCCGTCCTCTTTGCAAACGGATATACCTGGAATGGGTGCTTCTCGATTGTTTTGGAGACTTCCTGTTTCGGGTCCGACCCCCGGATGTTCGCTGACGAAGATGAAACCACTTGCACCCGCGAGGAAGGCACGTTCAAATTTCTCTTTACGATGTACCCATCTACCAAGGTCGGGGGGTGAGGCACTCAGCGCCATAACCAACTTATCAGTAGCAGTGTTACCGAGTGCTTCGTATTCGTCGGGGCTTCCGTATCCGGCAGAGACAAGTTCGGTGGTGATGTCTCCAGACGGGCAATAGGGGAGTGAGATACAGTGCAGGGTTCGTTGAATGGGTTCGATCACCTCAAGCGTTGCTGTCCCACGCGACCAACCGGCGTAAGGATACGCTTCGAGTTCGACATTTTGTAGTCCGTAACGTTTGAAGCACGCTGCAATAAAGTTTGCGGCTTCGTATTCTTCAGGTGTTCCGGCGAACCGTGCACCGTATTCATCGCATAAGACTGTTAGGTTTTCCATTGCCTCTTGCGAGGTGTAGATGTCACCGACCATCTGCTGGTCGATCTGCAAATAGGGGTTCGTTTTGCTCATAAGTTTCGTTCTTCTCTTCTTGGATTTGCGGGAGTGTTGCCATTCTTGCCTTAGCAATCTTTTTTAATTGCCATGGATCAAGGACCTGAATGCGTCGAAATCGTTTCTCAAGGACTTTGTGTTGTTTAAATTGGTTGAGAAGTGTTTCCGTTTTCTCAACGGAACTACCGATTAGTTGCGCCAATTTTTTCGTTGAAAGTTTACGTATGGTACACTGAGACCCGTGTCCTATCAGCGTCTGATGCTGCTTCGGTGCATCTGCGTAGTTTTGTAGGAGCAGTGCGAGCCGCGATGCGGAACTCCGAAACACGATGTTTAGGAGTAAGTTCGTCGATTCTGGACGCCGTTTGCTACGTGAAATTGCGGGATTAAAATTCTTTCGTTTTGTGAACATCCAAGAGATCCACGCATGCAGGTATCTCTTCAGAAGTCTACCCAATGTTTTCGGTGGCGGCATCGCTAAATGTGGTTTTCGTTTCAGAAAGTATTGAAAGTGCTTTACGTTGACAATGCCGACGACAACTTCTGTGAGCGTCTCAGCGGTGACATTCGGGAGTGCGTTATCATCTTCCCATTGAACGGCACCGAAGATTTCGCCGGGTTCCAGCAGTTCAAGAGTGACGGTTTCCCCTTCGGGTGGTGTTTCGTAGATCTTGACGCGTCCTTCTTTGAGGAGGTAAACGCCCTCGGCACAGAGCGGTTCTCCGTTTTCCAACCGTTTGAAGGTTGTGAGTTGTGCGAGCGCATTCGCATCTGATTCCGCAAGGTCGCGGAAGATGTCTATCCCTTTAACGCACCAGAACCTTTCTGGAATGTTTTGTTGTTTCACCATGCTATGATTGTCCACTAGAAGTTTCAGTTAATTATACCAATATGTTGATGATAAAGCAAGTGAAATGGTTATTGGTTATTGGTTGTTGGTTGTTGGTTGTTATCTGGTGGATTGGTGTGGTTGGTTAGGGCGGATTGGTGGATAGTTAATTTCACACTTTTCATAGTACATTAGGAGGTATGAAAGATTTGGGAAGAGGCTATAAAGCTACGTGGTAACTGGGTTTTTGACGGTTTTAGGAGGAGGTTGGTGTGAGGGTTACTATGAAATTTTGGTGAAAGTTTGAAGAGTTAAATAGGTAGAAGATAGCGCGCGTTAATTGTTTGAATCAGGATTGTATTTTAACAGGGGTTTTCACGGAGGCTTCACGGAGGTGTTTCTGGAGTCTTGATTTTACTGGATTCCTGAACTTAGAATTGTGTGTTCTCCGTGAAAGCGAGTTTTAGTTATATTTTATTTAACGAATAGATAATTTATTAAAACTATGGCAGATTTATAGTTCGGGAAAGAAGATCAGAAAATATTCAATAGATTCTTGAATGAGCGCAAGCACAGAGAAACCCCTATTTCCAGCAGCCCCAGCGGGGCGGTATGTGTATAGAAATATCCACAAAACACAGATAAAGCCCCAGCGGGGCGGTATGTGTATAGTATGCTACTTTGGAAAAATGCGGATTATCGCTGGAGTTTAAGGTTTTTCTTGCTCGGGGATGTGGAAGAATAGCACACCTAGTTTAACTTCTCGGTTCGGGTCGCCATTGATGTGGAATCGGTAGTTAAACCATGTATCTTCCTTTTTATCTACAAAACCTAAGTGGTTTGGATGGTCAGGTGTTACCGCTTTGGCAGTCTGTAGCACTGATGACAGATTCTTGTTCCGCACAAACATTACTACTGCAGCCTTTGAATCACGCCACCTTAGGTATCTTAATAATTGCGTAATTGTCTTTAAATACCCCTTTTTTCCATTCCAAAATTTACATTCGGCGATGAACGCATTTGATTTTTCGTGCTGAATAAGAATATCCGTTTTTCCATTCTTGTTAAATGTTTCACTGGTTGTAGATCCTTCAAAATGGAGTCCTAAAAAAAGGCGGATGTAGTCTCGAATATCCTCTTCACCTTTACCAAGGTAGGTTGATGGAAGTTGCTCAAATCCTTTTCCGAGATCATGTATTATCTGCAGAATATTCTGATATATTGGTTCATCTAATGTTGGTTCCCGTTCATCATCAGCCTTTGTCCCGCGAGGTTTGATGTTAACTTTTTTTCGAAATTTTGGAGTGGGAATTGTATAGGTTTCTGGTAAGTTTTCTCGCTTTCTTACCGGCACCTTGAGGCGCGCAACGACTTCATTCTGATCAAGGAATTCGCGTCTCCGTTTTTGAAAAAATTCCTCAACAATGCCTGGTAACTGATTGTTGTATTTTTCGATTTCGGATGTTAAGTGTTCTATTTGTGCTTTTAACTCACATATAATTTTCTCTGCTTGCCTTTCTATATCTGCAGCTATTTCTTCTGGATTATTCAATAGACTATAGACTTCAAAGCAAAGACATCGATCATCAAAAAATACTGTCTGATCTATCCAGATACTGGTGGAGCATCGAAATAAAGATTCCTTACCACTGTAAGGAATATAGTAACAAACTGCTTGCTTCGGGTAATTTTGCCCTTCACGAACTTTTCCAAAACCGTGTTTGGGAAAATGTTCAGCAGGGATCTGTTTTTTGTGATGGGTAATATTTTTTCGCAATAAGTAGTTTTGGGAATGGTAAAGTTTGGGTTAACTAAAAAAAATGGGATTACTTTTGAGAGTATCCCATTTTTATGGATTTAGGATGGTATTCTTCCTCGTCTACTACTCCTACTTACAGGGTTGCTGGTAGTTCTTCTTTTCTGAGGAGTGGGTTGTTTTTCCTCGTCTAAACCGAGAATATTGATGACTTCACGCTTGACTCGCTTGAGTTCAGTTCTAATGGATGCAGTTTCCTTTTCGTTTGCATCAAGGCGTGCTTCTATTCTGTCCATGTCCTTTTCCAGCAAATTCTTTAAACTTGCTATTTCTTGGTTGCTAAGTTGTGCCATAAGAGTTCCTTCGTTGTTAGGGTTTTGAGAGCAGAGGGGCTTTATCTGGTAAGTTCGATTTCCTTGTTAAAAGCCTGTTGACTCTCGTTGTATGTGTATAGCATGCCATATTTGTAGTAAAAAGTCAATAGGAAAAGGGACAACCTGTCTGATAGGCTGTCCCATGTCGTTGTTAGGTATATCAGCGACTCACGTAGATTCTTAATCTTGCCGAGTCTTTGATGTAGTTATCGAGGTAAAGCCCTGAATTTGCATTCAACGTGATTTCTACTGTTGGCTTTATAAATTCCGAAAACTCTACAGTGAAACCCGTAACGACGCGTCCACTCGCATCCTTACGGGTTATAAACCAGCCCCCGAGTGTTTCAAAATGATAGCGGTGGAGTCCAGACTTAAACCCTGTTCTGCCGTCGTGTGCTTTTTGTAGAGCATCCTTATCTTTATCCTGAAAAGGTGACTCTGGCTGGATGATATAATACCGAGCCTGTGTAATCTGTCTGCCTTTGTTCTCGCCACCGATTTCAAAGATAAAGTGCTTGCCAGCGATGTATGCACCTGCGATTGCTGCATTATCTTCGTCAAAAAGGTAAAACTCGCTGGGTCTGAGAGGATTGCGTTGGAGTGTAGCAATCAGTTCCCATTCGGCATCGGTGGGGATTGCCACTGGTGGGTTATCGGTAACTGCGTGTGTGGGGGCTGTGGTTGGAAGTCCTGACAACTCCATATCTACACAAAATCTGTCAAGTGATATGGTGTAGTGGTCATCGGTTGTCTGTGTTCCCTCGTAGCATCCTGCGATGTTTTCGATTGCGTCCTGTGTGATTAGGTTCGTTCCGTCTCCGCAGGCGAGCAAGGGGAGTAAAAGCAGTGTCAAAAGTAAAAGGCGTTTCATGGGGTTTATCCTTCTCCTGTTGTAAAATTACAACAAAAAGTGCTAAAATGCACATAGCAATTAAATTAGATTAGCAGTCCGTTCAATTCAACGAGGGATTTGCTGTCTAATAGGGTTGTCGGCAGGTGCAAACTGACACTTTGTGCCTGCCATTTATACTGTCTGAAAAGCGGTAAGGTGGTACGTGGAGAATGAGTCAAGTGTTGACACGTAGGAGGTAGGGTCAAGTTGTGGCACGCTTGAGATAGGTCATGGTCACTGCAGATACCCCTTAAAAAGAAAGTGGGCATCCCTGGTGACCAAACCAAACACCTAATCGAAATTAGATATGGGATACCCATAGTCCTATAGGTGTTCAGTTTGGTCTGAGAAGTATTCTATCCTAAAATCTGTAAAATTGCAAGTTTTTATCTTGCTTTATGCTACAATTATGGTATAATAACACTGTTATTACGCTTTGCTATTCTATCATATTCAGATAAGGAGAAAAGTCATGCCAACGTGGGGTGTAATTCTAACAGTCGCTTTTTCGGGTATAGTTGCACTGGTATCTGTAATTAACCTTTTTCGGTCAGCAACTAAAGAAAGTATCAATGAAATAAGAAACGAACTCAAGGAAGATATTGGCGAACTTAAGCAAGAGGTTCTACGTATCAACGATCGCATAGATCGGCATCTCGAAGGTCATCCGTAGTTAATTTTTACTGAAACACTTCCTCTACGAACTTTTCAAACATATTCTTGTGGTTTCGATAGTT
>JAPPNJ010000230.1 GCA_028818705.1 Candidatus Poribacteria bacterium
CTTTATAGGCTTTATACCCGGTGAAGCCCATACGGGCTTCATACCCGGTGAATGCTCTATAGCATTCATACCGTTGATTTTGATTCTGATTTTGAATGCCTATAAGGCATGAATACCCGGTGAAGCCCATAGGGGCTTCATACCGTTGATTCTGATTTTGATTCTGATTTTGATTTCGGAGTGCTATGTCTATAAGAAACTGGCAACTTGGGTTATAATAGACGAGATTTTAACCGGGTTCCCTTCCGTTACTGGAAAGGGGGTTCCCTCCCATTACTCGAAGCATTGCCGATTACTACGTCCCATTCTCGATCTCATTGAGAACACTAAGCATCTTTTCTGGTTCAACAAAGCCTGTAAACCGTTTGAGAACCGTCCCTTCGGTGTCCATAAAGATAACAACAGGTAATCCCGGAATTTGATACTTTTCCGTCAATGCCTCGGTGGTCTCAGAACTACGGGTGAAATCGAGTTTGATGTTAACATAGTCAGCGAGTTTCGCCGCCACCGCCGGATCAGCATAAGTCTTATGGTCAAGTTCCTTGCAAGCCGCACACCAAGACGCGTAAAAGTCAAGCATTACAAGTTTGTCCTCGCGTTTTGCGATTTCAAGACCTTCGGTTTCGTCATAAACCCAATTCAGGTGCGGTCCTGCAGGTTGTTGAATACCACCAACAAGCATATAGGTACCGAGGACAGCCAGCAAGAGACCACACGCTTTTTGGATTCGTATCCTTCCAGAAATACCACTAAAACGCTCTGTTAACTTACCCAACCACAATCCTATAAGCACTAAGCCACCAGCAATAGCGAAGAAGGGGAGTGAGTTCTGAAGGAAGTTCAGCAGCGGTGGGAATACATCTTTGAGAAAATAGAGTGCCATCGTAATAATAGCAATGCCAAAGATGTTTTCCAAAACGTACATCCACCCACCTGACCGTGGCAGCGCAGAGAGCAGACCTGAGAAAGTGCCAATGCCGATAAAGAGTAGCCCCATTCCGAGAGCGTAGGTGAACATGAGCCCGAAACCGAGGAACAGGCTCCCCGTCGTTGCGATATAAGTTAACACCACTGCTAATGCCGGTCCCGTGCAAGGTGCAGCGATCACACCTGCAACCGTTCCCATGGCAAATCCTCCAGCAAATCCGGTGCCTCCAACGGTATTAAGACGATTCTGCACCACATACGGCAACCGAATTTCAAAGACCCCGAACATGGAAAGTCCAAGGGAAACCAGAACCAAACTAATGAATCCGACAACCCACGGATTTGCCATTATCTGACCGAAAACCGCACCTGTTGATGCAACCGCTACACCTAAAATTGAATAGGTGACAACGATGCCGAGAACATATACAACAGAGAGCAGGAAAGATTTGAAAAGTCCCGCCGATTCATTGGCACCGAAGATGGAGACAGTAATCGGTATAAGTGGATAGACGCAGGGCGTCAAACTCGTCAGGATACCTCCGGCGAACACAAGTAGGAAAGCAAGCCACACCTGTCCTCCAGAGAGCGCACGCGCAAGATTTCCCTCATCGCCACCTGAACTTGGGGGTGCTCCAAACTCAATATTGGCGAAAACTGCTTCATTCATTCGTTGAATTGTCTCTTCTATACCGACAATTTCAACAGGGACGGTAAAAGCAAGGGTTTCGGGGAGTAGACACTGGTCGTCATTGCACGCCTGATACTGCAGCTGGAAATCCAGCACTATTGGCGCAATCGGAGCATTTTGACTTGCGTCAACTGGGATACCAATAGTAATGGTATCGTGGTAGACAGGGGCTTCACCAATTGAATCAATTTGTAGCACTTCGCCTGTCGGATATACAGTTTCACCAAAAGTGAGGTCCGGTGTATCAGGGAGGAGTATCTCAGTAGCAATAAGTCCATCACCCGCCGGATTAGCGTTAACGTGCCACCCTTCAGCAATTTCCACAACAACAGCAATTTGGAATTGACTTCCCGGTTGCACCTTGTCAACCGAAAGGTATCCTTTTACGGTAAGTTTTTCAGCAGGCACCTTTTCAACAAATCCAAAGTCGGCGAGTTGTGCTTGTACGCAAATCGGAAAAGTTATCGTGCTAAGAATTAGCAGTATCCAGAGTATGGGTTTATGAGGTCTGAAAATTTTAAGCATGCGTTAGTTTTCCTCAATTACTTTGGTTCGAGCACAATGCAAGGAAGAATCATTTCTTCAAGCGAAATGCCGCCGTGTTGGAAACTACCGTGGAATAGCTCTTTATAGACATTGAACTGTCTTTCGTAAATGAAATAATAATCCTCTTTCGCGAGGATGTAGCTTTTCCCTTCTATGCTACCGGGTAAACGATATGTCTCCGGATCTGTTATGAGATATCCCGCATCAGGATCGCAGGTAATATGCTTTCCTTCTTTAAATCGTAATCCGGTGGTCAAGGTAGTTTGGCTTGAAATTTTTGCCGCATTATGACAGAGTAGTGAACCGTGATCGGATGTCAAGACGACAGTTATACCGCGATCAGCAGCCATTCTTAATATCTTATAGAGCCATGAATGATGAAACCACGCTTGCACAAGTGTCCGGAACGCCGATTCATCTGGGATAAGCTGCCGAAGTAAATCCGTCTCGTACCGTGTGTGTGTCAGCATATCGAGGAAGTCGACAACGATTGCTTCTAAACTAATGCGATCAGTGGTATTGAGCCACTGTAGGTATTGTGCCTCACCTTGTGTATCAAAAATCTTAAAATAGTGCGGTGGCGGCTTGAGTGCGATACCGTGTCGATCAAGTTGTAAGCGTAAGAGTTCTTTCTCATGGCGGTTGATGCTTGTGTGTGCTTGATCTGGTTCTGCGTATAAATGTGGGTACCGTTCAGCCAGTTCAAGAGGGAACAGTCCACTGAAAATAGCGTTTCTGGCATAACGGGTGGCTGTCGGCAAAATGGAATAATAGTAATTCGTTGTTATATCGAATATTGGGTAGAGCATCGGCTCAATTTCCAACCAGTGATCCAACCGCATGCAATCCATAACAACAAATAACACCTGTTTTCCAGTTTGAAGTTCGGGGATAACATATCTGTAAATGACATCCACTGATAAGGTAGGCGACGCTTCATTAACGAGCCAGCTGCTATAATTATCTTGAATATAATTCGCAAAGGCAGCGTTTGCCTCCTGCTTTTGCATCGCATGGATGGCTTTGAGCTCGTCTACGTTATGGAGCGTATCAAGCTGCATGTCCCATTTGATCAAGTTAAGGTAAGTATCGATCCACGTTTGCCAACTGTTGGTGGGGTTATGTGCTTGGGTTACACTGTCGGAGATGTACCCACTATTAAAGTTTTGAACGTAAGCTTGTGGCATGTAGGACTCACGCACTGTTCGCTTTTCAATCAGAAAAGCGAGGGACGCTGCCAATTGTTTGCACAATATCATCTCGCAAGCCTCGTCTGGTGGGTTTGTTGGCATTATAAAGATGTTGGTAACATCGTAAAGGCTTGCTTCCTGTCTTATTTCTTCGCCATCTTTGCGTGTTAAGAGTACGATAGGGATGTGTGCCTCGGAGTTCCGAATATGCGAAAGCAGATTTTCTTTTCGCGCCGGTCCATCATAATTCAATAGAACAGCATCATACGTCCGGTCTTTGAGCGCGCTTATTCCGCGTGCAGCACTGTTTGCTACAGACACATCATATCCTTGGTATTCCAAAAAGGGAACGTAAGGTTTTGGTGTGATATATGTTTGCTTTTCAGAATATTGATCTGCAGGCTGGACATTTGATTGCCGTACATCAGAAACCTCGTTGTCAATCCACAAGATCCTCCTTCTTCTTTCTTCCATAGTAATCCCCTTCTTTGCAATATAGACTTGCAAAATGCACGCGCCGTTGCGTACCTGGTTTTTTCGGGGTGAGCAGTTGTGAATCTTCTGACGAAAAGCAGAGAAGTCTGCCACGGTATTCTATTGAGCAAAATAGAAACTAAATACTGGCAACAAACCTCCCGGGATTCAACAAACCGCCCGCATCGAATTTGGCTTTAACCTGTTTCATTAATCTGAGTGTATCGCCAACCGGTCCCCAAACGTCGATATGCCATTTGAGTTCAGGAGGCGCAGTTTCTATAATAAGATTCCCTCGCTTCTCCACGGCGGACTGACGCAGCTGCATCAGCACATCCGCAAGGTACTGGAAATCTGTTTCTCCTACTAAAGGGATCGTCAAATACAATACACCACTTCCGAGTAACAGCATCATTTGGACCTCGCTACCCCAACTTGAATCTGCAATGTGCCCGGCAAACTCAGCAATATCGGTGCGTTTCAGGTTTATTTTCGCAATCACATTCTCAGTTTCCCCCTTATCCGCTGAGAATTCCTGAATAGTCTTTTGGAGGCGTTCGTATGGTTCACTCTCTATAGTTGTCACACCCAGAGCACCGTTTTGTTCCATGATTTCTTGGCTTTGAGCCAACTGCCACGCTACAGTTTCAGGATCCCCGCCGAATCCGGTTACCAGCGTGAATGTGCCCCTATCTGTGGTATCGAGTCCCTGTCCATCGGTTTCGGCACGCATTGGATCGGAATTGATGAATAAATTTACAAACATCGGTAGGGTCTGTGAACCTACAATACTTAAGCCTGTGTTGGCTGCATTGTGAATGTCATGAAACTCTGCTGCGATTGCTGCTTGCCGAGTCGGTATCGGGGACAACTTGAGTGCCACTTCGGTGATGATACCGAGCGTTCCAAAGGCACCGATATAGAGTTTGTTGAGATCATAGCCTGCAACATTTTTCACGACTTTCCCACCGCTCTTAACGACAGTGCCGTTCGCGTGGACAACTCGCAATCCTAACACTTGGTTTCGCGCAGTTCCGTGTCGAAGACGAAACGACCCGCTTGCATTTGCCGCAACAATTCCACCAATAGTGCATCCTTCTGCATACGGTGGATTCAGCACCAAGTACTGTCGGTGTTTCGACAACTCTTTTTGGAGATCCGCCAAGCGAATACCGGCTTCCACAGTTACGGTCAGATCCGCCGGTTCATATTCAATAACACTGTTCAGGTGTGTCGTTGCCAGAACCACATCTATTTGCGGCGGAAGATTCCCAATGCCAAGTTTTGTGCCTCCACCGGCAGGGATAACAGATAGTTCCCGTTTTGACGCAAATTGGAGAACGTCTTGTATCTCCTGAACAGATGTTGGCAAAACAACTGCCTTCGGGAGACATCCATCAAAAGCATAGGATGCCGACTCCGCCTCTCGTAAGACACCAGATTCGCCAACAATGTGCCTAAGTTCATCGTGCAGTGCCCGTGAATTTTCCATCTATTTTTCTTTCTCTGTCGTTATTGTCCACTGATTCTCTCTGTCTACAGCAAAGCGTCTATAATCCTAAGAATTAATCCATATTCCATCGGATTGCAGACCGAGTTTCGCGTAAGATTCGGCTGTTGGGAATACCTTCCCAGGATTGCAAAGCCCGGTCGGATTAAAAATGCTTTTGACTGTCGACATTACCTGCAAGTCGGAAGGGCTAAAAATCAGCGGCATGTAATCCATCTTCTCAACACCGATACCGTGCTCGCCGGTGATTGTACCACCAACTTCAGCGCAAACTGTCAGAATTTCCTTGTTGACATGTTCTACGCGTTCGCACTGGTCGGCATCGCGTTCGTTAAAGAGAACAATAGGATGTATATTCCCGTCACCAGCGTGAAACACATTCGCAATCGGAATCTGATATTTTTCAGAGATTTCAGAGATACGCCGTAAAACCTTTGGTAGTGTTGTCCTCGGGACAACACCATCTTGGGTGATATAATTCGGGGCAAGTCGTCCGAATGAGCCAAAAGCACTTTTTCGCGCCTTCCAGAGTTGCTGCCGCTCCCCTTCATTTTTGGCGTAGCTTACATCCCGCGCGTTATGCTGCTTGAATATCTCTAAAATCTGGTCTGTTTGATTCTGCATGCCTGCCTGAATACCGTCAAGTTCCACAATCAAGATGGCTTCGGCGTCAAGTGGAAAACCAAAATGGAAAGCCTCTTCCAAAGCACGAATGACGAGGCTGTCCATCATCTCAAGTGCTGCAGGAATAATACCTTCACCGATAATAGTGGACACCGCGTTTGAGGCATCGTCCATCGTTTCAAAGACAGCAAGCGCCGTTTGGTATGCTTGCGGATTACGAGTAAGACGTACGGTAGCTTTGGTGACTATCCCGAATGTGCCTTCAGAACCGACCATCACACCGCGGAGATCGTAGCCGATTGCTTCTTCAACGCTGCCGCCCAATTCAATTATCTCACCATCGGATAAGACGACTTCCAGTCCAAGTACGTGGTCGGATGTGACACCATACTTCAAAGTATGCGGTCCGCCAGAGTTTTCGGCGATATTTCCACCTATTGTACATGCCTTCTGGCTCGACGGGTCAGGCGCGTAGTGGTAACCTCTTTTTTCCACCGCCTCCGTCAACAAGAGATTCACGACCCCAGGTTCAATCACTGCTCGCTCGTTTTCAAGATCTATCTCCAAGATACGATCCATACGGTTGAGGGCAATAATAATCCCACCTTGGACAGAAAGCATACCGCCGCTCAAACCAGTGCCTCCGCCGCGAGCAATAAAGGGGACACTGTATTTGTTCGCCAACTTTACAATGTCCGATACTTGCTGCGCTGTATCCGCGAAGACAACAACATCTGGCATCGCCTTGAAAGATGGGGCGGCATCGCATTCATATACCGATAAGGCAGTCGCATCCGTTAGAACATTTCTAGGACCCAGAAGTGTAGAAAGGTCAGCAACAAGTTGTTCTTTTTGGTCCATAGTCTATATCCTTACCAAGGGCAATTTATAGTTGTACTTAGTTTACCACAATTTTTATTCAATGTCCAATTAGAAATATAACAGGTGTTTTCAAAAATATTTCTTTATTTGTTAGAGTCTTATACAACATGTTATAATTATAAAATCTATATCACTTACCAAAATTCAGTTATTTATTGACGAAACCTTTCCAAGGTAAAAGTGGATAAAGGAGACGTAGATGCGAAAATTAATCTTAGTTTTAGGAATTACCTGGACAATCGTATGGATGCTGCCGTGTGTCGTTTCTGCCGACATTGATCCCGAAACAGCTGTCGGTGTGTGGCTCCTGGATGAAGGTGCTGGCAAAACGACCAAAGACGCTTCGGGACTTGGACACGACGGCACGATCAACGGTGCCAAGTGGAAAGACGGAAAAATTGGGAAAGCGCTTGAGTTTGATGGTGCACAGTGGGTGTCAATCGACTCTACGCCGGAACTACAACTCGGTGACGAACTCACTATGATGGCGTGGTTTTTCGCCACGGATATTTCTACTTGGAGACAACTCATTGCGAAAAGTAACGAGTATCTCTTACGTATTGATCCCCCACAGGAAGGCAATAGAATGTCGGCGTTCGTCAAACCTGGTGGAAGTTGGGAACCCAGAGCCTCCTCACACGTCCCTGATGAAGACACGTGGATCCATTTCGCAGCGACTTATGACATCAACGAAAAAAACGAGCAACTCGTTGTCTACGTAAATGGTAAAAAAGCAGGGGTCAGCACACGCCCCGGAAAAACTGCTGTCACAGCAAATCCTGTTGAGATTGGGAAGTGGGGTGGCGGTTCATACTTCGTCGGTCTTATTGATGAAGCTGCCATTTTTAACGTAGTTCTCAGTGAAGATGATCTGACAACCATCATGGAACACGGATTAGCAAAAGCGCTTGGTGGACTAAACGTTGAACCGGCGAATAAATTGGCAGTAACATGGGGTGCTCTCAAAGCGAATCGATAATTTGGGATTCCCTTGTGGTAACACCTTCCCGCATGCTATAATAGTTATATTTCTAAAAGGAGGACTGGCTATGAAAATGTCTATGATTCTGATCTGCGGAGCCTTAATGTTTGGCTTTATCGCAGTAGGGTCTGCTGGTGTATGGACAGATCCGTTTGATGGCGACGAACTCGTTGAAGGATGGGAATTTCGCGACTATCGAGACAAAGTTACAACCTGGGAAGTCAAAGACGGCTTCTTACAGATGACCAATCCAAAGGGTGGATGGGGGCATACGACACCAGACAAACCTATGCTTGAACGGGAAATCCCAAAAACCGCAGCGAAGAATATAACGGTCAGCGGGATTTTTACCACTGAACCAGATAAACCTGCCGATTCTTGGATTGGCATTTTTCTTTATAGTGATGACGATTTGAACTACGCCTGCTTGTTATTTGGTGGTGAAGCCAACCAGCCGCAAAAAACGCTCATCGGAAGCATGGTTCAAGGCGGTTGGCAAGACAAGGGGCACTTTCAAACCGGCTTTGATGTCCCGCTTCATCTCAAGATCGTCAAAGAGGATGATCTATTTTCCGGCTACTACCGTGAAAACGAAAAAGATGAGTGGACGCTTTCAGGTAAGAAGACGTGGAACCATAAATTTGATGTTGAACGCGTCGGTGTCGGCTTCATGAACAGTTGGGGTGGTCAAACCGTCACGTTTTTTGTTGATACACTCTCGATTGAAGGCGAAGGTATTGAACCCTTGGCTGTTTCCCTCGGAGAGAAGTTAGCGACAACATGGGGAACCCTCAAAGCAGACTGATAGCTGATTTAAAAGGGGTGGTAAAATACTGCCCCTACAATACTTCTTAAAGCTAAATTGTACCAAAAATATCCTTTCAAAGTCGTATAGTTTCAAAAAATAAGGAGAAATTTTACTGCCATGTCCGTTCCCAAAGTATCCGTGAACAACCCGGTCTTAGCGAACATGCTAATGATTATAATCATCGTTTTCGGGTTGTACGCATGGGTAAACCTACCGCGAGAACTCACACCAGAAATCTCATTACAGAGTGCAAACATTACAACGCTATACCCAGGTGCTTCTCCCGAAGAGGTTGAAAAACTCGTCTCTGCCCCTATTGAAGACGCTATAGAAGAGAACGTCAACAAAATCTCCTTCCTGTTTTCTACATCTTCAGAGGGTAGATCCGTTATTTCTGTCGATTTTGAAGAGATGAGCGACAGAGATTACGACAAGGAACTTGAAAATCTCCGCACGGCTGTTGAAGGAGTGAATGAGTTACCAGAGGAGATTTTAGACGATCCGAAGGTCGATGAACTCGATGTCTCATCCGGTTTCCCTATGTTGACAATCGTTGTTGGTGGGACAATCTCTGAAGCGCAGATGCGGGATATTGCCGAGAATCTTAAAGACGAAATCTTGGACGTCAAAAACATCGCTTCCGTCCAGATATCAGGACTCCGTGAAAGAGAAATATGGATTGAGGTGGACCCAGATCGGTTGAAGGCATATCAGATTCCCATTGCCTCTGTTGTTGCCGCAATCGGTGCCAGTAACTTGAATTTACCAGCTGGCACAATGGAACTCGGCAATACAGAATTCATGGTGCGAACGATGGGTGAATTTCCCAATCCAGACACAATTGGTGAAACCATCATTGCTGTTCAACCGACAGGGACACCGCTCCGACTCAAGGATGTTGCGACTGTTTCGGACACCTACGAAGAAGCGAGAACTCTATCCCGAATTAGTGGAGAACCCTCTATCAGCCTGAGTGTGCAAAAAAAGACTGAGGGCAACACGATCGCGTTAGTTGCCGAACTCCGGGAATTGGTTAAAGAATGGAAAAAGGACCTACCTGAAGGTGCCGAATTAACAGCGGTTAACGACTACTCTGTTATTTTAAAAGAGCGGTTAGGCATTCTGGAAACGAATGCGCTTTTCGGGTTGATACTTGTTGTGTTGATGCTTCTTCTCTTTATCGGATGGCGTAACGCTATGTTTGCGGCACTCGGCATACCAGTTGCGTTCATGGCAACGTTTTGGTTTATGTCTGTAGGAGGCTACACGCTCAGCGGTGTATCTCTCTTTGGGCTTATTTTAGTCGTAGGGATTGTTGTGGATGACGCCATTGTTGTTGTGGAGAATATCTACCGACATATTGAGGCAGGCGAGTCTCCAAAAGTTGCCGCCATTCGCGGCGCAGAAGAGGTCGGCTGGCCAGTTCTGGCAGCAAGTTTGACGACAATCTGTGCTTTTGGTCCTTTGATGTTTATGTCTGGTGTTTCTGGTCAGTTTATGCGGGTCGTGCCAATTATGGCGATTCTGGTCTTATTGGCTTCTCTTTTTGAAGTCTTTGTCATTCTACCCGCACACGTCGCCGAGTGGGGAAGACCTAAACCTCGCACAGGACGCAGTAGACTTGAAAGACTTCGGACTCGATCTCGTGGGGCGTTTTCCTTAAGTATCCTCATCGTTGGTTTTTTGGCATGGTTTGGAACGGTTTTTGATCTCATTCGGAACAGATATGTCAGAATCCTGAAAGTGACAATTCGACATCGATACGCTTTCGTGGGAAGTGTTCTCTTTATCGGTTTGATTGCGTGTGTCGGCGCGTTTTTGGTGCTTGACAAGGAACTCTTCCCGGGTGAAGATTTTCCACAATTTTATGTCAAAGCTGAGATGCCGCCTTCCTATGGCATACAAGAAACAACAGGCATAATTGCCCAGATTGAAACTGCTGCAAAAACGCTGCCTGAAAGTGAAGTTGCCGCAATCGTCAGCAATATCGGTATACACACACCTACATCAGGCATACTGGAAGGCGTTACTTACGGCTCGAATTTCGGTGAGGTTATTATTGAACTCACACCGAAGCAGGCGCGCACTCGCGGTGTGGATGACATTATCGCAGAACTGCGGGCGAAAACCACAACCATTAGTGGAATTGAGCAACTGAACTTTATTACGCAGGAGGGTGGTCCTCCATCGGGTGCCGATGTTGAGGTGAAAGTAAAAGGACCGCGATTTGAGCAGCTTACGAAACTTACTGATATCCTTAAAGCGTCACTTATGCAAATGGATGGTGTTTACGACATCCGGGATGACTTTCGTGTTGGGAAATCGGAACTCCGCATCTATCTGAAACCCGAGAAAGCACATCAATACGGGTTAACCACATTCCAAGTCGCACAAACGGTTCGCACCGCTATTGAAGGGGCCAAAGCGACAACTTATCGAGAAGCAGATGAGGCGATTGATGTCATCGTCAAGTATGAGGAAGATAACCTAACCAACCTTGTAGAACTTAGTAATCTCCTAATTGCGACACCCACTGGTGCTATTGTTCCACTCAAGGATGTCGCCGATATCACCGAGGAGAAAGGATATTCTGATATCCGCCGATTCGATGGCGAACGGGCAATTACGGTTTATGCATCCGTGGATAGCCAGAAAACAACTGCTGTGGAAGCGAATCAGGCATTAATGCGTACATTTGCTGATGTGGAGGCATTGTACCCAGGATACCAACTTGATTTCCGAGGGATTTTCGATGAAATTATAGAATCCTTTTCCAATTTGTGGAGACTTTTCGTAGTTGGGTTGTTGTTAATCTATGTGGTCTTGGGTGCGCAATTCAAGTCTTTCATACAACCAGTTATCATTATGTTCGCCGTTCCGTTCGGTATGATAGGCGCGATGGTCGGACTTCTGATTTCCAATGCGACCCTCAGTATAGTGGCAATGTTTGGCATCGTCGCACTCTCAGGGATTGTGGTGAACGATTCGATTGTCCTCATCGACTTCATCAACAAATATCGAGAAAGAGGATTTAACAAGTGGTATGCGATTCTGAAGGGTGGGAGTATCCGATTACGTCCGATCATTCTCACATCACTGACGACGATTTTCGGACTTATTCCGATGGCAATCGGTTTAGGTGGAAAGTCACCGATCTGGATGCCGATGGCGTATACAATCATTTTCGGTCTTGCCTTTGCAACCACGATGACCTTATTTGTGATGCCTGCCCTATACGCTATCATAACAGATTTACGCGGTATTTTCCTGAAAAATCCAGAGGAACGCTTCCAAACCGTTTCAGTGGATGAGCTGTTGGGTGATGCGGTCCCAGCTGATGATTAAATAGAGTGATAGAGTGTGGTCCTCGGACCTCGCTCTACACAGTTTTCAACCGTTTAAAACGAAAACCTGCAGTGTAAACCCAATCACTCAGCACCCCTACACCGCTAAATTCTATCATCATGTCTATTCCCAAAATATCTGTAAACAACCCTGTTTTAGCGAACATGCTAATGATTATAATCATCATTTTCGGGTTGTACGCATGGATAAACCTACCACGGGAACTCACCCCAGAAGTCTCAGTCCAGAGCGCAGTTGTGACAACACTCTATCCGGGAGCATCTCCCCAAGAGGTCGAAAAACTTGTCACTGCTCCTATTGAAGACGCAATTGAGGAGAACGTCAACAAAGTTGACCTATTGTTTTCTACCTCTTCAGAGGGGCGTTCTGTTATCTTTGTCGATTTTGAGGAGATAAGCGACCGGGATTTTGACAAGGAACTTGAAAACCTACGCACCGCTGTTGAGCAGGTAAATGAGTTGCCAAAGGAGATTTTGGATGATCCGAGGGTCGAAGAATTTGATATCTCATTTGGTTTTCCTATTTTGACGATTGTTGTAGGTGGAAATATTGCGGAAACGCAGATGCGGGATATTGCTGAAAATCTCAAAGATGAAATCTCGGACCTTAAAAACATCGCCTCTGTCCGAATGGCAGGTCTCCGTGAGAGGGAAATATGGATTGAGGTGAACCCGGATCGATTGAAGGCATATCGACTCCCAATTTCAGCGGTCATTACCGCGCTGGGAACAAACAACTTGGATCTTCCAGCCGGCACAATGGAACTGCGAGGCACAGAATTCATGATCCGAACAATGGGAGAATTCACTGATTTGGACACTATTGGCGAAACTCTCATCACTGTTCAGCCGATAGGTACGCTTCTCCGCCTGAAAGATGTGGCAACGATTTCTGATACCTACGAGGAGGTGAGAACGCTATCGCGAATTGATGGACAACCTTCGATTAGCCTGAGTGTGCAAAAGAAGACTGAGGGAAACACAATTGCATTAGTTACTAAACTTCGAGAATTAGTCGACAATCGGAGAACGGATCTCCCTGAAGGTGCTGAGTTGACGGTTGTTAATGACTATTCCGTTGTTCTCAAAGAACGATTGGGTATCCTTGAAACGAATGCATTTTTCGGTTTGGTGCTTGTTGTGCTAATGCTCCTTCTCTTTATTGGATGGCGGAATGCCCTATTTGCGGCACTCGGCATACCGGTGGCATTCATGGCAACGTTTTGGTTTATGTCCATTGCCGGTTATACGCTCAGCGGTGTCTCTCTGTTTGGACTTATTTTAGTCGTTGGAATCGTTGTTGACGATGCTATTGTTGTCATAGAGAACATCTACCGGCATATTGAGGCAGGTGAACCTCCAAAAGTTGCCGCCATTCGTGGTGCGGAAGAGGTCGGTTGGCCCGTTGTAGCAGCAAGCTTGACGACAATCTGTGCTTTTGGACCGTTGATGTTTATGTCTGGTGTTACTGGACAGTTTATGCGGATCGTGCCGGTTATGGCGATTCTGGTGTTGATAGCATCTCTTTTTGAAGTCTTCGTAATTTTACCAGCACACGTCGCTGAATGGGGAAAAACCAAAATTCGCACAGGACGCAGCAGGCTTGAAAATCTCCGAACCGAGTCTCCGAGGGGTTTCACCCTCGGTGTCCGCATTGTCGGCTTTTTCGTGTGGTTTGCCATGTTTTTTGAATTAATTCGGAACCGATATGTTAGAATCCTGAAAATAACCATTCGACACCGATATGCGTTTGTAGGTAGTGTTCTCTTCTTCGGATTGGTTGCATGCATTGGAGCATTTTTTGTTCTTGACAGGGAACTCTTCCCTGGTGAAGAGTTCCCACAATTTTATGTCCAAGCCGAGATGCCACCTTCCTACGGAATACAGGAAACAACAGAAGTAATTGTCCAAATTGAAGAGATGGCTAAAAGACTTCCATCAACTGAAGTTGATGCGGTCGTCAGCAATGTCGGTTTACACACATTTATGTCAGGTTTGGTAAGAAGAAGTGTTACCTACGGCTCAAATTTAGGAGAGGTAATCGTCGAGCTCACACCAAAGCAAAAACGCACCCGTGGTGTGGATGAGATCATCGCAGAACTACGGACGAAAACCACAACCATTAGTGGAATTGAGCGGCTGAGTTTCGTTACACAGGACGGGGGTGCACCACAAGTAGCAGATGTGAGAGTCAAGGTAAAAGGACCGAGATTTGAGAATCTGACTGAACTCGCTGGCGTTCTTAAGACAGCCCTATCTCAGATAGATGGCGTTTACGATATCCAAGATGACTTCAGCATCGGAAAATCTGAACTGCACATCTACTTGAATCAGGAGAAAGCATATCAATATGGATTAACCACGTTTCAGGTTGCGCAAACCATTCGGACAGCGATTGATGGGGCTAAAGGTACAACCTATCGTGAAGCAGACGAGGCGATTAATGTCATCGTCAAATATGAAGAGGACACACTTACAAATCTTGCTGAACTTAATAACCTCTTGATTGCAACACCCACTGGTGCTATTGTTCCACTCAAGGATGTTGCGGACATCGTGGTGGAAAAGGGATACACAGACGTCCATCGATTCGATGGAGAACGGGCAATTACGGTTTATGCCTCGGTAGATAGAGAAAAGACGACTGCCTTTAAAGTGAATCAATCGCTCATCAGCGCATTTGCTGATATAGAATCTTTGTATCCGGGATACCAACTCGATTTTCGAGGGGTTTTTGATGAAATTACAGAATCCTTTTCTGAGTTGTGGAAGTTGTTCATTGTTGGGCTGTTGCTCATCTATGTCGTATTGGGTGCACAATTCAAATCCTTTATACAACCGATTATCATTATGTTTGCTGTTCCATTCGGTATGATCGGTGCGATGATTGGCCTCCTCCTTTCCAATGCGACGCTTAGTGTCGTCGCAATGTTTGGCATTGTTGCACTCGCGGGGATTGTGGTGAACGATTCAATTGTTCTTATCGACTTCATTAACAAGTACCGAGAAAAGGGGTATAACAAGTGGTACGCTATTCTGAAAGGTAGTAGTCTCCGATTGCGTCCAATTGTTCTCACCACAGTGACGACGATTTTCGGACTCATTCCGATGGCAATCGGGTTAGGCGGCAAGTCGCCTATATGGATGCCGATGGCGTATACGATCATTTTCGGACTCGCCGTTGCAACATTGATGACGCTGTTCGTGATGCCAGGATTATATGCCATCACGACGGATCTACGCCGTATCTTCCTAAAAAATCCAGAGCAAAGGTTCCAACCCGCTTCAGACCAAGAGTTATTAGGTGCTGCTATCCCAGCTAATGATTAACCAAGAGTGTAGGGCGAAATTTCCGAACCGCGCCCTGTCTCGTTTTACACTAAAAAGATAGGAATATTGTATGAAAATTACCTTTATTGGTGTTGGTGGCATCACCAGAAGTTACCGCCAAAGCCTCAAGCAACTCGAACGTCCCATTGCCGCAGTCTGCGATATAAACGCAGAGCGCGTAGCAACCATCGCCGCTGAAGAAAATGCAACAGCATACACCGACCATGGTGAAATGCTGCAGAAAGAGCAACCCGATGTCGTTTTTATCTGTATCCCACCAGGTGCACACACCACACAGGTTGCGGATGCAGCAGCGTCTGGTGCCTCACTCTTCGTTGCTAAACCCGTTGCGCAGGATTTAGAAACTGCCCAACGTACCCGCGATGCAATTGATACAGCCGGTGTCCTCAGTCAAGTCGGCTATATGGCGCGGCATAGCGACATTACAGCAAAGGCGAAGGAGTTGGTCGGAGATCGACAACTTGCTATGGGGATTGGACGGTTCCTCACGCGAATGGGTATCAACCACCCGTGGTGGGGGAAATACGACGTATCCCGCGGGCAGATGGTAGAGCAGACAACCCATGTCTTCGATCTCATCCGCTATTTTCTCGGCGATGTGACAAGTGTTCAGGCGTATGGTATCAAGGGCGTTTCCGAGGGTATCGCGGATTTTGAGGAATGTACCGTTTGCAACATGCAGTTTGAGAGTGGGGCGGTGGGCAGTATCACCAGTACGTGTGTTGCTCGCGCACACGACAACTTCGCAACCGAATTGGTAGGTGACGACCTCTATCTCAAACTCACACACGATCTCGGATTGCGTGGTCAGATTAGCGGCGAGGAAATTGACTATACCGGCACGGAAGCGGGTTACTTCCGACAGGTTGAGCAGTTCATCAAAGCGATTGAAGCAAACGATCAAGGATTGGTGCTTTCGTCCTATGCGGATGCCGTCAAATCCCTTGCTGTCACACTCGCAGCGAACCGTTCACTGGAAACAGGACAGGTTGAGCAGGTTGCTGAATAATTGAAGGAAGAAGTCAACGTTTACTTGACTTTACCAAAGCCTGTGCTAAATTTCCTGTATGTCCGCATCGCGTTGTATTAATTGGAAATTCTGCACCTCGGAACCTGATTCTTGAAGTCCTAAGCCGATTTCGCTGACTTCTGTGCATGCTACCTCCATGAACCAAGACAAGAATCAGATTCATATCAACGTCATTTGGAATATAGCGATCTACGATGCGCGCCCCCTCTTGTAATTGTGCAATTGCTTCTGACGCATCAACACCACCTTGTTTAAGCTCCATTGGAACTGCGATTAGGCTGCTCCGAGCAGTGTCCACGTAGAAAAGAATAAAATCGCATTGGTTTGTATTTGCTCTGTCTGTTGGGAAAGCAAGGTCTACATCCAATACGACACGATCGGAGGGTATGTTCGCCATAGAAACGCGACATCCTTCTTTGGTATAGGATGTCGCGTTTCTGTTCCCGACCCATTGACGAATCTCCTCAAGAGCCTCATGAAGATTCACGCCTGCTTTCACCTTTCTCCTTCTCAAATTTCTGTTGAAGATTCACTGATCGGTTGTAAAGTCCTTCAGCAACATCCTCATAATCTTCTGGAGATATGCCTTCTCTGGGATGGAAGGGAATTTCCTCTACTGGTTTGTCTTTTTGGAAATGCCATACGCCGACCTCGTCTGGTAACAACCAACTTGCCATCTCATCAGTTTCTTCACCCAATAGTCCTTCAAGCGTTAAGTTGCTTATTTCCTCAAGCAGCCAATCACTATGTGTTGTGACAATCACTCGTACCCCCGCCCTAACCAAGCGCGCGAGGATAACTGCCATGTCTGCTTGGGCACCGGGATGCAGATGCGCTTCCGGTTCCTCAATGATGAGCATGTCTCCAGATTTAACACCACTCCGGAGAAATAAAACCAACGGAGCAAGCTCAGATACCATTGAGGAAGATTGGCTCAGACGGAGTTCAGTCGCTGCACCACCTGACGCGTAATGGAAGTCTGGATAACCGCTTAGTGAAGGTTTTAAACGTACTTGTCCTCCAAGCATGTTGCTCTCTAAACTTTCAGCGATCTTTTCCATTTCCGGGTGCCCATTTCCGCTTTCAGTGTACTGGATGATTTTTTGCATGAAATCCGCGACGACACCAGATAGTGTTGGCATTTCAGGGAACCGTTCTAATCCAACCCGGGTGGCGCGCGTGACAAGTGAACTTGCTATGATGCGGTGACTTTGCATAATACCACTCCGAGATGCCGGTAGATAGTACCTATCTCGGATCGTATAGCCGATGCTTTTCATGGTGGTGTTATTATCATCCAATCCACCAGATACTGACCACCCTGAGGGTAGAAGCACTAAAGAATCTGGCATCGGATCGTCCAAAAAATGTGAAACATCTATATCAATTTCTGCTGATTCGGAGTGTGTCATCTGGATGCCCCAATGCTTGTAAGTTTCGCTACCTATTTTGAGTCCAATGTTAAATTGATTCGATTGTTCGTCAATCAATCGGTTTAGCTCTGCGATAGAACCGAGATCGAAGCAATTTTTGAGTTCATCCGGAAGTTTCTGCAGCACGCCTTTAAAAAGACCTGTATCCTCCTTGAGAAGGGTAGACAGATGCTCGCGCATTTCTACTGGCATATCCGACAGTTTAAAAGGCTGTTCATTCTTTTCTAATGTGTTGAACATTTCTTGAATTTCCTCTGTCGCTGCTGTCGTGCTGTTCATCAGATGTTTCAGTATATCCATAACTTTTCCTGACCCCAGCGGCGAAAGGAGACTCGGATGCGTCAAACTGTTAAAAGCACCGTGCAAAGCATATACCAAAGTTGCAAGATAGGTTTTCCCCGTATTGCTAGGACCGACAAACACTGTCAAAGGTCGTAAATCCACACAACTTGCTTTGATAGGTCCGAAATTCTCAACGTTAATTTCAGCACTGAACGGTTGTTTGGCAATGGTGTCCATATGTGGATTCTCGCGAATCGTAAGTTTAAATGGGAAATGTATTCTGTTCATCGTATTTTCATCTGTATATAGATTAGAAAAACGTCAAATACGGCTTCTCGTTTATCTCCCGCCATAACATCACTGCGAGTTCACGGGCATGGTAATCGCCCCACATCGATGCCTCTCCACACGGAATTTTCCGACCTTCCGGTACATAGTCCCAACCGTTGGGACGGTGATACACCGAGTGCAACAACAATCCCTGGTGTGTGTCAGTTTCGGACAGATACGGTTCAGCGAAAAGTGTCTTGGCTACCGTCAAACCCGCTTGGTAATAGGAATTGCCTGCCTCTGCTTCGCCATGTTTTTTAAGATAGTTGCCAAGTCGAATGAGTCCTTGTGCTGCAATCGCTGCCGCGGAGCTATCCACCGGTTCAAGATCATTGTACGGATCCGAAGGAACTACGAAATAATCACCAAGTTCCGCTAAGCCCGGAGCACCCGTATCCCAATACGGAATCCCATCTTGTGCAGTGTTCTCAATATAGAAATCAGCGGTAGCTTCCGCCGCTTTACGCATGTGTGCTGTTACCAATGCGTATCCACCGTAAGGTTCAAGTTCATCTGCAGATAGTGTATCAAAAAACTCAAGCTGCTCAGCATAGCCGGTAACAATCCATGCCAACCCGCGTGTCCACGTCGTAAACGGCGAATATCCTTGCTGTGTACTCGGACAGCGGTAGTTTCCATCGTTCGTATTAAAGATAGACTCATGCACCACTCGTCCACGTAGGTCAAAAGCGTCACGTCCTTCGCCGTAATAGACGTTATAGGCTGCCGTCGTTTGAGAGTGATGGAGCAGACGTTCCATCAGACTGATAGCGACATCACCTTCACCCATCAGCACCGCCCCCAGCGTATGCCCCAGTGCTAAAGCCCGTAGAGAACGGATCGTATCTGAAAAGAGCGAATGCGGACCATTGAAAGAGGTGATATACCCCGTTCCATCTTTGATTTGGGTCCAGCGACTCGCCTGCACGGCAGCGGAGGCTTTCAATGCAAGTTCATAAAAATCCATTTCGCTATCGTTCCACGGAATCACACCCTCCCGCATCAATCGACGGAGGTTACCGTAAGTGGAAACGTTGTTAAACCCGTGATCGTGCACGCCGATGTGTGTGACGTGCGGTGCCATCTTCTCAATTGTGTTCTGTCTGCCTATTTCAAGAAATTGCTCATCACCGGTGGCATCGAATTGGAGGATAGCTGAGCCGAATTGAAAGCCTTGTGTCCATTCTGTCCAACCGCGTGTTGTATAAGTACCAGCAACGGTGAAGACGGGTGTGCCTTTTTCAGGAGGCCACGTGTCCTCAATGGCTAAAATCTTTTGACCTGAACACTCAAAAAGCCTCTCAATCTGAGGTTTCAAGTCGGCAATACGTAATGAATCGTTTATCTGCATTATACTATGGTTGCCTCCTCTGTCGGGGTTAGAAACCCCTCCTACAGTTTCAGGGTGCGTCTGCGGAATGAGTATCTTGATACCGTTCACATATCACTTCGATAAGGTTGGTTGTCGATTTACCGGGAACATTCAGACCGACAATAACTTTACCACCATTTGCTTCAACGATGTCTCTTTCAATTAGTTCTTCCAATTTATAGTCGCCACCTTTAACGTGGATGTTCGGCTTGAGTTCGGAAAGCAGCGAAATTGGCGTGAGTTCTGGAAAGATGACGACGTAATCGACGCACGATAATCCTGCGAGCATCTCTGCCCGCTCTGCTTCAGGAACAAGTGGACGATTCTCGCCTTTCAGCTCCCGTACCGAACTGTCACTATTAACCGCCACTACGAGCAGGTCACCCAGTTGACGTGCTGCTTGCAAGTACCGAAGGTGACCTAAGTGCAGGATATCAAAACAACCGTTAGTAGTGACAACAGTGGAACCCTCTGATTTCGCTTGTTGAAGAATGCTCGCAAGTTTATTGCGATCATAGATTTTTTGGTTTGACATTTTTTATTTTAATAAGCGTCGTCTCGCACCCGAAATCATGGATTATAAAACGTTAATAGTTTAGCATGCTTTGGGGTGTTTAGCAAATTTTTCCTTTTCTGTAGGAACGATCTCCGCATCGCGACCTCTCTTTCAATATATATGTTTCTAACACAGAATTCTATCCTTATTGCAGTAAAGGATGGAACAAGTCTTCTAATCACATTATTGTCTAATTCACGGTTTTGTGCTATAATGAGCCGGAAATCGCAGTAAAAAAATTACGCTATTAGGAGAGAAGAGATGACAGAGAAAAAAGAAAATGCGCATAACAGGCTGCCTATCTGTACCCTCGGCGCAGATGGACACGGTAAAACGACGTTAACCGCCGCAATGGCAAAAGTCATCGCGAGAATCGGGGCAATTCACACAGATGGAGACAGCGATTTTGAAGCACAATTCCCAATCCATCATCCAATCCGAGAAGGGGTTGGTATCACCTATCGTGCGATTGATTATGAGACCAGCGGCAAATTTTACACCCAAATCGACTGCGAGACATCCCTTGATGTAGTCAAGATGCTAATCAGCGGTTCACCGAGAATTCAAAGCGCGATTTGGGTAGTGAACGCCGTTGAAGGTGTTACACCGGACTCCGAAGCACATCTCCGCCTCACGAGTGATATGCATCTACCCGCAGTGCTTGCTTTCCTCAATACGGGTGATGTGCCAGAGGACGATGAGATCGTAGACATCTGCCACCAAGAGATGCAGGAACTCCTAAATGTGTATGGAAGTGGGAAAGAAACAACACCCATAATCGTCGGCGATGTACGTAAGGCGTTGGACTATAAAGGCGATAGAATTACCTCTCCTCAATGGCAACCGATTGTTGATTTAGTCGTCGCGATGAACAGCACAATGCCCGCACCCGTGGATACCGAACACTTACCGCTTATTATGCCAATTTATGAGATTGCTGAGGCGGCGAAAGAGAGTGTATCCGTGCGAGGCGAAATTATGCAAGGTCAACTCTCTGTCGGACAAGCGGTGGATATTGTCGGTAAGGGAGACAGAATCAAGACGCGGATAATTGGTATCGATGGGAGTGAGGTGCGGGTCGAATCTGAACCAGATTGGTTGTCCGTCGGGCAGGTACTCTGTGCACCGAAGACTGTCAAATCGCACGCTGAGTTTACTGCGCTCGTTTATCTACTGACGTTTGAAGAGAGTGGTACGCATAGCCCGCTCATAGAAAACGATAGACCTGATATTTTCCTATGGGGTGTTGATGTCCCGGCACATCTGCAACTTCCACCAGAACTTTCTCTTTTGACGTCGGGGGCTTACGCGCATATCACCATCGCACTTGACCTGCCGTTAGTGATGGAAATCGGTACCCGATTTGAGGTGAAAAAGATGGGCGTGAGGATAGGGTTCGGTGTCGTGACAAGCGTGGTGTAATTTTGGAACATCAGTTTATATGTCCGGTTTCAGTCTATTTTTCGCTGATCGGTGAACCGTTTTGACTTGAGTTCGTATCTCGGTAGCGTGCCGAGCGGCACTGATTGGACTACGGCGCGTAAGCCTAAAATATCTCGGATAGCAGCAGTTACAGCAGTGGCGGTGTCCATGGGGCGTGGATTTGTAGACTCAACCTGAATTTCAAGTTCATCGAATGTTTCTGTGTTGTAAGCGCGAACAGCGAATTCGCGGACCTCTGGAAACTCAAGGATAATATTTTCAATCGTGGCGGGATACACATTCAGACCACGGATGATGAGCGCATCATCAACTCTGCCCATAACACCACTCTCAAGAACACGGCTCTTTCTACCACATTCGCACGGTGTTGATTTGAGTTTAACGTAGTCTCCAGTCCGGTAACGAATAACCGGCATGCCAATTCGCCCTAAGTTGGTGATGATTAATTCCCCCGCGTCTGCTGGATGCCCGGTTTCTATATCGAGTACCTCACAGATAAACTCATTTTCGTTGAGGTGGATGCCTGCCTGTGGTTCACACATAACACCCCATGCCCCGACCTCCGTTGCGCCAGCGTGATCATAAGCGCGCGCCCCCCAGCTGTTTTCAATCCGTTCTTTGGTTGCCGGTAGGCTGGCACCGGGTTCACCGGCGTGAATGGTGACCCGAACCGAAGATTCTTCGCGGAGATTGATCCCGTCTTCTTCTGCAACTTCAGCGAGTCGCAACGCGTAGGTTGGTGTACAAATAAGTACTGTCACATCGTTGCTGAGGATGGCACGAATACGCTGACCCGAGGTGAAACCACCATTTGCGATTGTGAGTGCCCCGAGTTGCTGCGCACCGTGGTATGCGCTCCAGAACCCAATAAACGGACCAAACGAGAAAGCGGGCATGAGCCGATCTGCTGATGTCACACCTGCAGCGTCGTAGATTTCTTGCCAACACTTACCCCACCAGTCCCACGATTCTGCTGTATCCAACCATCGTAGAGGGGCACCGGTTGTTCCCGATGTGCGGTGGAGGGAGGTGTAATGCTCTAACGGAAAGGTGAGATTTGTACCATACGGAGGATGTGATACCTGATCTGCACTCAGTTCTGCCTTTGTGGTAAAGGGTAGTTGACAATAATCCTCCAACGTTTGCACGTCGTTTGGACCTGTAATCCCAGCTTCAGTGAGCTTTTGCTGGTAGAAAGCATTTGTCTCTAATACTGAGGCAAGCATCTCGCGCAGACGGTGTAATTGAGCCTTTGTATCCATGTTTCTTGAGTTTAATTAATGAAAATGATGAAAATTAAGAATAGTTGATGTGATTAGTTGGTTTCATGGATTTCTTTCAACTATTGGATATACAACGTCGGCTCGAAGAGCTTGAGACGCGAAGTGAAACGCTGCGAGTATACCTTCCTCGGTCAAACGTGGGTGCGCCTCAAGTAACTGCTCAATTGTCTCACCCGCTGCAAACTTTTCTAAGATTAATTCGACAGTGATGCGGGTACCCGCAATAACAGGTTTGCCCATCATAATTGATGGGTTAGATACGATTAGTTTATTATCCACGTTTTTACTCCTTCCATGACTGAAAAATATGTTTATTGGATAACGTTCTTACGTATACCGTGTGTTCTGGTATTCTGGGGCATAGAACGCTGGAAGCAAACTATCGACTCGGAGCAGGCCGCGTTGCGTCAATTGGATCTCATCTGATTCAGCATTGACGTGTAGCATGCCGTCGTTCTGCAGTTTCCCATAGGCTTCGGCATAAAGCGTGAGGATATCAGCATTGAACTTCGCCTTGAAGTAGGACGGTCTAATTTTTCCGAGCTTGAGTTGCAGAATCATCTCTCGCGTTAACCGTTCCGCATCTGTAGGCTTCAGTGCGCGGTAAACCGGAAGTCTATCTTCCTCAAGATGGCTGAGATAGTCTCCCCATGATGGAGCATTTTGGAAGTGAATCCCACTGAGGTGTGAAAAAGAAGCTACGCCTGTACCTATCATATCGCTTCCCCGCCATACTGCGTCGCGATAGACGAACTCGCACGGTTTACCCTTCTTAATCACTGTGTACGCGCTGGCTTGCGCGTAACCGGCTTCCGTAAACTGCTCAAAAGCATATTGCTGCCATTCACGTTTGAGTTTCCAATCTGCTACCGGAAGGGAGTCACCACCGAGGAGATCTTTAGAATAAACAGTATTAAACGGCAATTCTAACTGGTAGATAGTGACGCTATCTGGCTCAAGTTCAATAGTTTTGCTGACCGTTTCACGCCAACTTTCCCACGTCTCGCCTATCATGCCTGAGATGAGATCAATGTTAACCTGATCGAACGCTAACGACTTTATCCACGGCACAATGCGATACACCTCTTTTGAAAGATGCGCCCTGCCGTTTTCAGCAAGAATTTCATCGTTTAGATTCTCGACGCCGAGACTCAGTCGGGTCACGCCGATCCCTTTGATGGCGTCTACTTTCTTTTCTGTCAAGGTTCCCGGTTCGCATTCGAACGCCACCTCTTTAGCAGCATCCCACGGCATCACCCGTTTCACTCTATCAACAAGGGTTGTGAGATGTTTGACACTGATGTAGGACGGGGTACCACCTCCGAAATAGACGAAACGCACAGGTCTGCCTGCGATTGCGGGTTGTTTGCTGTAAAGTTCAATCTCTTTCGCGAGGGCATTCAGGTAGGTGTCGATTTCCGAACTATTTTTATCGGTATAAACGCGGAAATAGCAGAACTTACACCGTTTCCGACAAAAAGGGATGTGGAGGTAGAGCCCAAGCGTGGCATCAGGTCGCGGCTGTTCGCCGAGTGCTCGTTCTACTTCTGGTACATCTGACTCACCCCAAGTAGAGTACGGTGGATAGTTCGAGACGAAAACGCTTCCAACGGTCGTCTGTTTTGAATCTATTCCTGCTGTTGCCGGTTCCGGTTTTGTTTTAGGCATTATCTTTGCTCCTTTGTCTTAAATATGCGTTAGTATCTTCTAATCCTGCGGCAACGCATAGACCTCATAAAGTTGGTATATCTTCCTATGATGCTCATTACTGAGAAATTCCCCTTGATGGATTTATCCTTAAAGACTACTTTCCAAAACAATAGAGAATCCCGTCCTCGGTCCCTATGTAGAGTCTGTTATCAGCTACACTGGGTGAAGCCACAATTGATGAACCCGTTACAAATTCCCACACCGATTCTCCTGTGGACACGTCTAAAGCGATGAGCATGCCACCTGTTGTTCCCAAAAAAGCACGCGTGCCTACAATAACTGCCGAGGACTCAATACGAGATTTCGTTGTGTAAGTCCATAGCGATTCTCCAGTCTCGGGCGAAAGCGCGTGGACCATCTTATCCCGTCCACCAATGATAACCGCGTTATCCGTAAGAGCAGCGGAGGCAAAAAATGGAAAGCGCCGTTTCGGATGCCGATACCGCCAAGCAATCGCCCCGGTATCTAAGTTGACCCCCAATATTTCAGAACCGTATGTACCACAATAAACGTAATCTCCTGAGATTGCTGGACTTGCACCCACGTAAGCCCCGAGGTCAACCTGTTGGGTTTGTGCTCCGTCGCTGATGTTGAGAACGCGAAGATAACTATCGCATCCAGTAACGATGGTGAAATTTCTTGCTTCACCGGTTTCTTTTGTAGACTGTGTCCATATCCCGGGCGTACCGTGGACATAACCTTCCGTCTCAAATTTCCAAATCAGTTCTCCGTTTTCTCGATTGAGACAGTACAGAAATCCGTCATACGAACCGAATAACACACGGTCACCAACAAAATTTGCTGATGATATAATCTCTCCCTCCGTCTTAAACTGCCATTTCATTTGTTGCGTCGAAATATCTACTGCATGGAAGACGCCTTCACTGTCACCGAAGTAAATTATTCCGTTATCAACCGAGGGTGATGCTTTAGTAGATCCGCTCGCCTGATACGTCCATCTTTTTTTTCCTGTCTGTGCGTCAATTGCGTAGAGGAAGCCATCTAACGCGCCAACATAGACGGTACCATCAACGACTGCGGCGGTGGATTCAATCATATCTGCTGCCTGAAAAGTCCAGAGCAGCCGAGGATTTTCTGGAAGTTCGGAGTTGCTAACACCGGTGAGTTGTGGATTCCCACGAAAACTTGCCCAATTGGCAAAAGATGCGTGTCCAATGAAGAACAGTAGGAGCATCACGCATATCACAACGAGTTGGCATACAGAGCGGTTTATATTAATAAGCTGCTTCATAGAGTTTTGTGAAATCTTTTATATTCAGAGGACGTGGATTGAATTGCGCAGTCCACTGTATTGATGCCTCTTTTGCTAATATCGGTATATCGGTTGGGGTAATGGTGTGTTGGACAGCACAAGCGCGTAATGTGTTCGGTAAATCACCAATCTGTTTTAAATGAACAATCCTGTCCGCTAAACTGCCGTCTGGGTGAAATTGGCGATAGAATTTTCCTGCATCGGTACTATTAAATCGAATAACATGTGGTAACATCAATGCAACAGCAACACCGTGGGTAATATCGTATCTTGCGGTCAATGGATTGGCGCATGCATGCGCAGCGCCTAACATTGAATTTTCGATTGCCAGTCCAGCGAGGTAGGCACCGAATAACATGTTGCTTCGTGCTGAACCACTTTTGGATTCCAGAGCTGCTTCAAAGTTCGCGTTTAACAACTGCCATGCGTGTTGTGAGAACATCTGTGACATCGAGTTCCGTCTGGTTGAGACGAAGCTTTCGATCGCATGGGCAATGGCATCTATGCCTGTTACTGCCGCTACGGATCTCGGCAAAGTTTCAGTGAGTGTGGGGTCCAAAATCACGGTTCCGAATTTTGCCTTTCTATCCCCACATGCCATCTTGATGTGCGTCCCTCGCTGCGCGATAAGTGCAAAGGATTGTGCTTCGCTTCCGGTGCCAATTGTCGTCGGAATCCCAATAGACGGGAGCATCGGTCGCTTTGCTTTGTTGGTGCCCCAGTAATCCTCCATTTTGCCGCCATTTGTGAGTAGAAAGTTCGCGCCTTTCGCACAATCCATTGGGCTGCCACCACCGAGTCCAATAATTAAATCTATGGGGGCATCGGCTTTCGCGACTGCTACAGCTGCTTCGACATCTTCCGTTGTAGGGTTAGACGTAACATCGACAAAAACATAAGTGGCAATCCCAGTGCTTTGCAACGCTGATACGGCTCGCGCAAGAATCCCCGACTTTTCAATACCGCGATCCGTCACAATAAGGACGTGACTACCACTGAGGGCACGAGTCAACTCACCTAATTTTTCAATACTGTTGTCGCCAAAGATAACCCGTTGTGTCAATTCGGCGTCAAACACTTGCATATTGCCCCTTACAGTTTAGTCGATTTTGGTAGATTTCTATCCAGTATCATATTACCCGATTATTAACATAATACCAGAAGTTAAGCGGCAAAGTCAAGTTGGTGTGATTTACTATATATCACGGGATGGAATAAAAAAAGACGCAGGGGAAGCCCCGCGTCTTTGTATCTGTTTGTGGTTTAGGTCCTATTTTAGAATCAGCATACGACGGGTTGCTGTGAATTCCCTTGCCTGGATCTGTTCGTCAAATAGCCCGCTAATCCTCACTCCCGCCGACTTCAACGTGTGCCGTCCAACCCGTAAAATCTCCGTCTATCTCAGCAAACTTGATTTCCCGCGTTGCCCTTGGCGCCAGATCTGCTACGCGCGTTGGACCGAGTTTTATACCATTGGATAAGCGGGCTGTAACCCTGACACGTTTCAATGTGTGGTCGGTCATGTTCTCCACATGTCCTTTGATAGCTTGGCTTTTGGGATCGTAAGCCAAAATCAAGCGCGCACCGCCTTGGACGTGTCGGACGGGATCAGATTGCTTATTCAAACCGAATTGGCCGCTTAAACCTTTCCATCCAATGTCAATAACGGGACGATTCATACTTGTGCAGCTGCTTATCAGAAAAACAGACGCTCCAATAACAATTAACACGAGAACCTTGGGCATTCGGTGCATAGTGGATTTCCTTTCCAACGAGGTATGCAATGCTAGCGATGCTTTTCTTTGTACTCATTATTAAGTTTTTAGAAAAATTCAACTGTCCAGACTTTTCTAAGGCAGTTGCTCTTAATCCAACTCCAATGACAGTACATACTTCTCGGCTTAAAACATGAAGAGTTTGACAACTCGATGGAATCATAGTAAAATAATTTGTGTTATACTTTTCGTCTAAGTTAGTTTGGTCGGCTATGATACCTTACTCTTAGCGTATTGTCAGCGGACCTTGGAGATAAAACAGATGATGTTAACTAAAGAAAAAATCACAGACATCCTTTCTAAAAAATCCGAATACCTTGCCGAGGCGTATGGCGTTAAGAGGATTGGCTTATTCGGCTCCTATGCTAAAGGAACATACACTGAAGCCAGCGATATTGACATCATCGTCGAATTTGAAACACCGTTGGGTTTTAGATTCATGGAGTTTGCCGACTATCTTGAAGAACTTCTTGGAAAACCAGTAGACGTTCTCACTGTTGGTGGTCTTCAAGGGATCCGGGTTCCACATATTGCTCAATCAATCAGGGACAGTATCGTCTATGTCTAATAGAGCGGATAAAGATTTTCTATATGATATTCAGGAAGCTGTGCGCCGTATCAAAATTTATACGCGTGAGATGACATACAAAGAATTTCTTGCGGATACGCGAACACAGGATGCGGTTATCCGTAATATAGAAATTATTGGCGAGGCAACTAAAAAACTATCCGTTGAACTCCGAACTCAGTATCCAGATGTACCTTGGACAGAGATGGCTGGGACAAGGGATAGACTCATTCATAACTATTTTGGTGTAGACATTGAAGTTGTGTGGAAAATTTCCATTGATGAATTATCTATTCTTACCTTATAAATTACAGAAATATTAAATAGAGACTCCGCTTAATAACTATCAACGTGTGTTCGTTCTTTCAAAGTATGCCTATTGCTGTCAGGATTTAAAGATTAATTCTACCACGATCTTATCTATTCCCATGCATCGTGTAGGAACCGAAGCCAGTTACCGTGCATGATTGCAGCAATATCGTCATCGCTATAACCACGTGCCTCTAATAATCCTACTAACTTCTGTAGATCAGCAATGGTATCCAAATCGCTCGGAGACTGCTCACGACCATAGCCGCCGTCTAAGTCTGTCCCGATAGCAGCGTGGCGGCTGTTACCCGACAACTGGCAGATATAGTCAATGTGATCAACGACATTGTTCAAGGTAACCCCTGAGTTGTGGCTTTCACCAGTAATCCAACCCGGTTGTAGCATCCAAGCGTCAAATGCAGCACCAATAACCCCATCCCGCTCAAAGATCGCACGTAATTGCGCATCGCTGAATTGGCGTTGGTGTTGAACCAGGGCACGGCAGTTGTTATGGCTGGCGAGGACTAATCCGCTGTAGTGTTCTAACGACTGCCAGAACGCCTGATCAGAGCTATGGGTCAAATCAAGGATTACACCTAAACGTTCCATTTCAGTTAGTAGCGGTGGACCCAGTTCGGTCAATCCAATTTCTGTGCCTGTTCCACCGGCATAGCGTCCCGGACCGTAATGCGTCAATCCGATGAGTCGCACGCCACTGTTAACCCAAACCTCCAGTTGGCTCGGATGAAGAATCGGATCGGCACCTTCCATACTAATTACAAATCCCAAAGGTGGTGTATTATCATCGTTTACATCATCTGCCGTTTCGCTCTCCCAAGTCCGCCAATCTTCGATATGGCTGTCTAAGTTTTCGCTATCTGTGATGATACGGACGTGTCCTGTTTCTTCTAAAGCGCGATAGTAAGCCAATTGCCCTTGGGCAATGCCGTAGGATTGGGTAGGTGAGGCAAAATCAGAATGTGGGGAGGGTCTACCGGTGGAGCGAGCAAACAGCGTAACGAAACTCAGGGCAATTCGTCCCTGACGCATCTCTGGAAAAGCAACGGTACCTTGTGTACGTCCCTTACCGGGCATACCGACCTCTTGGGTACGGATCGTATAGGCAGAACTCAGCAAGTCACGGTTACCTTGCAACGCATTCATCGATAGATCGAGATGGGCATCAATAATCAGCATAAAACAATCCTCTCTGGTATGTTGAAATTGGAAGAATCGGGCTAATTGCTATCTGGATACGGTGCGAAATGCGCTTGGGGCGTGCCATTTCGATAATCGCCATCACAAGCATTAAGCATCCCATTCACTGAGTCGAAAAACGAGGTCGGGGTGATCTGGTGAAAGGTCATTCTCTTCGCGGTAATCGTCGTTAAGTTGATATAACTGAAAACTGTCCGTGCTGTTGACATACCGTAATTTCCAGCCATCTGGTGTTACCAATGCAGGACCGAGACGAGAGGCATATACAATCCACTCACGATTCTGTTGCATTTCATATTCTTCAAGTAAGGTCGGTAAGAAAGACACGCCATCTTTCCCCTCTGGTAACTCTGCACCGATGAAGTCGGCGAGTGTCGGCATGAGATCGTAATTAGCGATCCTGTGATTAGAAACGCTCCCCGGCGAGATTCTTTCGGGCAAGCGAACGATGTAAGGAATCCGCGTGCCACCTTCCCAACTCGACCACTTCAAGCCGCCCATACCGTCGTTCCCATTAAAAACATCGCCACCTGTCTCCGAATAGAATTTCGTTGTGATTTCGTCAAAGGGTTCCTCGTTTAAATCCGCTCTTCGACCGGAAGTGCGTCCCTCCTGCAAAGCATACACTTCATGACCATTATCCGAACAAAAAATAATCATCGTGCGATCATCAATCCCAAGGCGTTCGAGTTCGTCTAAGATAATCCCCACTGTCTCCCAGTTTTAGGATCATGGAAGCGTACTCTTTCTCAAACGTTGTTAGCTCTGAAGAATGTTTCACCGCTGGATGGATGTCAGGAATAGCAATCGGTCCATGTGGCAGCTGAGAGGGATGATAGAGAAAGAAAGGTTTGTCTTGGTGAGCGCGAAGGAATTCAACAATCTTTTCGTTAAAAATATCCTGAGAGTATACTACTTTCCCTTGTCGATTCTGGCGGCGCGCTCTGTTTTCCTCAGAATCCCAATCCAGGTGCACGCCACAGTCTGCATGCGTATTGCCTCGAATGTGCGTTGGATCTCCGTTCTCAAAGAGGAAAGGTGGATAAAAACCGTGGCAACGCGCATGGTCATAGTAACCGTAGTGATACTGCCAGCCATGACGACGGATGCGTGCACCTGTTGTGGCAAAACCCCATTCCAGTTTCCCGATCTGTCCTGTAACGTAACCCGCTTCCTCAGCGATTTGTGCAAGGAAAATATCGTCAGGATCCGCTTGAAGTCCGGTTGTATGAAGCAACTCCGTAATTTGACTCAACGTCATTTCACCCGCACTTATTCTGTCATAGAGTCCACCCTGTGTATATGTCCATGTCCCGTTGTGGCAGTCGTGGAGCCCAGTCAGCATACTGGCGCGGGAGGGCGCACAAAAAGCGCAACCGTAGGCGTGGTTGAATCTCATTCCCTCGTTTGCAAGGCGGTCAATGTTCGGTGTCTCGAAATGTTGCTGTCCATAGCAACTCAGCATACCACGTCCGAGATCATCACCGTAGATAAGAATGACATTCGGACTATCGGTCATATATGTTGTATATTCCTTTCAATTTAAAGAATAGGATACCAAACATCTTTAACAGAGTCAAGCGCTTTCAAGGTTGGGTAGGACCATTCAGCTTTTCTCTAGGAGGGGGGAAACACCCCATCAAAAACACTCCGATTCCCGACTTCTTCTATTTCCGATCTGTGATGTCCAAGTAATTCTAAAATCTACCATAGATTACGCTGCTGAGTGCGGCAACAGAATGAAATGTGGAGATATTTTGGTAATTCCTCGAAGACCGGTTGTCAATCCAGAAAGTTCTATAATCCTGTTCATCTTTGAATCCTGTAAATCCTGATTCAGACGAATGAAGGTTGATGTGCTATGTCTATGTGGTGTAGACTTAGCTCTCGGGACTGTGCCCTCTTTTCTTAGGTGGTAAAGGATCATCATCGATTTCTTCAGGGGTCTGGGTCTCTGGCGGTTCTTGAGGTTGTTCTTCTGTGGGTTCTGGTTCCGGTTCAGATTCGGGGAGTAGTTCTTCAGCCGCTCTGTCAGGTACGGGGAGTTGCGTGAAGACACTGTCTTTAGGAGCTTCGACGTGGCAAGCATGGCAACTCTCGTTCGTGCTACCCGGAACATCGCCCCCTACTGCCATAAACTTCGCAGTCTCCGTCTCTCGTGTGTATTGGGTATAACGCCACCCATTGTGTGCAGCGGACGCTGGGTCATCCATTTTCTTCATGATGGCAACGTGCTGGACGAAGGTGTTCGTGTCGTTATTGACTTCCATGGTGATAAGCGTGTTGAGGGGAAACGTCTTGAGGGTCTCATCTTTGAGAACTGGCACACCGATGCCGTTGATATGGACCGAGCGTGTGCCGAAGCCGTGTGCGGGCTTTCCTTTTTCTGTCGGCATTATAGGTTCAATGCGTATGCCGGGGGTTGAGAGTTCGGGTGGCAGGACAGGTTTCATTACCAGCTGTGCCTCGTCACAGGCGATGCAAGCGAAATAACCGAGTAGTATAAAAATAAGAAATCCGTCTGAGAGGCGCATCCGCTAAAACTCCTTAGGATAGCATAAAGATGGAATCCTTCAAACTTGAAAACTAATCAGCAAAAGACGTATAAATAGCCCTCATTTACCAATCAAAAGGATCATTAGGATACTTATCTTTATTATCCGGAACACCTCTTCTGATAGTTGGTGCTGTGTTTTCTCCAATACAGTCAGGTTCGCTACGACACTTTGCGCTTTTGGGATAAAATTGATGATATTAACAAGGGAGAGAATCACGAACATCCTTTCTGAAAAATCCGATTCAAAGTGCATCTACAAAACTGCAATTCGCAGATTGCTCCTACCGCAGACTGTTTCCACGGAATACAGGATGTTACCCAAGCTGAAATGCCCGCTGTCTGTAGAGATGCTCAAACAGATTTCCTTCGTGCGGACTATCCCAAGAAATCTGATTTGTTGGAATCGCACCTAAATTCAGTCGGTCAATAAGGGGCGTTGCTATCAGTTCTTGTGTGAGCGACGCATCTTCTGTAATCGCCGTGGCTACCAGCGTCGCACCCATAGATTCAACTAACTCCGTAGATGGAACTTCGACAACAGTCACGAAGGGGAAAGGGAATTCCGTGTTCGCTAATGGGTGTTCCGTATCCTCGCACCAGATGACCGTCGGTCTGAGGAAGGTGCAGCCATCTAACTCAACAACTCTATCTCCAGTTGTTAATTCCGTTGCACCATGTTCTTTGAGATGCCGATCAATCAGCGACGAAATGCCGTGGGCTGCTTTCGGATTTGCCCACGCTGCGATACCTGCCTCTGGATGGTCAAGCGGTTTCGGCGCAATACGGGCTAAGCGTTCTGTCAATGCTTCGGCGATTTTACGTCCGTCTGCTGTTACCCACACACCAGAAGCGTTAATGCAGGATCTACCACCGTTTTTGGCGACCGATTCTACAATAAGATCGAGGTACTGTTCCCAATTGTTCTGCGCTTCTTCGTGGATGACGATTTTACTCCGTCCTGGTCCATGGATTTCGACGCGAGGTGTGTTCACCCATGGCGCAACGGTTGAACCTCCACCGAAAAGCATGGAGCGTCCACATCGGACGAGAATTTCGTTGGCACCGGCGTAATCGGTAGGATAGAAACTGAACGCCTCCACTGGCGCTCCAGCCGCGATAAATGCTTGTGCTATCCGATAGGGAGTCCACGGTTCCTCGCGACCCGGTTTCAGAACGAGCGGAACTTTCAACGGAATAGCTGGCACCCACAATGAATGCACGCCCGGCGAATTGCTCGGCAGCACGGCACCCAAGGCGTTGGTCTCACAGACGTAACTCAGCGTGTGTCCGTTTTGGACTCCCCAGCCAGTGTCAAGGACTTGTAAATCCAAGCCGCGGGTGAGTCCGTCTAAAACCGTATCAATGTTTTCCAAAACGCCTTGGATTTTGAACAAATTTTCTCGACACAGTGCTTCAGGCAAACCGGTTGTCCCGGAGACCTGTTGGATATAATCTGTCGGGGACTGAACGGCTCCATCAAGAGGCAGCGTCGCCGTTATGAAATAGCGCGCCGCCTCCTTGCAGATGGAAATCAGTTCAGCGACAGGACGTTGTCCGAGTATCTCTTTTTGGAGAGCAATATCAAGAAGATCCTTCGCTATCAATCCACGGTTCGCTTGGCTCACTTCGACCAAGGGTTCGCCTGTCTTGATATGTGATACGCGAATAGTATTCAGACTTCTGTAGGAACGTCCTGCACGTAGAATTGGGATGTGTATCATTTTTTCCTAATTCGCAAGGCGTTAAATCAGGCAGTTGGTTTAATAGCAATTTTTGGGTGCCCACCGCCTCCGCCGTTGTTGCAGGCTGCCATCATTTTAATAGTGGTCAGCTGTCGGTTGTCAGAGGTTAGGGGATAGTTGTCAGTAGGCGGCTAATAAGAGTAGTTCATGATGAGCAGAATGCTTTTTCCTATCATAAGGGTCTTCACTGAAAACCGATAACTGACAACTAATACCATTTTACCATGAAATCTTTCCTACCCACCCTGACGAGGCATCACAATAGATAAAATTGTCTTCATAGAGGGACAAACCGTGAGGTTCAGGGCAATCTTCAGGAACATAAATCTGATCCATCGGTGTGCCATCTTCAAGGTCGAGTTTGACAATAAGCCTATCGGAGGTATGTGTTGACCAGAGTCCATCTTCGACGCGAACCATACCGTGTCCACGTCCATGAGGGAGTGGAAGCGTCTTTTGTATAGACCAATCCGAAATTTTCATCTTATGTGTAACTTGATCTTTGAGTGTTTGAACCCACAGATGGCCTTCATCATAGTGGTCGTATTCAATGCCATGTGTGCCGCCACCATCGGGTATAGGATAGCGTCCTAAGGTTTCGCCAGTAGCGGGGTCTACTTTGAAAACCTCACCTGTCTCGGCATCTGTATCCCGGACGGGGCGCCAGCGTTCTCCTGGTCCGTTTGCGGCTAACCAGAGTGCACCATCACCGTACGTCATACCACTCGTATTGGAGGATTCGCTCGGAATATCACGAATGAGCTTCGGAACGGTATAGTCCTCATCTGCCGTAATCTCAACCAATGCAACTCTATCGGTAATCTGGTCGACGATCCACAAACCGTCTTCTGTAACCTGTAAACCGTTCGGCACCGAATAAGGGGACCGGAAGAGTTTTTCAATTTTCGTTATCATATCAGACTCCTTTTTGGTGTCTATCTATATATTTGTGCTAAAGAGGACTTTAGCCACGTTAAATATTGGGATTTCCGTCCACTACTGGGAAACGACTTGAGAAACTTATTTGTTGGCAAGTGATGTATGAATTCCAATTCCGGGGTCAGAATGAGTGAGTCCACCGGATAGACAAAGTGTTCTTGAAGTTTTGTAGCCAGGACAGATGCAGGAAACCCTTTCGCACCGTCTTGAATTTCAGGCAACTCCCTTAGTAAAACCCAAGTGTTCGCAAAGTGCACATTGAGCAACTTGATAATTTTCGATGAGGAGAGCGGACCCGCCCTCAAACTTTTGCCTGTTCCTCAGCATGACTCATCATCAAGTGCGCCAAATAAAACTAACGCGTGGATCGGACGATTTGTTCTTTTCGCGAGTTCAACCACATCTTCAATCGGGATCCATTCAATTTCAACGAACTTGTAGAATGCAGTCGCTAACTTTTTGCGGGTTTCTGCCTCAGTGATGGCTGTTTTCCACGTTATTTCATGTACAGATGTATCAGATGAAGCAGAGAGCTCCATACGAGGAACAAAAACTATATCCGCTGCACCAAACGCGTTAATATCTACATTACTATTGCGTGACGGAAGATGTAGGGAAAACTTAACAATCGTCCCCGCCTTCCGATCCAGCACCAATCGCCCAGCAAATTGTGCAGGCGTGAAGCGGGCGTCGGGACCATCTAAGGTAAACAACGCGTGAATTCGAAAGACAATCTCAGCATATTCCGATGAGAGAGCTCGCAGGCACGCTTTTACCCCTTTCTTACCTTTTGAACCATACGTTCCTTGCCTTGTGCTGTAGATTCTAAACTCCGTTGTCGCACCCAGATGAAACTGGCGGAGAAAAGGAAGAATTCCATCTGGATTCAGATCCCAGACATCCCCTACCTTAGCGGTTGAGGGTGGAAGAAAGACTTGAAAATCTGTCGTGCTGTACTCCTTCAACGGGTGTGCAGGTTTGGGATTAAACAGTTCTAATGCCTGCTCCCACTCCATATCCACCGGTTCTGGCCATCTCGCTTTGAGCCGATCAAGCTGTTCTTGTGTTGGTTGATGCAAGTTATAGGTGGCATCCGCGATCGGATCCCAATGTGCTTGTACTGCCACACTTGCTGTACTGCTGAGAGCATTACTAAAGTCTATCATCACTTTGTCTCTTGGTTGGAGTGATTTAGTTCGGACTCAGGCAGAAGTATTAGTAAACACCCACGACAACACTTTCTTGAAGTTCCGTCAGCAGGCGGAGATTTTCAACGCCGTCCCACGGGTATTCGGGGATGGGTTTAGCGCGTTCGGCTTCGTCGCGTTCCAAAAAACGGGGCATGAAAAATTCTTTTGTCAGTGTTGTGAGCATAACGCGGCCGGTTTCACCGTAATCAACAGGTTCCTCCGGATTTTCTGGGTTAACCAGTTCAATGATAGCGCGCGGTTGCGGTGGATAATAGATAATAGCGTAATTATCCGCCGGATCGAACGGTTTACAGGTAGCTAAACCCATTAAGGTATTCCCGTAGGTCGGAACAAAATCTATGCCGGGAACGAGTTCCTCGCGAGCAAAGCGATGGAATTGCGCATCCATCTCGGTGCCTCCACAAAAGATACCTTTAATACCGACTTTTGGCAAGGAAATTTTCTCACACAACGCTTCCAGCAATTTCGGTGTAGTGAAGAGGCACTGGACGTTTTCATGGGCACGCAACACGTTGAGTGCCTGTCCGATGACATGGTTTTTATACGCGTCCAATTCTTCATTTTTTCCGTAACGCACGAGTTGGTTTACCCAGCGCGGGTCGAGATCAACAAGAAAACAGATGCCACCACGATGTTGGGCGAGATGTTCGACGGCAAGTCGCAACCGACGCGGTCCCGTTGGACCCAACATGAGCCAGTCACTACCGGGTGGGAAACCTTCATCGGAAAGCGTTTTACTGAAAATTTCATAATCGATATGGAAATCATGAATGCTGATGCGCGACTTGGGGACGCCTGTTGAGCCACCGGTTTCAAAAACATAAATGGGTTTATCAGCGTAAGCCTTCGGGACCCAACGTCGGACGGGGCCACCGCGTAGCCATTCGTCTTGGAAGTGCCCAAGGAGTTTGAGATCCGCATACCCACTAATCTCTTTTCTCGGATCAAAATCGAGATTTTCAGCGAACTCCAACCAAAACGGGCAACCGGTCTCCGGATTAAAATGCCATTCGACCATATCCCGTACATGGGCATCGAGTGCTATTCGGGCGTCAGCAATTTTTTTGGAAAAACTCATTTCTTCTCTTCTATTGCAATCAATGTATTACGGGTTACTATATAGAGCACCCCATCTTTTGCCACAGGGGTGGTATAGACAGCACTACCCATGTTGGTTTCAAAAAGCACCTGCTTCGTTTTACCTGTTTTTAGGATAACAACATCGCCATCTTCGTCGCCGAGATAGACTTTCCCATCTACGACGTAGGGAGAACCCCAGATCGCAGCAAAGGTATCATATTTCCAGTAAAGATCCCCCGTGTTTACATCCAAGCAGTAGAGATATCCGCTCAGATCCGAGATGTAGAGGAGTCCATCAGCGATGGCTACCGTGGACATTGTACGATTAAACTGCTCATCACCAAAGTGCCAAATACCAGCGGTCTCGGTAGTATCACCGGTTTGGGACGCATCAATACACCAGAGGTGACCTACGCCTTCGCCGTGCTCTGGGTCTTGACCGACAGCGATAAAGACTTTATCGTCATAAACCACGGGGGTCGAGATAATGTTATTACGAGTGCCGCGTCCACCGAGTTCCCAAACGGAGTCTTTCGGGTTACAGTCGAACTGCCAGATGATATCACCGGTTTCCGGCGCAAAAGCGTAAACCCAGCCATCGCCACCGGGGATGATAACCTGCGGTACATCGTTGATAACACCATAAGCCGGATTTGACCACTGTCCATGCAGTATACTTTCACCCGGAGAAGCATCTTCCCAGACGAGTTCACCAGTGTGTTTGTTCAAAGCGATGAAAGACGGGGCATCGGGTGATGGTATGTGGATATGTCCTTCATCAACACCGTTGCTTGTTTCCAAGAAAAGGAGATCGCCAACAGCCAGTGGTGAACAGGTGGCGAGATTATGTGGAAAGACGTCTAACTCGTCCATCATATCGTAACTCCAGATAATATCAGCGTCAATCTCGCTTGTTTCTGTTTCTTCGGTGAAGGGACCGTCGTTTTCACCATCAAGGAACGCTTCCGTGTCAATACAGACGACTTCGCAACGGTTGGAGATGTAGTAGAGGCGATCGCCTTCAATATACGGAGTCGAACAAATTCCCTGTAGAGGCCAGTCATTAACTCTACCTGAGGTGAGTTTGGTGTGGGTAGATTGCCAGAGAAATTTACCATCGGATTCGTTGAATGCCATTATGTTCCCACGGTCGCCGGTCAATTTGGGATTTTTAAGTGCTTTATTATTCGTTCCGACAAAAACTTTTCCACCGATGATGAGGGGGCCCGCGTAACTTTGCGAACCGAGTTCTGCTACCCATTTGATATTTTCGCCGCTTTCCAAATCCCAACTTGCAGGGACATCTGTTTCGTCGGAGACCATGTTACGGCTCAATGTGCCGCCCCACAACGCAATCTCTTTTTCTGCGGAGGTGGTAGATACTGCAAAAACGAGGAGCACTGCGAGTTTTATGATGTAGATAAATCGTGCTTTCCAAATAAATTTCAATTGAAAGACTCCTTTTGGGTTATCAGTTGTCAGTACGGCTGCTACGCCGCCTTTTGGTTGTTAGTTAAGGCATATAGCGTTTACGGGCATGTAAGTTTTACAATCCTTTCTGGACTGAAAACCGATAACTTTAACCATCAACTCGCCTCCGCTATAAATGTTAAAGCACGAGTTGATGGTTAAAACCAATTACCATACTTTTAGGTTGTCGTAGTAGATTTCGGTCGCAGAGTAGCCGTAAATACCGGGACTCCCCTCGCGATTCGGCAACGGATCTTCGGCAGTAATGGTCCATTCTGCTGGTTCTGGTTCACCTCTACGCCATACCTTGCCGCGAATCACTGCTTTATCGTCCGTAACCTCTACCATCATTTTCATTGTATACCAGACATCCATCTCCCACGCAAAGTCAATTGTCTTTGCCATACGTAAGTCTGATGCCCACGAGCGGATTTGCAAGCGTTGGTGTCTGCCCATCATATCCAGCGTGTAGCGGTTCGCGATTAATCCCAAGTCTGGCAGTCTCCGTTTATTTCTTGTGCCCATCAAATCAACTTGAATTTGATAATCTTTCATTGTTGATGGACCGAGATAGACATTAGATCTGTTTAATCCACGCTGAACGGGTGTTTTCACTAAAACTTTATTACCGTCCTTCTCGCGCACAAAAAACTTTCCAGTCGCGCCGATCCAGTGCGTCGGTATTTTTTCGAGTTCAATTGTCTCAAAATCCTCTGTCCATGGGAGTGATGGAATAACGCGAATCCGAGCCGTCGCCTTCATATCACCCGATTCCACGGTGATCGTGCCCGCTTGTGCGCCAGCACTTGTGTCGGGTGTGAATTGAGTGCTTTTAGGTGTAACATGGAGTGTTCCGGTTAGTCCGGTTTGGCTCCAGGCTTGCGTCTGTGTTGTATCCTCAAAGGGAAGTGTCCGTTTTCCGTTCACATCGAAACCAACAACTTGGAGCTCAACAGGTTCACCCGATGAGAGGGTTTCAGCAGGCGTAATCAGAAGCGAGACAGCAGGGAGAGTTGCGGGTTTCACTGGCTCTGGCACCATTTCTTTGCTGGCACAACCGATCTCCGACAACCAACAACCGACAATCAACAACCAACAAGCGTAAACAGGTAGATATTTTCTCATGAATTAGTTTTTCCTCCCGATACAGTAGAGTCGTTCTTCAGTCGTGAAATAGATACGTCCATCGGCGATAGCGGGTGAACCGTAAATTTCGACGTAGTGGTCTTCTTCGGATCGATGTATCTCTTGCGTGCTGAGCGTCTCACATTTCCCTTCGGTTGGTTGAAGGATAGCAAAGCCCCCATTGACTTCCGTGATATAGAGTTTACCATCTGCCCAGACAGGAGAACCTTTTCCGACTTTGCCGATGTTGTGCATCCAGCGTAGTTCACCTGTATCAATATTAACAGCGTGAACGTTAGCAGAGTTATCCACTACATAGAGATGTTCGCCTTGAGTCGTAGGTGAAGCATAACCGACATTGACAGCATCGTATCGCCAGACTTCATGGGTTTCGGTAACATCTCCAGTGCCAGTTGCGTCAATACACACAACTCGTCCCATTTCGGTACTATCTATGTTCTCTTCGCTATGCGATGCATAGACATTCGTGCCTGAGACGATGACGGACGTATTGATACCACGTTGGCTGAGTTTAAAGCCCCAAACCATCTCTCCAGTATTCTGTTTCATGGCGTAGATACCACCATCAGCATTACCGCCGATGATGAGTTGTTGTCCGTTGATGTTGGTAACAACGGGGGTGGAATAGGTAGTGTCTAACGGCCTGCCGCCGGGAGTTGAAACCCAAATCAGTTCGCCAGTGCGTTTGTCGAAGGCAAAATACCGGTGGCGTGTGGCTGCTTGGGCACCCCATCCCGAATTAAGGTAACTAATCACGACGAGATTGCCTGCAATAACGGGTGTGTGAACGCGTCCGCCGTACCCAGATATGCGTCCATATTCCTCTGTAAGCGAGCGCGACCAAAGTATGTTCCCATCTTTGTCGAAGCAAAAGAAAAGTCCTTGGACCCCGTGTGCATAGATATTACCTGTTTCAGGATCACCAGCAAGGCTTGTCCATCCCACACGGTTGAAAGATATGGTGGTATGAAAGACGTTGAATTGATAATTCCAAATCAGTTCGCCGGTTTCTGCGTCGAAGCAGGCAATCCGTTCCTGTTCAGTAATGTCCTTGCCGACGCGTCCGATGACGTAGACCCTGCCGTTGAGAACGATAGGCGTTGAGCGTCCTATAAATTCTGTCTGCCACAGAAGGTTTTCGCCTTCAACTGACCAAGTTGAGATTAACCCAGTTTCGGATGAGGTGCCGTCTTGATTCGGTCCTCGCCACGTTGGCCAGTCGCCAGCAATCGCCAGCATAGGAAGGGCGATCAAAGCAAGACAGATGAGTAGCCGACGAAAGATCGGTTTTTGGTAGTGCAAATTTCTGCTCCTCATGTATTTTGTGTTTATACGTATAGGGACACTGATACCCCTATCAATAGTATTAATGTCATGTAAAATGAGATTTGACAGAGTACTTGATAAAATGGATGATTCGTTTTTAGATGCGCAAAGAGTGTGACAAACCCCCAAAAAGCCGAAGCCATAATAACACAAACCGTTTCGCCCTCTAAAAAAATATTTAGTTTTGAAAACATTGTAGACATACTTAGAAGTGCTAATAGGAGGCCTACGATGCCCGTAACCTTTTTACCGGTGTGGCTTCTCAACTCAAAAATGACCATATATCAGCGTCCTAAGATTCGGGCTTTCAGCAGCGTCAGAGAAGATGTTAAAGCTCGCCAGACATATGTTGATATGAGGGCAAAAGTAAGGATCAAGCCTATATCAACGAAGATCTCCAAGGTATTGAGTGCCATGATATTCTCAACGATCGTATCCGATGCTATACCTATCCATATCCCGCACCATGCAATGAATTGACTTTTCATGTGTGTCTGCAATTTTAAGACGTTGAAAAATGCCCTAATGTTTAAATTTAGAGTGGCTGTTGGTAGTATTTCATTTAACTGCCTGGTTATTGAGATATTTTCAATTCACTCCACATGACAGTTAACTTTCTCACTGCTCTCACATTTGGATCTCGGAAAAAATTATTGCATTATTCGTGCGTTAAGTCAACCATTTCTTTTGCAGTTGGAAGGACTGACCTAAGTTTCGGATGTCTGCCTGTTCCTCTCAACGTGTCTCTAAATCATTCATAATTCGTTCTACGACCCGTTTTTGTTGCCCCTGAATTGCGGGGTGTTCCAATTCGTAGACTTCGTCGGAAATCAGATGTTTATAGCTTTCAATAGGAAGGTTTTTGTGTGATCCGTTATCAATATATCGGTTGAAGATAGTAAAGCGGGGATAGTCTTCTGTCCAACGTCTTCCGCCGTGATAGAGGGCTTCTGTAAAGATAACACAATCGCCGGCGCCGACAGGAACGTTGATGACAGTAGGTGGTCCGTCGTAAATAGAGAGATTTTCAGGTGGCTCAAAGTTACGCTTATGGCTGCCCGGTAGACAAACGAAACCAGTTCCGGGTGGGATGTCAACCAAGGAGATGGCAGCGTTAAGGAAACCCGCACGAGGTCCTGATGTTTCAACACTATAGTCTTGACCGGCGGCATGAAATGTAATGTCGTCAGAGGTTTTGTAATTCTTGGTTAGGGCGCAATCAACGAGACAAGGGGTGCCGCGCGTGAGAGCAATAATCACCCGCATAATCTCTAAGTTGAGCACAAGCCGTTGGAATACAGCATCGCCGTATTGGATGTGATTAATCCAATGTGCAATCGTCGGTGAAGTGTCACCTGTCCGGGAGGTGGACGTAAGCGGCGGTGGCAGTTCATCCAGAGGTGTATCGTGCCATTGGTTGCCAAGTTCAACCATTCGTTCAATATCTTCGGGTGGAACGACTTTGCGAAGGATAATGAATCCGTGATGGTCAAAGAACCATTTTTCATCAGGTGTGAGCATATTTTTAATTTTACCTTGCGGAGAAACAACGTGCGTCTGAACTATAACAGATTTCGGCGTTCTAAAGACGTTTTGTCCATCATTTTGAGATTGTCTTGAGTGTCGCCCAGACAATAGGGAGTTTCCCCGGCGGTTGAACGGACAACCCAATTTTCGATTCAAAATTCTGGGTCACTTCATCAGCAGTAAGGGGACGATCGTAAATGCGGACTTCATCAATGAGACCGGAAAAGTGACGCTCAACCTTTCCACGGTTGTTCGCCGCGCCGATATAGACCGGCTCCACAAACGGAATAAAGGTGTCGAGATCTTTTGCAGAACCGACAATTACCTCTTGTGACTCGCCGTCCATATAAATGCTAACCTCGGATTTGCCAGCGTCTTCAATTGCAAAAACAATGTGATGCCATTTACCGTCCGATAATGGAAACTCGATTTCAACAGCGATCGCATTGCATCCCGCCGCTGATTTCTGGCGAACGTAGTAGTGGACAATGTCCTCAGCAAGCGGAAAACCTGCTTTCGCGCTCCGATTGACATCAATTGCCCATGCCATATTACAACCCTGATCAAGAACTTTGAAAAGCGTCGTCCAGTCTTTCTTGAAACTCGTTTTAACCCAAGCTTCAAAGGTAGACGAAGCTACCTGTTCACCAAAATTACCGAGGTTTGTCAGATTAACATAATCGTCGTTCCCATCAAATTCGAGGGCATCTCCGACTTTCCCACCTACAACCTTCGGGGCACCAACAATTTTGCCGTCATTTTCGCCCCAGACATCTTTGACGGCGCCGCCAGCGACGTCTTTCTGGTCAAACGTCCAATAACTTACAAGTCCGTCCGTGACGACTGGTGCTGTATATCCGCTGTGTGAGAGTGTTACAATAATCAGGATGAGCGTGAGGAGATGAAATAACCTTTTCATAGCTTTCCTCCTTGCGAAAGCGTACATGTTTCCGATTCTATGAGAAATTTGTGGTATGGTCTCAAGGCTATCCGGATCGGTGAAGTAATTATAGCATCTCTGAGATTTCTTACCAAATTTATTTTCATTCTAAGTTCACGCTTGCAAGTTACGTTGGAAACTGGTAAAATGCATCTCACATCGTGTTGCAAAGACAAATTCGTACGAAATCGTAGCCTGCAACAACGGCGCAGGGTTTTTGCTTGGGTGTTTCCACTAGATATACGGAAAGGCACTTTCAACACAGAACCTACCTGACCGAACCGCAAGGTAAGTTTAAAAATCGCTTGCAAGTTACGCGAAAAGGGAGGAGAAAGAATTATGCCGAAAATGACAGGTGCTAAATTTATTGCTGATACCGTCCACGGATATGGGATTACGCACGCTTTTTTTATGCCCTATATCGGACCGCGGGCTTTAATGGAGATGGAAAAGCTCGGAATCAAACGCGTTCAGACACACGGTGAAAAAGCAGCAGCGTATATGGCTGATGCCTATGCCCGTGTGAACCGCGCTCCCAGTCTCTGTATGGCACAGTCGGTTGGAGCAGTCAACCTCGCCGCCGGGCTACAAGATGCCTATCTCGCTTGTTCACCAGTGATTGCACTGACTGGCAAGGAAAACCAGATCAATCAACAACGGCACGCCTACCAAGAGGTAGACCACGTTAATCCATTTTCTGCCGTTACCAAATATAGCGCGTATGTGGCTACGCCAGAGCAGCTCCCCTTCTATCTACGCCAAGCTTTCCGAGCTGCTACAACAGGGACACCAGGACCTGCACATCTTGATTTTGAAGGTATTGCCGGATCCTCGGTTATCGATCGAGAAGGCGAACTTGAGGTAATCATTGAAGAGGCGTTTACGCAATTACCGCCGTTCCGACCCGAGGCAGAAGCGGAAAAAGTAGCAGAGGCTATCAAAATACTCGCTGATGCGAAACGACCTATCATTGTGGCCGGTGGCGGTGTAACGGCGTCGGATGCAAGAGCGGAACTTGTCGCATTGGCAGAAAAACTTTCAATTCCAGTGGCGACATCTTTAAATGCAAAGGCGATGTTTCCAAGTGACCATCCGCTGGCAGTCGGAACGCCGGGTTCATACTCACGTGCATGCGCCAACCAGGCTGTGTGCGAAGCAGACCTTGTCTTCTTTATCGGGAGTCACACTGGCGGACAGGTAACCAACGGATACCAGATTCCGCCGCAAGGTACGCCGGTTATACAACTCGATATCAATCCTGATGAACTCGGACGGAATTATCCGATCCAATTAGGAATGCAGGGAGATGTCAGGAATACACTGCGTCGGATAATTGCCGAGGCACAGAATGGAGCACCACGCACTGAGTGGGTAAGTCGCGTCCAGGAATTAGTGGGTAACTGGAAAGAGGAAGTCAGTGAGAAGGTGAACTCCGAGCGGCTTCCTATGCTACCAGAACGGCTATGCCGTGAACTTACTGACTACCTACCATCGGATGCGATTCTCGTATCCGACACAGGACATTCAGGCATCTGGACCGGTACAATGATTGACTTTAAACATCCCGATCAATCTTTCATACGTTGTTCGGGTTCGCTCGGATGGGGTCTCCCCGCAGCAATGGGGGCAAAATGCGCGCAACCTGATAGACCTGTGATCTGTTTCACGGGTGATGGCGGTATCTGGTATCACATGACGGAACTTGATACAGCAATGAAATCTGGAATTAACGCAGTCATAGTTGTGAACAATAATCACTCGCTGAACCAAGAGCAAGGTGGTGTTGAGGGGGTTTACGGGGGTCGGACACCTGGTTCCGATGAACTCTGGTTGTTCCCGGATGCAGACTTCGCGAAGATGGCAGAATCGATGGGGTGTCTCGGAATCACGGTCAACAAACCGAACGAACTCGCGAGTGCGCTGGATCAGGCACTTGATTCAGGGAGACCGGCGGTTGTGGACGTCAAAACGCATGTGGAGGGAATTGCCCCACGGACATGGATGCCTTCTTAAAGACAGGTTATTTAGATTTCAAACAGTGTGTCGGATGCTTGTGACAATCCCACGAGATTTTGCCAGCATATTAACATCTGTTGACTTTATAAACCCAAAAGCCGTTTTCTCTGTGAAAACGGCTTTTATTAATGAGGCGGTGCTTTTCTAATCTTCTGCCAACTCTATTCCTAAGTAGTGCTGCAAGATCGGTAGGATGTCTATTTCTTCTCGGGCCCGTTGTTGATAGAAGCAGTCGGCTAAATCTCTACAGAAAGCAAATAGATTCTCTGGATTATAGGTGTACATCTCGTCGAATAGGAGTTTGTATATGGCGATAGCCGTGTATGGTGGATCTTCTGTTTCTGCTATTTCCTGCCAACTAACTTGCTCTTGAACCCATAAATCTTCGCTGCACCATCCCAAGTAAACGAGTATCCAACTCGTCATATACTGCGTAATCGCTTCAACGCTCGGTTCATAGCGGCTGGATACTGGCCCACTGATCCAGCAATGAAAAAGTTCATGGACGAAAAAATGGTATGCGAGATCCTGTTCTGGTTCTGTGTAACCAAATTCCATCGGAAGTTCGCAGATAATTTTAATTTCTCTGAAGTGCTCTCGAAGGGAATAAATTTGTCGATTTATCTCAGATCGCGCACCGTAGTTATTAGATTCGCAGATTCGATCTTCCACTTGAATAACAACGTCAGGTCCCGGTCCCATAAGTTTTTCAAATTCGTGACGGGTCTGTTCTAATAACTCAAGAATAGTTTTAGGGCTCCAAGGACGTTTCGCCTCTGCTTTATAAGTAAAGTTCTTTGAAGATGCGACCGAATCCCACGCTCTATTATCATCTTCTTCAGCGTCAAAACGCCAGTCTTTAGACTGGGGATGTAGACGCT
>JAPPNJ010000227.1 GCA_028818705.1 Candidatus Poribacteria bacterium
AACCTACGCATGCAGGTTCCAAAGACCTGTGCCTTACCGCTTGGCCACCGCCCTTCAATTCATCAATATACATACACACCAACAGGACTGGTCACCGTGGATGTGCAAAAACTGACGCTGTTTTTGAAGTGTAATTCGCTTCGGTGTGTAGTATCCTTATCAGACATCACAGCGAACACCGTAGCACCACTCCCTGACATCAACGCGCCGTAACACCCAGTCTGCGTAGATAACTCGTTTTTTAGCGCGGCAACTTCAGGATACTGGGAAAAAACCGGGACCTCAAGACGATTGTAAAGGTTTTTTCCGACGCCAACGATATCACCCTTCTCTACATAAGTCTTTATAATTATACTTGTCTTTTCGCGCTTTGTCAAGGAAAACTTTAATTTCTTAAAAACCGATGCTGTCGAAACCTCAATCCCCGGATTTAAAAGAAGGAGGGACACATCAGAGAGCGCAGGAAGGCACGTGAGTCGGTCGCCGATGCCGAGTCCTAACGCCGCACCACCGTGTAAACAGAACGGAACATCTGCTCCCAACTGTGCTCCAAGGCGCATCAGTACGTCCTGTGTAAAACCGAGTTCAAAAAGTTGGTTCACACCATGAAGCACGGCAGCAGCATTCGCACTCCCACCGGCGAGCCCTGCTGCGACGGGAATCCGCTTATAAATGTCAATTGCGATCCCCCCGATGCCGCCGACTTCGTCGCTGAGGCATTGTGCTGCACGGTGCGCCAGATTGCGGGAATCGCACGGGACGGCTGAATGTTCACAGTAAACTGTTATACCCCTCGTCGCCTGTTTGCGGATGATAACTTCATCATGCAAATCGACTGAATGGAAGACCGTTTCAAGGTCGTGATAGCCGTCCTCGCGCTTGCCTACCACATCCAGATAGAGATTGATTTTCGCATGGGCGCGAACCCGTATGTCTTGCACGATTCTCGTCTACTACTCCGCCAATTCAGACAAAGGGACTACTTCAATGTCCTCACCCAGAAAAGGTTCAATATCAAACTTGCTATCTTTGATCTCAACATTCAGTTCGACTTTGGCTATTTTTACGGCGACCCGTGTCTGGTCAAGCGGACGTTCGATTTCGACCTTGTGGGGTCGGAGAATGCCACTCACCTCACGATAGTCGGAAAAAGCGGCGCGCTGTTGAAGCGCGCCGTTTTTATCGCGGATGTGCCATTCTGTGACTCGCGGTTCATCCTCGCGGATAAAGAGCGTAATGGTCTCCACGTGTTCGCTTTGGATACCCGGACGCGTGATGACATATTTCGCCCCAGATTTTTCAACCGATATGGATTCAGTGGTGCGTCCATCAAGGAATGGATTGGCAAAAATAGCACTCATTACATCCGACACGCGCAGATCCACACCAAAAATCTCTCGCAAAACACCGTCGGAGAGTGGCCCAAGGTATGCTTTCTGCTCGTTCAGAAGAACAAGCAGGAATTGATTCTTGTCCTGATTGGCAATTGCGACTCCACGCGGTTCATTAACCGGTCCCAACGCTTGGATCTGGAGCAATTCTCCGCCATTCTCCGACTTTTTGTACCACAATAACTCCCGGAGTTCCTCACTTCGATCACTCTCTTCAATCGTTACCATCATTCGAGTGATTTTCAAAGAACCCGTCAGATCGTATCTCACTTGCAGTGTGTTGAGGATGGTATCTAACTCAGCACGGGTTGCAGGTGACAACTGAATCGTAGCCGTACTCCCAACACAGCCAACAACAGCTGCAAGCAGAAGTAAAGAAGTTGCGAAATGTAAATCAAAGACAAATTTTGCCCGTGAATCAACGTCAGAATGCGCGTGTGGCATTCTACGGGGCAAAATTTGAAGATCGCTGCTACTTGTCAAGGTTGTGGGTCTGGCATATCGCATCTAAAGGACTTCCGACATCGACTTCTCAACAATGCCAACAGCCTCCTCAACATGACCAGAATTGATATTAAGGGGCGGTAAGAATCGGAGAACATAATCGTTAGTGCATATCGTGACCAATCCGTTCTCAATACACTGCGCTGCAAGGGATGTGGCATCAACATCCATAACCAAGCCACGAAGCAATCCCTTACCACGTACCTCCTTGACCGGATACTTGTCTTTCAGTTCCATCAGTCCACCAGCAAGATAATTCCCCATTTTGACGGCGTTCACAGCGAGATTCTCTTCCAATATGGTTCTAACGGTTGCGGATGCTGCCGCGGTAACCAACGGATTCCCACCGAATGTCGCTGCGTGAGTGCCAGGAACAAAACTCTCTGCTATGTGTCGTTTTGCCAACATTGCACCGATCGGTACACCACTACCGAGTGCTTTCGCCATTGTAATCACATCAGGTATAACACCGTAACTTTGATAACCGAAAAAAGTGCCCAATCTTCCCATAGCCGTCTGCACTTCGTCGAAGATGAGTAGCAGATTATGTTTATCGCACATTTCTCTTAAACCTTGGAGGTAACCGTCACTGGGGATATTAACGCCACCCTCAGACTGAATCGGCTCGACTAAAATAGCACAGGTCTTAGAACTAATAGCAGCTTCGGTCGCTTCGAGATCATCAAATGGTACGTATTTGAAGCCTTCAAGCATCGGCTCAAATCCGACGTGATATTTCGGCTGCGCAGTGGCGGTGATAGTCGCCATCGTCCGCCCGTGAAACGAATTCTCCATCGTGATGATTTCATAAGCGTCTGTTCTGCCGCTGTCTTTGGCGAATTTCCGTGCCAACTTGATAGCGGCTTCATTCGCTTCTGCACCGCTATTACAGAAGAAGCACTGATCCATGTCGGAGTTATCGATAAGCAGTTTCGCGAGTTCTGCCTGGGGCTGTATGTAATAGAGATTGGAAGTATGCAGTAGATTGCCTGCCTGTTCACGGATCGCGGCAACGACCTTCGGGTGGCAATGTCCTAAACCATTAACAGCGAGCCCGCCGAGGAAATCGAGGTATTTTTTTTCATCGGCATCCCACAAGTAGGGTCCCTCGCCCTTAACGAACGCTAAATTTCTGTCGCCGTAAGTATTGATAATATATTCCGTCGCCATCGCTTTAATTTCAGCTGTTGTCATTCATTTCTCTCCTTCGTTGCTTAGAGCCTTGAATCGGCCCTTATCGAATTTAATATCTTCTTTGGTAATCAATATTGAATTTCGGAATTAGTCAGTTTGGACTTGCAGAAAGTTGTTAAAAAAGTGTCATGAATCCTTATATTTACTGGGTTTTTGGCACTTTTTTGCTTGATATTTATTACGTAAAAATGGTATAATATACATAGTGTAATAGGGAGGCTGCCACCTCCCTATAAGTTACAGAAAATTTGAGTTGTTGTTTACTTTCTGTAGTTTGTATTGTATCAAAATAGCAGAAATAGCACAACTCCTTTTTTAAGGAGTTTTGTATGAACCTCATAGAAGTCATGGAGCGTTTCCCTGATCAAGAGAGTTGTATTGAGTATCTGGAACGCATTAGGTGGCAAGGAACACCTAAATGTCCACATTGTAAAAGCGAACACGTTAGACGACGCAATGAACGTAAAATAAGGCATATTGGACGCTGGAACTGCCGCGATTGTCGATGAACATTTTTTGTTAATTTTTAGTTCAAAATTTCGCTTATCCATTTTCAACCCTCTGAAGTGCCACCGTTTATTTAGACCAAAATTTAGCAAAGTTAAGAGAAGGTTTGTCTTTGAAATTCGACAGGTGTCAGATACCCTAACGCCGCATGTGGGCGTTTCTGGTGATACACCTGTCTGATAAACTGCCCGATGCGTTCTCGAGCCTCGGTAATATCCTCGTAGTCATTGAGGTGAACTTCTTCTTCCTTCAGCGTTCGGATCAACCTTTCGGCATACCCGTTCTCCCAAGGACGCCCTCTGTGTGCTAATGAAATCTGAATACCGTGTGCTTTGAGCGTTGAGATATAAGCGGTTGAAAGATATTGCACGCCTTGATCGCTGTGATGGATCTCTGGAGACCCGCTTTTGAACAATGCCTCTTGTAGCGGTTTCAGCGTCAGAACTGTATTCAAATGTGGGTTGACCTGCCAGCCTCTGATCATTCGGGTGAAGATGTCCATGAGCAGAGCGACATAGATGAAATGTCTCTTGAGTCGGACGTAGGTAATATCGCCCACCCAAACTTGATCGACTCGAGAGATCTCAAGACGCTGCACTCTATTGACCCAGGGTTGTCGACCTTCAAAGGATGTCGTGGTTTGACGGACGCGTTTCACTGATACCGAGAGATTTTCTTCTTTCATCAACCGGGCAACGCGTTTATACCCGGCGGTGTATCCCAGACGCTGTAGCAGCTTTGTGGTACGCCGATACCCATACGTGGGATACTCCGCCGCTAACTGCTGTATTTCCGCTCGCAAGATGTCTTCAGACGGGTCGCTTTTGGGTTGATAATAGAGGGTGCTCTTGTTGAAATCCAGCACCTCACAAATCTCTCGCATTGAGTAATCGGGTCGCAACTTCTCAACGAGGGGTTGCTGTTGAGATGGCGTCAATCCAAGAACGTCAATGCTTTTTTTTGAATCTCCAACGCCAGCGTCAACCTCCCCACGAGTTGCTCGAGTTGAGCGATGCGTTCCACAGAGGCATCGGTCTGCTTCTCTGGAGATTCAAAAAAGGTTTCGGCATTTTCAAGAAACTGCCGTTTCCACGTTGAGACTTGGTTTTCGCTGAGGTTATGTCGGCGACACAGTTCCGCCTGT